>NZ_AKJG01000045.1 GCF_000282455.1 Pseudomonas sp. GM74
GTCGACCGGCTGCTCCTACAGGGAGGGCGTGGATTTACTGCTTTTCCGGCGGCAACTCGGGCAATGCTCGCAGGGCAGCTTCGTACCATTCGGTGTTGAACGCGCGGTCTTCTTCGAGGATCGCGTCGATTTCTACCGCCAAAACATGAGCCATCAGGTTGAGGATATCTTCCCGCTCGTAACCCACCAGCGTCAGCTTGTTGAACGTCGCCTTGGCCGCTGGCGGGTTGTCGCTTTCGATCTGGTTTTCGATGGCCTGGATCAGGGTGCTTTCGGCGAACTCTTCTTCGTCGTTGTCGATATCGGTTGGCTCGCTCATGGCAGGCTCCTCAGGGAAAGGCGGCCAGTTTACCCGCATTCAGCGGCGTGATGCTGCTGGCAAGAATCCCGGCAGCGTTCTATAAACAGGCACTGCCCACCCCGCACGGCCTGGAGGCTTTGTGATGATCAAGCTTTATGGATTCTCCGTCAGTAACTACTACAACATGGTCAAACTGGCGCTGCTGGAAAAAGGCCTGCCCTTCGAAGAAGTGCCGTTTTACGCTGGCACCAGCCCCGAGGCATTGGCCATCAGCCCTCGCGGAAAGGTCCCGGTGCTGCAGGTAGAGCAGGGCTTCATCAATGAAACCAGCGTGATCCTCGAGTACATCGAGCAGAGCCAGAAAGGCACGCCTTTGCTGCCGAGCGATCCGTTCGAACGCGCGCAGGTGTTGGCACTGGCCAGGGAAATCGAGCTGTACATCGAATTGCCAGGCCGCGCCTGCTATCCCGAAGCCTTTTTCGGCATGACCCTGCCGGATGCGATCAAGGAAAAAACCAAAGCCGAATTGTTGCTGGGGATGGCGGCGCTGGGCCGGCACGGAAAATTCAGCCCTTACGTGGCTGGCGACAGCTTGAGCGTGGCGGATCTGTATTTCCTGTTCAGCGTGCCGCTGGCGTGTGGGGTCGCCAAGAAGTTGTTTGGCATCGATTTGTTGGCCGAGATGCCGAAGGCCAAGGCGCTGCTGGAGTTTTTGGGGGGGAATCCGAACGTGCAGCGTGTGGCGGCGGACCGGGAAGCCGCGATGCCGGCGTTCCTGGCGATGATTGCTGCCAAAAAATAGTTCTGTGGCGTTCTGAAGTCAGTCATCGCGGGCAAGCCCGCTCCCACAGGGTTGTGTGTCGTTCGCGAGTCTGCGGCACGACACGAATCCTGTGGGAGCGGGCTTGCCCGCGAAGCTTTTAACTAACGGCTGGCCAGAAGTGCCTGGCCGCGCACTACAGCAGCCTTCACCTGCGCCGGCGCGGTGCCGCCGATGTGGTTGCGGGCATTGACCGAGCCTTCCAGGGTCAGCACGGCGAACACGTCCTGATCGATCTGATCACTGAACTTGCGCAGTTCTTCCAGGCTCATTTCCGCCAGGTCTTTGCCGCTGTCCACACCGTACTTCACGGCATGGCCGACGATTTCGTGGCAATCACGGAATGGCAGGCCGCGACGCACCAGGTAGTCGGCCAGATCGGTGGCGGTGGAGAAACCGCGCAGGGCCGCTTCGCGCATCATTGCGTGCTTGGGCTTGATCGCGGGGACCATGTCAGCAAAGGCTCGCAGCGAGTCGCGCAGGGTGTCGGCGGCGTCGAACAGCGGTTCCTTGTCTTCCTGGTTGTCCTTGTTATAGGCCAAAGGCTGGCCTTTCATCAGGGTCAGAAGGCCCATCAGCGCGCCGAACACGCGACCGGTCTTGCCACGCACGAGTTCCGGCACGTCCGGGTTTTTCTTTTGCGGCATGATCGAACTGCCGGTGCAGAAACGGTCCGGCAGGTCGATGAACTGGAACTGCGCGCTGGTCCACAGCACCAGTTCCTCGGAGAAACGCGACAGGTGCATCATCGCGATACTGGCCGCCGAGCAGAATTCGATGGCGAAGTCACGATCGGAGACGTTGTCCAGCGAATTGCCGCCAACCGCGTCGAAACCCAGGAGTTGGGCGGTGTATTCGCGATCGATCGGATAGGTGGTGCCGGCCAGCGCCGCGCTGCCCAGTGGCATGCGGTTGGTGCGCTTGCGGCAGTCGACCAGGCGTTCGTAGTCGCGGCTGAGCATTTCGAACCAGGCCAGCATGTGGTGCCCGAACGTCACCGGCTGTGCGGTCTGCAGGTGGGTGAACCCCGGCATGATGCTGGCGGCTTCGCGCTCGGCCTGCTCCAGCAGGCCTTTTTGCAGGCGGGTGATTTCGGCCAGGATAAGGTCGATCTCGTCACGCAGCCACAGACGGATGTCGGTGGCGACCTGATCGTTACGGCTGCGGCCGGTGTGCAGTTTTTTACCGGTCACGCCGATGCGGTCGGTCAGGCGCGCCTCGATATTCATGTGAACGTCTTCGAGGTCGATGCGCCAGTCGAACTGACCGGCCTCGATTTCACCCTGGATGGTGTTCAGGCCATCGATGATGCTGTCGCGCTCGGCATCGGTTAGCACGCCGACCTTGGCCAGCATGGTGGCGTGGGCGATCGAGCCCATGATGTCGTGGCGATACAGGCGCTGGTCGAAGGTGACGGAGGCGGTGAAGCGGGCGACGAAGGCGTCGACGGGTTCACTGAAGCGGCCGCCCCAGGACTGATTGGTCTTGTCAGTGCTCATGAATTCGCTCGTATCGGCTTGAAGTAAGAAGGCGTGGAACGCTGGCGCGGATAATAACAGGGTTGCCAATCCTGTCGCTGACACTGGTCGATACGTTTTTTTGGGGAGAGAAAGCCCGGGCCGGGGCAAGAGTCGCGCATTTTTGCAGAACGATATTTTCCATTTGAGCAATATCGTCCCGGCAACCGTCTACAGTTGGACAGTAGGATCAGCGCATTTCTCGGTGTAGCCGCTGACTATAAGAAGAGTGGGGTGTTCATATTGCGTATCAGCAAACCCTGTGGCGATGCATCGCCAACGCGGGCCTGGGCCGCCAATCGCCCGGCAGATGAAAATTTAGCCGCCGGACCAGCGGCACTTTTTGACGCTCGCGCTAGTCTTAGCGTGGATCGCGGTGACGGACGTCACTTCACCTGTCTACGCTATCCTTGTGCGAGACTCACGCAGGAATCCAGCGCAATATGAATGTCCTGATCGTTGATGACGAACCCTTGGCCCGCGAGCGCCTGAGCCGAATGGTTGGCGAACTCGAGGGGTACAGTGTCCTGGAGCCTAGTGCCACGAATGGCGAAGAGGCGTTGGCACTGATCGACAGCCACAAGCCGGATATCGTGTTGCTCGATATCCGCATGCCCGGCCTGGATGGCCTTCAAGTGGCTGCTCGGTTGTGTGAACGCGAAACTCCCCCCGCCGTGGTGTTCTGCGCCGGGCCCGATGAATTTGCCGTGGAAGCCTTACAGGCCAGCGCCGTAGGCTATCTGGTGAAACCTGTGAGAACTGAACAATTACATGACGCATTAAAGAGAGCCGAGCGCCCCAATCGTGCCCAGCTCGCCGCCCTGACCCGCCCGGCTGCCGAAAGCGGCAACGGCCCGCGCAGCCATATCAGCGCCCGAACCCGTAAAGGGATCGAGCTGATTCCGCTGGATCAGGTGGTGTATTTCATTGCCGACCACAAATACGTGACCTTGCGCCACGAAAGCGGCGAAGTGCTGCTCGATGAGCCGCTCAAGGCTCTCGAAGACGAGTTCGGTGACCGTTTTGTGCGTATCCATCGCAATGCACTGGTCGCCCGCGAGCGTATCGAGCGATTGCAACGCACCCCCCTGGGGCATTTTCAGCTGTTCCTCAAAGGCCTCAATGGTGATGCGCTGATCGTCAGCCGGCGTCATGTGGCTGGGGTACGCAAAATGATGCAACAGCTTTAAACAGCTGTTCGCAGGCCAATTTTACACCCGATTGCCGGACATCCGGGGCCAGGGAGGCCGAGTAGTATCTGATACAAGTCAAAGTGGATTTGGCTGAGCTGTTATTATCCGTCGTATCTATTCAGTACGGATTGATCCATGTCCTCTCGCCAGATCCGCATCGCCACCCGCAAAAGCGCTCTTGCCCTTTGGCAGGCCGAATACGTCAAAGCCCGTCTTGAAGCGGCTCATCCGGGCCTGCTGGTGACCCTCGTCCCCATGGTCAGTCGTGGTGACAAGCTGCTTGACTCGCCGCTGTCGAAAATCGGCGGCAAGGGCCTGTTCGTCAAGGAGCTCGAAACCGCGCTGCTGGAAAATGAAGCCGACATCGCCGTGCACTCCATGAAGGACGTGCCGATGGACTTCCCCGAAGGCCTCGGCCTGTTCTGCATCTGCGAGCGGGAAGACCCGCGCGATGCCTTCGTTTCCAACACCTACACCAGCCTGGATGAGTTGCCCCGGGGCAGCATCGTCGGCACCTCCAGCCTGCGCCGTCAGGCTCAATTGCTGACCCGCCGTCCGGACCTGGAAATCCGCTTCCTGCGCGGCAATGTCAACACTCGCCTGGCCAAGCTCGACGCCGGCGAATACGACGCCATCATCCTCGCCGCTGCCGGCCTGATCCGCCTGGGATTCGAAGATCGCATCACCTCGGCCATCAGCGTCGACGACAGCCTTCCGGCCGGTGGCCAGGGCGCGGTGGGTATCGAATGCCGCAGCGACGACAGTGAAATCCATGCGTTGCTGACACCTCTGCATCACCAGGACACCGCCACCCGCGTGACCGCTGAACGAGCCCTCAACAAGCACCTCAATGGTGGCTGCCAGGTGCCGATTGCCTGCTACGCCGTGCTGGAAGGTGAGCAGGTCTGGTTGCGCGGGCTGGTGGGTGATCCGGCCGGTGGCCTGCTGCTCAGCGCACAGGCCCGCGCCCCTCGCGAGGATGCCGAGGCGCTGGGTGTGCGAGTCGCCGAAGACCTGCTCAGCCAGGGTGCCGATGCCATCCTCAAAGCGGTCTATGGCGAGGCTGGTCACGAGTGATCGGCTGGCGTTTGCTGCTGACGCGCCCCGCCGATGAAGCGGCGGCGCTTGGCAGTCTTCTGGCCGAGCAGGGGATATTCAGTAACAGCCTGCCGCTTTTGGACATCATGCCCATTGCGGCCACTGACACAATGCGCCAGGTGATTCTGGCGCTGGATCAGTTCTGCGCCGTCATCGTGGTCAGCAAGCCGGCAGCCCGGATCGGCATCGAGCTGCTCGATCGGTATTGGCCAACACCGCCCGATGTGAAGTGGTTCAGCGTCGGCGCGGCGACTGCGCAGATCCTCGAGGATCACGGGCTGGACGTGAGCTTCCCGGCAGAAGGCGATGACAGTGAAGCCTTGCTCGAACTTTCCCGTCTGCGCGAGGCTATCGCACAACCGGATGCGCGAGTGCTGATCCTGCGCGGGGAGGGCGGGCGCGAGTTGCTGGCTGAGCGTTTGCGTGAGCTTGGTGCTAGTGTCGAGTATCTGGAATTGTACCGCCGGGGATTGCCGATTTATCCGCCGACACTGCTGCCGCAACGGATCCAGGCGGAACGCCTGAACGGGTTGGTGGTCAGCAGTGGACAAGGCTTTGAGCACCTGCACCAATTGGCCGGCGATGCCTGGCCGCAGTTGGCGCGGTTGCCGTTGTTTGTACCGAGCCCCAGGGTTGCCGAAATGGCGCGTGCCGCCGGGGCCAAAACAGTTGTGGATTGTCGCGGCGCCAGTGCCGCGGCCTTGCTGACGGCGTTGCGGGAGCATCCCGTACCCGTTTTCTGATGCAAAGGATGGATACGTGAGCGAAACAGCCTTGCCTAAAGATGACTCGCGACCGGTGCTTGATGCACCTGTTGATGCACCTGTTGATGCACCTGTTGATGAAATGCCGCCGACGCCGTCACCACCTGCTGCCGAGCAGCGTCGAGGCAATGGTCTGGCAATCATCGCGCTGCTGTTGGGTGCGGCCGGTGTAGCGGTGGGTGGTTGGGGTGTCTGGCAGGTGCGTCACCTGCAGGCCAATAATCAGCAGCAACTGAGCCAGGTGCAGGCGCTGAATGACCAGGCGCAAAGCCTCAAGCTCAATGAAGAGCGCCTGAGTGCACGCCTGGCGCAATTGCCTCCTGCCGATGAACTGGAAGCACGCAGTCGTCTGGTGATTCAGCTGCAAGGTGATCAGCAGCGGTTGAACCAACGGCTGGAAACCGTACTCGGCGCCAGTCGCAAGGACTGGCGCCTGGCCGAGGCCGAGCACCTGCTGCGTCTGGCCAGTCTGCGACTGTCCGCCTTGCAGGACATCAGCAGTGCCCAGGCACTGGTCCAGGGTGCTGATGAGATACTGCGTGAGCAAAACGACCCGGGCTCCTTTGCCGCTCGCGAGCAGGTGGCCAAGACCCTGATCGCCTTGCGCAGCACCGAACAACCGGATCGCACCGGGCTGTTCCTGCGTCTGGGCGCGCTGCGCGATCAAGTGGCCAGCCTCACCGAGCTGGCGCCGGAGTACAAGGACCGTGGCGATTCGTTGCTGGGCCTGACTGCCGATGGCGACGGTGCCAGTCGCTGGGCGCAATGGTGGGATCAGATTTCGCGCTACATCCGTATCGATTTCAATGCCGACAAAAACGTTCGTCCATTGCTGGCTGGCCAGAGCCTGAGTCAGGTACGCCTGGCCCTGAGCCTGGCGCTGGAGCAGGCACAGTGGGCCGCCCTCAATGGCCAGGCGGCGGTTTACTCCCAGGTGCTGGACGAAGCGCGGGACATCCTCAAGGGCAACTTCAACCCGGACAACGCTCAAAGCAAAGTCATGCTTGAGCAGGTCGCCGAGTTGAGCAGGCAACCCGTTACCGTCGTCACGCCGGATATGACCGGCACTCTGAGCGCGGTGCAGGGGTATCTGGAACGGCGCAACGTCAACGCCGAAGACTCGGTCAAGCCACTGACCAGGCCTGCCGCGAACGCCGCGCCGGAGGCCACGCCATGAGACGCCTCTATGTGATCGTGTTCCTCGTGATCGCCGCTGCCGCTGCGCTGGGGCTGGCGATTGCCGAACACTCCGGCTACGTGCTGATTGCCTACAAGACCTTCCGCTATGAATCGAGCCTGTGGGCTACCTTGGCGCTGGTGGCTGTGCTCTGGTTGGTGATCTGGGGCATCAAGTCGCTGGTTGAACTGGTGATGGCTTCCAGTGGCGTGGTCAATCCGTGGTCACGACGTAACCGCAGCCGTCGGGTGCAGGTGGCGATCGAACACGGTCAGCTGGACCTGGCCGAAGGTCGCTGGGCCAGCGCGCAGCGGCATTTGCATCGGGCCGCCGAAGCCGAACGCCAACCGCTGCTTTACTACCTCGGCGCTGCCCGTGCCGCGAACGAACTGGGCAATTACGAAGAAAGCGACAACTTGCTGGAGCGCGCCCTGGAGCGTCAGCCTCAGGCCGAGTTGGCGATCGCCTTGAGCCACGCCCAGTTGCAGACCGATCGCGGTGATACCGAAGGCGCCCTCGCTACCCTGCAAGCCATGCGTGAACGCCATCCTCATAACGCACAGACCCTGCGTCAATTGCAGCGCCTGCTTCAGCAACGTGGTGACTGGTCGGCAGTGATTCGCCTGCTGCCGGAGCTGCGCAAGGACAAAATCCTGCCGGCGGCCGAACTCGCCGAGTTGGAGCGTCGGGCGTGGGGGGCGAACCTGTCCCTGGCGGCGCAACGGGAAGAAGACGGAACAGTGGGGAAGCAATCGCTGGAGCGCGCCTGGCAACAACTGACTTCGGCACAGCGTCAGGAGCCGCAACTGGTGCTCGCGTATGCCGAGCAGTTGCGGCAACTGGGGGCTCAGGTCGAGGCCGAAGAAGTGCTGCGCACTGCGCTCAAGCGCAACTACGACAGTCATCTGGCCCGACTCTACGGACTGGTTCGCGGCAATGATCCAGCCCGCCAGTTGCAGGCCGCCGAAGGCTGGCTCAAGGACCATCCGACCGATCCGGGCCTGCTGCTGACACTGGGTCGTCTCTGCCTGCAAAACAGTTTGTGGGGCAAGGCTCGGGACTATCTGGAAAGCAGCCTGCGTATACAGCGCAATCCGGAAGCCTGTGCCGAGCTGGCACGCTTGCTGGCGCAAATGGGCGATGCCGAGCGCAGCAACCAGCTGTTTCAGGAAGGGCTGGGGTTGTTGGATGAACGCTTGCTCGCGGCCCCTCTGCCAGTGCCGGTCCGCGCTTGAACCATTCGCTGGCGCCGGATTCCGGCGCCTGAGCGATGACCCGCGGCGAGGGAGCAATTGCCCTTGCCGCAGTGCGATGATCAGTTGAAATTCAGTCGCAAAATTTCGTCGCAGGCAAAGTCCTACAGAGGACTACATTTTATCCTCTCGCCCGCGTCGGGATTTCCCTACACCTGTGCTGAAGTCTCCGTGGGCGCTTGCCTTGAAAGGCCGTCGCGCTTTCCTCTACCGTAATGGTCTGTCACTACTTTTACGGAAAAGCCATGTCTTTGGCCTGCTCACGCTCCTTGTTTTTCATGGCTTTCATTGCGGGTGCCCTGGCGATGGGTGTTTCCTATTACCTGGAATATGCAGTCGGCCTGCGGCCTTGCGGCTTGTGTCTTGTGCAGCGGTTTTGCCTGGCGGTCCTTACCGGTGTCTGCCTGATGGCTTCGGTCCATGGCCCCGGTCGCTTCGGTAACGTTCTGTATTGGCTGCTCAGTCTTTGTTGCAGCCTGGCCGGCACTGTCACAGCGTGGCGACAGGTCCTGTTGCAAAGCCTTCCGGCGGAACAGGTAGCGGCGTGCTCGACGCATCTGGCGGACCTGTTGGCCAATTCGCCGTGGCTATCGGTCGTACAGCAAATGTTCAAGGGGGCTGCCGATTGCGTGGAAATTTCCTGGACGCTGTTCGATCTGAGTCTCACCGAGTGGAGCCTGCTGTTCTTCGTCGCGATGGTGATTCTGGCCGTTTACCAGTCGCTGCGACTGGTCTGGACCAGCTATCAGCGACCACTCAGCGGCGAGTCGTCGCACCGGGCCTTTGCGGGCGATTAAACACTTGTATGAACTTTATCGCCTGCGTACCTTGAAGCCAGTGTCGTGCGGGCATAATCTGGCCCGCACGTGTCATTGGAATTATGTTGCTCGATGACGCTCTGCCTGACCGCCCACCGAAGTTACAAGAGGCGAGCGGGCATAGAGCAGCTGACCCACAAGGGAAGAGAGATCACCATGCTCGAAAGTTGTCAGAATGCTCAGGAACGCTGGGGCGGAGTGCACCTGCTGATCGATCGCTGGTTGCAGGAACGACACGAACTGATCGGGGCCTATGACGCTCTCGGCGCAAAGCCTGAGGTGCTGGGTGAGAACCGCAAGCCCTTGCAGGAATTCTGCGGCGTGCTGGTCGATTATGTATCGGCCGGGCATTTCGAGATCTACGAGCAGCTGACGGGGGAGGCCAAAGCCTTCAACGACAAGCGTGGCCTGGAGCTCGCCGAGACGATCTACCCGCGTATCGACGTCATAACCGAGAAGCTGCTCGCTTTCAATGACCTGTGTGACGCGGGGAAGTGTGTCGCCGAAGAGTTCAAGACACTCGGCGGCCTGTTGCATGAGCGCTTTGAACTGGAAGACTGCCTGATCGAAGTGCTGCACACCGCCCACAAGGAAACTGATTCGGTTCAGGCCTGAAGCACTTCCTGCAAGATCCCGAAACGGCGTGCCAAGGCACGCCGTTTTTCGTTTGCGTCGTCAGCTGGTGGCGCCGTGCAATTCGACTTCGAACACCAGTGGAGTGAACGGAGCGATCACGTCACCGGCACCGTCGGCGCCGTAGGCCTGAGCCGATGGAATCACCAGTCGCCATTTCGCCCCGACCGGCATGTTTTGCAGCGCGCTGCGCCATCCGGCGATCACGCTATCGAGACTGAACCATTGTGGCTGAGTGTTCTGATCGAACACCGTGCCGTCGGGCAGGCGACCGATGTACAGCACCTGCACCTTGCCATTCGGTCCGGCCTTGGCGCCAGTGCCTGGCGTCAACTCGGTCAGCAACACCCCGTCAGCCAGTTCGCGCACGCCGGGTCTGGCTTTTTCCGTGGCGAGAAAACGCTGTTCTTTTTCCAGTGCCATTTCGCTTTGCGGCTCGGCTGATTGCATGGCGATCCGGGCTTCATGCTCGTTCAGTATCTGCTGGATCTGCTCATCCTCAAGCGCCAGTGGTTTGCCCTGATAGGCCTGTTGCAATCCTTCAACCAGTGCCTGGAGCTGCAGGTCGGGAGCCTCCTGGCGCAAGCGTTCGCCAAGGCTTGCACCCAAGCTGTAAGCGAGATCGCGGGCATCATTTTCCTGCGTTTTTTCGGCGGCTTGGGCCACCGAAAAAAACACGCACAGCGATAAAAAAAGGTAGCGTGACATGAGCACTCTCCGACCTGAAATGCGGGCGATTATGCCAGCGAGAACGCGCGCAACGGTGAACTGCTTTTACGCCGAGGCAGAAGTTTTTCAATCCTTTGCAACACCGCGCTTTCGATAGTGTCAACATGCCCTAGCGGCGGTTGCAGCAGAGGTCTAGTATGAGCCGCACTCACTTCAGCCAGGAGGTAAACCATGTCGGCCACCAAGAAGCCAGTAAACACTCCGTTGCACTTGCTCCAACAACTCTCGAGCAGCTTGCTCGAGCATCTGGAAACCGCTTGTTCCGAAGCCTTGGCTGATGCTGAAAAACTGCTCGCCAAACTGGAAAAGCAGCGCGGAAAAGCGCAAGAAAAACTGCACAAGTCCCGCACCAAATTGCAGGACGCCGCGGCGGCCGGAAAAGCCAAGGCGCAAGCCAAGGCCAAGGGCGCAGTGGCCGATCTTGAGGAGCTGCTCGATGCCCTCAAGGATCGTCAGTCGGAAACCCGCGGCTACATTCTGCAACTCAAGCGCGATGCTCAGGAAAGCCTGAAACTGGCCCAGGGCGTCGGTCGTGTACAAGAGGCTGTCGGCAAGGCGTTGTCCCTGCGTGCGGCCAAGCCTGCTGCGGCACCTGCGAAGAAAGCCGCTGCCAAACCGGCTGCTGCAAAAGCACCGGCCAAGCCTGCTGCTGCCAAACCGGTAGCTAAAACTGCCGCAGCCAAACCTGCTGCAAAACCTGCAGCGAGAAAACCGGCCGCTGCCAGCGCTGCAAAACCTGCGGCTAAAACCACGGCTGCCAAACCAGCCGCCGCACGACCTGCCGCTGCAAGAGCCGCTGCTGCCAAACCAGCCGTGGCTAAAACCGCCACCGCGAAACCGGCTGCAAAACCAGCTGCAAAACCGGCCGCTAAACCAGCTGCCCGCACCGCTGCGGCGAAACCTGCTGCCAAGCCGGCTGCAAAACCTGTCGCTGCAAAACCTGCAGCTAAACCAGCAGCCAAGCCAGCGGCAAAACCTGCTGTAAAAGCGGCGGCCAAACCAGCCGCAGCGAAACCAGCCGTTGCCGCCAAGCCAGCCGCTGCCAAGCCAGTTGCCGCCAAACCGGCTGCTGCAAAACCCGCTGCAAAACCAGCAGCCAAACCTGCAGTGAAAAAGCCGGTTGCCGCCAAACCAGCCACCGCACCGGTTGCCAAGCCAGTCGCTCCGGCTGCGCCAGCAGCACCTGCTCCGGCAGCAACTACCTCGACAGCCGCGCCAGCGCCAACGCCTGCCGCAACTTCGAGTGTTGTAACCACCCCGGCCAGCGCTTCCTAAGTGCCGGTTACCGCGACGCGCAGCTGATGCAGCGCGTCGCGGTGCAGGTGGGCGGCCTCAGCCGCCGCACCTTCCAGCCAGGCCGATAGATCGGTCTCGGCATTTTGCGGCCAACTTTGCGCCGCTCTCTCCAGCCGCAACAACAGATGCCGTTCGGCTTCCAGTTCCAGTGCCTTCACTTGTTCACGCAAGGTTTGCAGTTCGGCGTCTTGCATGGCCGCGGCCTTCCACTGTGTGCGCAAGGCGCGTAGCGGTCGCACGACATCGTTGTCCCAAGCGACGGCGACGCTGCGTAGTAGCTGCAAGCGCTGCTCATCGCAGGTCACGCCTCGTTGTCCCAGCCATGCACTGCACAACAACAGGCACACATTGGCTCCCGCCGACTGCAATTGCAGGCAAGCCTGTTCAACACCCGGGCGGGCGTAAGTGGTCAGGGAAAAGCTCCACAGGTCAGAGGACATAGTGCTACTCGCGCCAGTTGCGAGCGAAGCTGGTAGACTCCGCCGCCATTATGATTCGACTTCAGAACCTGACTTTACAGCGTGGCCCGCAACGTCTGCTAGAAGACGCCGAGCTGACGCTGCACGCCGGCCAGAAAGCCGGCCTCATCGGTGCCAACGGCGCCGGCAAATCGAGCCTGTTCGCCTTGCTTCGGGGCGAACTGCACCCGGACTCGGGTGATTGCTTCCTGCCGGCAGACTGGCGTATCGCCCACATGCGCCAGGAGGTCGACACCCTCGAACGCCTGGCGGTCGACTACGTGCTCGATGGCGACCTGCGCCTGCGTCAGGTGCAACGCGATCTGGCCGCAGCCGAAGAGGCCCATGACGGTGCCGCTCAGGCCCGCCTGCACTCGGAACTCGACAGCGCCGACGGTTACACCGCCGACGCCCGGGCGCGCAAGCTGCTTGCCGGCCTTGGGTTCACCAACGAGCAGATGGATCGCCAGGTCGGGGATTTCTCCGGTGGCTGGCGGATGCGCCTGAACCTGGCGCAGGCCCTGATGTGCCCATCGGACCTGCTGCTGCTCGACGAGCCGACCAACCACTTGGACCTCGACGCCATCATCTGGCTCGAAGAGTGGCTCAAGAGTTATCCCGGTACCTTGATGCTGATTTCCCACGACCGGGATTTCCTCGATGCCGTGGTCGATCACGTGGCCCACGTCGATCAGCGCAAGATCACCCTGTACCGCGGAGGCTACAGCGCCTTCGAGCGCGCCCGTGCCGAACGCCTGGCCCAGCAACAGCAGGCGTACGAGAAGCAGCAGGTGCAACGTGCGCACATGGAAAGCTACATCGCCCGCTTCAAGGCCCAGGCCACCAAGGCCCGTCAGGCCCAGAGCCGGATCAAGGCACTGGAGCGGATGGAAGAGCTGACCGCTGCCCACGTCGACTCGCCGTTCGATTTCGTTTTCCGTGAATCGCAGAAGATTTCCAGCCCGCTGATCGACCTGTCCGATGCCCGCCTGGGTTACGGTGACAAAGCCGTGCTGGAGAAGGTCAAGCTGCAACTGACCCCGGGGGCGCGAATCGGCCTGCTCGGCCCGAACGGCGCCGGTAAATCGACCCTGATCAAGAACCTTGCCGGTGAGCTCTCGCCTCTGGCCGGCCGCTTGACCCGTGGCGAGAACACCGTGGTCGGTTACTTCGCCCAGCATCAACTCGATTCGCTGGACTCCAAGGCCAGTCCGTTGCTGCACCTGCAGCGCCTGGCGCCGACCGAACGCGAGCAGACATTGCGTGATTTCCTCGGCGGTTTCGACTTCCGTGGCGCGCGGATCGACGAGCCGGTACTGAATTTCTCCGGTGGCGAAAAGGCGCGTCTGGCACTGGCCTTGATCGCTTGGGACCGACCGAACCTGTTGCTGCTCGACGAACCGACCAACCACCTGGACCTGGAAATGCGCCTGGCGCTGACCATGGCCCTGCAGGAATTCAGTGGTGCGGTATTGGTGGTCTCTCACGATCGTCACTTGCTCAAAAGCACCACCGACAATTTCTATCTGGTGGCGGATGGCAAGGTCGAGGAATTCGACGGCGACCTGGAGGACTACACCCGTTGGCTGGTGGAGTATCGTCAGCGCAACGCCCCGGTCAACAACACGCCGGTCAACCCGGACAAGACCGACAAGAAAGCCCAGCGACAGGCCGCTGCGGCGCTGCGTCAGCAACTGGCGCCGCACAAGCGCGAAGCCGACAAGCTTGAAGCCGAACTCGGCAAGCTCCACGAAAAACTGGCGAAGGTCGATACCAGCCTCGGTGACAGCGACATCTACGAACCGGCGCGCAAGAACGAATTGCGTGATCTGCTGGCCGAACAGGCCAGGCTGAAGGTGCGTGAGGCGGAGCTGGAGGAGGCGTGGATGGAAGCCCTGGAAATGCTTGAAAGTATGCAGGCGGAGCTGGAGGCACTGTCCTGATGGATGCCTTCAAACTGCCGCTGCCGGCGGTGTGGGCCGAGCCGATCTGGCTTGGCGTGCAAATCCTGCTGATCCTGCTCGCCGGCTACTTCACCCAGCGCTTCGTCGCCAAAGGCCTGAGCCGCCTCGGTGAGCGTTACCCGTTCCCGCCGCAACTGATGATGCCGCTGCGGGGCGGATTGCGCTGGCTGATCATGGGCAGTGCGTTGATTTTCGTCCTGGAGCGACTCGGGGTCTCGGCCACGGTGCTCTGGACCGCGTTATCCGGTTTCGTCGCGGTCGCGGCGGTGGCGTTTTTCGCCATATGGAGCGTGCTCTCGAACCTGCTGTGCGCGATCCTGATCTTTACCGTTGGCCCGTTTCGCATCGGTGACGTGGTCGAGTTGGTGGACACCACCGACAAGCCCGGCGTCAAAGGCCGGGTTGTGGCGATCAATCTCCTTTACACCACGCTGATCGAGGCCGAAGAACTCGGCACTGGCAGCGCCATGGTGCAGGTGCCCAACAGTTTGTTCTTCCAGCGTTCGGTACGGCGCTGGCGCGGGACGGATGTGTTTCCTTCCAGCGGGTTTGAAAAGTAAACCGGCGGTCACCTGATGTACCGCTTTCGTCGGACCGCCGCCCGGAGCAAGCCCGCTCCCACAGGTGATCGCGTTCTTATTGGCGACATCGGTCTGATGTGGGAGCGGGCTTGCTCGCGAAGAGGCCCTCAAGCCCTGAACGCTGGTCGGGCGTCGCCATGTCCTGCAAAAAATCGGTAGTCATCCACCCAAAGCCGCATTAGCTTAGACGTCTGTCACGAGTCTGAGTCGAGGTGTGCAATGGAGCTTCAAACATGGCTGGCGTTTTTTGCCGCCTGCTGGGTGATCAGCCTGTCCCCCGGTGCCGGCGCCATTGCGTCGATGTCCAGCGGCCTGCAATACGGTTTCTGGCGCGGCTACTGGAACGCCCTGGGCCTGCAACTGGGCCTGGCTTTGCAGATCGCCATCGTTGGTGCCGGTGTCGGCGCCATTCTCACGGCTTCGGCCACGGCGTTCTACGCCATCAAATGGTTTGGCGTGGCGTATCTGGTTTACCTCGCGATCAAGCAATGGCGCGCGCTGCCCAGCGATATGAGCGATGACGCGGCGCTGCGTCAGATCGGCAAGCCGATGGCCCTGGTGTTCCGTGGTTTTCTGGTGAACATCAGCAACCCCAAGGCGTTGGTGTTCATGTTGGCGGTGCTGCCACAGTTCATCGACCCCCATGCTCCGCTGTTGATTCAGTATCTGGTGATCGGCGTGACTATGGTTTGCGTCGACCTGATCGTCATGGCCGGCTACACCGGTCTGGCGTCCAAAGTGCTGCGCCTGTTGCGCACACCAAAACAGCAAAAGCGCATGAACCGCACCTTTGCCGGGCTGTTCATCGGGGCGGCGGCTTTCATGGCGACGTTGCGCAGGGCCGCCGTGTAAACGGCGACTTACAAAAAAGGCGACCCTGGAGGTCGCCTTTTTCGTTTGTGGGGGCAATTCCAGAAACCAATGCAATTACGAAGAAGTATCAACAAAGCTTGAGCGAAACCCGTCAGGCGTTAACAATATGTAACTTCGTATTTCCAATTGAGATTCATTCATGATTGCCCCCTCCCGTTTCCTGGCCTGGCTGTTGCTGCCGCTTTTGGCTGCGTGCAGTTTTCAGCTACTGGCCGCTCCCGCCGAAGGTGCGCCGCAGGCGCTGCACTTGCTCGATTTCATCGGCGCGGAATACCCGGACACGGTGCAGGCGGGCAGCATCACGGACCAGGCCGGATTTCGCGCGCAGCAAGACTCGGTCAAGACGCTGGGAAGCCTGATTGCAGCCCTGCCGGCCAAGCCGGAAAAAGCCGTGCTGGAGCAAAGTCTGACCACGCTGGGAAATTCCATCGGCGCCCGACAGGAGGGGGCCGAGGTCACTCGCCAGGCCCGGCAACTGGGTGCGAAGCTGGCCGTGGCCTATGAAGTCAGCCAGGCCCCGGTGATTACACCGGACCCGGCTCGTGGCGCGCCGCTGTACGCTCAGCATTGCTCGGTCTGCCATGGCGATACAGGGGCCGGCGACGGCCCGGCAGGTGTCGACATGACGCCGCCGCCCTCCGATCTGCGTGACACTACGCGATTGGATCGACTGAGCCTCTACGCGATCTACAGCACCTTGGGTCTGGGCGTCGAAGGGACTGACATGCCGGCCTTTGCCGATCAACTGGATGATCGTCAGCGTTGGGATCTGGCCACCTATATCGCCAGCTTCAGTGTCGACCCGGCGACCGCCAAGGCTGAAAAGACCTACAACATCGCCGACCTGGCTCGTCAGACTCCGGCCGAAGTGCTGGCCGTCGAAGGCCCGCCAGCCGCCGCGACCTTCCGTGCCCTGCGGGCGCAACCGCCGCAGGTCAAGCGTGGCCCGGCGCAACTGCTCGACTACACCGCGGCCACTCTGGACAAGAGCATCGCGGCGTATCGTGCCGGTGAGCATGATCAGGCTTATGACTTATCCGTAGCGGCGTATCTGGAAGGCTTCGAGCTGGTTGAGAGCTCGCTGGATAACATTGACGCCAACGTGCGTAAAGACACGGAAAAATCCCTGATGGCCTACCGTCAGTCGTTGCAGGACGGCCTGCCGGTGAGCGAGGTCGAGCAGCGCCTGGACGTGGCCAAGGACAAGTTGAAGGCATCGGCCGGCCTGTTGGGCAACGAGGGTTTGAGCTGGTCGCTGAGTTACATTTCCGGCCTGTTGATTCTGCTGCGCGAAGGCCTGGAAGCGATTCTGGTGCTGGCGGCGATCCTGGCTTTCCTGCGTAACACGGGTCAGCAGACGGCGGTACGCAGCGTTAACGTCGGCTGGGGCCTGGCGTTTGTGGCGGGGTTGGGCACCTGGGCGCTGGCAGCCTATGTGATTGATGTCAGCGGTTCACAACGCGAATTGCTGGAAGGCGCGACGGCGTTGTTTGCCAGCGTCATGGTGCTGTGGTTGGGCGTGTGGATGCATGACCGTCGTCACGCGGCGGCCTGGCAGGATTACATCAAGTCCAGCCTGGTGGGCGGCGGAGGGCGTTTCGGCTTTGCGACCCTGGCGTTCTTCTCGGTGTATCGCGAACTGTTCGAAGTGATCCTGTTCTACGAAACCCTGTGGTTGCAGGCAGGCCCCGCGGGGCACAACGCGGTGCTGGCCGGTGGTGCTACGGCGCTGGTGTTGCTGATCGGCCTGGCCTGGGTGATTTTGCGCGGTTCGGCGAAGCTGCCGTTGGCGCTGTTCTTCAGCATCAACGCCGGTCTTTTGTGCGCCTTGTCGGTGGTGTTTGCCGGGCATGGCGTGAAAGCGCTGCAGGAAGCCGGGATCTTCGGCACGCGGCCGGTGCCGTTCTTTGACTTCGAATGGCTGGGGATCCATGCCGATGCCTATTCGTTGAGCGCCCAGGCTGTGGCGATCATTGCGATTGTCGTGTTGTACGGTCGTAGCCGGGTGGTTGAGAGGCAGCGGGTGCAGGTTTCTTAAACGGCATTCGCTTCGCTCACTTTCGCGGGCAAGCCACGCTCCCACAGGTTTAGCGGCGTGTGGCTTGCCCGAGATGCTTTTCAACAGAGGAAAAACCAATGCGTGTATGGATCGATGCCGATGCCTGTCCGCGGGCGGCCAAGGATCTGGTGGTGAAGTTCGCCCTCAAGCGCCAGTTCGAAGTGGTGCTGGTGGCCGGGCAGCCGCAGACCAAGCCGGGGCTGGCGCTGGTCAAGCTGATCGTGGTGCCGAGCGGCCCGGATGCGGCGGATGACTACCTGGTGGAGCACGCGGTGCCCGGTGAGCTGGTGATCTGCAGCGATGTGCCGCTGGCCGACCGTCTGGTGAAGAAGGGCGTGGCGGCGCTCGACCCACGGGGCAAGGAATTTGATGCGCAGAACATGGGGGAGCGGTTGGCGGTGCGCAACCTGTTCACCGATTTGCGCGAACAGGGGCAGATGGGGGGTGGGCCAGCGCCGTTCGGCGACCGTGAAAAGCAGGCGTTTGCCAATGCGCTGGACCGTATCCTCACCCGGCTGGCCCGCAATTCTTAAGGCCTGCGGCGAACCCTGTGGGAGCGAGCTTGCTCGCGATAGCGGACTTACAGACAACATCAAAGTTGAAGGTGTTGGCCCCATCGCGAGCAAGCTCGCTCCCACATTTTTGAAGGGTGTCAGGCATCGTTTTCGTGGGTCAGCTCCAGTACCCGGTCGACCAGCTTGTTGATCCCCGATGCCGCTTCACTGATCGATTGCGCCAGCATGTAAGCCGGAGTGCTCACCAGTTTGCGCGCCTTGTCTTCGACTATGTCACTGACCGCGCAATCGGTATGGGTCGCGCCCATCTTGTTCATCGCGGCAGCGGTGTCAGTGTCGTTACCGATAGTGCAAGTCACGCCAGGCCCGTAGATTTTTGCCGCCAGGGCAGGGGAGATGCACATCAACCCCACCGGTTTGCCGGCCTCGGCAAAGGCTTCAGTCAGTGCCAGGACATCCGGTTGAACGGTGCAGCCGGCGCCTTCGATGGCGAAGCTGGACAGGTTCTTGGCCGAGCCGAAGCCGCCGGGCACGATCAGCGCATCGAACTCATCGACGTTCGCGTCACGGATATCCTTGATGTTGCCCCGGGCAATCCGCGCCGATTCCACCAGCACGTTGCGCGATTCGGGCATTTCTTCGCCGGTCAGGTGATTGATTACATGCAACTGCGCGATGTTCGGTGCGAAGCACTGCACCTGCGCCCCGCGTTGATCCAGGCGCAGCAGGGTGATGACGCTCTCGTGGAGCTCGGCGCCGTCGTACACGCCACAACCGGAAAGGATCACTGCAACTTTTTTGCTCATGGGCTTTTCTCCAAATTCATGGCGTTAAATGTCCACTAATTTGTCACTCGTTGCCATAGGGTTAATTCGCAGTTACACATAGCATTTGTCCTCAGGACTCCGACCAGGGCGCGTCATGGACTTCATTCTGTACGCGGTGCCGTTCTTCTTTGCGCTGATCGCCCTCGAGCTGCTGGCCGACCGTAGGCGCGGGGTGAGCAACTATCGGGTGGCTGACGCGATCAACAGCATCAGCACCGGCGTGCTGTCGACTACCACGGGACTGCTGACCAAAGGCATTGGACTGGTGACCTACGCGTTCGCCTTCAAGCATCTGGCGCTGTTCGAGTTGTCGGCCGACAGCGTCTGGACCTGGGTGTTTGCCTTCGTCTTCTACGATTTCTGCTACTACTGGCTGCATCGCATGGGCCACGAGCGCAACATCCTCTGGGCCGCCCATTCGGTGCATCACCAGAGCGAGGACTACAACCTGTCCACGGCGTTGCGCCAGACCAGTACCGGATTCCTGTTGAGCTGGATCTTCTATCTGCCGATGGCGGTGTTCGGCGTGCCGCTGCTGGTGTTCGTCAGCGTTGCGGCGCTGAACCTGCTGTACCAGTTCTGGGTGCACACGCGGCACATTCCCAAGCTTGGCTGGTTCGAATGGTTCTTTGTCACGCCGTCCAATCATCGAGCCCACCATGCACAGAACGCTCTCTACATGGATCGCAACTACGGCGGCGTGTTCATTATTTGGGACCGTCTTTTCGGCTCGTTCCAGGAAGAGGACGACAACGAGCCGGTGATCTTCGGCGTGACCACGCCGTTGGCGAGCTGGAACCCCGTGTGGGCGAACGTGCAGTTCTACGCGCAGCTTTGGGCAGACGCACGGCGTACCGAAAGCACCCGGGACAAGCTGCGGATCTGGTTCATGCGCACCGGCTGGCGCCCGGCGGACGTGGCGGCCAGATACCCGATGAACAAGCCGGACCTGAGCCAGTTTCGCAAATTCGAGGTGGCGCTGGACGGGCGTCAGCAGCTCTACGTCCTCTTGCAGTTCTGCGTCTATATCGCGCTGGGCAGTTACGTGATGAATCTTGAACCGAAGCTGCCAGTCGCCGCACTGGTGTTGGGCTGGGGTGCCGTGGCGTTCGGTCTGTTTGTGCTGGGCGTGGCCCTGGAGAATCGCCCGTGGGCGTTGAAGCTGGAGCTGGTACGGCTGGCGTCGAATCTGCCATTGGCATGGCTGGCCCCGATGGTGGGGCTGTGGCCGGCCAGTGCGGTGGGCTGGGTCGGCCTGCTCAGTTACAGCCTGTTGAGCGGCATCGGTCTCTACTGTTGCAGGACCCGCATCACTCGGCTGGTGTCGTAGGGCCTTCGGTGTTGGTCCGCGCAGCTTTCAGGGCTTGTTCGTCGGCGTAGACCTGCTTGGCCAGGCGGGCATTCTTGAAGCGCCGACGCAGCCACAGTACGAAGCCCAGGACCAGCAGCGCACCGAGCACCCAGAGCTCGTACTTCTTCACACTGCCGAGCATGCCTTCGAGCACGGCGCCGAAATGGTAAGCGGCGGCAGCGAGGGCAGCGGCCCAGATTGCCGCGCCAATCCCGTTGAGCAGCAGGTAACGGCCCGGCGGATAGCCTGACAGTCCGATGGCCACCGGCATGACCGTGCGCAAACCGTAGACGAAGCGGAAACTCAGTACCCAGATGTCCGGATGCTTGCGAATGTGTTCCAGCGCACGGTCACCCATCATCTGCCAGCGGGGTTTGCGGGCCAGCAGCTTGCGGCCGTGCTTGCGCCCCAGGAAGTACCACAGTTGGTCGCCGGCATAACTGCCGAAAAAGGCCACGACCACCACCAGGTTGATGTCCATGTATCCACGGAACGCAAGGAAGCCCGCGAGCACCAGGATGGTTTCGCCTTCGAAGAACGTGCCTAGAAAAAGGGCAAAGTAGCCGAAGTCATGCAGAAATTGTTGGAGCATTGTCTGGGTGCTGGCGAAATGAACGCGCAGCCTAACCCTTCGGACACATTCAGGAAAGTGTCCAAATGTGTCTCGACGTGAACATTTCCTACAACGACAATGGAATGCGGCTACACGTCGCAGGGTGCACATAACTGTCATACGTTCGTCATAATGGGCACTTATAACTGTCACGCTCGCCCGTCTGCGCGGGCTCAGGAGTCTGCCGTGAGCTTTACCCCCGCCAACCGTCTGTTCCCTGCAACCCGCCTGCGTCGCAACCGTCGTGACGACTTCTCGCGTCGCCTGGTCCGTGAAAACGTCCTGACCGTCGATGACCTGATCCTGCCGGTGTTCGTTCTGGACGGTGAAAACCGTCGCGAAGCGGTGGCTTCGATGCCGGGCGTCGAACGCCTGACCATCGACCTGTTGCTGGAAGAGGCGGCCAAGTGGGTCGAACTGGGGATTCCGGCGCTGGCGCTGTTCCCGGTGACGCCTTCGGAACTCAAGTCTCTGGATGCTGAAGAGGCCTGGAACCCGGAGGGCATCGCCCAGCGCGCCACCCGCGCCCTGCGTGCGCAATTCCCTGAACTGGGCGTGATCACCGACGTTGCCCTGGACCCGTTCACCACCCACGGCCAGGACGGTATCCTTGATGAAGAAGGCTACGTGCAGAACGACATCACCGTCGACGCACTGGTCAGGCAAGCCCTGTCTCATGCCGAAGCCGGCGCTCAGGTCGTGGCTCCATCGGACATGATGGACGGTCGCATCCAGGCCATCCGCGAAGCCCTCGAAGTGGCCGGTCACGTCAACGTGCGGATCATGGCCTACTCGGCCAAGTACGCCAGTGCCTATTACGGCCCGTTCCGCGATGCGGTCGGTTCGGCGTTGAACCTGGGCAAGGCCAACAAGGCCTCCTATCAGATGGACCCGGCCAACAGCAATGAAGCCCTGCACGAAGTGGCGGCGGACTTGTCAGAAGGTGCAGACATGGTCA
Source organism: Pseudomonas sp. GM74 (assembly GCF_000282455.1). Taxonomy (GTDB): domain Bacteria; phylum Pseudomonadota; class Gammaproteobacteria; order Pseudomonadales; family Pseudomonadaceae; genus Aquipseudomonas. Next base: position 21,799 of record NZ_AKJG01000045.1, read on the forward strand.
TGGTCAAGCCGGGCATGCCGTACCTGGACATCCTGTGCCGGGTAAAAGAAGAATTCAAAGTGCCGACGTTTGTTTATCAAGTCAGCGGCGAATACGCCATGCACATGGCGGCGATCCAGAATGGCTGGTTGAGCGAAGGGGTTATCCTCGAGTCCTTGACCGCTTTCAAACGTGCAGGGGCTGATGGCATCCTGACGTACTTTGCCGTTCGTGCCGCTCAATTGTTACGAGAGCAAAAATAGCCCTCCCAGGAACATGCGATGAATACCGAAGTACTCACTGAAGTTGCCGTAAAAGACGCTCAGCCTGTGGTGGAGCAAGTCGACGAGACCCCTCCGGAACTGGAGCCGGCTCCGCCCGCGGCGGTCGTCGAAACCGCCGTGACAGCGCCAGCGCCAGCGCTGGCCATTCCCGGTCTGGATGACAGCAGCCTGTACATCCACCGCGAGCTCTCGCAACTGCAGTTCAACATCCGCGTGCTGGAGCAGGCGCTGGACGAGTCCTATCCATTGCTGGAGCGGCTGAAGTTTCTGTTGATCTTCTCCAGCAACCTGGACGAGTTCTTCGAAATTCGCGTCGCCGGCCTCAAGAAGCAGATCACCTTCGCCCGTGAGCAGGCCGGTGCCGATGGTCTGCAACCGCATCAGGCGCTGGCGCGCATCAGCGAGCTGGTCCACGGTCACGTCGATCGCCAATACGCGATCCTCAACGACATTCTATTGCCGGAACTGGAAAAGCATCAGGTCCGCTTCATCCGTCGCCGTAACTGGACAACCAAGCTCAAGACCTGGGTCCGCCGCTATTTCCGTGACGAGATCGCACCGATCATCACCCCGATCGGCCTCGACCCGACTCACCCGTTCCCGTTGCTGGTGAACAAGAGCCTGAACTTCATCGTCGAACTCGAAGGCATCGACGCCTTTGGCCGCGATTCCGGTCTGGCGATCATCCCGGCGCCACGCCTGCTGCCGCGCATCATCAAGGTGCCGGAAGAAGTCGGCGGTGCTGGCGACAACTATGTATTCCTGTCGTCGATGATTCACGCTCACGCCGATGACCTGTTCCAAGGCATGAAGGTCAAGGGCTGCTATCAGTTCCGCCTGACCCGTAACGCCGACCTGGCGCTGGACTCCGAAGACGTCGAAGACCTGGCCCGCGCCTTGCGCGGCGAACTGTTCTCCCGGCGCTATGGCGATGCGGTACGTCTGGAAGTGGCCGACACTTGCCCGAAACACCTGTCCGACTACCTGCTCAAGCAATTCAACCTGAGCGAGACGGAGTTGTATCAGGTCAACGGTCCGGTGAACCTTACGCGGCTGTTCAGCATCACCGGCCTGGACAGCCAGCGCGAGCTGCAATACCTGCCGTTCACCCCGCAGATTCCGAAACTGCTGCAGAACAGCGAGAACATTTTCAGCGTGATCAGCAAGCAGGACATCCTCTTGCTGCACCCGTTCGAGTCGTTCACCCCGGTGGTCGACCTGCTGCGCCAGGCCGCCAAGGATCCACACGTGTTGGCGGTGCGCCAGACGCTGTACCGCTCCGGCGCGAACTCGGAAATCGTCGATGCGCTGGTGGATGCGGCGCGTAACGGCAAGGAAGTCACGGCGGTGATCGAATTGCGTGCGCGGTTCGACGAAGAGTCCAACCTGCAACTGGCCAGCCGCCTGCAAGCGGCCGGTGCGGTGGTGATCTACGGCGTGGTCGGCTTCAAGACCCACGCCAAGATGATGCTGATCCTGCGTCGCGAAGCGGGCGAGATCGTGCGTTATGCGCACCTCGGCACGGGTAACTACCACGCAGGCAACGCCCGCCTGTATACCGACTACAGCCTGCTGACCTCCGACGACGCCTTGTGCGAAGACGTCGGTAAACTGTTCAGCCAGTTGATCGGCATGGGTAAGACGCTGCGTATGAAGAAACTGCTGCACGCGCCGTTCACCCTGAAAAAGGGCATGCTCGACATGATTGCCCGGGAAACCCAGTTTGCCCTCGACGGCAAACCGGCGCACATCATCGCCAAGTTCAACTCGCTGACCGATCCGAAGATCATCCGCGCGCTGTACAAGGCCAGCCAGTCGGGTGTGCGCATCGATCTGGTGGTGCGTGGCATGTGCTGCCTGCGACCGGGCATCGCCGGGGTTTCCCACAACATCCACGTGCGTTCGATCATCGGCCGCTTCCTGGAGCACACCCGGGTCTTCTACTTCCTCAACGGTGGCGACGAGCAGATGTTCCTGTCCAGTGCCGACTGGATGGAACGCAACCTCGACAAGCGCGTCGAGACTTGCTTCCCGGTGGAGGGCAAGAAGCTGATCATGCGGGTCAAGAAAGAGCTGGAGTTGTATCTGACCGATAACACCCACAGCTGGAGCCTGCAGTCGGACGGTCGTTACATCCGTAACACACCGACCGGCAACCAGAACCCGCGCAGCGCCCAGGCGACATTGCTGGAGCGTTTGGGCAGCCCGATCCTGGCTGTCCGGTAACGCGGAACCTGTGGGAGCGGGCTTGCTCGCGAAGGCGGCCGAACAGCCAGCATTGATGTTGGATGTGATGGCCTCTTCGCGAGCAAGCCCGCTCCCACATGGGTTGTGAACAAAAAAGGCCTTCCGAAGAAGGCCTTTTTCAATTTCAGCGAGCGGTCAACACAATGTCGACCCGGGTCAGCCATTGCGCTTCGATTTCGAAGTCGGCCTGGGTCAGCTGGTTTTCGTCCAGCCAGTTCTCCGGGAACACCACTTCCAGGCTGTTGCCATGGGCGTTCAGTTCCACCTGGGGCATTTGCTGGGTGCCACGGATGTGGTGGAACAGGATCGCAAAACGCAGCAGCACGCACAGGCGAATCAGCTTGATGCCGTCATCGCCGAAATCGGCGAACTTGTCCTTGGGAATGTTGCGCCGGTGGCCACGTACCAGCAGCGCGAGCATCAACTGGTCTTCGCGGGAGAACCCGGCGAGGTCCGAGTGCTCGATCAGATAAGCGCCGTGTTTGTGGTACTGGTAGTGAGCGATGTCCAGGCCCACCTCATGGACCTTGGCCGCCCAGCCGAGCAGTTCGCGCCAGACGCCGTCTTCCAGCTCCCAGTCCTTGGCCACCTGATCGAACGCATGCAGCGCCTTGCGCTCGACCCGTACCGCCTGTTCCTGATCGACGTGGTAGCGCCCCATCAGCGAAGTGAGGGTGCGTTCACGCACGTCTTCGTGATGATGGCGGCCCAGCAAGTCATAGAGCACGCCTTCGCGCAGGGCGCCTTCGCAGTGATCCATGCGTTGCAGTTCGAGGGAGTCGAAGATCGCTTCGAGAATCGCCAGGCCGGCCGGGAAAATCGCCCGGCGATCCGGCTTGATACCTTCGAAATCGATTTTCTCGACGTCGCCCATCTTGATCAGTTTGCGCTTGAGCCAGGCCAGGCCCTCGGCATTGACCTCGCCCGAGCCTTGACCGCCGGCCTTCAGCGCCAGGCCGATGGCACGGATGGTGCCTGAGGAGCCGATGGCTTCATCCCAGGTCAGGCGGTGCAGGGCATGCTCGATGCTCATGATCTCCAGCCGCGCCGCGGTGTACGCCTGGGCGTAACGGGCCGGGGTGATCTTGCCGTCCTTGAAATAGCGCTGGGTGTAGCTGACGCAACCCATCTGCAGGCTTTCGCGCAGCAGCGGTTCGAAGCGCTGGCCAATGATGAATTCGGTACTGCCGCCACCGATGTCGGCCACCAGGCGTTTGCCCGGGGTGTCGGCGAGGGTGTGGGACACGCCGAGATAGATCAGGCGCGCTTCTTCACGGCCGGAAATGACTTCCACCGGGTGGCCGAGGATTTCTTCGGCTCGATGGATGAATTCGGCGCGGTTGCGGGCTTCACGCAGGGCGTTGGTGCCGACGATGCGAACGGCGCCGGTGGGCATGCCGCTGATCAGTTGGGCGAAGCGCTTGAGGCAATCGAGCCCGCGTTGCATCGACTCTTCGCTGAGATGGCGTTCTTCGTCGATGCCGGCGGCCAGCTGAACCTTCTCCCCGAGACGCTCGAGAATACGGATCTCGCCGTTCTGGGCCTTGGCCACGACCATGTGAAAGCTGTTGGAGCCCAGGTCGATTGCGGCGATCAGGGACAGATTCTTGGCTTGGGATTGCGGCATGATCAGGGGTCTCGGTCGATAACCTCGACATCGTGCCACGATCAAAGGCTGGCGCCAACGCGCAGGAGCAGCCGAAGGCTGCGATCTTTCACCATGGGGCTCCAGTGGTGCGGCCACTGGCCTCTTCGCGGGCAAGCCCGTTCCCCAGGTTTTTGCAGCGAATACGCAATCGTATTCCAGCAGAGGACCCTGTGGGAGCGGGCTTGCCCGCGAAGGCGGCGCCAATAGCACCGCAGATCTTCAGCCCGCCGCCTCAACCGTCCCGATGAAATTCGCCAGCTCCGCCGTCTGCGGATTGGTGAACAACACCTTCGGATCGCCTGTTTCATGCACCTTGCCCTGGTGCATGAACACCAGTTTGTCCCCAACCTCCCGGGCGAAGCGCATTTCGTGGGTGACCATGATCAGCGTCATGCCTTCCCTGGCCAGTTGCCGGACCACGCTCAGCACTTCGTTGACCAGTTCCGGGTCCAGCGCCGAGGTGATTTCGTCGCATAGCAACACCTTTGGCGACATTGCCAGTGCCCGGGCAATCGCTACCCGCTGTTGTTGCCCGCCGGACAGCCGGTCAGGGAAGGCATCGAACTTTTCCCCCAGCCCGACCCTTTCCAGCATCTGCCGCGCCAGTTCGGCGGCCTTGGCTTTCGGTATTTTTTGCACCACTTGCGGCGCGAGCATGACGTTCTCGCCCACGGTCAGGTGCGGGAACAGGTTGAACTGCTGGAACACCATCCCGACTTTCTGCCGCAGGCTGCGCAGGTCGGCGCGGGCGGCGTCGAGGTACTCGCCGTCGACTTCGATCACGCCGTCGTTGATCGACTCCAGGCCGTTGAGAGTGCGCAGCAAAGTGGACTTGCCCGAGCCACTACGGCCGATGATCGCCACCACCTGGCCTTCCTCGATGCTCAGGTCGATGCCTTTGAGCACGTGGTGATCGCCGTAGTATTTATGCAGGGCGGAAATTCTAAGCAGAGGCATGCAGTCTCCTTTCCAGGTAGCGCGCACTGAGCGACAAGGGGTAGCAGAGCAGGAAATAGCCGAGGGCGACGAGGCCGTAGACCATGAAAGGTTCGAAGGTGGCGTTGGCGAGCATGCCGCCAGTCTTGGTCAGTTCGGTGAAGCCGATGATCGAGGTGACGGCGGTGCCTTTGACCACTTGCACCGAGAAACCCACGGTCGGTGCCACGGCGATGCGCAACGCCTGGGGCAGGATCACATGGCGCAATTGTTCCAGCGGGTTCAGCGCCAGACTCGATGAGGCTTCCCATTGGCCGTTTGGAATCGAGTCGACGCAACCGCGCCAGATCTCCGCCAGATAGGCACTGGTGAACAACGTCAGAGCTATTGCCGCCGCCATCCACGGCGAAATCTCCAGCCCGGCCAACGCTACGCCGAAAAACACCAGGAACAGCTGCATCAATAGCGGTGTGCCCTGGAACAGCTCGATGTAGGTGCGGGCGAAACTGCGCGGCAATGACTTTTTCGAAATGCGCAGGACCATGATCAGCAAGCCGATCAGCCCGCCGCCAATGAACGCCACCAACGACAGCGCCAAGGTCCATTGCAGGCCCGTGAGCAGGTTGCGCACGATGTCCCAGAAGGTGAAGTCGCTCATCGGCTGCTCCTTGCAATGAAGCGGTGGCCGATCCAGTTCAATAGCTGGCGGATCAGTAGCGCCATACACAGATACAGCAGCGTGGTCAGTGCGTAGGTTTCAAAAGCGCGGAAGTTGCGCGATTGAATGAAGTTGGCGGCGAAGCTCAGCTCCTCCGTAGCGATCTGCGAACACACCGCCGAGCCGAGCATGACGATGATGATCTGGCTGCTCAGGGCTGGCCAGACTTTGCCCAGTGCCGGCAGCAGCACCACATGACGGAACGCTTCGAAACGCGTCATCGCCAGTGCCGCCGCGGCTTCCAGATGACCCCGGGGAATCGCCTGGATGCCGGCGCGGATGATCTCGGTGGAATAGGCGCCAAGGTTGATGACCATCGCCAGTACCGCCGCCTGCCATTCGGAAATCTGCACGCCCAGGGACGGCAAGCCGAAGAAGATGAAAAACAACTGCACCAGGAATGGCGTGTTGCGGATCAACTCGACGTAGACCGCGAAAATCCCCGCGAATGGCCGGATGTTCCACGCCCGCACCAGCGCCCCGACGATGCCCAGCCCCACGCCGAGCACAGCGCCGATGGCGGTCAGCTCAAGGGTGAACAACGCACCGCGCAGCAACAGATCGGTGTTGTTCACCACCGGCAGGAAATCGAACTGATAAGCCATAAAACGTCTCCAGCGCGCCGAATCAGAGATCGGCCGGCAGCGGCTCTTTCAGCCAGGTCAGGGCGTTCTTTTCCAGTGCGCCGTCGCTCTTGGCGGTCACGAGGATCTGGTTGACCTTGTCCAGTAGCGCCGGCTCGTTCTTGTTCACGCCGACGTAGACCGGCGAATCCTTGAGCTTCACTTTCAGCGCCGGCACGCGTTTCGGGCTCTTCTCGCTGATTGCGACCATCACCACATTGCCGCTGGCGATCAGGTCGACTTGCCCGGCCAGATACGCGGCGATGGTCGAGTTGTTGTCTTCGAAACGCTTGATGGTCACGCCTTCGGGGGCGACCTTGGTCAGCTCGATGTCTTCGATGGCGCCACGGGTGACGCTGATGGTCTTGCCCTTTAGATCGTCCAGGCCCTTGATGTCGGCGTCTGGCGGACCGAACACGGCGAGGTAGAACGGCGCGTAGGCGCGGGAGAAGTCGATGACTTTTTCGCGCTCCGGGTTCTTGCCGAGGCTGGAGATCACCAGATCGACCTTGCCGGTGGTGAGGAAGGGGATGCGGTTGGTGCTGTTGACCGGGGTCAGTTCGAGTTTGACCTTGAGCTGGTCGGCCAGCAGTTTCGCGGTGTCGATATCGAGGCCGCGGGGCTTCATGTCCGGGCCGACCGAGCCAAACGGCGGGAAGTCCTGGGGCACGGCAACCTTGAGGACGCCGCGCTTGACCACATCCTCCAGACCGTCGGCGTGGGCAGGTGCCTGGCTCAGCATCAGGCTGGCAAACAGGGCTGCGAGGAGGGCGCTGTAACGCTGGGTCATGGCAAATCTCCGAATCGGCAAGAAGTGATTTCTGCGGATCGACAGAGCATGGGCCATGCCAACATGGGGTTTTGGGGGTGCCAGAGCGCGGTTTTGCTGGCGTTGACGGTCTTACTGGTCTGAACAGTCAGGTTGCGTTTCGCACCCCGATGGCGCAGCCGTGAAAATCATCGAACCCCCATGGGGCACGACTTGCCGGGCGTCGCGAATAGCTTTACAACTGAGCGCACATTGGCCTGGTTCGTCTGGAAAACCATGAACTCGATCTCCCGCGCCGTACCTGAAGTGGCGCTGCAAGCCATCCGCAAACTGATTACCGAACAGGGCTTCGGGCCGGGGGATGCCTTGCCCTCGCAACGGGACCTGGCGGTGCAATTGGGGGTCAGTCGGGCGTCGTTGCGCGAGGCATTGTCGTCGCTGAGTGCGCTGGGTGTCATCAGCATCCAGCCGGGTAAAGGCGTGTTCGTGCAATCGCCGGTGGAGTTGTCGCGAGGCGATGCGGTACCGGGCTGGCCGTTCGCGGCGCAGGCTTTGCCGCTGGACATCTTTCAACTGCGCTATGCGCTGGAGGGGTTTGCGGCGGGGTTGGCGGCCGTAACCTTGAGCACCGGCGAACTCGATGCGCTGGAAGACAATGTCGCCGCCATGCGAAACGAGCTGAAGTCCGGCGACTTCGAAGCCGCGGCCCGCCTGGATTTCGAATTCCACCGTCGCATCCTGCTGGCCAGCGGCAATCAGGCGATGCTGAGCATCCTGACCGCCAGCGCCGACATCTTCCTGGAAAGCCAGAAGCTACCGTTCATCCGGGTCGAGCGGGCCATGGAAACCTGGCAGGAACACCGCAAAATCCTTCGTGCGCTGGCCCGCCGAGCATCTGGCGCCGCGCAAAAGGCCATGCAAGAGCACGTACGCAATGCCGCGTTGCGCACCGGAATCGCGTTCATCGCTCCCGTCACCTGATGACCTGAGCTATACCCAAACTCATGAATCACCATAGCGAGACTCAATCATCTGCACCTTCCTGAACGAGGGAAGGACCGCTATGATGGGCCACGTTTTTTTGCTTACAACCTGGAGAATTCCATGAGCAGCGATCTTATCAAACACGTTAGCGACGCTAGCTTCGAGGCCGACGTACTCAAGGCCGAAGGCGCTGTACTGGTCGACTACTGGGCTGAATGGTGCGGCCCTTGCAAAATGATCGCTCCGGTTCTGGACGAAATTGCCGAGACTTACAAAGGCAAGCTGACCGTTGCCAAGCTGAACATCGACGAAAACCAGGAAACCCCGGCCAAGCACGGCGTACGTGGTATCCCGACCCTGATGCTGTTCAAGAACGGCAACGTTGAAGCGACCAAGGTCGGCGCACTGTCGAAGTCGCAACTGGCTGCCTTCCTCGACGCCAACATCTAAGCGTCGCTGCAAAGTGTCCTTAAAAAGCCCCGCAAATTAGCGGGGCTTTTTGCGTATTCAGGGCTAGACGCTCCTAAACTCAGGTGGTACATTCGGCCCCGCACTGGTTTCTCCATTGCCCCCTGCTAGCCGTCGCCGACGCACTCCTTTTCGAATAAGTACGCGATCCTGTCGCCTTCTCCGCGGCGCGGCCTCATTAAGCCAAAAGCTTAATTTCCCCCCTCCATAAATGATTACGTCATTCCTATATGAATCTGACTGAACTCAAGCAAAAGCCGATTACCGAACTGCTCGAATTGGCCGAACAGATGGGCATAGAAAATATGGCCCGTTCGCGCAAGCAGGACGTGATTTTCTCCCTGCTCAAGAAGCACGCGAAAAGCGGTGAGGAAATCTCCGGTGATGGCGTGCTGGAGATTCTCCAGGACGGCTTCGGCTTCCTGCGCTCCGCTGACGCTTCCTATCTCGCAGGTCCAGACGATATCTACGTCTCGCCGAGCCAGATCCGTCGTTTCAACTTGCGCACCGGTGACACCATCGTTGGCAAGATCCGCCCTCCAAAGGAAGGCGAGCGTTATTTCGCGCTGCTCAAGGTCGACACGATCAACTTCGACCGTCCGGAAAACGCGAAGAACAAGATTCTCTTCGAGAACCTGACTCCGCTGTTCCCGACCGTGCGCATGAAGATGGAAGCCGGTAACGGTTCCACCGAAGACTTGACCGGTCGTGTCATCGACCTGTGCGCCCCGATCGGTAAAGGCCAGCGCGGTCTGATCGTTGCACCGCCGAAAGCGGGCAAGACGATCATGCTGCAGAACATTGCCGCGAATATCGCGCGTAACAACCCTGAAGTTCACCTGATCGTGCTGCTGATCGATGAACGTCCGGAAGAAGTAACCGAAATGCAGCGTACCGTGCGCGGCGAAGTGGTTGCCTCGACGTTCGACGAGCCGCCAACCCGCCACGTGCAGGTTGCCGAAATGGTGATCGAGAAGGCCAAGCGCCTGGTCGAGCACAAGAAAGACGTGGTGATCCTGCTTGACTCCATCACTCGTCTGGCCCGTGCCTACAATACCGTGATCCCGAGCTCCGGCAAGGTACTGACCGGTGGTGTCGACGCCCACGCCCTGGAGAAACCGAAGCGTTTCTTCGGCGCCGCGCGGAACATCGAAGAAGGCGGCTCGCTGACCATCATCGCCACCGCGCTGGTTGAAACCGGCTCGAAGATGGACGAAGTGATCTACGAGGAATTCAAGGGCACCGGCAACATGGAGTTGCCGCTGGATCGCCGTATCGCTGAAAAGCGCGTCTTCCCGGCCATCAACATCAACCGTTCCGGCACCCGCCGCGAAGAGTTGCTGACTGCCGACGACGAGCTGCAGCGCATGTGGATTCTGCGCAAGCTGCTGCACCCGATGGACGAAGTGGCTGCCATCGAGTTCCTGGTCGACAAGCTGAAAACGACCAAGACCAACGACGAATTCTTCCTGTCGATGAAGCGCAAGTAACATCGCCCGTTGAGTTCAAGAGAATGGCGCCCCGGTGGGGCGTCATTTTTTTTGCCTGCATTTTTTTTCCGGGCCATGGGAGGTTTTTGATTGGACAAGGTCAGTTGGTTAGCACTGCAACCAGCCGCGTCAGCAGTCATCTCCGGGGACGATGCTCAAGCGCGCTGAAAACAACGATCTGACTGGTTTTATGTTTATGAGCACACTGGCTTATCGAAGGGACATCGACGGCTTGCGCGCGGTGGCGGTAATCGCTGTCGTGCTGTTTCATTTTGGCGTTCCCGGGTTTACCGGCGGCTTTGTCGGCGTGGACGTATTTTTCGTGATTTCCGGTTACCTGATCACGTCGATCATCTGGAATCAGCGCCAGGCCGGGCCATTCAGCTTCGTCGATTTCTGGGCCCGGCGTGCGCGGCGAATTTTGCCGGCGTTGTTCGCGATGATCATCGCGGTGCTGGCGGTCGGCTGGTTTTTGCTGGCACCGAAGGATTACGAAGAGCTGGGGCGGTCGGTGCGTTACCAGGTGATGTTTGTGTCCAACATCCTGTTCATGCGCCAGGACGGCTATTTCGATGTCGCCTCGGACCTCAAACCCCTGCTGCACACCTGGTCGCTGGCGGTGGAGGAGCAGTTTTACATTGTCTTCCCGTTGCTGCTGACACTGCTGTCGAGCCGTGTGAAACATTGGCGGCTGGCGCTGTTCGGCGTATTGCTGCTGTCCTTTGGCTTGAGCGTGTGGGCCGTCGCCCATCACCCGGAAAAAGCCTACTTCCTGCTGCCGATGCGTGCGTGGGAGCTATTGGCCGGAGCGATGCTGGCGGTAGCGCCCAAGTCGGCGTGGCGTCTCAAGCCGATGGCGGCGCAGTGGCTGAGCCTGCTCGGCATGGTGCTGATCCTGTTGGCGGTGTTCGGTTATGACAAGGCCACGCCATTCCCGGGTATCGCGGCGTTGCCGCCGGTGTTTGGTGTGGTGCTGCTGACTCTGGCCAACAATCATCGTGAAACCTGGGTTGGTCAGTTTTTGAGCAGTCGGGTGATGGTCGGCCTCGGCCTGGTTTCTTATTCCTGGTACCTGTGGCACTGGCCGGTGTTCGTATTCTCCCGCTATGCCAGCGTCGGTGAACCGAGTGCTTTCGACCGTGCCGGGTTGATTCTGCTGACGCTGTTGCTGGGTTATCTGTCCTGGAAACTCGTCGAAACCCCGTTTCGTGAGCGCCGCCTGCTCGGCGGGCGCCGGCAGATTCTGCTCGCTGGTGCCTGCGGCGTCCTGGTGCTCGGCCTGGCTGGACAAACCTTGCGATGGACCGACGGCTTGCCATGGCGTCTGTCTGACCAGGCCCTGCAATACGCCAAGGGTCGCGAATGGCGGCCGGAGCTGATGGCCTGCCTGGCCGATGACAAGACGCCGGACGACAGGTTGTTCTGCCGTTATGGCGCGCAAAACCGCCTTCGCCCAGCGCTTGTCTGGGGCGATAGTCATGCCACGGCGTTGATTCCGGTTTTCGACGAGGGTGCCAAAACCCATGGCGTCAACGTGATGCTCGCCAGTTCTCCTGGTTGTTTGCCTGTCGAAGGCCTGGAGCACGATGCGCGTTGTGCGCGGTTCAATCGACGCGTTGAACAGGCCTTGATGTCGCAAGCTGTTAGCGATGTGGTGTTGGTCGCGCACTGGAGCCTGTACCTCTACGGCGACGGCAAAGGTGATCTGGGTCACGCTCTGAAAAGCGCTGACGGGCACTACGACCGCGCCAGTGCCGAACAACGCCTGGCCGATGGCTTGCGTGCACGAGTCGCGCAATTGCGTGCCGGCGGGCATCGGGTCTGGCTGGTAAAAGAGGCGCCATTGCAGGCCTTCAGCCCACCGTATCGCCTCACCCGCCTGGCAATGCTGGACCGTCCGGTCGACGATGTCGGGCTGGCACTCGCAGAGCACCACAAGCGCCAGGCATTCATCAGTCAATTGTTCGCACAACTGGCGCAAGACCCGGCGGTACAGGTGGTGGACCCTGCGCCGAGGTTGTGTGATGCAAACGGCTTGTGCCGCGCCGAACATGGCGGCCATTCGTTGTACACCGATGACAATCACCTCTCGGAGGTCGGTGCGCGGTGGGTGGCGCCGATCCTCGAACCGCTGTTTGTCAGTCTGCAAGCCAGGGCCAACCCGGGGAAAGGGCAGGTGAATGCATCCAGATAAGCAGCGATAAGCTGCCAGCGGCCGGCAGAGCAGGTAGGATGTACGCCTATTTTTCGGGTGCCATCATCAATGAAATTCAAGGATCTTCGGGATTTCGTGCAGCAGCTTGAGCAGCGCGGAGAGTTGAAACGCATCCAGATCCCCGTCTCTCCAGTGCTGGAGATGACCGAGGTGTGTGATCGCACGCTGCGTGCCAAAGGCCCGGCGCTGTTGTTCGAAAAGCCGACAGGCTATGACATCCCGGTGCTCGGCAACCTGTTCGGCACCCCCGAGCGGGTCGCCATGGGCATGGGTGCCGAGTCGGTCAGCGAGCTGCGCGAGATCGGCAAGTTGCTGGCGTTCCTCAAGGAACCCGAGCCGCCGAAAGGCTTGAAGGATGCCTGGTCCAAGCTGCCGATCTTTCGCAAGATCATTTCGATGGCGCCGAAAGTCGTCAAGGACGCGGTGTGCCAGGAAGTGGTCATCGAAGGCGACGACGTCGACCTGGCCATGCTGCCGGTGCAGACCTGCTGGCCGGGCGACGTCGGTCCGCTGATCACCTGGGGCCTGACCGTCACCAAAGGTCCAAACAAGGATCGCCAGAACCTCGGCATCTACCGTCAGCAAGTGATCGGCCGCAACAAGGTCATCATGCGCTGGCTGAGCCACCGTGGCGGCGCGCTGGACTACCGCGAGTGGTGTGAAAAGCACCCGGGCCAGCCGTTCCCGGTTTCCGTGGCCCTGGGCGCTGACCCGGCGACCATTCTCGGCGCCGTGACCCCGGTGCCCGACAGTCTTTCCGAATACGCCTTCGCCGGCCTGCTGCGTGGCAACCGCACTGAGTTGGTGAAGTGCCGCGGCAACGACCTGCAAGTGCCGGCCACCGCCGAAATCATCCTCGAAGGCGTGATCCATCCGGGCGAGATGGCCGATGAAGGCCCGTACGGCGACCACACCGGTTACTACAACGAAGTCGACAGCTTCCCGGTGTTCACCGTCGAACGCATCACCCATCGGATCAAGCCGATCTACCACAGCACCTACACCGGCCGTCCGCCGGATGAGCCGGCGATCCTCGGCGTGGCGCTGAACGAAGTGTTCGTTCCGATCCTGCAGAAGCAGTTCCCGGAGATCACCGACTTCTACCTGCCGCCCGAAGGCTGCTCGTACCGCATGGCCATCGTGACCATGAAGAAGTCGTATCCGGGCCACGCCAAGCGGGTAATGCTGGGTGTCTGGTCGTTTTTGCGACAGTTCATGTACACCAAGTTCGTTATCGTCACCGACGACGATATCAACGCCCGGGACTGGAACGACGTGATCTGGGCCATTACCACGCGCATGGACCCCAAGCGCGACACGGTGATGATCGACAACACGCCGATCGACTACCTGGACTTCGCCTCGCCGGTTTCCGGCCTGGGGTCGAAAATGGGCCTCGATGCCACGCATAAATGGCCGGGCGAAACTACCCGCGAATGGGGCCGGGTCATCGTCAAGGACGATGCCGTGACCCAGCGGATCGATGCCATCTGGAATCAGTTAGGAATAGATTGATGCGTGTAACCTTGCAGCCCTCCGGAGCAGTGCTTGAGATATTGCCCGGCGAGCGGATTCTCGATGGCGCACGACGACTGGGCTACGAATGCCCGCAAAGCTGCCGCAACGGCAATTGCCACGTGTGCGCGGCGCTACTGGTGGAAGGCCGGGTCGAGCAGGCCGGTAATGTGCGCGACCATGGCGAGTTCTACACTTGCATAGCGGAGCCGCTGGAAGACTGCATCGTGCTGTGGGATGGCGTGCTCGCGCTGGGAGAACTGCCAGTGCGCAGCGTGTCGTGTCAGGTCATTGAGTGCAAGGAGGTGGGCGGCGACACCTGGCGCGTGCGTCTGCGGGCTCCGGCCGGAAAACCGCCGCGCTACCACGCCGGTCAGTACCTGATGATCGAGCGGGAGAACGGCGAAAAATCCGCATTCTCTCTCGCCTCGGCACCGCATGCGGGGCGCGATCTGGAAATCCACGTACTGGCGCGCGAAACAAGTGCGTTGAGCCTGATCGAACAGCTCCAGCGCAACAGCATGGTGCGGGTCGAATTGCCGTTTGGCGATACCCACCTGGAGGAGTTGCCGGACGGTCCTCTCGTGCTGATCGCCGCGGGTACCGGCATGGGCCAGGTCCATGGCCTGATCGAACATTGCCGGGCCTCGGGTTTCAAGCATCCGGTGCATCTGTATTGGGGCGTGCGCCGTCCAGAAGACTTTTACCAGGTCGAGCATTGGGACGAATGGCTGAAGCTGCCCAACCTGTTCCTGCACAAGGTCGTCAGCGATCAATGCGGCTGGGAAGGGCGGTGCGGCATGTTGCATGAAGCGGTCTGTGAAGACTTCCCTGACCTCAAGCCGTTGCATGTATACGCCAGTGGCTCTCCGGCCATGGTCTACGGCACGCTGGATGCGCTGGTGGAAGCGGGGATGGATGCCCACCAGATGCGTGCCGACGTATTTGCCTACGCGCCGCGGTCTTGATCTGCCCCGTCCACCCTGTAGGAGCGAGCCTGCTCGCGATGGTCGTTAACGATTACTCGGGCAGTCAGGCTACCCGCAGCGCTCTTGATTCCATCGCGAGCAGGCTCGCTCCTACAGGTATATAACTCCACATATAGCCAATCGGCATTTATAAACTTTTATAAATATCGGTAGGTTATATGTTGTCCAGGCAATTAATTAAGAGCTGTGCCATGGCATTCAAATTGCCTTAAAACTTATGTGCCTTATTGTTACAGCTGTGCGTTCTATTAAGTAATTCTTCACCCGCGGGGAGCTGAACGCTATTCGCCATGAGCGCCATAGAATCTGCTTTTTTGAATCTGGCTTACCCTCCGCGGCTCGATCTGGGGCCGCAGCTCACTCACGAACAATTGCTCAGCTCGATGCAAACGACCATGGCGCGCCACAAGGGCGGGCCGGTGTGGTTGTTTGCGTATGGTTCGTTGATCTGGCGCCCTGAATGCACCGCGGTTGAGCGGGTTCGCGGCCGGGTGCATGGCTATCATCGTGGGTTGTACCTATGGTCCCACGAACATCGCGGCACACCGGAAATGCCCGGCCTGGTGTTTGGCCTGGATCGTGGCGGTTCTTGCAGCGGTTTCGCCTATCGCTTGCCCGAAGAGCAACTCGAAGCCTCGCTTTACGCACTTTGGCAGCGCGAGATGCCTTTCCCTTCCTACCGCCCGCACTGGCTCAACTGCCGTCTCGAAGATGGCAGCCAGGTACAGGCATTGGGTTTTGTGCTGGAGCGACACCTGCCCAGCTATGCTGGCAACTTGCCGGACCATGTGCTGAGCCATGTGTTCGAAAACGCTTGCGGGCGTTACGGCACCACTCGCGATTATGTCGAGCAGACCGCGCACGCCCTGCGCAGCCACGCCATGCCAGACCGGAATCTGGAGGCGCGGCTCAAGCGCTGTAAATCAAAGGCCGATCAAGCGAGTGCTTCGCGGCCCTGACTGGCGATTTGTTTGTGCCGTAGCGTTGGGGCCAGGAAGGCCATCGCCAACAGGCAGGCGCCGACCAGCAGCACGAAGCCGCCGTCCCAGCCGAAATGGTCCACGGTGTAGCCCATCGCTGCACTGGCCGCGACCGAACCACCCAGATAACCGAACAGTCCGGTAAAGCCCGCCGCCGTACCGGCAGCTTTCTTTGGTGCCAGTTCCAGCGCCTGCAGGCCGATCAGCATTACCGGGCCGTAGATCAGGAAGCCAATGGAAAGCAGCGCGATCATGTCGACCATCGGATTGCCGGCCGGGTTGAGCCAGTAAACCAGCGTCGCGACCGTCACCAGCGCCATGAATACCATGCCGGTCAGGCCACGGTTGCCACGGAAAATCTTGTCCGACATCCAGCCGCACAGCAGCGTGCCCGGGATACCTGCCCACTCGTAGAAGAAGTACGCCCACGAGGTTTTATCCACAGTGAAACCCTTGGCTTCCTTGAGGTAAGTCGGCGCCCAGTCCAGCACGCCGTAGCGCAGCAGATAGACAAAGACGTTGGCCAGGGCGATGTACCAGAGCATTTTGTTGCGCAGCACGTATTTGACGAAGATTTCCTTGGCGCTGAATTCCTCTTCGTGGCTGGCGTCGTAGCCTTCCGGGTAATCGTTCTTGTACTGCTCGATCGGCGGCAGGCCAACCGATTGCGGGGTGTCGCGCATGGTCACAAAGGCAAACACCGCTACCGCCAGCGCCACTGCAGCCGGTACGTAGAACGCGGCGTGCCAGTCATTGAACAGGCCCATGCCGATCAGGAACAACGGCCCGATCAGGCCACCGCCGACGTTATGCGCCACGTTCCACACGGACACCACACCGCCACGTTCCTTCTGCGACCACCAGTGCACCATGGTCCGGCCACTCGGCGGCCAACCCATGCCCTGCGCCCAGCCATTGATGAACAGCAGAATGAACATCATGGTCACGCTGGACGTCGCCCAAGGCGCGAAACCGAAAATGAACATCACCCCAGCCGACACCAGAAGACCGAACGGCAGGAAGAAACGCGGGTTGGAACGGTCGGACACCAGGCCCATCAGAAATTTCGATAGACCGTAGGCAATCGCGATGGCGGACATCGCCAGGCCCAGCTGACCACGGGAGTAGCCCTCGTCGATCAGGTATGGCATGGCCAGGGAGAAGTTCTTGCGCAGCAGGTAATAACCCGCATAGCCAATGAAGATGCCGGCGAAAATCTGCCAACGCAGGCGTCGGTAGGTGCTGTCTATTTTTTCTTCAGGCAATGGAGCCTGATGTGCGGCAGGACGAAAGAAAGCAAACATTCAAGAGCTCCAGATTTCTTGTTTTGACTGCGGATACGAATGTTACAGTTTCGTTACCGAAAATAGCACCGGTTATCATCGGCAAAACAGCGGAAATGTTGGATGTCGCGCGTTCCTTTATGAACATGTCGCTCAGATGTAAGTGAGGGGCGTTGTAGGAAGCGTTACCTGTTTTCGTTTTTCAGCTGGACCCGCAGTTACCTGACCCACTCGCTTTCACCGACTCAATTGCCGGAGGAGAAGCGTCTGGCTCTGATTGCCAAGCTCAATGCCAGCGTCCGTTCGATTGTGCAGCGGTGTAGCGCACATCCGGCGAGTCGGTATGTGCGGTTTTTGCCGGAGGAGATTCGGGTGTTGCTTTGACGGCAATAAAAGCGCGGCTACATGGCCGCGCTTTTTTGCAGAGAGATTCAGCGAACCTGCACCACCACTTTCCCCACCGCTTTACGCTGGCCAAGGTCATTGATCGCCTGCGCCGCATTGCTCAGCGGATACACCTGGGACACCAGAGGCTTGAGCTTGCCTTCGGCAAACCAGCCAAACAACTGCTGGAAGTTCGCCGCGTTGTCCTGCGGCTGGCGTTGGGCGAACGAGCCCCAGAACACGCCGAGCACTGCCGCACCTTTAAGCAAGGCCAGGTTGACCGGCAATTCGGGAATGCGACCGCTGGCGAAGCCGACCACCAGCAGTCGGCCGTTCCAGGCGATGGCGCGGATGGCCTGGTCGAACAGGTCGCCGCCGACCGGGTCGTAGATCACGTCGGCGCCCTGGCCGTCGGTCAGGCGTTTGATTTCATCCTTGAGGTTGGTTTCGCTGTAGTTGATCAGTTCGTCGGCACCGGCAGCCTTGGCCACGGCGAGTTTCTCTGCACTGCTGGCTGCGGCGATCACCCGGGCGCCCATGGCTTTGCCGATTTCCACCGCCGCCAGGCCGACACCGCCGGAGGCGCCAAGCACCAGCAGGGTTTCACCGGGTTGCAGGTTACCGCGCTGCTTGAGGGCGTGCATCGAGGTGCCGTAGGTCATGCTGAAGGCGGCGGCGGTGTTGAAGTCCATCGATGGCGGGATCGGCAGCACGTTGTAGCCCGGCACGGCGACCTGCTCGGCAAAGCTGCCCCAGCCGGTCAGGGCCATGACCCGATCACCGACTTTCAGGTGGCTGACTTTTTCACCCACGGCGCTGACGACGCCGGCCGCTTCACCACCCGGCGAAAACGGGAAGGGCGGCTTGAACTGGTATTTGCCCTCGATGATCAACGTGTCGGGGAAATTCACCCCGGCAGCGTGCACGTCCAGCAGGATTTCATTCTTCTTCGCGACAGGACTGGCGACGTCTTCCAGCACCAGCGATTCGGCAGGGCCGAAGGCTTTGCACAGCACGGCTTTCATCAGGGCTATTCCTTTGGGAGTGATGGCCGATAAGTGTAGGTGTGTGGGTCGATGGGTCAACGAGCATGCCCGGCCCTGATAGTCGGCCATAAGCTTGTGCTTGCGCGGCGGGTCGTTATGCTAGGCCGCAAACCGGATAAGGAGCGAATTTTGAAAGCGTGGATCATGTTGATGCTGGCCCTGTCTCTGCCTGTGGCAGCGGTGGCCGAAGAAGCCAAAGAAGATGCTGCTCCGAAGGTCAGCTACATCACCCTGAGCCCGCCGTTCGTGGGTAACTACGGGTTGGACGGCACGCCGAAACTGAAGGTCTACAAGGCCGATGTGGCGTTGCGGGTGACCGGTGACGAGGCCGCCAAGGCAGTAAAGGCCAATGAGCCGTTGATCCGCAATCAATTGGTCGCGCTGTTCGCCCAGCAGACCACCGAGACGATGAACAACGTCGAGGCCAAGGAAAAACTGCGTCAGGAAGCCCTGAAACAGACCCAGCAGGTGATGAACGATGAAACCGGTAAGCCGGTGGTTGAGGATCTTTTGTTCAACAACCTCATTATCCAATAAAAACTCTGTTGCCTGGGCCGGCCCTATCGCGGGCAAGCCCGCTCCCACAAGGATTAGCGGTGAACACAAATTTTGTGAGCACCAGAAGCCACTGTGGGAGCGGGCTTGCCCGCGATGGCATTTGGATGGGCACCGAGAACTTTACGGCTTGAGCGATATCACCGCCGCCCACTGCTCCGCTGTCACCGGCATCACCGAAAGCCGCGAACCTTTCTGCACCAGCGGCAACTCCGCCAGCGCCGTCTGCTGCTTCAGATAATCCAGTTTCAGAACCCGGTCAAACGTCTCGACATGCGCGACATCGATCGCACTCCAGGCGTTTTTGTCCGCAGTTGCCTTGGGGTCGTAGTAATGACTTTCCGGCTCCAGCGCCGTCGGGTCCGGATACGCGGCTTCGACAATCTTGCCGATTCCGGCGATGCCTGGCTCAGGGCAGCTGGAATGATAGAAAAAGAACCCATCCCCCACCGCCATGGCCCGCAGGAAATTGCGTGCCTGATAGTTGCGAACCCCGTCCCAGCGCGCTTTGCCGAGCTTTTCCAGTCCCTTGATCGAGAGTTCGTCGGGTTCGGACTTCATCAGCCAATAGGCCATGTCTGTTGCTCCTTGCGTGGTGATTGAGCAGCTTGTCGACGATTTTATGACAAACCGACAGTCGGTTGACGTCAGCATTTGCGCAGCGGTTCACGTTGTCGCAAAATGCCGGCCTTTAGAGCTTGACGCTGCTGCACGGCCTACAAACGGAAACCGCTGCTGTCATCGTGTTGATGTGCCTTTGGGGGGCAATCGATGAAACGCAAACCGGATTTACTATGGATTTTGGTCATTTTGTTTGGCCTTGGCGTCGTGACCACCGGCTATGCCCAAAGCCTGTGGGCCAACAAGACCGATGCGCCGGTCGAAGTCGCCCAATTGCAGCAACAGTCGACCGCCTTCAAGCGCTGATCCTGTTGCCTCGGCGCCACTGATCGAAGTGGCGTCTAGCCTGCGTAATACCAGGCCTTGTCTGTCACCGTTCCTTGCAGCGGCACATCCCAGCTCGCCTGAGCCAATCGCGCCACTTTCTGACATTCATGGGCCAGCCCCAACAGCGTCGGCTTGCGCCAGTCATTTCGTCGCGCCAGGTAAGCCAGGCTGCGATCGTAGAAGCCGCCGCCCATCCCCAGGCGCCCGCCGACATCGTCAAAACCCACCAATGGCAACAGCACCAGATCCAGTGCCCAGATCTTGCGCTGCCGGGCGAGGTTGGCCCGTGGTTCGAGAATACGGAAGCGGTTGGGTTTGAGTTTTTCCCCGGGTCGGATGCGCTGGAACACCATTTTGGTTCGCGGCCAGGCGCTCAGCACCGGTAGATAGGTGGCTTTGCCCCGGCGTTGCGCGGCGCGCAGCAACAGGCGCGGATCGATTTCACCGTCGGTGGGCAGGTAGAGCGAGATGTGTCTGGCGCGGCGGAACAGCGGTTGCTGGGCCAATTGCTTGTACAGTCCGCGAGCGGCCTGGCGTTGCTGACTGGGAGTCAGTGCGCGGCGGGCCTTGCGCAGCATGCGTCGAAGTTGCGGGCGGGGGAGCAGCGCAGGTTCGGTCATGTATTCGGGCTTCAACAATGCGGATACGTGAAGCGTACCCGTAAAAACGCCAATGCCGGTATCAAAACCGGCATTGGACTGGAATCAGGCTCCCCGAATGTGCCGCTGTCGACTTAGCCCTTGAACCCGAAAGTTCAAGGTGGAAGATGCAGTAGGCTTTAAGGCTTTCCGTCTAGCGGACATGCACACCAGCCCAACGTGCAACCTCCAGGGTATAGCAAATCGGCTCAGGGACATCGCCAACTGGCAAGCACCCCAGGGAGTGAGGGGATTATACCGCAAGCGGCGGCGCGAATCAGCCTTTGGTGACGTCCGGATCGGTGGCGAGTGCCAGATCGACGCGGTCGAGCAGGTCACGCACCTGTTCGCGGGTCGAGCCGCTGGCCTGGATATCCGGGCGTTCTTCCTTGTGCAGAAGGTCGTGGGTGATGTTCAGCGCGGCCATCACGGCAATACGGTCGGCGCCGATGACTTTGCCGCTGCTGCGGATCTCACGCATCTTGCCGTCCAGATAACGGGCGGCGCTGACCAGATTACTGCGCTCTTCCTGAGGGCAGATGATCGAATACTCTTTGTCGAGGATCTGCACGGTGACGCTATTGCTTGAACTCATGAGTCTTGCTCCAGGGCCTTGAGGCGCGAAATCATCGATTCGACCTTACGCCGGGCGATTTCGTTTTTTTCAATGAGGTGCGCGCGTTCCTCGCGCCAGGTCTTTTCCTGAGCTAGTAAGAGTCCGTTTTGACTCTTAAGTTGCTCGACTCGGGTAATCAGCAGCTCGAGTCTGGCCATCAGCGCTTGCAGGTCGGTGTCTTCCATTGTCTTCACTGTCTGATGGGTGTTGGTCTGTAGGAGCGAGCTTGCTCCGGGCGGCGCTCCGACGATGAACCTGAGAACTCCGCAGAGTGTCAGGTACCCAGCGTTATCGTTGACGACCATCGCGAGCAAGCTCGCTCCTACAGGGGTAGTCGATGTAGGATACAAGGCCTTCATTCTAGACATAGCGCCGTCTGGCGCCTAGCTGCCCATGACCATTCAGAATTCCCCGTACCAAGCCTTCGCCACCCTGCTGACTTCCAGCGGTCACAACGTCTCGCCTGCTGAACTGCACGGCCTGTTGCTCGGCCGCAGCTGCGCCGGCGCCGGTTTCGACGCCGAAGGCTGGCTGATCGACGCCGCCGAACTGCTCGAAAGCGAGCCGCAGGACAACGTTCGCAACGCCCTGATCGGCCTGCAAGAGATGGTAAAAGGCGAGCTCACCGGCGATGACGTGACCGTCGTCCTGCTGTTGCCGACCGACGACGCCCCACTCACCGAGCGTGCCGCCGCACTGGGTCAGTGGTGCCAGGGTTTCCTCAGCGGCTTCGGCCTGAACTGCCGTGACAGCAGTGCCCTGAGCACCGAGGCCACCGAGGTGCTGCAGGATCTGGCGGCCATTTCCCAGGTGCAAGATGCCCTGGAAGAGTCCGACGACGGCGAAAACGACTACATGGAAGTCATGGAATACCTGCGCGTCGCACCGCTACTGCTGTTCTCCGAGACCAAAAAAGATGTGCCGGCCGCCGCCAAACCGTCTTTGCACTGATCGTAAGACAGGGAAAACCATCTGCCCATGATCCATATCCCGAAATCGGAATACAGCCGTCGCCGCAAGGCCCTGATGGCGCAGATGGAACCCAACAGCATCGCCATCCTGCCCGCCGCCGCGGTGGCCATTCGTAACCGCGACGTCGAGCACGTCTACCGCCAGGACAGCGACTTCCAGTACCTCAGCGGTTTTCCCGAGCCCCAGGCCGTGCTGGTGTTGATGCCGGGGCGTGTGCATGGCGAATACATTCTGTTCTGCCGTGAACGCAACGCCGAACGCGAGCTGTGGGATGGCCTGCGTGCCGGGCAGGAAGGCGCGATTCGCGACTTCGGCGCCGACGATGCCTTTCCGATCACTGATATCGACGACATCCTGCCGGGCCTGATCGAAGGCCGTGACCGGGTGTATTCGGCCATGGGCAGCAACCCCGAATTCGACCGCCACCTGATGGAGTGGATCAACGTGATCCGCTCCAAGGCCAACCTCGGTGCCCAGCCGCCGAACGAATTCGTTGCCCTGGATCATCTGCTGCACGACATGCGCCTGTATAAATCGGCGGCAGAAGTGAAAGTGATGCGCGAAGCGGCGCGGATTTCCGCCCAGGCGCACGTACGGGCAATGCAAGCCTGTCGCGCCGGGCTGCACGAATTCAGCCTGGAAGCCGAGCTTGATTACGAGTTCCGCAAGGGCGGGGCGAAGATGCCGGCCTACGGGTCCATCGTCGCGGCGGGGCGCAACAGCTGCATCCTGCATTACCAGCAGAATGACGCGCAGCTCAAGGATGGGGATCTGGTGCTGATCGATGCCGGTTGCGAGATCGACTGCTACGCCAGCGACATCACCCGGACCTTTCCGGTCAGCGGCAAGTATTCAGCGGAACAGAAAGCGATTTACGAATTGGTGCTGGCTTCCCAGGAAGCCGCCTTTGCCGAAATCGCCCCGAACAAGCACTGGAACCAGGCGCACGAGGCAACGGTCCGGGTCATCACGGCCGGGCTGGTCGAGCTGGGTCTGCTGAGGGGCGACGTTGACGAGCTGATCGCCAGCGAAGCCTACAAGGCGTTTTACATGCACCGCGCCGGCCATTGGCTGGGCATGGATGTGCATGATGTCGGCGAATACAAGGTAGGCGGCGAGTGGCGCGTGCTGGAAGTCGGCATGGCGCTGACCGTGGAGCCGGGGATCTATATCGCCCCGAACAACCAGAGTGTTGCGAAGAAATGGCGCGGCATTGGCGTGCGCATCGAGGACGACGTAGTGGTCACCAAAACCGGCTGTGAAATATTGACGAGCGGCGTGCCGAAATCCGTCGCCGAGATCGAGGCCCTGATGGCCGCCGCGCGGAC
This sequence comes from Pseudomonas sp. GM74, assembly GCF_000282455.1. GTDB lineage: Bacteria > Pseudomonadota > Gammaproteobacteria > Pseudomonadales > Pseudomonadaceae > Aquipseudomonas. The sequence goes on from NZ_AKJG01000045.1 coordinate 45,414, forward strand.
ACAGGCAGCATGAGCCGAGTCAACCTGGCAATCATCGGGGGCGGGCTGGTCGGTGCAAGCCTGGCGCTGGCGCTTCAGGCCGGGGCCAAGGCCCGGGGCTGGAAGATCGTGCTGATCGAGCCGTTCGCCCCTGGCGACAGCTATCAACCGAGTTACGATGCCCGTTCTTCGGCGTTGTCCTTCGGCTCGCGGCAAATCTATCAACGGCTGGGCGTCTGGCAGGATGTCTCGCGACGCGCCGAGCCGATCAAGCAGATTCATGTTTCCGATCGTGGTCGGTTCTCGACGGCGCGGTTGTCGGCGATGGAGGAGGGTGTTCCAGCGCTGGGTTATGTCGTTGAAAACGCATGGCTCGGCCAATGCCTGTGGCAAGGCCTGGACAAGGACGTGATCAGTTGGCGCTGCCCGGCGGAAGTCACCCGCATGGAGCCGCTGACCGACGGCTACCGCCTGACTCTCAACGATGAAACCACCCTGGAGTGCGACCTCGCGGTGCTCGCCGATGGCGGTCGTTCCGGCCTGCGTGAGCAACTGGGGATCGGCATCCGCAAGCGTCCGTACAACCAGAGTGCGCTGATCGCCAACATCACCCCGAGCGAAGCCCACAACGGCATGGCCTTCGAACGTTTCACCGACGAAGGCCCGATGGCGTTACTGCCGCTTCCGGATAATCGCTGCGCACTGGTCTGGACCCGCCTGGGCATGGACGCGCAACGTCTGGCGGCCCTCGATGAGCGCAGCTTCCTCAGCGAGTTGCAGGGTGTGTTTGGTTATCGCCTCGGCACATTGAAGCAGGTGGGTGCGCGGCATCTGTATCCGCTGACGCTGGTCGAGGCCGAGGAACAGGTGCGCCCGCATCTGGCGATTCTCGGCAACGCGGCGCACAGCCTGCATCCGATTGCCGGCCAAGGGTTCAACCTGTCCCTGCGCGATGCCCAGGCCCTGGCCGATGCCTTGCTCGCCAGCGAAAAGCCCTTGGGCGATTTCGCCACGTTGCAAGCCTATCGCGAACACCAGCGTCTCGATCAGGATCTCACCGTGGGCTTCTCCGACCAGGTCACGCGCCTGTTCGGCAGTACCCAGCCGCTGGTGTCCCTGGGGCGCAATATCGGCTTGCTCGGGCTCGATCTGTTGCCACCGGCCAAACGCTGGTTTGCGCGGCAGGCGATGGGCCTGGGTACCCGTCCAGATGCGTAGCTGGTTGATCCGCCGGTTCTGCAAGGTGCGATTGATAAAAATACCTGCCGCAATTGCAGGTCGACATTCATGACGGCGCCGGCCACCTTGGCGCGGGTCGGGAAAACCCTTTACGTGCGGCTCAAGCCGCAAGAGAGACAGGCTTAAAGCATGGAAATGCGTGCAGATCTGCTGATTGTCGGAGCCGGAATGGTCGGCAGCGCCCTGGCGCTGGCGTTGCAGAACAGCGGGCTGGAAGTCCTGCTGCTGGACGGCAGCCCCATGAGTGTCAAACCCTTCAACGCTCAGGCCGCGTTTGAGCCTCGCGTGAGTGCCTTGTCGGCTGCCAGCCAGCGGATTCTCGAACGCCTTGGCGTCTGGGACGGCATCGCCGGGCGGCGCAGCAGCCCCTACACCGACATGCAGGTCTGGGATGGCAGCGGCACCGGGCAAATCCACTTCTCGGCGGCCAGCGTGCACGCCGAGGTCCTGGGGCATATCGTCGAAAACCGAGTGGTCCAGGATGCCTTGCTTGACCGCTTGCACGACTGTGACCTGGGGTTGCTGGCCAATGCACGGCTGGAACAGATGCGCCGCTCCGGTGATGACTGGCTGCTGACCCTGGCCGATGGTCGCACCCTGCGCGCACCGCTGGTGATCGCGGCGGATGGCGCCAACTCGGCAGTGCGACGCCTGGCCGGTGTGGTGACCCGCGAATGGGATTATCTGCACCATGCCATCGTCACCAGTGTGCGTTGCGCCAGGCCGCATCAAATGACGGCCTGGCAGCGCTTCACCGACAACGGTCCGTTGGCATTTCTGCCGCTGGAGCGCGACGGCCAGCAGGATTGGTGTTCGATCGTCTGGTCGACCACGCCCGGCGAAGCCGAACGCCTGATGGCGATGGATGACCAGGGTTTCTGCAAGGAACTGGAGCGCGCCTTCGAGGGGCGACTCGGTGAAGTGCTCAGCTGTGACCCGCGCCTGTGTGTGCCCCTGCGCCAGCGACATGCCAAGCGTTATGTGGCTGAAGGCCTGGCATTGATCGGCGACGCGGCCCACACCATTCACCCGTTGGCCGGGCAGGGGGTGAATCTCGGATTCCTCGATGCCGCCGTGCTGGCCGAAGTGTTGCTGCAAGCTGCAACACGTGGCGAACGCCTGGCGGATGTGAAGGTCCTCAGCCGTTACGAACGTCGGCGCATGCCCCACAACCTGGCGCTGATGGCGGCGATGGAAGGCTTCGAGCGCTTGTTCCAGGCCGATCCGTTGCCGGTGCGCTGGTTGCGTAATACCGGGTTGAAAATGGTGGAGAAGATGCCCGAGGCCAAGGCGCTGTTCGTGCGTGAGGCGCTGGGGTTGACCGGGGATTTGCCGGCGTTGGCCAAGGCCTGAGTTCTGCATGGAGGCTACTGGCCTCTTCGCGGGCAAGCCCGCTCCCACAGGTTTTTTGGTGTACACGAAATTGATGTTTCACACAGGCCACTGTGGGAGCGGGCTTGCCCGCGAAGGGGCCAACACAAACACTACAAGTTTGAAGCGGTGCAACATCCGGTAACTCCTCCGCAGCCAGCTTCGATTGAGAAGCTAAATGTGAGTCCTTATCATTTGCTCTCATTTTTCAATCGAGAGACCGCTCCCATGTTGGCACCGAAGCGTCTACTGACTGCACTGGCCTTGACTCTGATCGGCAGCACCGCCGCCCAGGCCGCTGACGAGGTGGTGGTCTACTCCTCGCGAATCGACGAGCTGATCAAGCCAGTCTTCGATGCCTACACCGCCAAGACCGGCGTGAAGGTGAAGTTCATCACCGACAAGGAAGCGCCGCTGATGCAGCGGCTCAAGGCCGAGGGCGCGAATACGCCGGCCGACCTGCTGCTCACCGTCGATGCCGGCAACCTCTGGCAAGCCGAGCAGATGGGCATTCTCCAGCCGTTCACCTCGAAAACCATCGACGCGAACATTCCGCTGCAATACCGGGCTGCCTCCCATGCCTGGACCGGCCTGAGCCTGCGGGCGCGGACCATTGCCTACTCCACTGATCGGGTGAAGCCGGGTGAACTGACCACCTACGAAGCGCTGGCCGACGAGCAATGGGAAGGCCGCCTGTGCCTGCGCACGGCGAAGAAGGTCTACAACCAGTCCCTGACCGCGACCATGATCGAAGTGCACGGCGCCGAGAAGACCGAGGAAATCCTCAAGGGCTGGGTCAAGAACCTGTCCACTGACGTGTTCTCCGATGACACCGCCGTACTGGAAGCGATCAACGCCGGCCAGTGCGACGTCGGTATCGTCAACACCTACTACTACGGCCGCCTGCACAAGCAGAAGCCAGACCTGCCGGTGAAGCTGTTCTGGCCGAACCAGGCTGACCGTGGCGTACACATCAACCTGTCGGGTATCGGCCTGACCCAACACGCGCCACACCCGGAAGCGGCCAAGGCCCTGGTGGAGTGGATGACCACCCCTGAAGCACAGAAAATCTTTGCCGACGTGAACCAGGAGTTCCCGGCGAATCCGGCCGTACAGCCATCGGCCGAAGTCGCCGCATGGGGCAAGTTCATCGCCGATACCTTGCCTGTGGAAATCGCCGGCAAGCGTCAGGCCGAAGCGATTCGCATGATGGACAAGGCTGGCTGGAACTGAGCCCGCTGTTTTAAAGGTCAAAAGATCGCAGCCTTCGGCAACTCCTGCAGGGTGGTCACCAACCCAATGTAGGAGCTACCGAAGGCTGCGGTCTTTTTGCGTTTTCTCTACACTTCAAGATTTCGCGAGAGATTTTCCTTGGCCCATCCCGCCCAACGCCGCTGGTATCCAGTCGTCTTCGCCATTGCTGCGCTGGTCCTGTTGCCCCTGAGCGTCCTGCTGCTTTCCTGGCAAACCATCGATCAACAGATCTGGTCCCATCTCTGGGACACGCAGATGCCGCGTTTGCTGGGCAATACCCTGACCCTGGTGCTAGGCGTCGGCGTCGGCGTGACAGTCCTGGGTGTCAGCCTGGCCTGGCTCACCAGCCTTTGCGAATTCCCCGGCCGGCGCTGGCTGGACTGGGCGCTGATGCTGCCCTTTGCGATCCCGGCCTATGTGCTGGCCTTCGTCTTCGTCGGCCTGCTGGATTTTGCCGGCCCCGTGCAAACCCTGTTGCGGGAGTGGTTCGGAACAGGTCTGCGCCTGCCGCGGGTGCGCTCCACGGGCGGCGTGATTGTGGTGCTGGTGCTGGTTTTCTATCCCTATGTCTATCTGCTGGCGCGCACCGCCTTCCTCGCCCAGGGCAAAGGCCTGATGGAAGCGGCGCGGGTCCTTGGCCAATCGCCCTGGCAAGCGTTCTGGCGGGTGGCATTGCCCATGGCGCGGCCAGCCATTGGTGCGGGCGTGGCATTGGCGCTGATGGAAACCCTGGCGGACTTCGGCGCCGTGTCGGTGTTCAACTTCGACACCTTTACCACGGCCATCTACAAGACCTGGTACGGTTTTTTCAGCCTGTCATCCGCCGCGCAACTGGCCAGCCTGTTGCTGCTGGTGGTGATGCTCGTGCTCTACGGCGAACGGCGTGCCCGCGGGGCCAACCGGGCGAGCAATGAGCGACCACGGGTCAAGGCGCTGTATCACCTGCGAGGCCTCAAGGCACTGGCGGCCACGACGTGGTGCTGCCTGGTGTTTGCCTGCGCTTTCGTTATCCCGATGCTGCAATTGGTGGTGTGGTTCTGGCTGCGCGGGCGCTTCGATCTCGACGAGCGTTACACCGGGTTGATTGTCCATACCTTGTACCTGGGGGGGATGGCGGCGTTGATCACCGTCAGCGTCGCCTTGTTACTGGCGTTTGCCCGACGACTGGCACCCACCCGGGTCATTCGTTCCGGGATCAGTCTGGCCAACCTGGGCTACGCCTTGCCCGGTTCGGTGCTGGCGGTGTCGATCATGCTGGCGTTCAGTTACCTGGATCGCGAGCTGGTGATCCCGCTCTCAGGCTGGTTCGGTGGCGCGGGCAAGCCGCTGCTGCTGGGCAGTCTGTCGGCGTTGCTGCTGGCCTATCTGGTGCGCTTCATTGCGGTGGCCTACGGGCCGCTGGAAAGCAGTCTGGCGCGTATACGGCCATCTTTGCCCGAAGCGGCACGTAGCCTTGGCGTCAGTGGCCCACGACTGTTTTTCAAAGTGTATCTACCATTATTGCTACCCGGCACGTTGAGCGCTGCGCTGCTGGTGTTCGTCGATGTACTCAAGGAAATGCCCGCGACCCTGCTGATGCGCCCGTTTGGCTGGGACACGCTGGCGGTGCGAATCTTTGAAATGACCAGCGAAGGCGAGTGGGCGAGGGCGTCTTTGCCGGCGTTGACCCTGGTGCTGGTCGGGCTGTTACCGGTCATCGGATTGATCCGGCGCTCAGCACATCGAAACAGCTAGGTGTCAGTCCTACACCTTGCGGCTACAATGCGCGGCATTCGGTGCGGTCCGTCTGACAGACCAGGTAGCTGAAATCGGCTGAAAGCCCTTTGTTTCAAGGCCTTCAGTCCGTGCAGCACCTGTCCGCACCTTCGCCACGCCCGGAAGGAGAAACCCATGGGACAGCGTACGCCTCTGTATGACCTTCATCTCGCACTCGGCGCGAAGATGGTCGATTTTGGCGGTTGGGACATGCCTCTGCATTATGGATCGCAGGTCGAGGAGCACCATCAGGTGCGCCGCGATTGCGGTGTCTTCGATGTATCCCACATGACCGTGATCGACGTCGGCGGCTCCCAGGCCAAAGCCTGGCTCCAGCATTTGCTGGCCAATGATGTCGAACGCCTGCACAGCCCCGGCCGTGCGTTGTACAGCACCATGCTCAACGAGCAGGGCGGCATCGTCGACGACATGATCGTCTACCGTCTCGATGAGGGTTATCGCCTGGTGGTCAACGCCTCCACCCGCGATCAGGACATGGCCTGGGTGCAAGCGCATCTCGACGGCTTCGATGTGCAACTTCGCGAGCGTTTCGAGTTGGCGATGCTGGCCATCCAGGGCCCCCACGCCCGGCAGAAAATTGCCGAACTGGTCAGCCAGTCCCGCGGCAACCTGATCCAGCTCCTCAAGCCTTTCGAAGGCCTGTCCGATGGTGACTGGTTCATCGCGCGCACCGGTTATACCGGCGAAGACGGCCTGGAAATCATTCTGCCGGCCGATCAGGCGCCAGGCTTTTTCAACGATCTGGTCGGAGCCGGGATTTCTCCCATCGGCCTCGGCGCGCGGGATACCTTGCGGGTCGAAGCCGGCATGAACCTTTACGGCCAGGACATCCAGCAGGATATTTCCCCCTTGGCCTCCAATATGGCCTGGACCATCGCCTGGGAACCCGCCACCCGGCAGTTCATCGGGCGCAAGGCGCTGGAAGCCGAGCAGGCCGCCGGCGTACAGCACAAACTGGTCGGTCTGGTCCTTGAGGAGCGCGGTGTTTTGCGCGCTCATCAGGTGGTCCGCATCGCCGATGTTGGCGAAGGGGAGATCACCAGTGGTAGTTTCTCTCCTACGCTAAGCAAGTCGATTGCACTGGCGCGCGTGCCGATGGCAACTGCCGACCGCGCTGAAGTGGAAATCCGTGGCAAGTGGTACCCGGTCCGGGTGGTCAAACCGACCTTCGTACGCCACGGCAAAACCTTGATCTAATCTTTTCTGGCGGGCATGCCCGCCGACTATTTTCCTGAGGACACAGAACATGAGCGATATCCCTGCCGACCTGCGTTTTGCCGAAAGTCACGAATGGGCACGTCTGGAAGCCGATGGCACCGTCACCGTGGGCATCAGCGATCACGCGCAGGAAGCGCTGGGTGATGTGGTGTTCGTCGAACTGACTGAAGTCGGCAACGTGTTTGCTGCCGGTGATCAGTCGGGTGTCGTTGAATCGGTCAAGGCCGCTTCCGACATTTATGCACCGATCAGCGGTGAAGTGATCGCCGTCAATGAAGCACTGAGCGGTGAGCCTGAGCTGCTCAACTCCGATCCGTACGGCGCGTGGATCTTCAAGCTCAAGCCAAGCGACACCGCCGAGCTGGAGAAACTGCTGGATGCCGCCGGCTACAAGGCCGCCATCGGCGAGTAAGCCTCCCCCCAGTAGGAGCCAGCTTGCTGGCGATGGCGTCCTCGAAATCGCCATCGCCGGCAAGCCGGCTCCCACAAGGGTTGTTCAAGGTTTCAGAACGGCTTTCACGGCCGCCACCGATCGTTCGACATCCGCTTTGCTCATCGCCGTGAACATTGGCAGCGAGACAATCAGCCGACCGACCCGCTCAGCGATCGGGAACATGCCTTCCTTGAAACCGTGCTCGCGGTACAGACTCAACAGGTGAATCGGCGGGTAGTGATAGCCGATCCCGACACCCAATGCCTGCATCTGCTCCATGAAGGCCGCCCGCGCCGGTTTGCCATCCTTACGCTCCGGTAATACCAACTGGAACAGATGCCAGTTACTGTTCTCGAAATCCGCTGGCGGCAGTTGCGCGCAGTACTGCGCTTCGAAATCCGCGCCAAAACAGGCGAAATAGTGCCGGGCCAGGTCACGGCGATGAGCGGTAATGGCTTCGATATGAGCAAATTGCCCCAGGCCAATGGCCGCGGCGACGTCGGTCATGTTGAACTTGCCACCCAGCACGTCGACGTCCAGGCCATCGAAGCCGTTGCGGGTAACGCCCTGCAGCCGGTATTTCTCTGCCAGTCGCACTTCTTCGGCCGAATTCAGCACCAGGCAACCGCCTTCGGAGGAGGTGACGTTTTTGTTCGCCTGGAAACTGAAGGACACCAAATCCCCCGTCGAGCCAATGCGCTGGCCTTTCCAGCTCGAGCCCAACGCCTGGGCCGCATCCTCCACAATCCGCAGGCCGTGCTTTTTCGCCAGGGCGTACAAACGCGTCATGTCCACGGGCAGCCCGGCGAGGTACACCGGGATGATGGCTTTGGTGCGGGGGGTAATCGCCGCTTCCAGTTGATCGAGATCGATATTGCGGGTCACCGGGTCGATGTCGGCAAACACCGGGGTGGCGCCGACTTCCAGGATGACGTTGGCGGTGGCCACCCAGGAAATCGGCGTGGTGATCACTTCATCGCCCGGCCCGACCCCGGCAATACGCAAGGCGATTTCCATGGTGCAGGTGCCGGAATTGAAGGTGCGTACCGGGCGCCCGCCAAAGTACTCCGAGAGTTTGGCTTCGAAGGCCTGGACCTTGGGGCCGCTGGTGATCCAGCCCGAGCGCAATACATCGCCGACTGCGGCAATCGTGGCTTCATCGATGGTGGGTTTGGAAAACGGCAGGAAAGGCAGTTGGCTCATGGATACAGTCACCGATCAGCGGACATTGGGTAGGCGGCGGACATGATGATCCGGATTGCTCGAGCGCGCCACGCCATCCACCGGGAGATCGACTGCTATGCTGGTTTGACCGTGTTGCATCGACGCTGAGCGCCAGTCAAGAGAGAGCCCGTCATGTCCCAGTTGCCATCCCTGAGCCAGTTACGCGACCCCAATGCCTTTCTGCGCCGCCACCTCGGGCCCGATGCCGCCGAGCAACAGGCGATGCTCGACAGCCTGGGCCTGGGCAGTCGGGTCGAATTGATCGAGCAGACGGTGCCGCCGGGCATCCGGCTCAACCGGGCGCTGGACCTGCCCCCGGCACTCGATGAAGAGGCCGCACTGGCCAAGCTGCGCGGTTATGCCGAGCAGAACCAGGTCTGGACCAGCCTGATCGGCATGGGCTACCACGGCACCCTCACACCGGCCGTCATTGTGCGTAATGTGCTGGAAAGTCCCGGCTGGTATACCGCCTACACCCCCTATCAGCCAGAGATCGCCCAAGGGCGGCTCGAAGCGCTGCTGAACTTCCAGCAACTGACCATCGACCTGACCGGCCTGGAACTGGCCAACGCCTCACTGCTCGATGAAGCCACCGCTGCGGCAGAGGCCATGGCCCTGGCCAAGCGCGTCGCCAAGTCCAAAAGCAACCTGTTCTTTGTCGACGAGAACTGCCACCCGCAAACCATCTCCGTGGTGCAGACCCGCGCTGAAGGTTTCGGCTTCGAACTGATCGTCGACGCTGTGGATAACTTGAAGCGGCACCAGGTGTTCGGCGCGCTGCTGCAATACCCCGACACCCACGGTGAAATCCACGACCTGCGGCCGCTGATCGATCATCTGCACGCGCAACAGGCCCTCGCCTGTGTCGCCACGGATTTGCTGAGCCTGTTGTTGCTGACCCCGCCGGGAGAACTGGGGGCCGATGTGGTGTTCGGCTCGTCGCAGCGATTTGGCGTGCCCATGGGCTATGGCGGGCCTCACGCGGCATTTTTTGCCAGCCGCGATGAGTACAAGCGAGCGATTCCCGGGCGGATCATCGGTGTTTCGAAAGATGCGCGGGGCAATACCGCCCTGCGCATGGCCCTGCAAACTCGCGAGCAACACATCCGCCGGGAGAAAGCCAATTCCAACATCTGCACGGCCCAAGTGCTGCTGGCCAATATCGCCAGTTTCTATGCGGTCTACCACGGCCCCGAAGGGCTCAAGCGGATTGCCCAGCGGGTTCATCGGCTGACCTGCATCCTTGCCGCCGGGCTTGAGCGAAAAGGTGTCACCAGGGTCAACCGGCATTTCTTCGACACCCTGACGCTGGAAGTCGGCGGAACGCAGACCGCGATCATCGAAAGTGCCCGGACCGCGCAGATAAACCTGCGGATTCTGGGGCGCGGCCAACTGGGCCTGAGCCTCGACGAGGCCTGCGACGAAGGCACCGTGGCGAAGCTGTTCGACGTGTTCCTGGGGGCCGATCACGGGCTCAGCATCGATGACCTGGATGCCGAGGTCTTGCCTGGCGGAATTCCCGAAAGGCTGGCGCGAACTTCGCCTTATCTGCGCCATCCCGTGTTCAGCGCCCATCACAGCGAAACCGAGATGTTGCGCTACCTCAAGCAACTTGAAAACAAGGACCTGGCGCTCAATCAATCGATGATCCCGCTGGGCTCCTGCACCATGAAACTCAACGCCACCAGCGAGATGATCCCGATTACCTGGCCGCAGTTCGCCAACCTGCACCCGTTCGTGCCCAAGGAACAGGCCGCCGGTTATGGGCTGATGATCGAAGAGCTGGAGCGCTGGTTGTGTGCGATCACCGGTTTCGACGCGATCTGCATGCAGCCCAACTCCGGTGCCCAGGGCGAATACGCCGGGCTGCTGGCGATCCGCAAATACCATGAGAGCCGGCAACAGGGTGGCCGCGATATCTGCCTGATTCCTTCGTCGGCTCACGGCACCAATCCCGCGTCGGCGCAAATGGCCGGGATGCGCGTGGTGATCGTCGAGTGTGACGAGGCGGGCAACGTCGATCTGGATGACCTCAAGGAAAAAGCCGCGCAGGCGGCAGACAAACTCGCTTGCCTGATGGCGACCTACCCTTCGACCCATGGGGTGTATGAGGAAGGCATCAGCGAAATCTGTGAAGTGATCCACCAGCATGGCGGTCAGGTGTACATGGATGGCGCCAACCTCAACGCCCAGGTCGGGTTGGCGCGGCCGGCCGATATTGGCGCCGATGTCTCGCACATGAACCTGCACAAGACCTTCTGCATACCCCATGGTGGCGGTGGGCCCGGCATGGGGCCGATTGGTGTTCGGGCGCATCTGGCGCCGTTCGTGGCCAACCATCCGGTGGTGCCGATCGACGGGCCGCACCCGCAAAATGGCGCCGTCAGCGCAGCGCCCTGGGGCAGCGCAAGCATTCTGCCGATCAGCTGGATGTACATCGCGATGATGGGGCCGCAACTGGCGGACGCCAGTGAAGTGGCGATCCTGGCCGCGAATTACCTGGCGCGGCATTTGTCCGGTGCTTTCCCGGTGCTCTACACCGGGCGCAACGAGCGGGTGGCCCACGAATGCATACTCGATCTGCGGCCGCTCAAGGCGTTGACCGGCATCACCGAGGAGGACGTGGCCAAGCGTCTGATGGACTATGGCTTCCATGCCCCGACCATGTCGTTTCCGGTGCCGGGGACGCTGATGGTCGAACCGACCGAAAGCGAATCTAAGGCGGAGCTGGACCGCTTTATCGGGGCGATGCTGAGCATCCGCGCGGAAATCAACGAGGTGCAGAACGGTAACTGGCCGGCTGAAGAAAATCCCCTGAAAGGTGCTCCGCATACGTTGGCCGATATCACCGGCGTGTGGGAGCGGCCGTACAGCATCGTGCAAGCGGTCACGCCGGACGCGCACACCAAGGCGCACAAATACTGGCCGGTGGTGAACCGGGTGGACAACGTGTATGGGGATCGGAACCTGTTTTGTGCGTGTGTGCCGGTCGACGACTACCGCTGACATTTCAGGCTGCACATAACCCCTGTGGGACATAACCCCTGTGGGAGCGAGCTTGCTCGCGATTGCGGTGTGACAGTCAATGAAGTTTTTACTGATCCACCGCTATCGCGAGCAAGCTCGCTCCCACTGGTGGGGCCCGGTGAACATGGGATTTGTGTTCGCCGGGCAAAAAAATGCCGCTCATGTGAGCGGCATTTTTCATTCGCAACGCTTACTTCGAAGCCACGGCATTCTTCGCCAGGATCGCGTTCGCCAGTTCCATATCCGTGGCTTGCAGCCCCGGGTTGTCGGCGCGGACTTTCTGCATGGCCGCTTCCAGGTACGGGCCGCGGATGCTGCCGTCGCTGGCAACGAAGCTGCTGGCGTCGTCCTGGGCCGCGACGACCAGCTTGTGATCCTTGGATGTCAGATAGCTCGAACCGGTGGTTGCACCGGAGGTAAGAACGTTACGCCAAAAAGTATCGGCCATCGCCGAACCGACAGGCAAAGACAACAGCGCGACGGTAGCGACAGCAAGTTTGAAACGCATGACAGGGTGACTCCACTGGGTTGACTACGCGGTTGGATTGCCAACCCCCAATCGAGTTCCGTGGCTGCCTAATCCGTCGCTTCGACCAGCAGGATCGCGCCTTGCTGGCCGACCACCCGTACGCGGCTGCCAATGGCGGCGTCCGGCCCACGGGCCATCCACACGCCGTCGGCCACCTTGATTTTGCCGCGACCGTCGACAATCGCTTCATGGACCACGAAGGTCTTGCCGATCAGCTCCTGGCCACGCAGATTCAGGTGCGGCTGTTCGCTCGGACGCCTCGCCGTGCGCTGACGCCGCCACCAGTACAACGCGGTGGCGATCGACAGCAGGCCGAACAATAGAAACTGCCATTCCCAGGACAGGCCCGGCAGGAGAAAGGTCAAGACACCCACGGCTGCCGCCGCCATGCCGATCCACAACAGATAGCCGCCGGCGCCGAACACTTCAAGAATCAATAGCACCGTGCCCAGCGCCAACCAGTCCCAGAACGAAAGGTGCTGCAAAAATGCCCACATGGTGCGCCTCAGGCTTTCTTGTTATCGAAAGTGGCCTTGACGATTTCGCCAATGCCACCCACCGCGCCGATCATCGAACTGGCCTCCAGCGGCATCAGGATCACTTTGCTGTTGTTGGCCGAAGACAACTTGCCCAGGGCATCGATGTACTTCTGCGCCACGAAGTAGTTGACCGCCTGCACGTTGCCGCTGGCGATCGCCTCGGACACCACTTTGGTCGCCTGGGCTTCTGCCGCGGCTTGCCGCTCCCGGGCTTCGGCCTCCAGGAAGGCGGCCTGGCGACTGCCTTCGGCTTCGAGGATCTGCGCCTGCTTCTTGCCTTCGGCGGTCAGGATCGCGGCGGCGCGCAGACCTTCGGCCTCAAGAATTTGCGCACGCTTGATCCGCTCGGCTTTCATCTGCCCCGACATCGCCGCCATCAGGTCGGCGGGCGGGCTGATGTCCTTGATCTCGATGCGGGTAATCTTGATGCCCCACGGCGCGGTCGCTTCATCGACGGTGCGCAGCAGTTTTTCGTTGATCCCGTCACGCTGGCTGAGCATGGCGTCGAGTTCCATCGAACCGAGCACCGTACGGATGTTGGTTTGCAGCAGGTTACGGATGGCGTGCTCAAGGTTGTTCACCTCGTAGGCGGCCTGAGCCGTGTTGACCACCTGGAAGAAGCATACGGCGTCGATCTGTACCGTGGCGTTGTCGGCGGTGATGACTTCCTGTGGCGGAATATCCAGCACGCTTTCCATCACATTCATCTTGCGCCCGATGCGGTCCATGACCGGAACGATGACGTTCAGCCCCGGCTTGAGCGTGTTGGTGTAGCGCCCGAAACGCTCGACGGTCCATTCAAAGCCCTGGGGCACCACCTTGAAACCCATGAACAGAATGGCGACCACCAGGCCGACGAAAAGCAAAAGCACACTACCGATCTGCATAACGATTCCTTGTTGATGTGTGGATCTGTGGAGTTGCGATCGTTGGAGTGTAGCTGTGCCGATGCCGGACAAGTACGGCCAGGCTCAGTTCTGTTCGCTCTGGGGTGTCACGCGCAGAACCTCCTCGATGGTCGTCAGTCCGGCGGCGACCTTTTGCGCCCCTGACAGCCGCAGGCTGCGCATGCCTTCCTTGAATGCCTGGCGCCGCACGGCCAGCAGATCGGTGTCGGGACTGATCAACGCCTTGATGCCATCGCTCAGCTGCATGATTTCGTAGACCCCGGCACGGCCGCGATAACCGGTGTCGCGGCATTCCACGCAACCGGTGGCTCGCTGGGCATTGGTTGGCAGGGGGGCTTGCCAGGGGCGGGTCAGGGTTTGCCAGTCGTCTTCGCCCAGCGTCAGCGACGCCTTGCAGTGCGGGCACAGGGTTCGCACCAGTCGCTGGGCCATGACGCCAAGCACCGTGGCCTTGATCAGGTAGTGCGGCACGCCGAGTTCCAGCAGCCGGCTGATGGCGCTGGGCGCGTCGTTGGTGTGCAGGGTCGACAGCACCAGGTGCCCGGTGAGCGCCGCCTGGATCGCCATCTCCGCGGTTTCGAGGTCGCGGATCTCGCCGATCATGATGATGTCCGGGTCTTGCCGCATCAGCGCGCGCACGCCGGCGGCGAAGGTAAGGTCGATGTTGTGCTGGACCTGCATCTGGTTGAACGCCGGCTCGACCATTTCGATCGGGTCTTCGATGGTGCAGAGGTTGACCTCGGGCGTCGCCAGTTTTTTCAGGGTGGTGTAGAGGGTGGTGGTCTTGCCCGAACCCGTCGGACCGGTGACGAGGATGATGCCGTGGGGCTGGCGGGTCATGTCCTGCCAGCGGCGCAGGTCGTCGACTGAAAAGCCGAGCTGGTCGAAGTCCTTGAGCAATACTTCCGGATCGAAGATCCGCATGACCATTTTTTCGCCGAAGGCGGTGGGCAGTGTCGACAAACGCAGTTCGACTTCACCGCCGTCCGGGGTCTTGGTTTTGACCCGGCCGTCCTGGGGTTTGCGTTTCTCCGCGACGTTCATGCGTCCCAGGGTTTTCAGGCGACTGACGATGGCCATGGTGACCTGGGGCGGGAATTGATAGACGTTGTGCAGCACGCCGTCGATGCGAAAGCGCACCGTGCCTTGCTCGCGCCGGGGCTCGATGTGGATGTCGCTGGCGCGCTGCTGAAACGCGTACTGGAACAGCCAGTCGACGATATTGACGATGTGTGCGTCGTTGGCGTCCGGCTCCTGGTCGCTGGCGCCGAGGTTGAGCAACTGTTCGAAATTGCCAAGGGTACTGACTTGTGGGTCGGCGCTGTTCGCCCCGGTGACCGATTTGGCCAGGCGGAAGAATTCGACGCTCAAGCGCTGGATGTCCACCGGGTTGGCCACCACACGCTTGATCGGCAACTTGAGCACGTGGGTCAGGTCAGCCTCCCAGCCACTGACATAAGGCTGGGCGCTGGCCACGGTGACCGCCTCGCGGTCGATCGCTACCGCGAGGATCTTGTGGCGCTGGGCGAAGGCATAGGACATCAGCGGGGTCACGGCCGCGACGTTGATTTTCAGTGGGTCGATGCGCAGGTAAGGCTGGCCGGCCTGCCGGGATAACCACAGGGTCAGGCTCTCGAGGTCCAGCGGTTTGCCGGGACGGCTGAGATCGTCCAGCTGTTGGCTGGCAATGAACTCCAGCGGATGCATCTGGCCAAGGGAGGCGTTGCGGCGGCGGGCATTGAGCGCGTGTTCGGCCGAATCCTGACTGATAAAGCCCTGGGCGACCAGTTCGCGCAGCAGGTCATTGAGATCCAGCCAGCGGTCCTGAAAGGCGAGTTGTACGGACATGCGGGCTCCTTTTAAACGACAGTGCGCAAAGGATAGCCGTGGCCCGGCTGACCGCTGGGCCACTACCCGATGAAGCCGTTTCGGAGTTTTTCAGCCCGCCGCTTGAGTCGCTTCGGCCCAAGGGGAATCAGCTTCTTGCAGCTCTACCGAGCAGACGCTGATCAGGTTACGAAGTTTTTCCGCAATCACTTGCGCGCGGTGCCAGCTCAAACCGTCGATGACGATCCCGATGCTCAGCCAGTCATCCTGATGCTGCACCTTGACCTGTTCCGGCGTGAGCATTTGCAAAGCGAACAAGTTAAGAGCGCGACACAGCAGGTCCGGTTCTGCCTCGGCCAGCATTTGATAGTGAACCCGGCAATGGGCGTTGCCGACGTTCCATACATCGGCGCGGGCAGGTGGGGTGTTCACGGCTTCGAGATACGGCATGGTCAGGCTCCAAAATCACTGGAGAAATGTTTACATCCTGTGCCGGGTATTTCTTCTCTATGATTGGCTGTAATCCACAGATGATGAATCAAACAATTCACTTGTTATTCAGTTAAGGGTTTTTTTATGCAAAGCGAACTGGACAGCTACGACCGAAAGATCCTCGCCTTGCTGCAAGAGGACGCTTCGCTTTCCAGCGCACAGATCGCCGAGCAGGTGGGTCTCTCGCAATCGCCGTGCTGGCGACGGATTCAGCGGATGAAAGAGGAGGGCATCATTCGCGGTCAGGTGACCTTGCTCGACCGCAAGAAAATCGGCCTGAACACGCAGATTTTCGCGGAGGTGAAACTCAATGCCCACGGGCGTTCGAACTTCACCGAATTCACCGAGGCGATTCGCGGCTTTCCGGAGGTGCTGGAGTGTTACGTGCTGATGGGGGCGGTGGACTTCTTGCTGCGGATTGTCACGGCGGACATCGAGGCTTACGAGCGCTTCTTCTTTGAGAAGCTGTCGATGGTGCCGGGGATTCAGGAGGTCAATTCGATCGTGGCATTGTCGGAGATCAAGTCGACCACCAGTTTGCCGGTCTGATGTTTTGTGGTGAATGTGCGGGCCTCTTCGCGAGCAAGCCCGCTCCCACACTGGATCTGTGATCGACACAAATCCCCTGTGGGAGCGAGCTTGCTCGCGATGGCGGTATTACAGACGCAGCAGCATTTTCCAGGCACGGTTCTGATACACCGCAATCGCCTGCTGCTTGCGCGCATCCAGGACTTCATCGGTGATCGATTCGTTGGCCAGTTGCGCCAGTTTGTTCAGCTCGCCGTAGAGGCGATCCATTTCCGGGATCTCCAGCACGTTACGCGCATGGTGCAGCCAGACCTGGATGCGCTCGATGCGCGGCAGTTGCTCGGCCAGGTCTTCCGGCTGTTGCTGGTAACGTTGCAGTTGCAACGAAGTGGCTTCTTCGCCCAGCAGGCGCGGCAACCAGCTGCCCAGTTGCGCAGCGCCCTGGCGATTGCCACGGGTGTTGCGGTCGGCGGCCCAGGTGCGGGCCAGCAACCAGCGGGAGGTGGTCAGGGAGAACAGCCCCCAGCGCGGGTCTTCGAGTTCTTCGAGGAACTGCTCGGGCGCGGCTTTGCGCACGTCTTCATCTTCCAGGCCGGCCTGGACAAGCGGGCGCCAGTCTTCCAGCAAGGCATCGAGGGCGATACGCAGATCGTGGGTCGACTGACGCGGAGCGGCCTGGCCCAGGCTGCTGATCAGCGCGCGCATTTCCGCGAGGCATTCGACCCAGTCCTGCAACAGGCGCCAGTGACCATTGAAGCGATACTGCTCGGCCAGACGCTGGCTGCTGCCCAGCAAATGCCAGCTCAACGCGGCGAACGCGTCGTCCAGCGGCGTTTCGGCGGTGATCTGCGGCGCCGGCAGGCTCAATGAATAACTGTGGGCGTCGTGCAGGCGGTAACCGCGCTCGGCCTTGCTGATGTCGCAAGGCATCAGGGCCAGTTTCTCGGCCAGCTCGGCGGCCAGTTCCAGCAGGGCTGCCGGCTCGCCTTCGCGCAGTTCCAGTTCCAGCTCGCAGATTTCTTCTTTCTGCTTGCCGACCACGACGTGGCCCAGGTCCAGCGCGGCTTCGATGACCACTTTAGTCTTGCCGCGACCCCAGGCGATTTCCGCGCGTTCTCGGACGAAGTCGGTGGTGAAGATCGGCTTCAGGGTCTTCTTGTCGAGCTCGGCCAGTTCCTCGGGCCAGCATTCGCCGTCGAGTTTTTTCAGGTCCAGCTTGGCTTTGGGCAGGTTCCAGTCGTACTCGTTACGAACGGACAGGCCGGCGACGCTCTGGCCGCGGGTCTTGAGGGTCTGAATCACTTCGTCGCCATCCTTGCGCAGGCGCAGGGCGACTTTGGCCTGGGCCAGGTCGCGCTCAGGCGTGTCGAAGTACTGGTTCATCAACTCACGGCGTTCCCAGCCACTTTTGTTGCGTTTTTTCAGTAACGGGTGCTCGCGCAGGGCGGCGAGGGTTTCGCGGCTGACGCGGAGTTTGATTTCGGTTTCTTTCTGCATGGCCGGAAAATCCAGGATCGGGAGCGCAGCCGGGGGAATGTGTGGCTGCCAAGGTCGTGCAGTGTACAGGACTCAAGGTTAGTACGCGCCGAGACGGTTTATTCCTGTCATCGGTTGGTTCTATGATGGACCTCAATTCGGGTGCCGGGAGTCAGCGATGCCATTGCCATCGATGAAAGAACAATTCGCTGCGTTGATCGCCGCACCGTCGGTCAGTTGCACACAGCCCAGTCTCGATCAAACCAACCGCCCGGTCATCGACCTGCTGGCGACGTGGCTCGGTGAGTTGGGCTTTACCTGCGAGATCCAGCAGGTCAGCCCCGGCAAGTTCAACCTGCTGGCCAGTTTCGGCTCCGGCCCCGGCGGCCTGGTGCTGGCCGGGCACAGCGACACCGTGCCGTTCGACGGCGCGCTGTGGCAAACCGACCCGCTGAAGCTGACTGAAGTCGACGGTCGTTGGGTCGGCCTGGGCAGTTGCGACATGAAGGGTTTTTTCGCCCTCGCCATCGAGGCGGTCAAACCGCTGCTCGATCAGCCGTTCAAACAGCCGTTGCTGATTCTTGCCACTTGCGACGAAGAAAGTTCGATGTCCGGCGCCCGCGCGTTGGCCGAAGCGGGGCGGCCGTTGGGGCGGGCGGCGGTGATCGGCGAGCCGACCGGGCTCAAGCCGATCCGCATGCACAAGGGCATCATGATGGAGCGCATCGACATCCTCGGGCAGAGTGGTCACTCCTCTGACCCGCGCCTGGGCCACAGTGCCCTGGAAGCCATGCACGATGCCATCGGTGAACTGCGTGGCCTGCGCCTGTTGTGGCAGCGCGAATTCCGCAATCCGCAGTTTGGCGTGCCGACGCCAACGATGAATTTCGGCTGCATCCATGGCGGCGACAACCCCAACCGCATCTGCGGCCAGTGTTCGCTGGAGTTCGATTTGCGGCCGTTGCCCGGCATGGACCCCAAGGTCCTGCGCGCCGAGATCCTGCAGAAGCTCAGGCCGGTTGCCGAGCGGCATCAGGTCAAGATCGATTACGCGCCGTTGTTCCCCGAAGTGCCGCCGTTCGAGCAGGCCGAGGACGCCGAGCTGGTGCGCATTGCCGAAAAGCTCACCGGTCACAGCGCCGAAGCAGTGGCGTTCGGCACCGAAGCACCTTATCTTCAGCGCCTTGGCTGTGAAACGCTGGTGCTTGGCCCGGGTGATATCGCCTGCGCCCATCAGCCGGGGGAATACCTCGAAATGTCACGTTTGCAGCCTACGGTGCATCTATTAAGGCAACTGATCGAACACTATTGCCTGACACCTCTGTAGGAGCGAGCCTGCTCGCGATGGACGTTAACGATGACGAGGGCTGCCTGGATAAACGCGGCGCCCTCATATCCATCGCGAGCAAGCTCGCTCCTACAGGGTTTTGCAGTTAAATTGCCGATGTCCCAACCCGTATTCATGAGGAGAGCGCGCGTGTCGCCAAGCCTGTTCCGACGATAACCATCAGCCCGCTGTGCGTTTTCAGTTTCGCCCTTTTTTCGGCTGCTATTTATTACAGGCCCAGGTTCATGCCCGAATACGTCAATTGGCTTCGTCACGCTTCGCCTTACATCAACGCCCACCGCGATTGCACCTTTGTCGTCATGCTGCCCGGCGACGGCGTTGAACACCCGAACTTCGGCAATATCGTCCACGATCTGGTGCTGTTGCACAGCCTGGGTGTGCGTCTGGTGCTGGTTCACGGTTCCCGCCCGCAAATCGAAGCGCGCCTCGCGGCTCGTGGCCTGACTCCGCATTACCACCACGGCATGCGCATCACCGATGCCGCGACCCTGGAGTGCGTGATCGACGCGGTTGGCCAGTTGCGCATTGCCATCGAGGCTCGCCTGTCGATGGACATGGCTTCGTCGCCGATGCAGGGCTCGCGCCTGCGGGTGGCCAGCGGCAACCTGGTGACGGCGCGGCCGATCGGCGTGCTTGAAGGTGTCGATTATCACCACACTGGCGAAGTGCGTCGGGTCGACCGCAAGGGCATCAATCGTCTGCTGGACGAGCGCTCCATCGTGCTGCTGTCGCCGCTGGGCTATTCGCCGACCGGGGAGATTTTCAACCTGGCCTGCGAAGACGTCGCCACCCGCGCGGCCATCGACCTGGGTGCGGACAAGCTGCTGCTGTTCGGTGCCGACCCGGGCCTGATCGACGAACACGGGCGCCTGGTGCGTGAACTGCGTCCGCAGCAAGTGCCGGCGCATCTGCAACGACTGGGCAACAACTATCAGGCGGAATTGCTGGATGCCGCGGCCGAAGCTTGCCGTGGCGGCGTGGCCCGCAGCCATATCGTCAGTTACGCCGAAGACGGTGCATTGCTGACCGAACTGTTCACCCGCGACGGTGGCGGCACCCTGGTGGCCCAGGAGCAGTTCGAAGTCGTACGCGAAGCGGCCATTGAAGACGTCGGCGGTTTGCTGGATTTGATCAGCCCGCTGGAAGAGCAGGGCATCCTGGTGCGCCGTTCCCGCGAGGTGCTGGAGCGCGAGATCGAACAGTTCAGCGTGGTCGAGCGTGAAGGCATGATCATCGCTTGTGCGGCGTTGTATCAGATTGCCGATTCGGATGCCGGTGAACTGGCGTGCCTGGCGGTGAATCCGGAGTACCGCCATGGCGGTCGCGGTGATGAGCTGCTGGAACGTATTGAAACCCGTGCCAGGGCACAGGGATTGAAAACCTTGTTCGTGCTCACCACCCGCACTGCGCACTGGTTCCGCGAGCGTGGTTTCGAACCGAGCAGCGTCGACCGCCTGCCGTCGGCACGGGCGTCGCTGTACAACTATCAGCGTAATTCGAAGATCTTCGAAAAAGCCCTTTGACGCTTTCGCTTTTGTGGCGAGGGAGCAAGCTCCCTCGCCACAGGTTTTCAGTGGATTACTCGGTGACAAACTTCGCGCTGACATACGGCGAATAATCCGGCAGCACCGTCTCCACCTTCCCTTGCTCCTTCAAGAATTTCGCCGTCTCGCCAATGGCCTTGGCCGTACCGCCATCCAGCAGCGCGGTGCTCTGTTGCGCCTTGGCATTCGGGAATGCGGAACCGGCCAGTAACTCCGGTACGTCGGCAGCGCTGGCGCCGGTCAGTTTGGCGATTTTCTGCACTGGTACCGAGTCGGCAGTCCAGTTGGCTTTATGTGCTGCGTAATCAGCAAAGGCGTCGAGGGTGACCTTGGCGAATCCGGCCACCACCTCCGGATGCTTCTCGGCGTAATCCTTTCGCGCCACCCAGACCTCAAAGGTAGGCGCACCCCATTGGCCTACCTGTGCAGCGTCGGTCAGGGTCTTGCCGCTCTTGCGGATTTCTCCTAATGCGGGCGACCAGACAAACGCGCCATCAATATCACCACGCTTCCAGGCTGCAGCGATTTCCGCCGGCTGCAGGTTCACCACTTTGACTTTCGAACTGTCCAGGCCCCAGTGCTTCAGCGCGCCAAGCAGGCTGTAGTGGGAGGTTGAAACGAAAGGCGTGGCGATGGTCTTTCCGATCAGATCTTGCGGTTTTTCGATGCCGCTGCCGTTGCGTACCACCAGCGCTTCGGCGGCATTGATCTGGGCCGAGACGATGAACGCGACAATCGGCAGGTTGCGCGAGGCGGCAGCGGCCAGTGGACTGGAGCCGAGATTGCCGATTTGCACATCGCCGGAGGCAATCGCCGTGACCACTTCCGGGCCGCTGTTGAAGCGCCGCCAGTCGATGGGCTGGCCGATGGTTTTTTCATAAAGGCCATCGGCCTGGGGGACTTTGCTGGGGTCGATTCCGGTTTGATAACCGACGGTGAGGTTCGCCGCCTGGGCGGTGAAAGAAAATGCGAGAGATACACAAACTGTAACAATTGATCCGGATAGTGCGCGTTTGGTCGTCATGGGGCTGCCTTTCGGTAAAGGATTTGTTTCCGAATTGGCCAGAAACTAATCGATCTAAAAAATAGAAAATAAATACCGATTAGGAATTAGCTTATGAGCCGAGCCTTCTATTCTGGGGTGAGCGTGCAATGGGGAGCTAAATTCCTAAACGGTATTAGAAAAGAATTTGGTAATTCTTTTCAGGTTCATGACGAATTCATGACCCGGCAGGGACCAAAAATCGGGGATTAGACTATGGTCGTAGACACATATAGTTACGATTGACTTGTGGGTCACGGTCTGGCGCTAATCGCGCATCTTAGGATTTCGGGCGACGACTCGAGACCAGGAATACAAGAATTAGAATCGAGAGGAGCTACACAATGAACAAGTCCACCTTGGCTTTGGCCGTGACCGTAGGGGTATTGGCGCAGCAGGCAGGCGCCGCAGGTTTCCTGGAAGACAGCAAGGCGTCCATCAGTTCCCGGACCATGTATTACAACAACGATAACCGTGAAGGCGGTCCGGATCAGAAAGAGTCCGCAGAAGGCCTGAAATTCGATTATCTGTCCGGTTTCACCCAGGGCACTGTCGGTTTCGGTATCGACGCCCAGGCACTGCTGGGTATCCACCTGGACGGTGGCAAGGGGCACCATCCAGATGCCAACACCTTTTTCCCAAGCGACAGCGATGGTTCGGCCGTACACGAATGGAGCCGTGCGGCGGCCAATATCAAGGCGCGCTTCTCGAAGACCGAGGCCCACCTGGGTGGCGCCTTGGCACCCAACTTGCCGATCCTGGTCGCGAACGACAGCCGTCTGCTGCCACAGACCTTTGACGGTGGCACCATCACCTCGAAGGAAATCGACAACGTGACCATCAACGCCGGTCAGTTGGAGCACTCGGCAGGTCGTGCCTCTTCGAACTCCACCGGCCTGGCTGTGGCGGGCGGTACTCAGGACAGCAACAAGTTCTACTACGGCGGTGCTGACTGGAAGGTCACCAAGGACCTGACCCTGCAGTACTACCATTCGAATCTGAAGGACTACTACAAGCAGGACTTCCTGGGCTTGATCCACGTCTTCCAGATTGATGCCAACCAGTCCTTCAAGACTGATATCCGCTATTTCGACAGCAGCTCCGATGGCAAGAACGGTGATCCTGGCTTTCGTTTCAACAATAACAACGGTTTTGCCAAGAATCCGGGCGAGGTCGATAACAAGACCTGGAGCGCCATGTTCACCTACACCCTGGGTGGTAATGCCTTCCTGATCGGCCATCAGCGCGTCAACGATGACGGCGGTTTTGTTTTCCTGAACCAGGGCAACGTTGTTGATGGCAATGGTCGTCCTGAAGGGAACGGCGGCGCCAGCTTCTACTCGTTCACTGACGCAATGGTTAACAGCTTCATCCGTGCTGGCGAAAACACTACCTTCGGTCAGTACTCCTACGACTTCGCGGCATTGGGTGTACCCGGCCTGAAAACCTCGATCGCCTACCTGCACGGCGACAACATCAAAGCCACGAGCGGTGTTGGCCCGGATGCGTCCGAGTGGGAACGCGATATGCGGATCGACTACACCGTCCAGCAGGGCGCCCTCAAAGGTTTCGGCGTGACGTTGCGTAATGGTGTCTACCGTGGCAGTGAAGTCTCCAACAGCCCCGATATTGACCAGACCCGTCTGATCTTCAACTACACCTACAGCTTCCTGTAACAAGCCTCGCGAAAAAGCCTCGCCTGATGGCGGGGCTTTTTTTGAGTCGGTTTTTATATTCCATAATGATCTTTATTGATTATTTATTATTCTTTTTAGTTTCTATCCATCCCGCTTAAAGTGCGCCTGTCTGACACTCATCCCTGAGCTCGGATTTAGCAATCTCGTCCCTCGACAATCGATCAGGTTCAGGAGTCGGCCTCACCACCGATACCTCGGATCTGTCGTGGGAAGTCATATTCCTAAGCGATATTAAAAAACATCAAAAAATTCTTTTTGGCTTTAAGGCCATGTATCCTGCGGCCCGCCAAAGGACCGGCCTAGACAGTTTGCCGCGAATTTATGCATTCAGGATCCCGGGCAATCGATTCGGGACCAGGAGCATCAGAATTAGAAACGAGAGGAGCGAAACATGAACAAGTCCACCTTGGCCATCACTGTGGCCGTCGGGGTTTTGACCCAGCAGGCAAGCGCCGCGGGTTTTATCGAAGACAGCAAGGCAACATTGGGGCTGCGTAACTTCTACATCAACACCGATTACCGTGACGGCATTGGCCCGAACAAAAATGAGGAATGGGGCCAAGGCTTCGACCTGCGTTTCATTTCCGGCTACACCCAGGGCACCGTCGGCTTCGGTATCGATGCGATCGGCCTGTTGGGCGTCAAACTGGATTCCGGTGGCGGCACCAACGGCGCGAGCAACAACTCGTACGGCGGCACCGTGTTCCCGAGCAAGTCCAACGGCGAAGCGGTTGATGACTTCTCCAGTCTGGGTTTGACCGCCAAGGCCAAGATCTCCCAGACCGAGCTGAAGCTGGGTACCTTGCAGCCAAAGCTGCCGGTGATTGTGACCAACGACGGTCGTCTGTTGCCGCAAACCTGGCAGGGTGGCCAGATCAGCTCGAACGACATCAAGGACCTGACCTTGATCGGCGGTCAGATCGAGCAGGTAAAAGGTCGTAACTCGAGCAACAACGAACAGTTGTCTATCTCCGGCGCCAACAGCCGTTCCGCTGCAGGCCGCGACAGCAACAAATTCATTTATGCCGGTGGCGACTACAAGATCACCAAGGACCTGACTGCCCAGTACTACTACGGCAAACTGGAAGAGTTCTACAAGCAACACTTCCTGGGTCTGGTGCACAACTGGGCCATCGGCCCTGGCGTGTTGAAGTCGGACTTGCGTTACTTCAACAGCTCCGACGACGGTGCCAACGGTCACGACCCACTGTATTTCACCACTGGCAACTACAGCGGTGCAGTCAACGGCAAGGGCAAGGTCGACAACAACCTGTACAGCGGTTTGTTCCTGTACTCCGTTGCCGGTCATACCTTCGGTGGCGGTTATCAGGTCAGCAACGGCAGCAGCGATTTCCCTTGGCTGAACCAGGGCGACGGTTCGTCGAACTACACCATCACCGACTCGCAAATCCAGAAGTTCGGCCGTGCCGGCGAGCGTACCTGGCTGGCACGCTACTCCTATGACTTCGCCAAGGTCGGCGTACCCGGCCTGACCGCAGGTCTGGTGTACCTGCACGGCGACAATATCGATACCGTTAACGCCAAGGGCGGCGAGGCGGCCAATGGTGCTTCCGAGTGGGAACGCGACCTGACCGTGGGTTACGTCGTTCAGTCCGGCGCGCTGAAGAACCTCGGCCTGATGTGGAAAAACGCCACGTGGCGTACCGATCTGCCGAACACTCGTTCCCAGGACGAAAACCGCCTGGTCGTCAGCTACTCGATTCCGCTGTTGTAATAGCACCCGCGTAGCAGAGACAAAAAAAGCCCCGCCCGGTATTGCACCGGGCGGGGCTTTTGCATTTTCAAGACGGGTTCACCCCCGTAATCCCGTCTTGAACGTCCCTCTTTGCAGCAACTCAAGGCCTTCTCGAACCTTGGGGCCGATGTTCGGCCGGTTGTGCGGGCGCGTCCAGTGAACAGATATTTAATATTTCTTTATGATCTAAATAAATTGATATTTATTCTTTTTAATAGATAAAAAACACAGGCACAGTTGAACCCATCAAGCACTCACAAGGAGCAGCACCATGGGTCTCAGACTTGGCGATATCGCCCCCGATTTCGAACAGAACTCCAGCGCCGGCACCATCCGTTTCCATCAGTGGCTGGGCGAAAGCTGGGGCGTGCTGTTTTCCCATCCGGCGGACTTCACACCGGTGTGCACCACTGAGCTGGGCTTCACCGCCAGGCTCAAGGATGAGTTCGCGGCGCGCGGCGTCAAGGCCATCGCTTTGTCGGTGGACCCGGTGGAGTCGCACCACAGGTGGATCGAGGACATCAACGAAACCCAGGACACCGTGGTCAACTTTCCGATCCTGGATGACGCCGACCGTAAAGTCTCTGACCTCTACGACCTGATCCACCCCAACGCCAACGACACCCTGACCGTGCGCAGTCTGTTCGTGATCGACCCGAAGAAAAAGGTTCGGCTGACGATTACCTATCCGGCGAGCACCGGCCGCAACTTCAATGAAATCCTGCGGGTGATCGATTCGCTGCAACTCACCGACAACTACAAGGTGGCTACACCGGCCAACTGGCAGGACGGTGATGAGGTAGTGATCGTGCCATCGCTCAAGGATGAAGATGAAATCAAACAGCGCTTTCCCAAGGGTTATCGGGCGGTCAAGCCTTACCTGCGCCTGACGCCGCAGCCCAACCGGTAAGTCACCGGTATCGGCGGTGTGGCTGATGCCGTCTTCGCGAGCAAGCCCGCTCCCACATTTGTCCGCGTCCATCTGTGGGAGCGGGCTTGCTCGCGAAGGCGTCGGGTCAGACACCACAAGCACCCACAAAGCAGGGGATTTTCAGGCCGTTTCGACGGCCTGTTTTTTGCCTGGAAGAAACCGGTCTGTATATTTCTTTAACGCATAACCAAATGAATAAATATGATTTATGGATATATAAATCAGCTGTTAAGGTCACTCCATCGAAGCGAGATCGCAAACCGCGAATCGCCAACACCGTGCAAGGAATCGTCTGAATGTTGGTTGTCTCACTCGGTGGCAGTCCCAGTCAGCGCTCTCGTTCCGGGGTGCTGCTGGATCGCTCCCAGCGTTGGTTGCAAGGGCAGGGCGTGGAAGTGGTGAGTTATCAGGTACGGGATTTTCCGGCCGAGGACTTGCTGCACGCGCGCTTCGACAGCCCCAAGGTGATCGACCTGTTGAAACAGATTGAAAACGCCGATGGCCTGCTGATCGCCACACCGGTTTACAAGGCGTCGTTTTCCGGAGCGCTGAAAGTCGTGCTGGATCTGCTGCCCGAACGCGCCTTGAGCCACAAGGTGGTTCTGCCGATGGCCACTGGCGGCAGCATCGCCCACATGCTGGCGGTGGATTACGCGCTCAAGCCGGTGTTGTCGGCATTGAAGGCTCAGGAAATGCTGCAAGGCATTTTCGCCGTCGACAGCCAGATCGCCTACGGCGAAGGCAGCGCCCAGGCGCAATTGGCTCCGGAACTGGAACAACGACTGAATGAATCGCTGGAGCTGTTTTTCAGCGCCATGGCGCGACGGCCAAAGCCGCTCGATCCGAACCTGTTGAATGATCGTTTGCTGAGTGCTCGCTGGAGCATTTGAGCCACATCGAAAAATTGAAGTACTGGCCTTACTCGCCCGCCAACGGGCAAGCAGGTGCAGCCAAAACCCAACTGCAAAAAGGAGAGCGCCATGCGCCCTGTCATTTTGCGTCGTGGTCTGGTCGCTCTGTTTGCTGCGGCTGTCACCTTCGGCGCCATTACTCAAGCTCAGGCCGAGACATTACGAATCGGTTATCAGAAGTACGGCACCCTGGTGCTGCTCAAAGCCAAAGGCACCCTGGAAAAACGCCTCGCCGCCCAAGGCGTGGACGTTCAATGGACTGAATTTCCTGGTGGCCCGCAACTGCTTGAAGGCCTGAACGTCGGTTCCATCGACTTCGGCGTCACCGGCGAAACACCGCCCGTGTTCGCTCAAGCGGCCGGTGCCGATTTGCTCTACGTCGCCTATGAACCGCCAGCACCGCACAGTGAAGCGATCCTGGTGCCGAAGGATTCGCCGGTCAAATCCGTGGCGGACCTCAAGGGCAAGAAAATCGTGCTCAACAAGGGCTCCAACGTGCACTACCTGTTGGTGCGTGCGCTGGAAGACGCCGGCCTCAAATACACCGACATCCAGACCGTATTCCTGCCGCCGGCCGATGCCCGCGCCGCGTTCGAGCGTGGCAGCGTCGACGCCTGGGTGATCTGGGACCCGTACCAGGCCGCCGCCGAACAACAGCTGCAAGCGCGCACCCTGCGCGATGGCCAGGGCATCGTCGACAACCATCAGTTCTACCTGGCGACCAAACCTTATGCGCAGAAAAATCCCGAGGTGATCAAGACCCTGGTGGAAGAAGTGCGCGCGATCGGCGAGTGGTCCAGGGCCAATCCTGAAGACGTGACCCAGCAAGTCTCGCCACTGCTCGGCCTGTCGGCAGACATCACCCGCACTTCGGTGAAACGCCAGGGCTACGGCGCGTTGTTCCTGACCCCGGAAGTGGTCGCGGCGCAGCAGAAAATCGCCGACACCTTCTACCAGCTCAAGCTGATTCCAAAACAATTGAGCATCAAAGACGTGATCTGGACGCCGCCGGCAGCCGTTGCCAAAGCTCAGTAACCAGAGCTCAGAAACATAAGCCCAGCAAATCGATTCCCCAAGGAGACCACTCCATATGAGCCTCAATATCTTCTGGTTCCTGCCTACCCACGGCGACGGCCATTACCTTGGCACCGCTGAAGGCGCACGCGCCGTCGATCACGGTTACCTGCAACAAGTCGCACAGGCCGCGGATCGCCTGGGTTTTGGCGGGGTACTGATCCCTACCGGTCGCTCCTGCGAAGACTCTTGGCTGGTGGCGGCATCGCTGATTCCGGTGACCCAGCGCTTGAAGTTCCTGGTTGCCCTGCGCCCCGGGATCATTTCCCCGACGGTGGCGGCGCGTCAGGCGGCAACCCTGGATCGACTGTCCGGCGGTCGTGCGCTGTTCAACCTGGTGACGGGGGGGGATCCGGAAGAGTTGGCGGGCGATGGTCTGTTCCTGAGTCACGAAGAACGCTATCAGGCCTCGGTGGAATTCACCCGCATATGGCGCCGGGTGCTGGAAGGCGAAACCGTCGATTACGACGGCCAGCACATCAGTGTGAAGGGCGCGAAACTGCTCTATCCACCGATCCAGCAGCCGCGCCCGCCGCTGTACTTCGGCGGCTCTTCGGATGCCGCGCAAGACCTGGCTGCCGAACAGGTGGAAATGGTCCTGACCTGGGGCGAGCCACCGGCCGCCGTCGCGGAAAAAATCAAACAGGTCCGAGCCAAGGCCGCCAGGCTCGGACGCACCGTGCGCTTTGGCATTCGACTGCACGTGATCGTGCGCGAAACCAACGATGAAGCCTGGAAAGCCGCGGATCGGCTGATCTCTCATCTCGACGACGAGACCATCGCTCGTGCCCAGGCTTCGCTGGCGCGTTTCGATTCGGTCGGTCAGCAACGCATGGCCGCATTGCATGGCGGCAACCGCGACAATCTGGAAGTCAGCCCTAACCTGTGGGCCGGTGTCGGTCTGGTGCGCGGCGGTGCCGGTACGGCGCTGGTGGGCGATGGCCCGACCGTGGCCGCCCGCGTGAAGGAGTACGCGGACCTCGGCATCGACACCTTTATTTTCTCCGGGTACCCCCACCTGGAAGAGTCGTACCGAGTCGCCGAGTTGCTGTTTCCGCACCTCGATGTCGAGCGTCCGGAACTGCCGAAAAGCGCCGGCTACGTGAGTCCGTTCGGCGAGATGGTCGCCAACGACATTCTGCCCAAAGCCGCGTCCCAGAGCTGAGGCACGGTCATGAATAAAATCATCCACAGCCTGGCGCCCTGGGCGTTTCCGGTGTTGTTGCTGGTGGTGTGGCAGTTGAGTGTGTCGGCGGGTTGGTTGTCGACACGGATCCTGCCGGCGCCCATCGCCGTGATCGAGGCCGGCGTGAGCCTGGTGCGCAGTGGCGAAATCTGGACGCACCTGGCGATCAGTGGCTGGCGTGCCGCGCTGGGTTTCACCATCGGTGGTGGCATTGGCCTGACGCTCGGCTTCATCACAGGCCTGTCGAAGTGGGGCGAGCGCTTGCTCGACAGTTCGGTACAGATGATCCGCAACGTGCCGCACCTGGCGCTGATTCCACTGGTGATCCTGTGGTTCGGCATCGACGAGTCAGCGAAGATTTTCCTGGTGGCGCTGGGTACGTTGTTCCCGATCTACCTCAACACCTATCACGGCATCCGCAACGTCGACCCGGCGCTGGTGGAGATGGCGCGCAGCTATGGCCTGAGCGGTTTCAGCCTGTTCTGGCAGGTGATTCTGCCGGGGGCACTGCCTTCGATTCTGGTCGGCGTGCGCTTCGCCCTGGGCTTCATGTGGCTGACGTTGATCGTGGCGGAAACCATTTCCGCGAGTTCCGGTATCGGCTATCTGGCAATGAACGCCCGGGAATTCCTGCAGACCGACGTGGTGGTGCTGGCGATTCTGTTGTATGCGGTGCTCGGCAAACTGGCCGACCTCGCAGCCCGTGGACTTGAACGAGTGTGGTTGCGCTGGCACCCGGCGTATCAGGTTGCCAGGGGAGGTTCGGTATGACTGCCCAACAACCCCCACGCCTGCTGCGCGGGACTCCGCTGGTGGTGCGCAAGTTGCAAAAAACCTTCGGTGCACGGCAGGTGTTGCGCGAGATCGATCTGCACATTCCGGCGGGCCAGTTTGTCGCTGTGGTCGGTCGCAGCGGCTGCGGCAAAAGTACCTTGCTGCGCTTGCTCGCCGGTCTCGATCAACCAACCGGCGGTGAGTTGCTCGCCGGTGCCGCTCCATTGAGTGAGGCGCGGGAAGACACGCGGCTGATGTTCCAGGAGGCGCGTTTGCTGCCGTGGAAAAAGATCATCGACAACGTCGGCCTGGGCCTCAAGGGCAACTGGCGGCCGCAAGCGCTTGAAGCCTTGGAAGCGGTGGGCCTGGCCGATCGCGCCCACGAGTGGCCGGCCGCGCTGTCCGGTGGGCAGAAGCAACGCGTGGCTTTAGCCCGTGCATTGATTCATCAGCCGCGCCTGCTGTTGCTCGACGAACCCTTGGGGGCGCTGGATGCCCTGACCCGAATTGAAATGCAGCAACTGATCGAGCGGCTCTGGCAGCAGCACGACTTCACGGTGTTGCTGGTGACCCATGACGTCAGTGAAGCCGTGGCGATTGCCGATCGGGTGATCCTGATCGAAGACGGAGAAGTCGGCCTCGACCTGCATGTGGAGCTGCCGCGGCCTCGGGTTCGTGGCTCCCATCGGCTGGCGGCGCTGGAAACCGAAGTGCTCAATCGCGTGCTGGCGCTACCCGGCCAACCGGCGGAACCGGAACCTGTTTCACCCTTGCCTACGCAATTGCGTTGGGCGCAATAAAGCAGCGGCAAGCTTCAAGCTTAAAGCTGCAAGAAGGAGCAC
This sequence comes from Pseudomonas sp. GM74, assembly GCF_000282455.1. GTDB lineage: Bacteria > Pseudomonadota > Gammaproteobacteria > Pseudomonadales > Pseudomonadaceae > Aquipseudomonas. Next base: position 76,339 of record NZ_AKJG01000045.1, read on the forward strand.
CTCGCTTCTACTTGCGGCTTGAAGCTTGCCACTTGCAGCTCATTTCGACCCCAGGAGAAATAAAATGACTATCAAGGCCATCAACGTTCGTAACCAGTTCAAAGGCTCCATCAAGGAAATCGTCCTCGGCGACGTACTCTCGGAAATCGACGTGCAGACCGCTTCCGGCATTGTCACTTCGGTGATCACCACGCGCTCGGTGAAAGAGCTGGAACTGGCGGTGGGCAGTGAAGTGATCGCGTTTGTGAAATCCACCGAGGTGTCGATCGCCAAGTTGTAAGGCACATGCGTAAACAACAACCCCGAAGGGTTTGAGCCCTTCGGGTTTTTTTGTGCGTGTGATTCAGTAAGAACGGTAATGTGGCCTTCGCGAGCAAGTCGAAGAGGCCGTCAGGCTGGAATGCTGCGCTTGGGCAGATACGGCGGTAAATACAACCCCACATAAGCATCAAACACCCGCATGCCTTCCTCGGCCATGCGCGGCGTAATCTGCCCGTGCTGCTGCACCGAGCGCGCATACACCCGGTCGCCCAGTTCCATGGCCAGGGCGAACACATCGACATCACTCGGCAACGTCGGCAGCTCGAAGTGATGGTCGAACAGCTTGTGCATCAGGTCGCCCAGTTCGATGTCGTGCTGGCGGTCGGCCTGGGTGACTTCGGTCAGGCCGTGCTGGGCCAGAATGAGTTGGCGGGCGGCAGCATCCTCTGCATAGATATCGAGCATGCGTTGTTCCACCAGTCGCGAAAGATCGCGCCAGCCATTCAAGGCGAGGTGGTCGATGGGCGCTTGCAGGCAGGCGCGGAAGGCCGCATGGACGTCGGCGGTCAAGGCTTCGAGCAACGCTGGCACGCTGGCAAAGAAGTGGTAGACCGAGGAGGGCGGAATCTCTGCGCGCTCGGCGACGCTGTAGATCGACAGGCTGGCCACACCCTCGGCGGCCAACAGCGTTCGGGCGGCATCGAGTATCGAATCGATCCGGGCCTGGCTGCGTGCGCGGGGTTTGCGGGGGGTGGCTACGCGTGTCATTGGAGTCTCCTGCGGGGCAGCGGGCATTGTACGAGTCGGGTTGTGTGTTGTCTCGTCGGCCGCCATCGTCGGAACGCCGCCCGGAGCAAGCCCGCTCCCCCAGGGATTGGTTTCGTACACCCGATTTGTGGTCGACAAAGAACCCTGTGGGAGCTGGCTTGCCAGCGATCCGCCGCAGGCGGCCATAAAAAAACGCCGCAGGCTTTTACAGCCGGCGGCGTTTTTTTGCTGCAACCGATTAAACGGTATGCAGGTACCAGTTGTACTCGAGGTCGGAGATGGAGTGTTCGAACTCCTCCAGCTCGCTCTCTTTACAGGCCACGAAGATATCGATGTATTTCGGATCGATGTACCTGGCCATGACTTCGCTGTCGTCCAGCTCGCGCAGTGCATCACGCAGGTTGTTCGGCAGGCTCTGCTCGTTCTGCTCGTAGCTGTTGCCTTCGACCGGGGCGCCAGGCTCGATCTTGTTGGTCAGGCCGTGGTGCACGCCTGCCAAAACCGAAGCCATCAGCAGGTACGGGTTGGCATCGGCGCCGGCTACACGATGCTCGATGCGCACGGCGTCGGAGGAACCGGTCGGTACGCGAATCGCCACGGTACGGTTATCCAGACCCCAGCACGGCGAGTTCGGCACGTAGAACTGTGCGCCGAAACGACGGTAGGAGTTGACGTTCGGGCAGAGGAAGGCCATCTGCGCCGGTAGGGTCTCGAGCACACCGCCGATCGCGTGACGCAGTGCGGCGTTCTGCTCGGGATCCTCACTGGCAAAAATGTTCTTGCCGTCTTTGTCGAGAATCGAGATGTGGACGTGCAGACCATTACCCGCCTGGCCCGGGTAAGGCTTGGCCATGAAGGTGGTGTCCATTTCATGGTCGTAGGCGATGTTCTTGATCAGGCGCTTGAGCAGGACCGCGTAGTCGCAGGCCTTGATCGGGTCAGCCACGTGGTGCAGGTTCACTTCGAACTGCGCCGGGGCACTTTCCTTGACGATGGCGTCGGCCGGAATGCCTTGCTCCTTGGCACCTTCCAGAATGTCCTGGAGGCAGTCGACGTATTCGTCGAGGTCGTCGATCAGGTAGACCTGTGTCGAGTGCGGACGTTTACCGGAAACCGGCGAGCGAGGTGGTTGCGGACGACCGTTCACGTTCTCCTGGTCGATCAGGTAGAACTCCAGTTCGAACGCGGCGCAGATGGTCAGGCCCATTTCGTCGAACTTGCGCACCACATTGGCCAGCACTTCACGCGGGTCGGCGAAGAATGGCTCGCCTTCGAGTTCGTGCATGGTCATCAACAGTTGCGCGGTCGGGCGCTTCTGCCATGGCTCGTTGCATAGAGTATCGGGGATTGGATAGCAGATTCGGTCAGCATCACCGATGTCCAGGCCCAGGCCGGTGCTTTCCACCGTCGAGCCATTGATATCCAGAGCAAATAGAGAGGCCGGCAGGTTGATGCCTTTCTCGTAAACCTTGTGGAGGCTGGTGCGTTCAATGCGCTTGCCGCGCACCACACCATTCATATCCGCAATCAGAAGGTCAACGTACAGAACCTCAGGATGTTCCTTAAGGAACGCGTTCGCTTCGTTAAGCTGAACGGCACGCGGGGGTACCGACATGATGCAACACCTTTGTTGTTAAAAATATCAATCATTGATCTTTTCAGATTCCAGTCAACCCGAACGGCATGCCGAAGTCAAGCGAGGCCTTTTTTGCCCTAAAAAAGCGCCCGTGTGGCTTTTTTGAGGCACTTTAGGGCGTTTTTATGCCTTTGGCCTCTATGGCGCCCGCAGGCTTGAGCGGGCCGTGTTGTATTTTTTACGGGGGTGTTGTGTAAAAAAATGAACAAGGCTAAGCTCGAATCAAACCCATAACAGCAATAATACCGGGGTGCTTCATGTCTCGCCTGCCGATAATCGGCGTCACCGACTGCTCAAGACAGGTCGGTCGGCATGTTTATCACATCAGTGATGACACGTCCGTCCGTTCCGTGGCCTCAGCGGTTCTGGTGATCCTCCCATCCGTGACGGTTCGACCGTCCCCGTCCGATATTCTGGACGGTCGCGATGGCACCCCCATTACGGTTACTCCATTCAATATAGAACCGATTCACAATAGCGGCCTGACCATCGTTCAGGGCACCGCTCGCGATTCTGCACGCCCGGCTTCTGCAGCCGTGTCGGCAAGCACGATAATCTGCCGCGCAAACGCTCTACAACGCGACGCCGATGCGTCAAACAACGCCTGACTTTAAAAGGGTCAGACAACTCAAGCCTAGAGGCATTTATGAGTAACAACCTCGACCAGCTCACCGATTGGTTGAAAAACCACAAGATCACAGAAGTCGAATGCATGATCGCCGACTTGACCGGGATTACCCGGGGCAAGATTTCGCCGACCAACAAATTCATCGCCGAAAAGGGCATGCGCCTGCCAGAAAGCGTGCTGTTGCAGACAGTGACCGGCGATTACGTCGAAGACGACATCTATTACGAGCTGCTCGACCCGGCCGACATCGACATGATCTGCCGTCCCGACCAGAGTGCGGTGTACCTGGTGCCGTGGGCCATCGAGCCGACCGCCATCGTCATCCACGATACCTACGACAAGCAAGGCAACCCGATCGAGCTGTCGCCGCGCAATGTGCTCAAGAAAGTCCTGAAACTCTATACCGACAAAGGCTGGCAGCCGATCGTCGCGCCGGAAATGGAGTTTTACCTGACCAAGCGCAGTGACGACCCGGACTACCCGCTGCAACCGCCGATCGGCCGCTCCGGTCGTCCGGAAATCGGTCGCCAGTCGTTCTCCATCGAAGCGGCGAACGAATTCGATCCGCTGTTCGAAGACGTTTACGACTGGTGCGAACTGCAGGACCTGGACCTCGACACGCTGATCCATGAGGACGGCACGGCGCAGATGGAAATCAACTTCCGTCACGGCGATGCCCTGTCTCTGGCCGACCAGATCCTGGTGTTCAAGCGCACCATGCGCGAAGCCGCGCTCAAGCACGACGTGGCCGCGACCTTTATGGCCAAACCGATGACCGGCGAGCCGGGCAGTGCCATGCACTTGCACCAGAGCATCATCGACATCGAGACCGGCAAGAACATCTTCTCCAATGAAGACGGGACCATGAGCCAGTTGTTCCTGCACCACATCGGTGGTCTGCAGAAACTCATTCCCGAACTGTTGCCGCTGTTCGCACCCAACGTCAACTCGTTTCGCCGCTTCCTGCCGGATACCTCGGCTCCGGTGAACGTGGAGTGGGGCGAAGAGAACCGTACCGTGGGCCTGCGGGTGCCGGATGCCGGGCCAAATAACCGTCGGGTGGAAAACCGCCTGCCGGGCGCCGATGCCAACCCGTACCTGGCGATTGCCGCGAGCCTGCTCTGCGGTTACATCGGCATGGTCGAAGGCCTGAACCCCAGTGCGCCGGTGGTAGGGCGTGGCTATGAACGCCGCAACCTGCGCCTGCCGCTGACCATCGAAGACGCGCTGGAACGCATGGAAAACAGCGCGACCATCGAGCGGTACCTGGGCAAGAATTTCATCACTGGCTACGTCGCGGTCAAGCGGGCCGAGCATGAAAACTTCAAGCGCGTGATCAGTTCGTGGGAAAGGGAATTCCTGCTCTTTGCCGTCTGATACGCCGGGCGCCGCCGCTGCCTGGCGGCGCCTTCACCTGATTTTTTTTAGGAGATTCACATGACCAGCAACAACCCGCAAACCCGTGAATGGCAAACCCTGAGCAACGATCACCACCTGGCTCCGTTCAGCGACTTCAAGCAGCTGAAAGAGAAAGGCCCGCGGATCATCACCAATGCCAAGGGCGTTTACCTCTGGGACAGCGAAGGCAACAAGATCCTCGACGGCATGGCCGGCCTGTGGTGTGTCGCAATTGGTTATGGTCGCGATGAACTGGCCGATGCCGCCAGTAAACAGATGCGCGAACTGCCTTACTACAACCTGTTCTTCCAGACTGCGCACCCGCCGGTATTGGAGCTGGCCAAGGCTATCGCCGATATCGCGCCGCAAGGCATGAACCACGTGTTCTTCACCGGTTCCGGCTCCGAAGGCAACGACACCATGCTGCGCATGGTTCGTCACTACTGGGCGATCAAGGGCCAGCCGAACAAGAAAGTCATCATCAGCCGCAAGAACGGCTATCACGGTTCCACCGTGGCCGGCGCGAGTCTGGGCGGCATGACCTACATGCACGAACAGGGCGACTTGCCGATCCCGGGCATCGTCCATATCGCCCAGCCGTACTGGTTCGCCGAAGGCGGCGACATGACCCCGGAAGAGTTCGGTATCTGGGCGGCCAACCAGCTGGAAGAAAAGATTCTGGAAGTCGGTGTCGACAACGTCGGTGCCTTCATTGCCGAGCCGATCCAGGGCGCCGGTGGCGTGATCATTCCGCCAGAGACCTACTGGCCGCGCATCAAGGAAATCCTCGCCAAGTACGACATCCTCTTCGTGGCTGACGAAGTGATTTGCGGTTTCGGTCGTACCGGCGAGTGGTTCGGTGCTGATTTCTACGACCTCAAGCCGGACATGATGACTATCGCCAAGGGCCTGACCTCGGGCTACATCCCGATGGGCGGCCTGATCGTGCGTGATGAAGTGGTGGACGTGCTCAACGAAGGCGGCGATTTCAACCACGGCTTCACCTATTCCGGTCACCCGGTAGCTGCCGCGGTGGCGCTGGAAAACATCCGCATCATGCGCGACGAGAAAATTATCGAGCGCGTTCATGCAGAAACGGCACCGTATTTGCAAAAGCGTCTGCGGGAACTGAACGATCACCCGCTGGTGGGCGAAGTTCGTGGGGTGGGTTTGTTGGGGGCCATCGAACTGGTCCAGGACAAGGCCACGCGCAAGCGTTACGAAGGCAAGGGCGTCGGCATGATCTGCCGCCAGTTCTGCTTCGATAACGGCCTGATCATGCGCGCCGTCGGCGACACCATGATCATCGCTCCGCCACTGGTGATTACACCGGCGGAAATCGATGAGCTGGTGACCAAAGCTCGCAAGTGTCTTGACCTGACCCTGAGTGCATTGCAGGGCTAAGTGCTAGTCTCTGAGCGGAAGTCCAAAGTTCTACATATGTAGTAGGAACTTTCGCTCAGAACTGTCAGAAAGCGTGACCGTTTCCTTGAAAGACCGATGTGGATCTTGCCAGACTAGCCGCGGTTCCAGTTGCCCGGGTTCGGTCGCTGAACAAGTGGTTCAAAAAAGAAAAATTTGGAGCATTACGCATGAAGGCACTAGGTAAAAAGCTCGCAGGCAAGACTCTGCTTGCCATGTCCGTGATGGGCTTGATGGCGGGCGCGGTTCAGGCCGATGACAAAGTACTGCACGTGTACAACTGGTCCGACTACATCGCGCCGGACACCGTCAAGAAGTTTGAAGACGAGTCGGGCATCAAGGTTGTCTATGACGTCTTCGACAGCAACGAAACCCTGGAAGCCAAGTTGCTCGCAGGCAAGTCCGGTTACGACATCGTTGTACCGTCGAACAACTTCCTGGCCAAGCAGATCAAGGCTGGCGTCTACCAGAAGCTGGACAAGTCCAAGCTGCCTAACTGGAAGAACCTGAACACCGACCTGCTCAAGGCCGTTTCCGTGAGCGACCCGGGCAACGAGCACGCCTTCCCGTACATGTGGGGTTCGATCGGTATCGGCTTCAACCCCGAGAAGGTCAAGGCTGCGCTGGGTGCCGATGCACCGACCAACTCCTGGGACCTGCTGTTCAAACCTGAAAACGCCGCGAAGTTGAAGTCGTGCGGTATCAGTTTCCTCGATTCGCCAACCGAGATGATTCCGGTGGCGTTGCACTACCTGGGCTATCCAACCGACAGCCAGGACAAGAAACAACTGGCCGAAGCCGAAGCGCTGTTCCTGAAAATCCGTCCTTCGGTAGGTTACTTCCACTCGTCCAAGTACATCTCCGACCTGGCCAACGGCAACATCTGCGTGGCCGTGGGTTACTCGGGTGACATTTACCAGGCCAAGTCCCGTGCGGAAGAAGCCGGTGACAAGGTGAAAGTCAGCTACAACATTCCCAAAGAAGGTGCCGGCAGTTTCTACGACATGGTCGCCATCCCTAAAGATGCCGAAAACGTCGAAGGCGCCTACAAGTTCATGACCTTCCTGCAGAAGCCGGAAATCATGGCTGAAATCACCAACGCCGTGCGTTTCCCGAACGGTAACGCGGCTGCAACTGCGTTGGTCGATAAAGACATCACCAGCGACCCGGGCGTTTACCCACCAGCGGACGTGCTGGCCAAGCTGTACGCGATTGCCGACTTGCCGGCCGCGACCCAGCGGATCATGACCCGCAGCTGGACCAAGATCAAATCCGGCAAATAAGCCGGTTTGATGCAACAACCTGTTGCCGTCACCCGCGCGGTGGCGACAACAGGTGCAATTAAATGACAGAAAGTTTTGCTGGAACGGTTTTTCGAGGGTAAGTTGCGCGCCGGTTTTGTTGCCGGGCAACCACGGTTGTCATGTAGCGCGGGGCAACTTGGGCCCAACTAATTTCAGAGGACCTCCACTTGCCTATTTTTTCTATGTTGCGCAATGCCATGCTGGTGACTGCCGGGCTGACAATTGCTGTCAGTGTCCAGGCCGCCGGTACCGTGCATATTTATAACTGGTCGGACTACATCGGCGAGACCACCCTGGCCGATTTCCAGAAAGCTACCGGTATCAAGCCGGTTTATGACGTCTTCGATTCCAACGAAACCCTTGAGGGTAAATTGCTGGCGGGGCGTACCGGCTACGACGTGGTCGTGCCGTCGAACCACTTCCTCGGCAAACAGATCAAGGCCGGGGCATTCCAGAAGCTCGACAAGTCGCAGCTGCCGAACTATTCGAACCTCGACCCGGTGCTGCTCAAGCGACTGGAGCAGAACGATCCGGGCAACCTGTACGCCGTGCCGTACCTGTGGGGCACCAACGGCATCGGTTACAACGTCGACAAGGTCAAGGCCGTGCTGGGCGTCGACAAGATCGACTCCTGGGGTGTTTTGTTCGAGCCGGAAAACATCAAGAAGCTGCACAGCTGTGGCGTCGCGTTCCTTGATTCCGCCGATGAAATGATGCCGACAGTGCTCAACTACATGGGCCTGAATGCCAACAGCACCAACCCTGAAGATTACAAAAAGGCCGAAGAGAAGTTGCTCGCGGTGCGGCCTTACGTGACCTACTTCCACTCTTCCAAGTACATCGCGGATCTGGCCAACGGCGATATCTGCGTGGCGATCGGTTTTTCCGGCGACATCTTCCAGGCCAAGAACCGCGCCGAAGAAGCCAAGAAAGGCGTGAACATCGCCTACTCGATTCCGAAAGAGGGCGGCGCGCTCTGGTTCGACATGCTGGCGATTCCGAAGGACTCGGCCAACGTCAAGCAGGCCCACGCTTTCATCAACTATTTGCTCAAGCCTGAGGTAATTGCCCAGGTCAGCGATTACGTCGGCTATGCCAACCCCAACCCGGGGTCGGACAAACTGATGGAACAGTCCATTCGCACCGACGAAGCGGTTTATCCACCGCAAGAGGTGCTCGACAAGACCTACGTGTCGATCGAGTTACCACCGAATATTCAACGTTTGATGACCCGCAGCTGGACCAAGGTCAAGTCGGGTAAATAGCTTCAAGGCTCAAACTATCCAAGGTTGGCTCACCTTGAGCGAACTGCACTCTTTTTTTTGGGAGTTTCGTAAATGGCAGTTGCCTCCGGCGCCTATAAGAAAGCCCTCGAGGGCGACCAGCAACCTAAACAGGTGCTGGTCAAAATCGACCGGGTCACGAAGAAGTTCGACGAGACGATTGCGGTGGACGATGTGTCCCTGGAAATCAAGAAAGGCGAGATCTTCGCCCTGCTCGGCGGTTCGGGATCGGGCAAATCCACTTTGCTGCGCATGCTCGCAGGTTTCGAACGGCCCACGGAGGGGCGCATTTTCCTCGATGGCGTAGACATCACTGACATGCCGCCCTACGAGCGGCCGATCAACATGATGTTCCAGTCCTACGCCTTGTTCCCACACATGACGGTGGCGCAGAACATCGCCTTCGGCCTCAAGCAGGACAAGATCCCGGCGGCTGAAGTCGACGCCCGCGTGGCCGAAATGCTCAAGCTGGTACAGATGAGCCAGTACGCCAAGCGCAAGCCGCATCAGTTGTCCGGCGGCCAGCGTCAGCGCGTGGCCCTGGCCCGTTCCCTGGCCAAGCGACCGAAGCTGTTGCTGCTCGACGAACCCATGGGCGCACTGGACAAGAAGCTGCGTTCGCAAATGCAGCTGGAGCTGGTGGAGATCATCGAGCGCGTCGGCGTAACCTGCGTCATGGTAACCCACGATCAGGAAGAGGCCATGACCATGGCCGAGCGCATCGCGATCATGCACCTGGGCTGGATCGCCCAGATCGGCAGCCCGATCGACATCTACGAAACCCCGACCAGTCGCCTGGTCTGCGAATTCATCGGTAACGTGAACATTTTCGAAGGCGAAGTGATCGACGACGCCGAAGGCCACGCGATCATTACCTGCAAAGACCTGGATCGTCAGATCTACGTCGGCCACGGCATCAGCACTTCGGTGCAGGACAAGTCGGTCACCTACGCGATCCGTCCGGAAAAGCTGCTGGTCACCGCCGACATGCCGACCTGCCAGTACAACTGGTCCAGCGGCAAGGTCCACGACATCGCCTACCTCGGCGGGCACTCGGTGTTCTACGTCGAACTGCCAAGCGGCAAGCTGGTGCAGTCGTTCGTGGCCAACGCCGAGCGTCGCGGGCAGCGTCCGACCTGGGGTGACCAGGTCTACGTGTATTGGGAAGACGACAGCGGCGTGGTACTTCGCTCATGAACATGCGCAAATTCAAACGCCGCCTCAATCGAATAATTCCCGGGGGCCGTCAGATGGTCATCGGGGTTCCCTTCATCTGGCTGTTCCTGTTCTTCATGCTGCCGTTCTTCATCGTTCTGAAGATCAGCTTCGCCGAAGCGGACGTGGCCATTCCGCCTTATACGGAAATCTACAGCTACGCCGAGCAAAAGCTGCAGTTGCTGCTTAACCTTGGCAACTACGCGATGCTGGCCGGTGACGAACTGTACATCGCCGCTTACCTCGGCTCGTTGAAGATGGCGCTTTTCAGCACCATCCTCTGCCTGCTGATCGGCTACCCGATGGCCTACGGCATCTCCGTTGCCCGCAAGGAAGTGCAAACGGTGCTGGTGCTGCTGATCATGATGCCGACCTGGACCGCAATCCTGATCCGCGTTTACGCGTGGATGGGCATCCTCAGCAACAACGGCCTGCTCAACGGTTTCCTGATGAGCATGGGCTGGATCGACGAGCCGCTGCAGATCCTCAATACCAACCTGGCGGTCTACATCGGTGTGGTTTATTCCTACCTGCCGTTCATGATCCTGCCGCTGTACGCCAACCTGGTGAAGCACGACCAGAGCCTGCTGGAAGCTGCGTCGGACCTGGGTTCGAGCACCTTCAACAGCTTCTGGAAAATCACCGTGCCGCTGTCGAAAAACGGCATCATCGCCGGCTGCATGCTGGTGTTCATCCCGGTGGTGGGCGAATTCGTGATCCCGGAACTGCTCGGCGGTCCGGAAACCCTGATGATCGGTAAGGTGCTCTGGCAAGAATTCTTCAACAACCGTGACTGGCCGGTGGCGTCCGCTCTGGCAGTAGTGATGCTGGCGATCCTGATTGTGCCGATCATCCTGTTCAACCGCAGTCAGGCCAAGGAAATGGAGGGTAAAGAATGAAGCGCTTCCGTTTCTCCAGCCTGATGCTGGTACTGGGTCTGTTGTTCATCTACCTGCCGATGCTGATCCTGGTGATCTATTCGTTCAACGCCTCGAAACTGGTAACGGTGTGGGGCGGCTGGTCGATCAAGTGGTACGTCGGCCTGCTCGACAACAGCCAACTGATGGGTTCGGTGGTGCGCTCACTGGAAATCGCCTGCTACACGGCGGTGGCGGCGGTGGCGCTGGGTACCCTGGCGGCGTTCGTCCTGACGCGCATTACGCGCTTCAAGGGCCGCACCCTGTTCGGTGGCCTGGTCACCGCACCGCTGGTCATGCCTGAGGTGATCACCGGTCTGTCGCTGTTGCTGCTGTTCGTGGCCATGGCGCAGATGATCGGCTGGCCGCAGGAACGCGGCATCGTCACCATCTGGATCGCCCACACCACGTTCTGTGCGGCCTATGTGGCGGTGGTGGTCTCGGCGCGCTTGCGCGAGCTGGATCTGTCCATCGAAGAGGCAGCCATGGACCTCGGTGCACGGCCGTGGAAGGTGTTCTTCCTGATCACCATCCCGATGATCGCGCCTTCGCTGGCAGCGGGTGGCATGATGTCGTTCGCGTTGTCCCTCGATGACCTGGTGCTGGCGAGCTTCGTGTCGGGTCCGGGTTCCACGACCCTGCCGATGGAAGTGTTCTCGGCGGTGCGTCTTGGGGTCAAGCCCGAGATCAACGCCGTGGCCAGCCTGATCCTGTTGGCGGTGTCCATCGTGACCTTCATGGTCTGGTTCTTCAGCCGTCGCGCCGAAGAAAGCCGCAAGCGTGCGATCCAGCAGGCGATCGAAGAAGCGGCCGCCGATTCGTGGAAGCAACCGGACGTGCGTCGCGCGCAGGCACCGGAAGCGGCCTGAGCCTGATGCCGGGTTGACCACAATCCTGTAGTCAACCCGGAAATCCTGTGGGAGCGGGCTTGCCCGCGATGGGGCCAGTACATTCATCATCGATGTTGTTTGATACTCCGCCATCGCGGGCAAGCCCGCTCCCACAGGTTCTTCTGCGGTCAGGCTATCCACGGGGATTGGCGAATGACCTCGACAAAGTTCATCGGCTTGAACCCCGGCTCCTGATCCACCAGCACATCGGTCTTCACATTCCCGAACGTAGTCTGCGGACGATGACGCAAGCCATCGGCAAACGCGCAGATGATGCACTCCTTGAACCCCTCGCCCCGTGGATGCGCATGCACCACCGCCTCGCGCTGCACGCTGGAAAACGCCGCGTAGTCCGTGCCCAGCACGTCCATCTCGACGCCGGCCGTGACCAGCGCCACGGTGGGCCGCAAGTGCCGGGGCACGCCCGGTGTGGTGTGCAGGGCAATCGATAGCCAGACCTGTTCGATATCGTCATCGCTCAATCCGTAAGGCTTGAGGAACGCCGCTGCCGCGTTGGCACCATCGACTTCGAAGCGCTCGTTGTCGCTGCGATGACCTTGCACTAGACCCAGGTCATGGAACATCGCGCCGACGTACAGCAACTCCGGGTTGTAGGCCAGTTGCTTGCGCTCGCCGCTCAGCGCGCCGAACAGGAAGACCCGGCGCGAGTGGTGGAAGAGCAGGTCGGACTCTATGTCACGGATGTATTCGGTGGTGGCCTTGGCCAGTGCGCTGTCGGGGATCTTGATGCCGGCGATGATGGTGCTCATGGAGTTTTCCTCGTCGTGATGAGGGTTTCAGTCTGTTCCGGCCCCCGAAACCGGACAATCGATCCATGGCTGCGATCCCGGCCAATGAGCGTGCAATTCGCGCCAACCTCGCTTGTTGGGTGTGGATTGGCTAGGGTTGATCCCATTGTGCATACGCATCTTGTAGCAGCTGCCGAGCCTGCGAGGCTGCGTCCGGCTGCGCAGCGGCCGTAAATCCTGGGTATGCGCATTACCTGAAAGACCTCGGTGGGTGTTTTCACGACTGCTACGCAGCCGGACGCAGCCTCGCAGGCTCGGCA
>NZ_AKJG01000046.1 GCF_000282455.1 Pseudomonas sp. GM74
AATACGGCAACCTCGACCGCGCGCTGGTCGGCATTTTCGATTTGTTCGGTGTCTGGTGGCTGATCAAGCGCACGCGCCTGAGCACCATCCCCCAGGAGATCAAAGGATGAATCTCTCCCGCGAAGCCCTTTGGCTGATCGTCGGTTTTGTTGGTCAGATCGCCTTTACCGGGCGGTTTGTCCTGCAGTGGTTGTACAGCGAGTACAAGAAACGCAGCGTGATCCCGGTGAGTTTCTGGTACCTGAGCATCGTCGGCAGCACCTTGTTGCTCGCCTATGCCATTTACCGTGAAGACCCGGTGTTTATTGCCGGGCAGGCCTTTGGCTCCCTCGTCTATTTTCGCAACCTGCAATTGATCTCAAAAAGCAAACACCTGAAGGAGTAGGGAATGCGCGGATCGTTATCGACCCGGAATATTACGTTGCTCGTGGCCGTCGCGTTGGCGTTGCTGTTTTTCTGGGGGCTGGGCAGCGTGCCGTTCCTCAGTGTCAACGAGGCCCGCCGTGCGGTAACCGTGCGCGAAATGCGTGAAGCGGGAAGTTGGCTGCTGCCTTATATGAACGGCGACTTGTACCTCTCCAAGCCGCCGTTTTTCTATTGGGCCGGTCTGGTTTCGACGGCGGTGCTGGGCAGTTTGTCCGAGTGGAGCGTGCGCCTGCCTTCGGCCCTGGCCGCCGCCTTGTGCTGTTTTGGCACCTATCTGTACGGCGTTCGGCAGGCGGGGCGGCAGGTTGGTCTGTTCGCCGTGGTGTTCCTGGCCGCGAACGGTGCCTTCAGCCTGTTCGCACGACGCTCGGAAATCGAGATGCTGCTGACCCTGCTGTGCTTCGGCGCACTGCTGGCGGCCTGGCAGTTCATCTTCCTGCAGGGGCGGGCCATGTGGAGTCGACTCAGCTACGTGCTGCTGGGTTGCGCACTGCTGACCAAGGGGCCGGTTTGCCTGTTGTGGGTGACGGCGCCGATCCTGGCCTATGCCTTGATCTACCGCGATGCCCGGGCCAAGGCTTATCTGTGCGACGGTTGGGGCTGGCTGATTGCCCTGGGGCTGGGCAGTTCCTGGTACGTGGCGGTGTCTGTGAGTCAGGGCTGGGGGATCTGGGCCTCGATCATCAGCGAAGACATCGTGAAGAAGATCGACGGGCAGGGCGCCGAGGCCTGGTATGCGTACCCGTTGTACCTGGCCGGTGATTTCTTCCCGTTCTGGCTGATCGCATTCGTGCAGCCGCGCAAGTTCTGGGCAATGATCCGCTCGCGCCGCGAGGCGGGCATGTTGCTGATTTGCAGCCTGTTGCCGCTGCTGGTGTTTTCCCTGTTCACCGAAAAGCATGGCAAGTACCTGTTGCCGGTCTATCCGTCCATGGCGTTGCTGCTGGCGATGCACTGGTCGGCACTGCTCGATGACCTGAAAGGTCGCTGGCGCACCGTCCTGGCCGTTGTGCCCTACGTGATGCTGACCGGGTTCGTGGTGTTCTACATGTTCGTCGAAGCGCGGGTGCTGTCGCACCGGGTCGGTGGCCTTGAGCAAGTTGCCACGCTGGCCAATGGGCAGCCGGGTCAGAAGGCCTACACCCTCGGCGAGCCGGATATCCGTCTGGTCTATTACATGGGCCGGCCGGTGGCGCCGCTGACAGTGGCGCAGTTGCAGTCCGAGTCGCGTCCGGCGGGGCTGTTGTTTGTGCAAGAGCCCCTTACACCGGAACTGCAGAACCTGGCGTCGTGCCAGGTCGGTGAAGTCAACCCGTACCTCAAACCGCACCGTGCGGCGCTGCTGGTACGCATGGGCGGAGATTGCCGCTGATCGGCTTCCCGGCCGAACGGTGACCACAGCACATCACCCGTTCGGACTAGGCAAGGCTAACGATTCTGCCGCGTCCGGGCGGCGCCAAACTTCATGCTCAAAGGGGTGTTGCGCCACGCGCGCCCCGCCAAACGAGCAGAAGGCGCCGCGATGGAGTTTGCATTCAGCGACGAACAGGAAATGATCCGCGCATCGGCCGAGGGTTTCCTCGCCGATGTCTCGGATTCTGCCGCCGTGCGCGCGGCAATGGTCAGCGAACGGGGTTTCGACGAAGTCCTCTGGCAGCGTCTGTGCCAGGAAATGTACTGGCCGGCGATTCACATCCCCGAAACCTATGGCGGCCTGGGCCTCGGCTTTGTCGAGCTGACGATCCTGCTGGAACAGATGGGCCGGCGCTTGCTGTGCTCGCCGTTTTTCGCCACCGCTTGCATGGCCACGCCTGCGCTGTTGCTGGCGGCCAATGATGAACAGAAGCAGCGTTGGTTGCCGTCGATTGCCGACGGCAGCATGACCGCGACCCTGGCGTTCAGTAGTGCCAACGGCTGGTCTGCCGATGATGTCCAGGCAACGGTGGTGGCCGAAGGTGACGGGTTTGTCCTCGACGGCACCCTCAAGCATGTACTCGACGGCCATGGCGCCGACCTGTTGATCACTGCCGCCCGTCAACCCGGAACCACCGGTGAAACGGGCATCAGCCTGTTTGCCGTGAGCGCCGTACGCGCAGGCATCGAACGACAGATGCTGCCGACCATGGACCAGACCCGGCGCCAGGCGCGGATCCAGCTCAAGGGCCTGTACCTTGAAGCCGACTGCCTGCTGGGTGAGTTCGGCAATGGCTGGTCGCACCTTGAGCGAGTCCTGCAACTGGCCTGCATCGGCCTGGCCGCCGAGCAGACCGGCGGCGCGCAGCAGGTGCTCGACCTCAGCGTGGCCTACATGCAGGAGCGCCAACAGTTCGGTCGCCCCATCGCCAGTTTCCAGGCCCTCAAACACCGCGCCGCCGACATGATGCTGCAAGTCGAATGCGCGCGTTCGGCCAGTTACTACGCCGCGTGCGTGGCCCAGGAAGTCCTTGACCCGCAGGGTGATTCGCAGGTCGCGGCCGAACTGCCGCTGGCGGCGGCGCTGGCCAAGGCGCAGTGCTCGGAAACCTACTTCCATTGCGCGTCCGAATCGATCCAGTTGCACGGTGGCGTCGGTTTCACCTGGGAATACGACCCGCACCTCTACTTCAAGCGCGCCCGTGCCAGCGAGAGTTTCCTCGGGTTACCGGCCTGGCATCGCGAGCGCATTGCTTCGGTGATTCTGGGAGAGCAGCCATGAAAATCAGTTTCAGCGAACAGGACGAACGCTTCCGTCGGGAAGTCGCCGACTGGATGAGCGCCAACCTCTGCGGTGAATTTGAAGTCCTGCGTTTTCGCGGCGGCCCGGGCGACGAGCACATGTTTCCCGAAGAGCGCAAAGCCTGGGAGCGCAAGCTTGCCGAGGGCGGCTGGACCTGCGTCGGCTGGGCGCCGGAGCATGGCGGGCGCGGCCTGTCGATCACCCGGCAAGTGATTTTCCACGAAGAATACGCCCGCGCCGGTGGCCCCGGCCGCATGGGGCATATTGGTGAAGGCCTGGCCGGGCCGACCATCGCCGCATTCGGCACTGTCGAACAGCAACAGCGGTTTTTGCCGGGGATTGTCAGCGGTACGTCGTTCTGGTGCCAGGGCTATTCAGAGCCGGGCGCAGGTTCCGACCTGGCCAACGTCAAGACCCGTGCAATGCTGGATGAAGCGACCGGCCAATGGCTGATCAACGGGCAAAAAGTCTGGACGTCCCTGGCCCATGAGTCGGACTGGTGTTTCGTGATTGCCCGCACCGAACCGGGCAGCGTCGGCCATCGCGGACTGTCGTTCCTGCTGGTGCCCATGGCCCAGGCAGAAATCACCGTACGGCCTATCGAGCAACTGACCGGCACCTCGGAATTCAACGAAGTGTTCTTCGACGATGCCCGCACCGACGCCACCAACATCATCGGTGAGCCGGGCGAAGGCTGGAAGATCGCCATGGCGCTGCTCGGCTTTGAGCGGGGTGTGTCGACCCTCGGCCAGCAAATGCAGTTCCAGAACGAACTCAACGAAATCATCGCCATCGCCAAGTCCAACGGTGCCGACCGCGACCCGATCCTGCGTCAGCGCCTGGCCGAGGCCTGGAGCGGGTTGCGGATCATGCGCTACAACTCGCTGCGCATGCTCTCGGGTAGCCAGGACGGTTCGCTGCGCAAAGAAGCGACCATCTACAAGCTGTTCTGGTCGACCTGGCACGCCAGCCTCGGCAAGTTGGCGATGGACGTTCTCGGCGCCGAGGCGGAATTGCTCGAAGCCGCACCCTACCAGTTGACCCGTTTGCAGTCGCTGTACCTGTTCAGCCGCGCCGACACCCTGTACGGCGGCAGCAACGAGATCCAGCGCAACATCATCGCCGAGCGTGCCTTGGGCATGCCCAAAGAGCCGCGTCCGCGCGCCTGAAAGGAGAGAGTTCATGTCTGTACCTCAATATGTTGAAGGTCGCGGCCTGCTGCGCGGCAAGTCGGTACTGATCACCGCCGCCGCCGGTGCCGGTATCGGTTTTTCCGCCGCCGTGCGCGCTGCCGAAGAAGGCTGTCGCGCGCTGATGATCAGCGATATCCATGAAGGCCGGTTGGCCGAAGCGGTGCTGAAGATTCGCGAAACCACCGGGCTGCAGCAGGTCTTCGGCCAGGTCTGCAACGTCGCCGACGAAGCCCAGGTGCAGCAGCTGATCGCCTGCGCCGAGCGTGACCTGCAGGGCGTCGATGTGCTGATCAACAACGCCGGGCTTGGCGGCTCGCGCTTGCTGGTGAACATGGCCGATGAAGAATGGAATCGGGTCATCGACGTGACGCTCACCGGCACCATGCGCATGACCCGCGCCATGCTGCCGAAAATGATGGAGCGACGTGCCGGGGTGATCGTCAACAACGCCTCGGTGCTGGGCTGGCGCGCGCAGAAAGAACAGGCGCACTACGCCGCCGCCAAGGCTGGCGTGATGGCGCTGACCCGCTGTGCAGCGGTCGAGGCCGCCGACTACGGCATCCGCATCAACGCGGTCAGCCCGAGCATTGCCCTGCACGATTTCCTGCGCAAATCCGCACCCCAGGCGGTGCTCGATCAACTGGCCGCCAACGAAGCCTTCGGCCGTGCCGCCGAAGTCTGGGAAGTGGCCAACGTGATGATGTTCCTGGCCAGCGACTACAGCTCCTACATGACCGGCGAAGTGTTGTCGGTGTCCAGCCAGAGGGCGTGACCATGCCACGTATTTTCGACACGCCGATGGCCTTGTTCGACGCCGTGGGCGAATCACTCGGCGCCAGCGACTGGCTATTGCTGGAACAGGGCCGCATCGACCGCTTCGCCGACGCCACCGGCGATCACCAGTGGATTCACGTCGATCCGCTCAAGGCCGCCAGCGGCCCGTTTGGTGCCTGCATTGCCCATGGCTACCTGAGCCTGTCGCTGGTCAACCTGTTCCTGCCGCAGATCGTCGAAGTCCGTGGCCTGGCCATGGGCGTCAACTACGGTTGCGAGCGGGTGCGCTTCCCCTCGGTGGTGCGTGTGGGTTCGCGGGTGCGCGGCAGTGCGCAATTGATCGCGGTCGAGGAAGTGAAGGGCGGCGTACAGGCGACCATCCGCGTCAGCGTCGACATCGACGGCGAGGAACGCCCCGGCTGCGTGGTCGACACCATCAGTCGCTACTACCCGGCCTGACCATCAACAGCATTTTCGAGGAATCCAGCATGAAAGAAGCCGTCATCGTTTCCACCGCCCGTACTCCGATCGGCAAAGCCTTTCGCGGTGCGTTCAATGACACCGAGGCGCCGCAACTGGGCGGCCACGTGGTGCGCGAAGCCGTGCGCCGGGCCGGCATCGAGCCGGGCGAAGTGGACGACGTGATCATCGGCGCCGCGGCGCAGCAGGGCACCCAGTCCTACAACCTGGGACGCCTGTGCGCGATTGCCGGCGGCTTGCCGGTATCAGTTGCCGGGATGGCCGTCGAGCGCCAGTGCTCGTCGGGCCTGATGAGTATCGCCATGGCCGCCAAAGGCATCATGTGCGACGAAATCGACATCGCCGTGGCCGGTGGCCTGGAGTCGATTTCCCTGGTGCAGAACAAGCACAAGAACCTGTATCGCAATCAGTCGGGTTCGGTGATTGAGCTGGACCCGCACGCCTATATCCCGATGATCGAAACCGCCGAGATCGTCTCCGCGCGCTACGGCATCTCCCGCGACGAGCAGGACGAATACAGCTACCAGAGCCAGCTGCGTACCGCACAGGCCCAGAGCGCCGGGCGATTCGACCGGGAACTGGCGCCGCTGACCAGCCGCAAGGCACTGTTCGACAAGGCCACCGGCGAAACCAGCTATGAAACCGTCACCTTGCTGCGTGACGAATGCAACCGCATCGACACCTCTCGCGAAAGCCTGAGCGCCCTGGAACCGGTATGGCCCGGCGGTCAGTGGAGCGACAAAGGTAGATTCATCACCGCCGGCAACGCCTCGCAGCTGTCCGACGGCGCATCGGCTTCGGTGCTGATGAGCGCAAAAATGGCCGAGAAACGTGGCCTGGAACCCCTGGGGATCTATCGCGGCATGGCGGTCGCCGGCTGCAATTCCGACGAGATGGGCATCGGCCCGGTGTACGCCATCCCCAAGCTGCTCAAACGCCACGGCCTGACCATGGACCACATCGGCCTCTGGGAGTTGAACGAAGCGTTTGCCTGCCAGGTCCTGTACTGCCGCGACACCCTGGGCATTGCGGCCGAGCGTCTGAACGTCAATGGTGGGGCGATCTCCATCGGCCATCCGTTCGGCATGTCCGGGGCGCGGATGGTCGGCCATGCGTTGATCGAAGGTCAGCGCCGCGGTTTGCGTTACGTGGTTGTGAGCATGTGCATCGGTGGCGGCATGGGCGCTGCAGCTCTGTTCGAGGTGGTCTGAATGATCAGCGCTCAACAGATTCAGGCGACCATGGCCCGCTACGTGGAACTGGTGGATGCCGGCGACATCGACGGCATTCTTGCGCTCTACGCCAATAACGCCACCGTTGAAGACCCGGTCGGCCACGCGCCGTTGCAGGGCATCGACGCCATCTCGCGCTTTTACCGTGAGGGATTGGGAGCGATGAAGGTCTGCGCAACCCGGACCGGCCCGGTGCGCGCGACGCTCAACGGTTGCGGCGCGATGCCGTTCCGGGTCGACATGGAGTGGGGCGGGCAACCGTGCTCGCTGCATGTGATCGACGTGATGGAGTTCGACGCCGACGGCAAGATCCGTTCGATGAAAGCCTTCTGGAGTGAGGTCAACGTGACAGCGCGAGGTGCAGCATGAATCTGGAGCAGCGGATCGCCCGCCTGGAGGCGCTGGAGGACATCCGCCAGCTCAAGCATCGCTACCTCAACGCCTGCGATCTCAAGCAGGTGGAGGTGATTGCCGATTGCTTCGCCGAAGGTGAAGTGCTGATTGATTACGGTCCGTTGGGGATCTTTCGCGAGCGTGACACTTTTGTCGCGCTGTACCGCGAACTGGCCTGCCATGAGCGGGTGATCGACCTGCATCACGGCGCCAACCCGGAAATCGAGGTGCTGAATGAGGATCAGGCCCAGGGCCGTTGGGCCCTGTGGTACTTCAACCTGGATGGCGAGAGCGGGGCGACGCGGCAGTTGGGTGGGTTCTATCAGGACCGTTACCAGCGTATCGCCGGGCAATGGAAGATTGTCGCCACCCGTTTTACCGCTCACTCGGAAGTGGTGCGCCCTTGAACACTGGCGACAATTGTGGCGAGGGCGCTTGCTCCCGCTGGCGGTGTGTCAGGCAATACTGATGTTGGATGTTCCGGCCCCTTCGCGGGCAAGCCCGCTCCCACAGGTTTTAGGGTGGCCCCGGCATTTGCAAACACCTCATTTCCCTGTGGGAGCGGGCTTGCCCGCGAAGGCGGCGTGTCAGGCAACATCAATGTTGGATGTGCTGACAGCCATTTCTGGATTCTGAGTCCGGCCGGTTTCGTAGTACGCCTTGAGGTTTTCGGCAATCTGCTGCACGACCTTGTTGAAGGCCTTGGCCAGCAACCACTCTGCCAACCTGCCACCGCGCAGGCTGTAACGCATTTGCAGGGTGATGCGGGTCACATCCCCCTCCGCTTGCAAGGCATAACTGAAACTCGCCTGGCGAAACGGAAAGGGCGAGTCATTGCCGCCCTTGTGCAGCCGCAGCACGAACCCCGTGCCTTCCTGCCACTGCGCCACGGTTTCATCCAGATATTGACCGCCCTTGCGCAACACCCGGCGACTGGCACCCAAGCCTTCGATTGCGCCAGGATGAAACTGGCTGCCAGTGAGGCCCGGCACATAGTGCGGGGCCAGGCTCAGGTCGCGCAGTTTGGCCCAGGCGGCTTGTGGCGTGAGGTTCAGCACAACGCTGTGGCTGGCTACGGGCATGTCGAAAGTCCTCTTATGAACGGGATTGGGCCGCGTCGAGAAACGCCGGGCGTTCGCCCGCGCCATGCACCGCGATGTCCGCGCCGCTGACGTAACGGGCCAGCTTCGAGGCCAGGTAAAGGCAGGTGTCGCCAATGTCCTCCGGGGTCGCCAGACGTTGTAGCGGAATGGTCGCCGCCACCCGGGCAATGCCCGCGTCGTCACCATAATGCATGGCCGCCTGTTCGGTGAGAATCAGCCCGGCGGTGACGGCGTTGACCCGCACCTTCGGCGCCCATTCCACCGCCAGCGAAGTAGTCAGGTTCAGCAGACCGGCCTTTGCCGCGCCATAAGCGGCGGTGCCGGGGGAAGGGCGGGTGGCGCTGACGCTGCAGATGTTGATGATCGTGCCGCCGTCGGCCTGGGCCTGCATCACCTGGTTGGCCTGCTGGCACAGGTTCAGTGGTGCGATCAGGTTCAAACGAATGATTGCCTCGCTGAAACGCGGCGAGGCGGTGGCTGCGTCGGCATTCGGTGAGCCACCGGCGTTGTTGACCAGCACATCGAGGCGGCCGAAGCGCTCGACGATTTGCGCGATCAAGTGCCCGGATTGCTCGACATCCCGCAGGTCGCAGGGCATGAACAGCGCCTTGCGCCCGGCGCTGGCGGGCACGGATTGCGGGGCTTCGCGACCGCAAATCACCACCTCGGCGCCGCAGTCGAGAAAGCGCTGGCTGATGCCGCGCCCCACACCTTTGCCACCGCCGGTGACCAGTACCACTTTGCCGCGAAAGTCCATCGGATCAAGCATGGGAATTCTCTTTTGGTCGCTCGGGAATGCTGTCGATGCTAGGTCCGCAGCCTTGCGCAGGCCAACGTCCAAAGGGACTAGGTAGTCTTGTCGGACGATGTTGCGCACCCGGCCCCTCGGAATAATCCGACTACAACAACAGGCCGGGAGGACACCTTATGGGCGCTTCAGCGCAAGGGCACTTCGTTACGCTGCCGGATGGTTTGCAGCTGCGCTATGTGGATATAAGCGGGAAGGATGGCGGCAGCGGCGAGCCGGTGATTTTCATTCATGGCAGCGGGCCGGGTGCCAGCGGTCACAGCAATTTCAAGCAGAACTACCCGGTGTTCGCCGAGGCCGGTTACCGGGTGATTGTCCCGGATTTGCCGGGCTACGGCGCTTCGGACAAACCCGACACCCTCTACACCCTGGACTTCTTTGTCGCAGCGCTAAGCAGTTTGCTCAATGCCCTCGACATCCAGCGCTGCGTGCTGGTCGGTAACTCCCTGGGCGGCGCGATCGCGATCAAACTGGCCCTCGACCAACCGCAGCGTGTCAGCCGTCTGGTGCTGATGGCCCCCGGTGGCCTGATGGAAAAGGAACAGTATTACCTGCAAATGGAAGGCATCCAGAAAATGGGTGCGGCCTTCGCCAAGGGTGAGCTGAACGATGCGGCGGGCATGCGTCGCCTGCTGGCCCTGCAACTGTTCGACGAAAGCCTGATCAGCGACGAAACGGTCAACGAGCGCGTGGCCGTGGTGCAACAGCAACCGGTGTGTGTGCTGTCGACCATGCAGGTGCCGAACATGACGTCGCGCCTGGGCGAGTTGCAGTGCCCGATCCTCGGTTTCTGGGGCATGAACGACAAGTTCTGCCCGTTCTCCGGTGCCCAGACCATGCTTGAAAACTGCACCGGCATCCGTTTCGTGATGCTCAGCGAGTGCGGGCATTGGGTCCAGGTCGAGCACCGTGACTTTTTCAACCGCCAGTGCCTGGCGTTTCTTCAGGAGGCCCGCGGATGAGCGTGCAATTGCGCCGTGAGTTCGGCGAAGAGCTTTATCAGGCGCTACTCAGCGGCTCCACCCTGGCGCCGCTGACCGAGCGTTGGCCGTCGATCAGCATCGAAGACGCCTATCACATTTCCCTGTACGCCATTGAGCGTCGGGTGGCGGCCGGTGACCAGATCGTCGGCAAGAAAATCGGCGTGACCTCGGCGGCGGTGCAGCAGATGCTCAACGTGCATCAGCCGGATTTCGGCTTCATCACGCGGCAGATGTCGTTCGATGACGATGCCCGGATTTCCCTTTCCACCAACAAACTGATCCAGCCCCGTGCCGAGGGCGAGATCGCCTTCAAGCTCAAGCATGATCTGGTCGGCCCCGGCATCACCGAAGCCGACGTGCTGGCCGCCACCGACTACGTGATGCCGTGCTTCGAGATCGTCGACTCGCGGATTCACGACTGGCGCATTCGCATCCAGGACACCGTCGCAGACAACGCCTCTTGCGGCGTGTTCGTGCTGGGCGACAGCAAGGTCGACCCCCGTGAGCTGGACTTGCCGAACTTGCGCATGCGTGTGTTCAAGAATGGTTTACCCCTGAGTGAAGGGCTGGGCTCGGCGGTGCAGGGCAATCCGCTGACCGCCGTGGCCTGGCTGGCCAACACCCTGGGCGCCTTCGGCATTCCGTTCAAGGCCGGGGAAATCATCCTGTCCGGCTCCCTGGTACCGCTGGAACCGGCCCGTGCCGGCGACCGATTTGAATTGACCATTGATGGCCTGGGCAGTGCCCGGGTGTCTTTCTGCGCCTGACTTTTGGAGTTTTAAACCAATGAGCAAAAAACTCAGAGCGGCCATTATCGGCCCGGGCAACATCGGCACCGATCTGCTGATGAAAATGTGCCGATCGCAATGGATCGAACCGGTGTGGATGGTCGGCGTCGATCCTGAATCCGAAGGCCTGAAGCGTGCCCGGGAAATGGGCATCAAAACCACCGCCGGCGGCGTCGACGGTTTGCTGCCCCACGTGCTCGACGATGACATTCGTATTGCCTTCGATGCCACCTCGGCCTACGTGCATGCGCAAAACAGCCGCAAGCTCAACGAGCTGGGGGTGATCATGATCGACCTCACACCAGCGGCTATCGGCCCGTTCTGCGTGCCACCGGTCAACCTCAAGGAGCACGCGTCGAGCCTGGCGATGAACGTCAACATGGTCACCTGCGGTGGCCAGGCGACCATCCCGATGGTGGCGGCGGTGTCGCGGGTGCAGCCGGTGAGCTACGGCGAAATCGTCGCGACGGTCTCTTCCGGTTCGGTTGGCCCGGGCACCCGGCAGAACATCGATGAATTCACTCGCACCACGGCCGGTGCGGTGGAGAAGATCGGCGGTGCCCGACGCGGCAAGGCGATCATCGTGATCAACCCGGCCGAGCCGCCGTTGATGATGCGCGACACCATCCACTGCCTGACCGATGACGAGCCGAACCAGGATGCGATCCGTACCTCGGTGCTGGAGATGGTCCGCGAGGTGCAGCGCTATGTGCCCGGCTACAAGCTGATCAACGGGCCGGTGTTCGATGGGCGCAAAGTGTCGATTTTCATCGAGGTCGAAGGCCTCGGCGATTTCCTGCCAAAGTCCGCCGGCAACCTCGACATCATGACCGCCGCAGGTTTGCGTACCGCCGAGATGTTCGCCGAAGAAGCCCACAAGGGCACCCTGCATTTGCCTGCCCGTTGAGTGGAGAATCACTATGAATTTGCAAGGTAAGAGCGTCCGTCTGCATGACATGAGCCTGCGCGACGGCATGCACGCCAAACAGCACCAGATCAGTATCGAACAAATGGTTTCGGTGGCCACCGGCCTCGATGCGGCCGGTGTGCCGCTGATCGAAATCACCCACGGCGATGGCCTGGGCGGTGCGTCGCTGAACTACGGCTTCCCCGCCCACAGTGACGAGCAATACTTCGCAGCCGTGATCCCGAAGATGAAGCAGGCCAGGGTTTCGGCCCTGTTGTTGCCGGGGATCGGCACCCTCGACCACCTGAAGATGGCCCATGAACACGGCGTGTCGACCATTCGTGTGGCGACCCACTGCACCGAGGCAGACGTGTCCGGCCAGCACATCGGCATGTCGGCGAAGATGGGCCTGGACACCGTCGGCTTCCTGATGATGGCGCACATGGTCAGCCCGGAGAAACTGCTGGAGCAGGCGCGCCTGATGGAAAGCTACGGCGCCAATTGCATCTACTGCACCGACTCGGCCGGCTACATGCTGCCCGATGAAGTGACGCAAAAAATCGGTGCCCTGCGCGCCGGGCTGAACGCCGGGACCGAAGTCGGTTTTCACGGCCACCACAACATGGGCATGGCTATCGCCAACTCCCTGGCCGCCATCGAGGCCGGTGCTGCACGGATCGATGGCTCCGTTGCGGGCCTTGGTGCGGGTGCGGGCAACACGCCGCTGGAAGTGTTCGTCGCGGTGCTGGAACGGATGGGCGTCAACAGTGGCGTCGACCTGTACAAGATCATGGATGTCGCCGAGGACCTGGTGGTGCCGATGATGGACCAGCCGATCCGCCTCGACCGTGATGCGTTGACGCTGGGTTATGCCGGGGTCTACAGCTCGTTCCTGTTGTTCGCCAAGCGTGCCGAGCAGAAGTACGGTATTGCTGCCCGTGAGCTGCTGGTGGAACTGGGCCGACGCGGAACCGTGGGTGGCCAGGAAGACATGATCGAAGACCTGGCGCTGACCCTGTCGCGGGCCAGGGGGGTACTGCCGACCTGATTATTGCGGCCATAAAAAAACCACCGATGATCCGGTGGTTTTTTTATGGCCGGAGGAAACCGTGCTCAAGGCAGCAGGTTGCGCACCAGGGGCGGATAGCAATTGATCGCCGCGCTCGAACAGCTGAAGTAGGCCGTGGACGGTCGGTAGGCTTCGTTCTTGAACAGCTGGCACAGACTGGTGGAAGTACCCGCACAGAGGATGATGAACAGAGCACAAGTCGTTTTGCGCATGATGAGTCTCGACACGGTTTTATTGTTGTAGAGACAGGGTATGGCGACGGTTCGCCAGTGGCTTCGTCCGAATGGACTAGATGATTGATTTGAAGCTGTCCCTTCACTTGTGGGTGCTCCCGGGATCTGCAGCCTGGCTGCAATCCCCTGTGGGAGCGGGCTTGCTCGCGAAGGCGGCGGGTCAGGAGACATGGATGCTGGATTTACCGGCCCCTTCGCGAGCAAGCCCGCTCCCACAGGTTCAGTGGCTGTACGCAAAATCTGCGAACTACTCAAATCACTGTGGGAGCGGGCTTGCTCGCGAAAGCGGAGTGTCAGGCGAAGTGGATGCTGGATGTGCCGGCCTCATCGCGAGCAAGCTCGCTCCCACAGGTACTGATGGGTGTCAGGTTCGTTGGGCGAGGGCGCCTATTGCCATGAACAGCGCCGCAATCGCCCGGGCTTCATGCAATTCACCACGGGCCACCAGTTCGGGGATCTGCGCCAGGGGTACTCGAAGGCATTCAAGTGGCTCGGGTTCGTCGCCTTCAAGTTGGCAGGGGCTCAGTTGTTCGGCCAGTACCACCCGGTAGCGATGGCACAAATGCCCTGGTGCCAGCGTCAGTTCGCCCAGCTCGGTGAGGCGGGCGGCGCGCATGCCGACTTCTTCGCTCAGCTCGCGCTGCGCCGCCTGCAAATAGTCTTCATCGGGCTCGGCACCGCCCTTGGGCAGGCCGAGAATGGTTTTTTCCACACCGACCGCGTATTCGCGCACCAGCAGAACGTGCGCAGGATCAGGCATCGCCACCAGCATCACCGAGCGATAACCGGTGCCGCGCAGGCGTTCGTAGACCCGTTGCTGGCCGTTGCTGAATTGCAGGTGCAGGGCTTCGATCTGAAAGTGGCCGCTTTGCGCCAGCAGTTCAGTCTTGAGGATGGTTGGGCAGTTGCGCATGGGACAGTCCCCTGTTTGGGATAAAGACACTGTGCGCTGTACAACGGGAGCCGCCATCGTCCGAGCGGACGAGGGCGGCAATGAGGGTTAGCCGAGGGTCGCCACGCTGCGCAGGATCAGGCGCACCAGCATGGTCTGGCGGGTCACGCCGGTCTTGGAGAAGGTCGAGCGCAGGTGTGCCCGCGAGGTATTGCGGCTGATGCCCAGCTCTTCCGACGCTTCGTCGAGGGTCAAGCCGTTGGCCAGCAGCATCGCCAGCTGGGTTTCCGCCGGGGTGAAATCGAACAGTGCGCGAACGATTTCCTGCGGTGCGGTGGATTGCTGCTCAGGGTCGCTGATGAAAATCACCACGGTCGGGCACTGCTTGCCTTCGCTCCAGTCGGTCAATGGCACCGAGCGCACGATGATCCCCAGATCCGCTTTTCCGGACGGCCTCTGCACGCGCAGGGCTTCGACCACCGACGGGTTGCTGCTCTTTTGCGACAGCAGCGACTGCTTGACCAGTCGGCGGAACTCCTGGGTGTCCCGGGCCGTTCCCACCTGCAGGCCATCGTTGACCAGTTTGATGCCGTCCTTTTCCTGGATCAGCCGGTCGGCGACCTGGTTGGTCTGCAGCACCTTGCCTGACTCGTCGAGGATGATGGTGCCGACCGCCATCTGGTTCACCGCGCCGGCGTACAGATTGCGTTCGGCTTCGATGCGGTTGAGCTGCATGTGGATCTTGATCGAACGTTCCAGGTGCGCAATGAAATGCGTGAGCATGGCCTTTTCTTCGTTGCCGAAAGGCTTGTCGTCACGTCCACGGCTGATGCGAATGCGGCACTGGGCACCGTCGACGGTGTTGATGTCGGCACCGAGGATGTGGAACACGTCCACCGGTTCAAGGAAGTTCTTGTAGAACTCGGAGTTCTGCCAGTCGTCGTTGGAGACGAACTCGGCGAGGGTCACGACCTGGCGGTTGGGCAGGTCGACGAACGGGTCGAGGCTGAAAAAGTGTTTGTTGTACGACGCGGTCGCCTCCGTCGAGGTGCCGGTGGTGTTGACCATCAGGCCGTCCACGTGGGCGCTTGGCGGACGCAGGATGAAGGTCACGTACTTGCTGTTCAGATGCACATTGAGCTGATTGAGAAAAGTCGCCCAGGGAATGGTTTCCAGCGGACCCTGATAGAGGTTGCCGATCAAATCACTGAACGTATCGAGGCTGAGGCTCTGCTGCATAGGGAAAACCGTTTTTATTATTAGCGTTGGCGGTGGCCGAGAATAAGCGCCGGTATCGACTCCTTGCAACGCTCGGGCTCGGGGCCTGACAGGCGGCTGCCGGTCAGGCCCGGGGCGGGCGAAAAGCCGCTGGCGTCAGACCCGTTCGCTGGCCCGCACGACAAACTTCTTGTGTTCGGCAACGTCCGCCGACAGCGCCTGGACATCGGTGTAGAACTGCTCGTACCAACGGCGCAACTGATAGACCGGGCCGTCGCCATCACACAGCAGCGGGTTGTCGACGCGGGTCTTGCTGTGCCAGATGGCCACGTCTTCGTAGAAGGCTGCCTGCGCCTGCGCTACGTAGGCCTTGGCCATCGCCTGGTTCTGCTCTTCGCTGAGCCCCGGGATCTTCTTCACCAGCACGCCATAGCGCAGGGTGAAACTGTCCAGGTCGATCGGTACGTGACAGTTGAGCAGGATCGAGTGGATCGGCTGGCCGTTCATGGCGCCGTTCATTTCGGTGATCTGATAGGCCGGGCCGAAGTAGGTGGCTTCGGTGGTCAGCACGCTGTCGCCGGACAGGCGCTCACTGCGGGCGCGCATGATCTGGGTGGCCAGGTGGCCTTCGAAAATGTTGATGAACTCGTCGACCGGCGCACCGTGCACGGTGCCGAAGTGTGCCATGTCGGCGATATTGTCGATCAGTTCACGGCAGTTGGTGCCAATCTGTAGCTCGGCGACTTCCCACGCCGCCCATTCGTCGTTGTAGCAGGCGTCGATGCGCGGAATGCGTTGTTCCGGCAGCGGCGGGTTGCCCTCGGGGTCGTTCCAGACGAACAGCAGCTGATTTTCTTCCATGATCGGCCAGCTTTTGATTTTGGCCCGTGGCGGGATGCGCTTGGCATAAGGGATGTCATCGCAAACACCGTCAGCGCCCCAGCGCCAGGCGTGGAACGGGCAGCGGATCGAATTGCCTTCGACGCAACCGGTGCTCAGGTCTGCGCCCATGTGCGGGCAGTAGCCATCCAGAATATGCAGTTCGCCGTCTTCACCCTGGAACGCCACCAGGCGGGTGCCGAACACCTCCAGGCGGTGGGCCTTGCCGTCGCGGTATTGCGCGGCCAGGCCCAGGCAATGCCAGCCACGGGCGTAGCGGTCTTCCAGCAGTTTGGCTTCGATGCGGTGCAGGGTACTCATCTTATTATTCTCCCAAGGGATCACGGGTTTGGCGCATGTAACGGATTCTGCCGCCCCTGTAAAAGCGGGCATCGTCTGAATGGACGATGGCTGCTTTAAGCAGGCCCGCTCTACTGGCGCCATTGGACCCATGGCAGGAGTTGGCGATGAGTAATGAACAAGGGCCGGTAGCGGTGATTACCGGGGCCGCCAGTGGTATTGGCCGTGGCCTGGCCGAACACGCGGCGACGCTGGGCATGCGCCTGGTGCTGGCGGATCGGGATGCAGCGGGCCTGCAAGCCCTGTGCAACGAATTGAAGGCGCGCGGTGTGCAAGCGATTGACTGCGTCACCGATGTCGGTGATATGAAGCAGGTCGAGCGCTTGCGTGACCGGGCTGTCGAGCACTTTGGCGGGGTCGACCTGCTGTTCAACAATGCCGGCGTGATGCAAACCGGCTTCAGCTGGGAAATCACCGAGGCGCAGTGGCAGCGCATGCTGGACGTCAACCTCAACGGCGTGATCAACGGCATTCGCAGCTTTGTGCCGCTGCTGCTTCGTCAGGGCCGGGCCGCCAATGTGATCAACACGGCATCCCTTGCCGGACTGGTCAGCAGCCCGCTGATGGCGCCGTACAACGTGACCAAGCAGGCGGTGGTCGCGCTCTCGGAAACCCTGCATTACGAACTCGCCATGCTCGGTGCGCCGGTGTCGGTTTCGGTGCTGTGCCCGGGGCCGGTGGCCAGTGAAATCATGGCGTCGAACCAGGTGGTGGACACCGCCGGATCCGACTTCAGCCAACTGCTCGACAGCACCATTCGCCAAGGCATGACCCCGGCGGAACTGGCCGCGCAAGTGTTCGCCGCCGTCGCGCAAAAACGCTTCTGGATCCTGCCTCACAAGGGGTTCAAACCGGCTCTTGAACGCCGGGTACAAAGCATCCTGGGCGAGACCAATCCGCAGTTTCAAATGGCCGACGTAGAGGACGATGCCCATGCCGCTCGATAAGCAGATCGCCGGGGTTCTCCAGCAGTTTCGCGACATCCCGGAGCCCGATTTCAGCCAGGTCGATGCCGCTCAGTACCGGCAGTTCTCCGACAACCTGCTGCCGGCCATCCCCGGCGATCCGATGAGCGAGGTGCGCGACCTGCGGGTGGCCGGCGCGGACGGTGATCTGGACGCACGGCTGTACCGGCCGTCGGAAGCACCCGACTTGCCATTGCTGGTGTTTTTCCATGGCGGCGGATTCGTCATGGGCAATCTCGATACCCACGATAATCTCTGCCGCTCGCTGGCGCGCCAGACCGAGGCGGTGGTGGTGTCCGTGGCTTATCGATTGGCCCCGGAACACCCGTTCCCGGCGGCGCCCCTCGATTGCTATGCGGCCACCTGCTGGCTGGTTGAGCACGCGGCTGAACTGCGCGTCGATGGCAGCCGACTGGCCGTGGCCGGGGACAGTGCGGGTGGCAATCTGGCACTGGCGGTCAGCCAATTGGCGGCGCAACGCAAGGGACCGAAGATCAGCTATCAATGCCTGTTCTACCCGGTCACCGATGCCGGTTGTGACAGTCAGTCCTTCGAGGAATTCGCCGAAAGTTACCTGCTTTGCGCCAAGGCTATGCGCTGGTTCTGGCAGCAATACCTGCAAGAGGATGGACAGGCGGATGATCCGTTGGCCTCGCCATTGCGAGCCGAAAGCCTGGCAGGCTTGCCGCCGACCACATTGTTCACCGCCGGGTTCGATCCGCTGCGGGACGAGGGCGAGGCATTGGCCGAGTGCCTGCGCGAAGCCGGTGTGCCGGTGCGCGCGCAACGTTACGAAGGCATGATTCACGGCTTTATCAGCATGACACCTTTTGTTGAAGCCGCAGCCCAAGCGTTGTCAGACGCTTGCGCTGATCTGCGTGGAGCACTCCAATGAGCAGCCTGGCTTTCAACACGGTGCCGCAACTGATCGAGGCCATTGGCGCCGGTCACATGGTGGTGATCACCGATGACGAACACAACGGCGAAGGCTCGTTGCTGATGGCCGCCGAACAGGCCGGGGCCGAGGCTGTCACCTTCATGGCGGTGCAGGCGCGCGGGCTGATTTGCCTGGCCCTGACCGAGCAGCGCTGCCGCGCGCTGGGCCTGGACCTGATGGTGCCCAACTCCCGGGCGCAACATGGCGTGGGTTTTACCCGCTCGATCGAAGCCGCCACCGGGGTGTCCACGGGTATCTCGGCGGCGGACCGGGCGCGATCGATCCAGGTGGCGGTCGACCCGGCCAGCGTTCCGACGGACCTGGTGCAACCGGGGCATATCTTCCCGGTGCAAGCCTTGCCCGGTGGTGTAATGCAGCGGGCCGGACATGTCGAGGCCGCTTGCGACCTGACGCGACTGGCGGGGCTGCAACCGGCGGCAACCCTGGTGGGCATTCTCAACGAAGACGGCGAATTGGCCCGTGGCGCCGAGTTGCATGAATTCGCCCAGCGCCATGGCTTGCGGATCGGCACCATTGCCGACCTGATTCACTACCGCATCCTGCATGAAGGCACGATCGAACGCGGCGGCGAATATCCGTTGCAAACCCGCCACGGCGAGTTCCAGGTGACCACCTATCAGGATACCTACCAGGGTTCGCTGCACCTGGCGCTGGTCAAGGGCCGGATCGACAGCACGCAACCGGTGCTGGTACGGGTGCAAAGCATCGAGACGTTGCGCGACGTTCTGGGCTGTGAAAGCGAAGGCGGGTCGCAGCAGTGGACCCTCGAACGCTCGCTGGCGAGCATCGCCGCCGCCGGTAACGGCGTACTGGTGTTGCTGGCTCAAAAGGAAACCGCCGACGGCGTGCTCGAGCAGTTGTGCCAGCGTAGCGGCGGCAAGCCGCGCACACCGCAGTTTCCGCAACGGACCCTGGGCATCGGTGCCCAGATCCTGCGCGATCAGAACGTGCGCAAAATGCGCCTGATGAGCTCGCCGGTGCCCTACAAGGCCGTGTCCGGGTTTGATCTGGAGGTGATCGAGTTTGTGCCGTTTCAACCGGCAGGCTAGAGCAAACCCATGACCCAGTGGGAGAGGGCATGCTCCGGGCGGTGCTCCGATGAAGACGGAGTGACATTCGACAGGCGTCGTCTGTCAGGCCGTTCTTTTCATCATCCTTGACCTCGGAGTGGCAGTGGGGGGTTACCAACTGCCGTAGGGGATGCCGTGGCGTTCGATGTAGCGCCGAACTTTCTCGTCGAGTGTGTAGGCGTAGCGACCATCATTCTTGCCTTGGCTCGGCCCCAGGGGTTCGACCTCGGCTTGAGCCCGGGCGACCTTGATTGCGTCATGACAGCTATCGCGCACCCATACCTGCACCACGCCGCCAGGGGCCAGGCCCAGAATCAATGAGGCTCCGTAGCGATATCGAAGGGTGTCCGGACAGCGTTGACTGGTCGAGATTCGCATGACTTCACGGGCTTGCTCAGGGATGTCGACCCAGCCCTTGTAGGTTTGGGCTTCGACAACCGATTGCCAGCGGACGAAGATGCGCTTGGGCAGTGCAGCGCCGGTCACGGGCATGATTGCCCCGCCGATATGGGGGGGCCAGCCGCGAGCGGATTCAACACCACTTTCCGGGGTGTCAGTCCCGATAGGCCCGCCGCTATGGATGTTGAACAGCCGCTTATCCACATCTTCTACGACGGTGTGTTCGACCAAACCGACCATGAATGATGGTCCCTGAAAGTCGATGCTCCACCAAAGCGGTTGTGGGTTCTCGCCTTCCACCAACTGACAGCTACTGATCAACAAGAGGCTCATCAAGGCCAGCAATAATTTCATTATCCTTGGCCTCAGCGGGGTACGTGGGGATGTAATACCCGCACGGCATCGGCCGTGGGGGCGTTGATATAGAGAAGCCTGGCTTCACGTTGCCCGGTTTTATCCAGTGGATGATTCCAGTTTGCCGATGTGTGGATGTAACGCTGCTTGAGCAGCGTTTCTTCGGCAGCCGTGAGACGGTAGTCTCCGGCAACAAACCGGTCGCAAAGCGTTTGAAGTTCCGACGGTATGTGATAGTCCGGTGTATCGGGAAAGTCCTTGAAACGCACCCCCGAATTTTTGGCTAACGCATGCATCAATCGTAAATACACCTGAGACAATTCACCCCGGACCAAGCGCTTGAGTTGCAAGCCAGCGTAAACCCGTTGCTCCCGCCCGCTTGCCCGGTCCTGCAGGTCGGGGGACAGCAGCCTTGGCTCGGGGGTGACAATCTCCAGCATGTCGGCCGGCCAACCCTGGGCAATCATGTTGGCCCTGTGCTGCCGCGCAGCACGGTAGATCGACGTGCTCCTTACATCCGTGCCCCGGGCCACGGTCAAGCCCAGCATCGGGCCAACGAGTACGCGTTCCGCGCCGCCACCAATGTCCGAGTGCACCCCGGGCAAGGCAATTTCTGGATGGTCGGGTGCGACCCGGCTCAAGGGGAAATTGGCGCGATGTTCATCGCGAGCCACCAAATGCACCACGTTGGAAAACAGCGAACGAGGCAGGTGCAGGCGCAACCCCGGAGCGACTGAACTCTGGACGTTGCCGAGGTTGCTGATACCGGCAATGGAGGCGACGGTGTCGAACAGGCCGATAAAGCCCATATGGATGTCGCGGTGATACTGCCCCAGGAACTGGCGGCTGAAGCCCTGTGCGTTGTTGATCAGCACCCTTTGAAGCAGTCCCTGGCTGCCCAGCGCCACCTCATTGGCGAAGTGACGGGCGGCGGCCGCGCCACGACTGAAGCCAAAAGTGTCGAAGGTCAGAGAGGTGATTTCGCCGTCCGGGTTTTCCCTGAGAACTTCATCGATAAAGTTACTCATAAAGCTAAACACTTGTTGAGTTCGGCCAATTACGCCAGTGTCGCCTCGCCCGGTTCCGGAACCCAACAAACTGTCTTTTTCACCGGACTGGGTACCGATGCCCTCAACATAGAGCTTGCGTTGTGACAACTTGCTCCGTCCGTGGACTTCCAAATCGTCTGACTGAAGATAGTGCCGGAAGAGTTTTGCCACATTCGTCACATCATTCCCATAACTACTCCCCGGATCACTCATATACGGCTTGCAACTGGCCTCCAGATCTTCAGGCTCGATGGCATGGTGGGCCCCGCAGGCCAGACCGAGTGCGGTGTTGTCGGCATTGTTTCCAGTCCCGTCGAAAAACACGCCAATGCGCAGCGCAATGCCGATTTTGTTGGGAGGCGGCTGTTTCTCCACCCATCCCGATGGCGGTGGTGGGGAGGCTGGTGCCCGTGCGGTCTTTGAAAAATGGGCAGGAGGGTAAGTTGGCGGTTGAGCGACAGCTCTGCAAGTCAGTGCCTCAGCGTCATCGCTGGACTCGTAAGTGGTGTCGAGTATCGATGGGATCAGTCTGGCGCTGCAGGGGCAACTGCTGAAGCTGTCCAGGGTGCCGGCCACCAGCCTTCCGTCGCTTTCAATGCTCGAGACACCGCCGAGGATCACGTAAATTTTGTTGTCCGCGCCACAGGAAACCGGATCGCCCTCGCAAGCAAGGGCCATGTCGAACATCGCGACGTCTGCATTGGCGTCCAGCACCTTGCCACCGCAGGTGGTCCAGTCGCCCAGACAAATAAAATATCCCTCAGCCATGAATTGAACTCCGTGTCCTTGGCGCCCCCGGTGAGGGAGGCGCTGCTACTCGATGGATTGCACCGACTCGGGTGTGAGCCGGGCTAGCGCAACGTAACGGGACAGCGACGGAATTCAAGGTGTCCGGGAGCGAACAGGAAATGTCCTACGAGTCATTCAGAAAAAAGAGGCGTCGAGGAAACGTTTCTGGTCGTTCCGCGCTGGCTTAAGGCTTGATCCCACGCAAGATCTCCTTCGCCTGATCCTGCACCGCCTGCGGTGCGGTCATGTTGCCGTCGATCACGGTGATCACCGCATGGCCTTGCCACAGTTGATAGGCATCGGCCTTTTGCTGGGATTCGGTCGGTGTCGACGGCGGGGCCAGGTTGACGTGGACCACGCCATCGGCGCCGCGCTGTGAGGTGAAGTTCACGCGGTCCCAGTTGCCGATCGGCGCAAAGCTCACGCCTTTGACTTCAGCGGGTTTCAGGGGTGGGTAGTTGATGTTCAGACCGCTGACACCTGGTAGGCCGAGCACGTTCAAATCACAATGCTGTTTGTTTTTTGCGCAAACCTGTTTGGCTTCTGTGCCGACCAGGCTCGCCTGCTCGATGACCTTCACGGCAAAGCGCGCCGTGTCGTCCATGGCGCCGAGGGTCTTGCGATAGCCCGCCTGCTGGTCGCGGATGATCAGGTCCATGTCGATTCCCGTGGACACCGCCACCGCCGGCACCCCTTTGTACATCGCGCGCACAGCCGCGTTGAGGGTGCCGGACATCTGCGTCAGCGGGCCGACGTTTTCGCCAAAGTTGCTGCCGGACACCACCAGGTCTGGCGGCGAATCCTTGAGGATCACGTCGAGGCCGACATTCACAGCATCCACTGGTGTGCCGATGGCAGAGGTCTTGCCGGCCGGCGGGGTGTAGCCCTCTGGCGGTCCGACGCAAAATTTGCCCGGCGCCAGTTCGGTCACCGCCAGGGCCTGCCCGGGTACGACCACGCTGGCGGCGCTGATGCCGCTGCTGTCGTTCAACGGGCCGACCAGGGTGACCTTGTGCCCAGCAGCAGTCAGGGCGCGGTACATCGCGTCGATGCCGGGCGCGCGGCAGCCATCGTCGTTGGTCAGCAGGATGTTCAGGGCGTTGGCTTGCATCGACAGGCCAACGCTGGCCACGGCGATGATGACGGCGAGGAGTTTGTTCATGGAGGAGTCTTCCGTGGAAGGAGCGGGTTTTACAAAGCACAACGCCCCGACCGAATGAATCGGTCGGGGCGCAGAGGTTTTAGCGAGTGCCGAGTTTGCGCAGGTTGCCAGGGGTGAATTCGTCTTCGGTGAAGGCGGTGGCGTTGAGCTTGGCCGGTTTCTGATCGATCAGCATCCGGTCAACCAGATACGAGCCGGCGATCAGGTCGTGATAGATCCCGAGGCGAGCGTGGTAGCGCTGCATCTCGTAGGCGTAGATCGAAGTCTGCATGTTGGTGCGCCAGAGTTGACCGCGACTGTCGTAGTTGTCGGCCAGGGTCGCGGCCCAGGTGTCCTCGTCCAGGTACATCACACGCTTGGCGTACACGTGGCGGGCACCTTCTTTGAGGGTGGCTTGCAGCACCCAGACGCGGTGTTTTTCATAGCGCATGTACTGCGGATCGATATGGCCGGTGGTGGCCAGAATCTGATCGGTACTCACGCTCGGATCATCGATCTTGTAGTTGTGATAAGGAATGTAGATTTCCTTTTTGCCCACGATGGTCCAGTTG
Source organism: Pseudomonas sp. GM74 (assembly GCF_000282455.1). Lineage (GTDB taxonomy): Bacteria > Pseudomonadota > Gammaproteobacteria > Pseudomonadales > Pseudomonadaceae > Aquipseudomonas. The sequence continues at coordinate 23,752 of NZ_AKJG01000046.1, forward strand.
TAGCGATCCGGTGCACCGTTGAACAAACGGTCTTCGTCGTACACGCGAAAACCTCCCGCGCCGGTCGGCGAGTCGTAGCCCACGGTCGGCGCGCGACGTACCCGGCGTTGACCGGGGCTGTACTGCCAGGCCTGGCGCGGGGAGGCGGTCGGGTTGATGAACTCGTGGCCGACAACGATTTCGCCTTTCTTGCGCACCGGTTCCAGCGTGGTGATCAGGAAGTTGGTGAGGATGCCGTTGGATGTCTCCAGGGTTCTGTCCGGGTTGGACCAGATCGAGAAGATCTTGTAGTTGACCTCTTCGAGTACTCGCTCCTTGTTGGAGTACACCACGGCCTGCCGGTAGTTGGCCTCTTCGGCAGCGGCACGGCCGGCGAGGGTATGGTTGAACATCAACTCGCTGCCGTTCTTTGGAATCGGGAACGGCGAACCGGCCCAGGCGTTCTTCGTGTCGTTGTTGTCGTTGGCCAGCTCGGCGTTGACTGCGTTGTGCTTGACCGCCTCGACCAGTTTCGGGTCAACGCGGAAGTCGCGGTGGCTCGGGTACACCGGGATCTTGAAGGTGTCAGGGTAGCGTTTGAGCAGCGCCTTCTGACCATCGGTGAGGTTGGCGGCGTACTTGTCCATGTTCTTCGAGTCGATCACGAACAACGGTTTTTCCGCTGCATAGGGGTCCGGGTATGGCGTGCCGGGGCCGTCAAACTTGAGGCCTGGCGGCAGGCCGAGCCATTTGCCGGACCAGGCCGGGATGCTGCCGTCGGCGTTGCCGGCTTTTTCGGCGCCCATCGGGGTCAGGTCCTGGCCCAGGCGTGCGGCTTCTTCGGGGCTGACCTTGGCGTAGGCCAGGCCGCTGCCGAGCAGGCCGACGGTCAGCGCGGTGCTCAATAATGTTTGGGTGAATCTGGACATGCTGTGCTCCTCCGATCGGGGAATCAGAACCGGTACTTGAAGTTGAGCGCGACGTTGTCGCGATCGGCCAACGGGCTGTTGTTGGCACTGCCGAGGTAGGCGTTGTAGCGGGCCTCGACGGTGAAGTTGCCCAGGTAGCGCCACGAACTGCCGATGCTGGCGCGGTTGTCGTTCTGGCCGGCGTTGATCGAGCCGACCATCGAGCTGTCGCCGTGGGCGGCGGCGCTGAAAGTGACAGGCACCGACATGTCCCATCCGCTGAACACGTTGTTGTAGTCAAAGTTCGCCTGCACCGTGTAGCCCCAGGCATCGCGGTCATAGACCAGGCTGTCGGTTCCCGGCAGCGCGAAGCCCGGCGCCAGGGTCACCGGTTGCGACTTGTCGTTGCTGACCACGGTGTTGTAGACCACCTCGCCGGTCAGGGTGGTGTTGTCGGCGAAGGCGGTCGGGCCGAGCACGTAGATCATCGACGTTTGCGCTTGCACGGTCTTGCCACGCACGGGGCTGGAGAAACCGTTGTCGACCATCACCGGCGTGCCGTCGCGGTAGCTGACTTCACCGGCCCAACTGACGTCGCCCAGCACGGTGGCGAAGCTCGCGCCGAACAGGTCGATGTTGTCGAAGTAGCGCACCTGGTAGCGGCCCAGGGTCGTCGCGAAGTCCAGCGACGGCGTCTTGTCGTGATAGCGCGAGTAGAAGAGGCCGAACTCGGTGTTGTTCAACGACTCGGCGGCGTAGGTGAAGGCCACACCGTACTGGCCGCTGTCGCTCGGCTTGTCGTCCTTCAGACGGGTGACGAAACCGGAGGCGTCGTTGAAGCCGCCCTCGTCGATGAAGTCGGTGGTGGAGAAGTAGCTACCCACGCCGAACAGCTCGGTCTTTTCCCATTTGTACTGGTAGTAGGCCTGGATGCCCAGGCTTTCGGTCAGGGCGAACTGGGTGAACAGCTGGCCGACCGGCAGCAGGATTTCCTTGACCTCGACACCCGGGGTGGTCGCCTTGGTTGCGTCCACCGGGCTCTGGGCTGCGGAAATACCCGGATAGAACAGGCTTTCACCCCAGCTCACCACCTGGTTACCCAGGCGCGCGTTGAGGGCATGGCCGCTCAGGTCCCAGGTGCCATAGGCGTAGTAATCGAGCATGCGCAGTTCATTGCGGTGTTGGTCGATGGTGTCCTGGGAGAAACGGTCAGGCTTGCTGCAATGGCCGCCGGCGAAGCAGTTGGACGTGCCGGTGGTGTTGTCGTTGTCCTGATCGTAGACGTTGTCGTAGAAGCCCGTCGCCCGGACGAACACGCCGTAGTCGTCTTGCCACTTGATGTTGGCTTCGGTGAGAAAGCCGCTGCGGTTGTTGATCAGGCTGCCTTTGTCGAAGGCGTTGTCGCCGTCGTTGCCGTTGGTATTGGCGGTCAGTTTGTGATCGCGAGACTCGGTCCGCCAGGCGAGGCTGTACGTCAGCGTGGTGTCCCAGTCGATGCTCAAGTCTTCGCTTGGCTGAAAGCTCATGGCGTTAACGTGAGCGCTAAGTCCGCCAGCCAGCATCAATAGAACAAGCTGTGTGCGAGGGTGCTGTGTTGGTGGGGCGATTATTGTTTTTATCATGTCGTCCTCATGGCCCAGGTCAGACCTGCCCGACCTGCATTTCAGGGGGGTGATTGGTGTTGTGGGCGACTATGGAGTCACGACTTGCGCGCAACATCGTCCAAGCGGACTAAGCGATTTGTACGGGGCGGCAGCAGGCCTGGCATTAGTCTTATCGGACGATGAACACCCGGCGCGCGCGGCGAACAATCCCGAGACCGACTGCACCGGGCGAAGATCCGGCGGTGGCGGTTTCTGCCTGATGGGCGCTGAACAAGGGTGATCGCATGAACGCTGCCGGGATCAAATGGGACGAGTGCTGTGATGTGTTGGTGATTGGCTCTGGCGCCGGGGGCATGACCGCTGCGCTGCGCGCCCACGACCTGGGCCTCAATGCGCTGTTGATCGAAAAGAGCGGCGAGTACGGCGGCACCTCGGCGGTGTCCGGCGGCGGTATCTGGATCCCCAACAACCACCGGATCGCTGCCATCGGCGGCAGTGATTCGGCGGCCGAAGCGATTGCCTACATCCGCGCCGTGACCCATGGCGAGATCGACGACGGGCGCATCGAAGCCTATGTCGAGCACGGCCGGGAGATGGTCGAGTACCTGGAACGACACACCCGCGTGCGCTTCGAGGCGCAACCGCGCTACGCCGATTACTACCCGGAAGTCGAGGGCGGCAAACCGGGCTATCGCTCGATGGATCCGCAACCGTTCGATGCCGCCGAACTCGGTGAAGAATTCTTGCGCATGCGCGCACCGTCCCCCGGTACCCTGATGATGGGGCGCATGGCGATGACCATGAAAGAGGCGCAGGTGCTGCTGTGCCGCGGCCCCGGCTGGTTGCGCCTGACCTTGCGGGTGATGTGGCGCTACTGGCGTGATCGCGAGGGGCGGCGTTTGTCCCGCCGCGACCGTTTCCTGACCCTGGGCAATGCCTTGATCGGTGCCTTGCGCTGTTCGTTGCAGGATCGCGGCAAGTCGCTGTGGCTCAATTGTGCGCTGGAAGAATTAATGCTGGTCGGCGACCGGGTCGGCGGGGCGCGGGTCAATCGCAACGGCCAGCTGCTCAACGTCAAGGCGCGCTACGGGGTGATCATCGCCGCCGGTGGTTTCGAGCGTAACCAGGCGATGCGCGAGCAGTACCTGCCGCAGCCGTCCCAGGCTAATTGGAGTGCCACGCCACCGAACAATACCGGCGACGGCATCCGCGCCGGCCAGGCCCTTGGCGCACGCACCGCGTTGATGGAACACAGCTGGTGGGCGCCGACCACTTACGTCAAGGGCGAAGAAAAACAGCGTGCGCTGTTCGTTGAACGCACCTTGCCGGGGTGCGTGATGGTCAACGCGGCGGGGAAGCGTTTCGTCAACGAGGCCGCGCCCTATACCGATATCGTTTATGCGATGTACGCCAACAACCGTGAAGGCGCCGCGAGCGTGCCGTGCTGGATGGTGTTCGACGCTGAGTTCCGCCGTAAATACCCGTGCGGCGCCTTGCTGCCGGGCTATGCCCAGCGCGATTGGCAATTGCCCGAGCATTTGCGTGATTACTTCCAGAAGGCGTCGAGCCTGGAAGAACTGGCGACGAAAATCGGCGTCGACGCCGACGGGCTGGTGCGCACCGTGCAGCGCTTCAACGGCATGGCCGTGCAGGGCGTCGACTTGGATTTCCACAAGGGCGAGTCGCTGTTCGACCGCTACTACGGCGACCCGAACGTGCAACCCAATCCGTGCCTGGCGCCGTTGCTCAAAGGGCCGTTCTACGCCGTGCGCATCGACGCCGGCGACATCGGCACCAAGGGCGGCCTGCTGACCGACGTGCACGCCCGCGTGTTGCACGAAGACGGCGAACCGATCAACGGCCTGTACGCCATCGGCAACAGCGCCGCCTCGATGATGGGCCGCACCTATCCGGGTGCCGGTTCGACCATCGGCCCGGCCATGACCTTCGGTTATCTGGCCGCCAATCACATCAAGCGCCAGAGCGAAACCGCTTCGGCGAAAACCTTGTTCGGGAGTGTCGAATGAACAGTCAGCATCCACAGATCGCTGTAGTAACCGGTGCCAGTCGCGGAGTGGGGCAGGGCATTGCCCTGGCCCTGGGGGCGGCGGGCATGACGGTGTATGTCACCGGTCGCGCGCCGACGCAGGGTGGGTCGAATTTGTACGGGCACGCCTTGAGCGGGTCGCTGGAGGACAGCGCCGCCGCGATCACCGCCGCCGGTGGGCGCGGTATCGCGGTGGTCTGTGACCACGCCGATGACGCGCAGGCTCAGGCGCTGTTTGCCCGTGTGGAAGATGAGTGCGGGCATCTGGATCTGCTGGTGAACAACGCTGCGTTCATCCATGACCGGTTGATCGAGCCGGGGTCGTTCTGGGCCAAGCCGCTGGATCTGGTGCGCATTCTCGACGTCGGACTGCGCTCGGCCTACATCGCCAGCTTCTACGCCGCGCCGCTGTTGCTGAAGAGTGCCCAAGGGCTGATTTGTTTTACCTCGTCGTTCGGCGCCGGCTGCTACATGCATGGCCCGGCGTATGGCGCGCAAAAGGCCGGCGTCGACAAGCTGGCGGCGGACATGGCGATCGATTTCGAAGGGCAGGGCGTGGCGGCGTTGTCGCTGTGGCTCGGTCCGCAACTGACCGAACGCACCAGGATTGCCGGCGAGCAGCATGGCGAGCAGTACCAGGCGTTCCTGGCCCACGCCGAAACCCCGCAATTCAACGGTCGGGTGATTCATGCCTTGCTCAATGATCCGCAGTTGATGGCGCTGTCCGGGCAGACCCTGATCACCGCCGAAATAGCCCTTGGCTACGGCATCAGCGAAGCCGAAGGCCGCCAGCCACCGTCCCATCGCGCCATGCTCGGCGACCCGCGCCAACAGCACCCGGCGCGGGTGGTCTGATCCACGATGATCGTTCCCTGTAGCAGCTGGCGAAGCCTGCGTTCGGCTGCGCAGCAGTCGTGAAATCAGGCACTGCGGTGTATCAGTTAAACCGCGTGCACTGTATTCGCGACTGCTGCGCAGCCGAACGCAGGCTTCGCCAGCTGCTACAGGGAAATTGTGCGTTTCGGACTTAATTCACGGGCTGAAGCGCCCACTCGCGCAACACATTCTTGGTCACTTTGCCCGCCGCATTGATCGGCATCTTCTGCAGCACCTGCACCCGGCGCGGCACCTTGTAGTTGGCCATTTGCTCGCGGCACCAGGCGAGGAATCGGGCCTGCTCGATCTCGATGCCCGGCGCGGGCAACAGGAATGCCATCGCCACTTCACCCATACGCTCATCGGGAATACCGATCACCGCTGCCTGGGCCACGCCCGGATAGGTCAGCAAACACTGTTCGATCTCCGCCGGGTACACATTGAAGCCGCCGGTGATGAACATGTCCTTGAGGCGGTCGGTGATGCGCAGGTAACCCCGTTCGTCGAGCATGCCGATGTCGCCGGTGTGCAGCCAGCCGTCGGCGTCGAGAATCTCCTGGCTGGCGTCGGGGTTGTTGAGGTAACCCTGCATCAGGTTGTAGCCGCGAATCTGCACCTCACCGGGAATGTTCGCCGGTTGGCTGCGACCGTTGTTGCCGACACACCGTACTTCCACCCCCGGCATCGCCCGGCCACTGGTGTTGGCGACCAGTTCCGCGGAGTCGCCGGCGCGGCAGATCGTGGCGAAACCGCAGACTTCCGTCAGGCCATAGGCGGTGACGATGGTGGCGAAGCCGAGTTCGTCGCGCATGCGGTGGATCATCTCCACCGGGATCGCCGCCGCCCCGGTCACCGCCACGCGCAAGGAGCTCAGGTCGAATTCACTGCGTTGTGGATGGGCCAGCAGCGATTGATACAGCGTCGGTGGCCCGGGCAATACGGTGATGTGTTCCCGTTGCACGCATTCGAGCACGGCCTGCACGTCGAACACTTGCTGCGGCAGGAGGGTGCAGCCTCGCATCAAGGCGGCCAGCCAACCGGCCTTGTAGCCGAAGGAGTGGAAGAACGGATTGACGATCAGGTAGCGATCGCTCTCACGCAAACCGACGATATCGCTCCAGTCCCGCACGATGCGCAGGTTCTGGCCGTGGCTGGTCATTACGCCCTTGGGTTTTCCGGTGGTGCCCGAGGTGAACAGCACGTCGGACAAGGCGTGTGGGCCAACGCTCTGTTCGCGGGTGCGCAAGGCCAGGTGCGGTACGTCGGCCCCCAGGTCCATAAACCGTTCCCAGGCCAGTGTTCCCGAGTTGGCGCCGCGCAGGCTGACGATGTGACGCAGCTCAGGCAGGTCTTCCGACGCCAGCATGCCGGGGTAGTCCGCGCTCAGGAATTCGCCGATGGCAAACAGCACACAGGTGCCGCTTTCGCGCAGGATGTAGCCGGCCTCGCTGCCCTTCATCCGGGTATTGAGCGGCACCAGGGCGGCGCCGACACTTTGCAGGGCACCGGCGGCGACAATCCACTCCCACAGGTTGGGCGCCCAGATCCCCACGCGGTCCCCGATCTGTACGTCGAGGGCCAGCAGGGCGCGGGCAGCCTGGCGGCGCAGTTGGTCCAGTTGTCGGTAGCTGATGACGTGGCCCGCGTCCTCGATGGCCGGGCGGTCGCCGTAGGCCTGGGCAGCGTTGGCGAACAGTTGAGCGATGGTCAGTGCGGTGGCGACAGGCGGCATGGGGCCTCCCCGGTTAGAAGACAAATACGAAAAAGGGAGTAGGCCGGGCAGGGCGCCCGGCCGGATAACGAATTACTGGGCGGGCGGGGCGAAACGGCGACCGGCGGAGAAACCACCGTCCACGGCGATCATCTGGCCGCTGACAAAGGACGCTTCGTCCGAGGCCAGGAACAGTGCGACGTTGGCCACTTCTTCCGGTTGCCCGGAACGGCTGAGCATGTGCTGCGAGGCGAAGAAGGCGTGGAACGCGTCATTGTCACGAACCATGCTGGTCATCGGTGTTTCGATCAGGCCTGGGCACAGACCGTTGACGCGAACGTTGGCGTAGCCGTAGTCGATGGCCATCGAGCGGGTCAGCTGGTTGATGCCGCCCTTGGACACGTTATAAGCCACGTTGCCGTCGCAGCCCTGCAGGCCGAAGATCGAACCGACATTGATGATCGAGCCATTGCGTTGTTCAACCATCGACGCCAGCGCGTATTTGCTGGTGAGCATGCTGCCGGTCAGGTTGATGTCCATCACCCGTTGCCAGTTGGCGGTGGTGGTCTGGGTCACGCTGCCCTGGTCGGCAACGCCGGCGGCGTTGACCAGTACATCGATGCGCCCGAAGCGGCTGATGACTTCTTGCATGACCTGCTGCACCTGCGCTTCGTCGCGCACGTCCAGGGTCATGAACAGGCTGGGAAAGTCTGCCGGTGCGCTGCCGATGTCCAGCCCGACCACTTGCGCGCCTTCGGCAGCGAAACGGCGCACGCAGGCCAGACCGATACCCGAAGCGCCGCCGGTGACCACCGCGACCTTATTCTGCAAACGAGCCATAACTGCACCTCTTTTATTGTTGTGGGCTAATGCTGGGGCCGAGTCTAACTGCAGACCGGGCCTGAGTGATCGTCCGTTGAGACTAAGGCGAAATGTTGGTCGGTCAGAAACAACCTGTGGCGAGGGAGCTTGCTCCCGCTGGGCTGCGAAGCGGCCCCAAAAATCTGAAAACGACGACTGCTTCGCAGCCGAGCGGGAGCAAGCTCCCTCGCCACAGGTACGATGTTTGTTCTTGAGTGCGCATCAATCCGGGAATTTCAGGCGTACCCGGGCACCCGTTGGTCGGCTCTGGCAGGCCAGTGTCCAGCCGTCGGCGAGTTCCTTGGGGGTCAGCACATCGTTGCGCGCCAACTGGACCTCACCTTCCTTGACCACGCACATGCAGGCCCCGCAAAAACCCTCTTCACAGGACGACGGCACGTCGAGGCCAGCCGCTTTGCAACTTTGCAGCAAGGTTTCGCCGGGGCGGCAGGTAATTTCGTGTTGCTGGCCGTCGAGCTCGACAATCAGCGCCTCGCACTGCGACCCCATCGTTGCCTCGCGGGCGAGGGCCTCTTCGGCCAACAGTTCATCGGGGTCTGGTGGCGAGACGAAACGCTCGACATGGATCCGCTCGGCCGCTTCGCCCAGTGCCAGCAGCGTGCGCTCCACGGTGTCCATGAAGGGGCCCGGCCCGCAGATGAAGTAGTCGCCACCGGCCGATCCGCGCAGCAGATGACGGACCTGATGGTCCGTCAGGAAACCCTGCACCGAGTCGAGGACGTGCACCACGTGCAGTTGATCAGGATGCGCCTTGATCAACCGGCACAGCTCGTCCTTGAAAATCACCGACGCCTCATCGCGGTTGGCGTAGATCAATTTGATCGGCCGCCGACTGCTATGGAGCACTGATTTGAGAATGGAAAACACCGGGGTGATACCCGAACCGCCCCCGAACAAGACCAGGGGCTTTTCGGTGTCCGCCTGCGGGCTCAGGCAGAAATGCCCGGCTGGTGGCAACACTTCCAGCCAGTCGCCGACCTGGACTTCGTTCATCCAGTTCGATACCCGGCCACCATCGACCCGTTTCACCGTAACCTTGGGCAGCGCGTCCGCAAGCGGCGAACTGGCCATGGAATAGCAGCGGGTCAACAGTTTGCCGGCGAAGGGCACGCGAAAACTCAGGAACTGGCCCGGTTTGTAGCGAAAGCGCTCACGCAGGTTTGGCGGTACGTCCAGCACCAGCGAGCGCGCGTCAGCGGTCTCGTCGATCACCGCGCACACTTGCAATGAGACGCTTGCCGTCGTGTGTTCGGCCGGGGTCAGGTTCTGTTGTTGCGTGCCCATGTTCACCTCGACCTCAGAGCCCGCTGATCAGCTGGGCGTTGTCGACGCGGATCTCGGCACCGTTGACGAACCGCGACTCGTCGGCGGCGAGGAACAGCACCACGTTGGCGATATCCCGTGGCGCGGCCATGCGGTTCATCGGGTCCTGGTCCAGCGCTTCCTGCGGGATCGGCTGACCACCGGCCAGGGCCTGGGTCATTGGCGTGTTCACGCCATCCGGGTGCACGCTGTTGCAACGGATGCGGTAGCCCTGCTGCTTGCAGTGCAGGGCAATGGAACGGGTCATCGCCGCCACCGCGCCTTTGGACGCCGAGTAAGCGCAGAACATCGGCATCGCACCCAACGCGGCCACCGACGACATGTTGATGATCGAGCCGCCACCGGTTTCCTTCATCGCCTGGATCGCGTACTTGCAGCCGAGGAAGTAGCCTTCGCCGTTGATCTTCTGCACTTTCTGCCACAGTTCCAGCGTGGTGTCTTCGATGCTGCCCAAGGCCAGGATCGCGGCGTTGTTGACCAGTACATCGAGACGGCCGAAGTGTTCGACGGTGGTCTTGACCACGTGTTGCCAATCGCTTTCGCTGGCGATGTCGTGGCGGATGAACAGCGCGTTGGCGCCGATTTGCGCAGCCACCTGGCGACCGGCCTCTTCATTGAGGTCGGTCAGTACCACTTTGGCGCCTTCGCGAGCCAGCAGCAGAGCGTCTTCGCGACCGATGCCGCTGGCGGCGCCGGTGATGATGCAGACTTTGCCTTCTACACGTTGCATTGTTGTTCTCCTGATCGTGCGGTTTGAAGTGCGAATTGGTCGGCCACGTGGGCGGCAGCCCGGCGACCGGAATAAATGCAGTCGGCCAGGGACAGGCCGGAGACATACAGGTTGGAAGCGACCCCGACCGCATTGCGCCCGGCGCTGTACAGGCCGTTTATTGGCTGGCCGGCGTGGTCCAGCACCCGACCGCTGTCTTCGCAGACCTTCAGCCCGCCCAGGGTGATGACCGGGCAGGGGAAGAGATTGCTGTCGAAAGACAGGTCGAGGGCGTACCACGGGCCCTGTTCGAGGTTGGCGAGCATCGCGGCGGACTTGCCGAACTCGTCGGCGACCTCACCCCGTGCCGCGCGGCAATAGCGTTCGACACTCTGGCGCAGCAGTTCCGGCGGCAGATTGCAGCGTTTGGCCAGGCCGGCCAGGCTGTTGCTGCGCCTGGCATTGAACAGCAGGTTGAGCAACACCGGCAGGCGCTGGAAATTCCAGACTTTGCCGGGGCCAACCTGACTGAGTGCTTCTCGAACCAGCGCCCGATTGAGAATCAGAATGGCGCGGCCGTCCTGCTCTTCGACCATGGCGTGACCGAGGGTCGCGCCGTAGATTTCTTCGTTGGCGTAACGCTGTCCGCGAGCATTGACGATCAGCCCGCGAGCCCAGGCCAGTGGCGGATTGATGAAACGCCAGGCACTGACCTTGTCCATGCGCGCCACGCTGCCACCGGCGCTCTGGCCCAGGGCGATGCCGCTGCCATTGCACCCGGTGGCGCCCAGCGGCAGACCGGCCAGGTACTGCGGTGCGTGTTGGCGCACCAGATCACGATTGAAGATAAAGCCGCCGCTGCTCAGCAACACCGCCTGTTCGGCGCGAATCAATTGGCGAATGGCGTTGGTCTGTTCGATGCGGTGCTGACGGGCGCGCAAGCGGTCGGCCAACGCCGGAGCGTACATATGAATGGCGGTGGCCCAGCGCGACAGGCGCGCATGTTGTTTGGCGGCGCGACTGCCCGACGGCAACTGCCAGGCTTCGACGCCGATGACCTTGTCGTCGAGATCGAGTACCAGTCGCCGCACTTCGCACTGGCTGCGCAGGCGCGCGCCATTACGCAAGGCGCTGGCCTTGAGCGGGGCGAACAGGCTGGCGCCGGACATGCCCCGGCCTTTGGTGCGGTGGCCACGGGGCGCCGGCTTGGCGCTGGCGGCATAGGCCGGCACGGCTTCGTTGCCGGAGTAATAGAGGTAGTACTGGTCACTCGGGTACGAGGTTTTATGCGGTGGCACGCTGGCCTCGAACGCCGCGCCCTGTTGCTCCAGCCAAGCCAGTTGCCCGCGGCTGGCGTCGCAGAAATTGCGCAACGTCTCTTGGCTGACCGCTTCGCCGACTTCCTGACGCAGGTAATTGAACATGGCTTCGCTGGTGTCTTCATAGCCAGCCTGACGCTGATGCGGCGTACCGCCGCCGGCATAGACCACGCCACCGCTGAGTGCCGTGGCGCCGCCGCCCTCGAAGCGATCCAGTGCGAGCACCGACAGGCCGCGAGTGCTGGCTTCGATGGCGGCACAGGCGCCGGCACCGCCAAACCCGACGATCAGCAAGTCGCAGCGGTCATCCCATGGCAACTGGTCGGCGCTGTTCACTCGCAACGCCGTCAACCCGTTCAGGCTGTTCATGTTCGGGCCTCAGCCAGCAGCAGCGAGAGAAGGTGCGGGTTTCGCGGTGGTGGTGTAGCTGCCGTCGAGGTAGACCAGCGGGGTGATTTCGGTGGTGGTGTGGATCTGCAGGATGCGTCCGATGAATACGGTGTGGGTGCCGTAGCTGAAGTGACCGTCCTGGCGGCAGAGGATCGCCGACTGCGCATCACCCAGGTATGGAATGCCACCGGGGCTGGTCAGCCAGTTGCCCCGGTCGAAGCGTGCTTCGCCCTTGATCGCACCGCTGCACAGGTTGGCCAGGTCTTGTTGTTCGACGCCGAGGATGTTCACGCAGAAGTCCGCGCCGGTTGCCAGTGCGGCGTGGGGGGAGGCGGTCTTGTTGACGCAGATCAGCAGCGATGGCGGTTCGGTGCTCAGGGAGTCGACCGCGGTGGCGGCCATGGCGAAGCGTTCGGTGCCGTTGCTGGTGCTGATAATGGTGACTGACTTGGCCAGGCGGCGCATGGCCTGGAGCATGTCGGCTTTGAGATTGACGTCGTTCATCGCACTGGGCCTTTTTGTTGGTTGGGGAGTGCGATGGATTCTTGCTCTGGTGTACAGACTCAACATCGTCCGAGGGGACTAGTTGTTCGAACTGTTCCTGGTCGAGTACATATCCATTGCTGCGGTAATGGCCGCTTATGATTTCGCCCTTACGGCGACTAACTTTTTTACAAGCGCCTAAAAAAGTAAGCAAAAAACGCTCGCCCCGAACGTACGGCCCCTCGCTAAGGCTCGGGGTTCCTTCGCTCCGGCATTCATCCGGGGGCATCGCCTCCGGTCGGCCTGATGAGTGGTGTGAAGCATGGGTGTACGCCGATCTGTCTTTGCTCTTCTGTGGGAGCGAGCTTGCTCGCGATGGCGGCCTGACCGCCGACCTGGTATTTGCAGACTTCCGCAATCCCTGTGGGAGCTGGCTTGCCTGCGATGGCGGTCTGTCAGCCAGCATCAATGTCAGATGTGCCGGCCTCTTCGCGGGCAAGCCCGCTCCCACAGGTTTGGTGTCGTTCGAATAATTGGTGTTCGCCGTAAATACTGTGGGAGCGGGCTTGCCCGCGAAGACGACCTGTTAGCCAACACCCCCTTTCAGATACACCTCCAAAAGACTGTTTCCCAACCCCACATGGTCCGTTTGAGGGATGTCCCCTGCGTTGCGCATTGCTTGAATGCCAGTGTAGGGGCGCTACACCCGCCCCGTTGCACGCGCGCCCCGGCGGATGGGGTGAACAAAGGAGAACAATAAAAATGCTCAACCAAGACCTGATTCGCCAGCGTCTGAGCCAACGTGCCCGCGAGTTGGTGCCGATCCTGCGTGAGCGCGCCCTGAATGCCGCGCAAGCAGGCCAGTTGCCTGAAGAAACCCTGAAGGATTTCCACGACGCCGGGTTCTTTCGCATCCTGCAACCGTCCCGTTGGGAAGGCTATGAACTGGAGCCCAAGGATTTCTTCGACGTGCAGATGACCCTGGCCGAGGGTTGCATGTCCTCGGCCTGGGTGCTGGGTGTGGTAGCGATCCACAACTGGCAACTGGCGCTGTTCGACGACCGCGCGGCCCAGGATGTCTGGGGTAGTGACTCCAGCGTGCTGATCTCCTCTTCCTATATGCCGGTGGGCAAGGTCGAGCGGGTCGAGGGTGGTTTCAAGTTGAGCGGGCGCTGGGGTTTTTCCTCCGGCAGCAAGCATTGCGAGTGGGCGTTCCTCGGCGCGCTGGTGCCGTCGGAAGAAGCGGGCGGGGCGCCGGATTATCGGACCTTCCTGGTGCCGCGCAGCGACTACCAGATTCTCGACAACTGGAATGTCATGGGCCTGGAAGCCACCGGCTCCCACGACATTCTGGTCGAAAACGCCTTCGTTCCCGAGTACCGCACCCATCGCGCGTTCGACGGTTTCATGCAGAACAGTCCGGGCAATGAGGTGAACACTGCGCCCTTGTTCCGTCTGCCATTCGGGCAGATTTTCGTGCGTGCGGTTTCGTCCTCGGCCATCGGTGCCCTGCAAGGCGCGGTGGATCAGTTTGTCGAGCACAACCGCGCCCGGATCGGGGTCAATGACGGTCGCAAAATGGTCCAGGACCCGGCTGCGCAATCGTCGCTGGCCAATGCCATGGTCTGCGTCGACGAGTGCAAGACCGTGCTGCATCGCAACTTCGCCCTGATGCTGGAGCGTGCGCAGAAGGGTGAGCCGTTGAGCATGCCGGAGCGGGTGAAGATGCGTTACGACTCGGCGCTGGTGGCCGACAAGTGCGCCAAGGCCGTTGGCGACCTGATGTTCAACAGCGGTGCTTCAACGATCTTCCGCAGCCATCCGATCAACCGTGCATTCCGCGACATCCACACCGGTCGTGCCCACGTCGCCAACAGCCCGGCCAAGTACGCCTGGAACCTTGGCGGGGTCAGCATGGGTCAGGACAGCAACGACTTTTTCCTCTGACTTTTTTACCTGCTCTTTTTCTATGAGGCGGGCTAGTCCGTTTGCGTGATTCGAGCGCCCCGTCGATGCACGAGCATTGACGGTAAGGCGAAGGTCTACGGCGCCGACTGCGCATCCAAATAAGCACAAGGATCAACCATGAAATTTTCCCTGATTTACGAAGCCCAGACGGTGGACTCCAGCCGCGAAGGCGACCGCAAGATTTTCGAAGACACCGTCGAGCAGGCCGTGCTCGCCGACAAGCTCGGCTTCGACACCTTCTGGTGCGTGGAACACACCGCGCTGAGCAACTACTCGCACATGTCCGCGCCGGAAACCATGCTGGCGTTCGTGGCCGGTAAAACCGAGCGCATCGGCATCGGCCACGGTGTGGTCTGCCTGCCGCCAGCGATGAACCATCCGGTGAAAGTCGCCGAGCGCATCGCCACCCTCGATCTGCTATCCAAGGGCCGTGTGCACTTCGGTGTGGGTAAGGGCGGCACCCAGCAGGAAGCCGGCACTTTCGGCTACGACCTGGCGACCTTGCAGCCGCAGATTGACGAGATGATGTACCTGATCCCGAAAATGTTCGTGCAGGACGAAATCGAGCACAACGGCGACTTCGTGCAGATCCCCAAGCGCCCGATCCATCCAAAGCCTTACCAGGATCCGCACCCGCCGATGTACCTGGCGTGCACCAACACCGAGTCGCTGAAAAATGCCGGCGGTCGCGGCATGGGCGCGCTGGTGCTGGGCTTCGGTGGCCCGGAAGAAATCGCCAAGAAGGTCGAGGTGTATCACGCGGCCTATGACAACCGGGATGAGAAGAAGCAGGTCGGTTTCCGTCCTAACCGTCACATCGCCGCACTGTGCCCGGCCATCGTGCTGGACGACAACGCAGAAGCGCGCCGCATTGGTATCCGTGGCCAGCGTTACTTCATGGAATCCCTCGGTTACTGGTACGGCGGCGGCGAGCGTCCGGACCCGCAGAAGTGGAAAGACGACACCTTCGTTGATGGCAACGGCCAGAGCGTGATCAAGTCGCGCTTCGCCTCCGAAGAAGTCAGCGTCGACTTCTCCGACCCGACCATGGCGATGATGAACCCGAACCACGCCTACGGCACCGTCGAGGATTGCATAGGCTATGTGCAGCGCTTGATCGATGCCGGCGCCGACGAAATCCTGTTCATCTGCCAGATGGGCACCGTGCCGCAGTGGGCGCAGCTGGAGACCTTGAAGAACATTGGCGAGAAGGTGATCCCGCATTTTCGCAAGGGCTGATTTGAGATAACGCAAAACTGTAGCAGCTGCCGAAGGCTGCGTCCGAGTGCGCAGCACTCGCAAAAGGGCAATAGGCGGTGTTTCTGGACGGACTCGGTTTGCCAGGTTGCGAGCGCTGCGCACTCGGACGCAGCCTTCGGCAGCTGCTACAGGTTTTTCAGGCCTGGCACGGACGCCAGGCCAACTTTCCAACGGGTCCCCAAGGCCCGTTTTTTTATGCCTGCACCAATCCCCTGTGGGAGCGGGCTTGCTCCCACGGTTTTGATGCGTGAACCCCATCAAATCCGCTAGTCCCATTGGACGATGTTGCCCCTCCCCGAACCCGTTTGAATAGGCCCTACATAAAGTCTCCCCCGGCAGTCGCCGAAGGGCGGCACCGCCTGAGAAAAACGAGGAGTGCATCCATGGATATCCGTGGTCTGGGTTACGTCACCCTGTTGTCCAGCGACCTGGCGCAATGGCGCCACTACGCAAGCCAGGTGCTGGGCATGATGGTCAGTGGCGACGATGAGCTTCTGTACCTGAAAATGGACGAACGTCATTACCGCATCCTCGTGCAGAAGAATGCCGAGAACAGCTTCGGTGCCTGCGGCTGGGAAGTGGCCGGCAAGGCGGCGCTGGAACAGGCGGTCAGCGAGCTGCAACAGGCCGACGTGCAAGTGACCCGTGGCACCGCCGCCGAAGCGGAGCTGCGCAAGGTCCAGGAACTGGTGCACTTCAGCGATCCGGATGGCAACCGCCACGAAATTTTCTGGGGCCCGTTGCAGGACTTCGCTCGCTTCGTTTCTCCGGTGGGCGTCAAAGGTTTTGTCACCAACGACCTTGGCATGGGCCACGTCGTACTGCCGGCACCAGCCTTCGAACGCTGCCGCGACTTCTACGAACAAGTGATGGGTTTCGGCCTGTCGGACCTGATGAAAGTCCGTTTCACCCCGGACCCGGCCGAGCCGCAAAAGCGCATTCACTTCCTGCACTGCAACAACGGCCGCCATCACTCGCTGGCGATTTTCGAGTGCCCGATACCCCACGGTTGCGTGCACATGATGGTCGAGGTCAACGCGCTGGACGAAGTCGGCCGTGCCCTGGACCGCGTCCACGCCAACGGCGTGAAGCTGTCGGCCACCCTCGGCCAGCACACCAACGACCAGATGATTTCTTTCTATATCAAGACCCCGTCCGGGTTTGACCTGGAATACGGCTGCGATGGCCTGGTGGTCGACTGGGACCGCCACACGCCGTTCGAAAGCACCGTGGTCAGCCACTGGGGCCACGACTTCAGTGTCGGTCGCCAATGAGGAACAAGACGATGGACAAGCAAATGAGTACTGCCGAGATCGTCGGCCAACTGCGTGACGGCATGACCATCGGTATCGGTGGCTGGGGCCCGCGCCGCAAGCCGATGGCGCTGGTGCGCGAGATTCTGCGCTCGGACCTCAAGGAGCTAACTGTTGTTGCATACGGTGGTGCGGACGTCGGCATGCTCTGCGCCGCCGGCAAGATCAGGAAACTGGTGTTCGCCTTCGTGTCTCTGGATTTCATTCCGCTGGAGCCGTACTTCCGCAAGGCGCGCCAGGAAGCGGCGCTGGAAGTGATGGAGATCGATGAAGGCATGCTGCTGCTCGGCTTGCGGGCGGCGGCGATGAATGTGCCGTTCATTCCGACCGCCGTGGGCCTGGGCACTGATGTGCTGCGCCACAACCGCCAGATCAAGTTGATCGCCTCGCCCTATGCCGATGGCAAGGATTGGGTGGCCATGCCGGCGCTCAAGCTCGACGCGGCGCTGGTGCATGTCGACCGCGCCGACAAACGCGGCGTGTGCCAGATCAGCGGTCCGGATCACTACATGGACGACCTGTTCGTGCGCGCCGCGACCCACAGCTACGTGACCTGCGATGAGCTGGTGGACAGCGAGTATTTCCATCAGCACAGCGCCCACGCCCATCAAGTGTTCTGGGAACGCAACCTGACCACCGCCGTGGCCCACGTGCCGGGTGGGGCGCATCCGTCGTCCTGCGCGCCGCTGTACGGTTTCGATGTCGCGCACTTCAAGGCCTACAACGCCACGGTCCAGGTGGCCGACGGCTGGCAGGGCTACGTGCGCGACTACGTCGACTGCACCCACGAACAGTATCTGGAAAAGGTCGGCGGCCTGGCTGCGATCCGTGAACTGCCGTTGCCGATTTTCTAAGGAGCCTTTCGATGAGCACTACTGATTACAGCCTCGCTGAGTTGATGATCTGCGCGGCCTCCGAAGCCTGGCGCGAAGACGGCGAAGTATTGGCCTCCGGCATCGGCGTGATCCCGCGCCTGGCGGCGTCGCTGGCCATGCTGACCAGCAATCCGCAACTGCTGATGACCGACTCCGAAGCCTACATGGTCGCCGAACCGGTGCCTTTGGGCGCACGCAAGGGCTATGAACCCAAGCGCGACAGCTGGATGGGCTTCTCGCGGATTTTCGACAACGTCTGGGGCGGCAAGCGTCATGCCCTGGTCGGCCCGACCCAGATCGACCGTTACGGTCAAGCCAACATTTCCTGCATCGGCGACTACGCCAAACCCAAGGCGCAGATGCTCGGTGTGCGCGGTTTTCCCGGCAATTCGATCAGCCACGCCAACTCGTTTTGCGTGCCGAGCCACAACCGTCGGGTGTTCGTCGAAGGCGAGGTCGATATGGTCGCCTCAGTCGGCTACAACCCGTCTCGTCTGGCGCGGGGTTGGTCGCTGGACGACATCGATATCCGTCTGATCATCACCGATCTGGGCGTGCTGGATTTCCAGGGCCCGCAACGACAGATGCGTATCCGTTCGCTGCACCCCGGCGTGACGGCGGCGCAGGTCCAGGACAACACCGGGTTCGAGTTGCACGTGCCGGACGACTGCCCGACCACCGCAGCCCCGACCGTCGAGCAATTGCAACTGATCCAGCGCCTGGACCCGCACAACCTGCGCGCCCTGCAACTCAAAGACAACCCGCCAGGCCAGCGCTGAGCGCCCGCGTTTTCGGAGACAAGTGATGGCTGAACATAACGACAAGAACGAGGCCGAAGTGGTCCTGTACGAAGTGCGCGACGCGGTGGCAATCGTCACCATGAGCCGCCCCGAGTACCACAACGCGCAGAACTCGCAGATGACTTATGCGCTGGACGCGGCGTTTCGCCGGGCCTGCGATGACGATGAAGTGAAGGTCATCGTGTTGCGCGGCGCCGGCAAGCATTTCTCCGCCGGGCATGACATCGGCACCCCGGGCCGCGACGTCGACAAGACCTTCGACCGCGCCAGCCTGTGGTACGACCATGTGAACAAACCGGGCGGCGAGTTTCTCTATGCCCGCGAGCAAGAAGTCTATCTGGGCATGTGCCGCCGCTGGCGCGAAATGCCCAAGCCGACCATCGCCATGGTCCAGGGCGCGTGCATTGCCGGTGGGCTGATGCTGGCCTGGGTCTGCGACCTGATCGTCGCCAGCGAGGATGCGTATTTCGCCGATCCGGTGGTGCGCATGGGCATTCCCGGTGTGGAGTATTTCGCCCACGTGCATGAATTGAACCCGCGCATCGCCAAGGAATTCCTGTTCCTCGGCGAGCGTATGCCGGCACCCCGTGCCTATCAGATGGGCATGCTCAATCGGGTCGTGCCTCGCGACGAGTTGGAGCAACAGACCCTCGACATCGCCGGGCGCATCGCGCAGATGCCGCGCCTGGGCCTGCAACTGAGCAAGCAAGCGGTGAACAACGCCGAAGACCTGATGGGCAAGCGCGCGACCATGGACATGGTGTTCGGCCTGCATCACTTCGCCCACGCCCACAATGAACTGGTGTCCGGCGACCGCCTCGGCGGCTACGACGCCAAAGCCATGGCCAGTTCCCAGCGCAAAACGGGCGAGGCGTGAGCATGGCGATCTCGTTGAATACTCGTTTGACTGAACTGCTCGGTTGCCGCTACCCGATCATCCAGACCGCCATGGGCTGGGTCGCCGACCCGAAACTGGTGGCGGCCACGGGCAATGCCGGTGGTTTCGGTTTTCTTGCCGGTGCGACCATCGAACCGCAGCAGATGGAAGCGGCGATTATCGAAACCCGGCGCCTGACCGATCAGCCGTTCGGGGTGAATTTCCATATGTACCAGGCCAATGCCGGCGAGATCGTCGAGCTGGTGTTGCGCCACAAAGTCCGGGCGGTCAGCTACAGCCGTTCGCCGGGCAAGCAGATGATCAGCCGCCTTAAAGATGCCGGCGTGGTGTGCATTCCCACCGTCGGTGCGCTCAAGCATGCGCAGAAAGCCGTGGAAATGGGCGCCGATGCGGTGACCGTACAGGGCGGCGAGGGCGGCGGGCATACCGGTTCCGTGCCGACCTTGATGCTGCTTGATCAAGTGGTCAACGCAGTGTCAGTGCCGGTGGTGGCGGCGGGCGGTTTCAAGGACGGCAAGGGCTTGGTCTCGGCCCTGGCCTACGGTGCCGAAGGCATCGCCATGGGCACGCGGTTTTTGATGTGCGCCGACAGCCCGGTGCCGCAGGAAACACTGGCCCGTTACCTGGCGGTCAAGGACCCGGCGGCGATCATCATCAGCCGCGCCATCGACGGCATGCCGCAACGGATGATCCGCAACGAATTGCTCAACCAGCTGGAAAACAGCGGCGGCCTCAAGCGCCTGTTGCTGGCCTTGCAGAGTGGCCTGGCATACCGCCGCCACACCGGCATGAGCTTGACCCAGTTGCTCAGCAGCGCCTTGAAGATGCGCGGTGCCGGAGAGTTGACCGCCGCGCAAAGCATCATGGCCGCCAACGCGCCGATGGTGATCCAGAAAGCGATGGTCGACGGGCAACCGGCTGTCGGCGTGTTGCCCGCAGGGCAGATCGCCGCATCCATCGACAGCTTGCCCAGCTGCGCCCAATTGATTGAACAGATCGTCCGCGACGCCGAAGCGCGCCTGGGCGAGCTGTGCCGCCGTGTGTCGTAAGGGGCCATGCATTGTGAAGGAAGGAAACCATGAAACCATTTAGCGTCAGCATCGAACACGGAATTGCCGAACTGGTGTTCAACCGGCCACCGGTCAACGCCTTCAATTGCCAGGGCTGGGCCGATATCGCCGGCGAGATCGAGGGCCTGGGCCGTAACAGCGACGTACGGGTGATCGTGATCCGTGCCGAAGGCCGCGGCTTCTGCGCAGGCGTCGACATCAAGGAACTGGCCGCCGACGGCAACCTGATCGTCGCGGTGAACAAGGGCAACTACGACAGCTTCAAGGCCATCCACTGCAACCCGAAACCGGTGATCGTCGCCGTGCACGGCTTCGTGCTGGGCGGCGGCATTGGTATCTGCGGCGCTGCCGACATCATCGTCGCTGCCGAGTGCGCCACCTTCGGCGTGCCGGAAGTGGATCGCGGGGCCATGGGCGGCGGCGCGCATTTGCAGCGCCTGTTCCCGGTGCAGAAGGTCCGCCACATGTACTTCACCGGCGAGGCCATCGACGCCGCCGAGGCTTACCGCCTGGGCGCCGTGGAGCGGGTGGTCAAGCGCGAAGACTTGCGCGAAGCCGCTCTGCAGATCGCCCGCACCATCGCCACCAAGAGCCCCGGCATGATCAGCCTGGCCAAGGAGGCGCTGACCGGTATCGAAGACGGCAATCTGGAAGACAAATACCGCTGGGAGCAGGGCTTCACCCTCGAAGCCTACCGCTCACTGGACTCTCAGGAAGCACGCGACTCGTTCGTCGAGAAACGCGATGCCCGATTCAACGGCTGAAGGCATATCCATGGACCTGACCTATACCCCGGCCCAGCAGGCCTTTCGCGTCGAGGCGCGAACCTGGCTGGCGGCCAATGTACCGAGTGAACCGCTGCAATCGTTCGACACCGAACAGGGCTTTGCCGAGCACCGCGCCTGGGAAGCCAAACTCAACGAAGGCCGTTGGGGCATGGTCACCTGGCCGACCGAGCTCGGCGGGCGCGGCTGCGACCTGATCGAGTGGCTGATTTTCGAAGAGGAATACTACCGTTCCGGGGCGCCGGCACGGGTTAACCAGAACGGTATCTTCTTGCTCGGCCCGACCCTGATGGAGTATGGCAGCGCTGAACAAAAGGCACGGTTTCTGCCGCGCATGGCCACCGGCGAAGACATCTGGGCCCAGGCCTGGTCCGAGCCGGGTGCCGGTTCCGATATGGCGGCGATCCGTTCCAAGGCTGAACGGGTGGGCGACCACTACGTGATCAACGGCCAGAAGACCTGGTCGACCCGCGCGGTGTGGGCCGATTGGGCGTTCGGCATTTTCCGTACCGACTCGCAGTCCCAGCGTCATCACGGCCTGACCTTCATCCTGTTGCCGCTGGACACGCCGGGCATCACCGTACGGCCGATCCCGCAGCTCAACGGTTTGCCGGGTTTTGCCGAGATCTTCTTCGACGATGTAAAAGTCCCGGTGGAAAACGCCCTCGGTGGCGAGGGCATGGGCTGGCACGTGGCGATGTCCACCGCCGGTTTCGAGCGCGGTTTGTTGCTGCGCTCGCCGGCGCGTTTCCAGGAAACCGCCAAGCGTCTGGTGCAGCTGTACCTGGCCAACCGTGAGCAGGCCGACCGCGACCCGACCATCGGTGAGGCAGTGATGCGCGCCTGGCTCGATGCCGAGGCCTACACCTTGAGCACCTACATGACCGCCTCGCAACTGGTGCAGGGCGGCAAGATCGGGCCGGAGTCGTCGACCAACAAAATCTTCTGGTCGGAGCTCGACCAGCGCATGCACGACACCGCCATGAGCATTCTCGGCCTGCGTGGCGAACTGCTGCCGCAAGCCCCGGCCGCCGGTGACGTCGGCCATTGGCTGGAAGGTTTCCTGTTTGCCCAGGCCGGGCCGATCTACGCCGGCACCAACGAGATCCAGCGCAACATCATTGCCGAACGCATGCTCGGCATGCCGCGTGCCTGAGGAATAGACCATGGACTTTAGTTTCAGCCGCGACCAACTGCTGTTTCAGGACAACGTCCGCAGCTTCCTGATCAACGAAGTCACCCCGGAACGCATTCGCGACCTGTGGCAGAGCGACAGCGGGCGCAGTGAGCAACTCTGGGCGCAACTGGTGGAACTGGGCCTGACCGCCCTGACCGTGCCCGAGGCACAGGACGGCATGGGCATGAATGAGCTGGACTTTGTGCTGATCGCCCAGGAATGCGGTTACGCCGGGCTGCCCGAACCGCTGGTGGACACCATGCTGGTCGGCGTGCCGTTGCTCGCCGCCCTGGATGAGCAACACGCACCACTCAAGCAGAAATGGCTGTCGCGAGTGGCCGAGGGCCGTGCACGTCTCGCGGTTTCCGAGCCAGGCAATCCGCTGGTCAGCGATGCCCATGTCGCCGATCTGCTGTTGCTGGCCAATGGCGACGAAGTGCACGTACTGGAGCGTGATGCCGTACGCCTGACCCGCAACGAGTCGGTCGATCCGAGTCGCCAGTTGTTCCAGGTCGAGTGGACGCCAACACCTGCCACGTGTGTGGCCAGCGGCGAACAGGGCCGGCGTTTGTGGGCAGCCGCCTTCAACCGTGGCGCCCTCGCCAGTGCCGCGCAACTGCTGGGGTTGGCCAAGCGCATGGTCGACCTCGCGGTGGACTACACCTTCGAGCGCAAGCAGTTCGGCAAACCGGTGGGTTCGTTCCAGGCGGTCAAGCACTTGATGGCCAACGTTGCGGTGCAGATCGAGTTCGCCAAAGGCCCGCTGTATCGCGCCGCGTATGCCGTCGCCGAACAACAACCGGGGCAGGACGTGTTTGTGTCCCACGCCAAATTGGCGACCGCAGAAGCGGCCATGCTCGCGGCGAAAAACACCATCCAGGCCCACGGCGCCATGGGGTACACCTGGGAAGTCGACTTGCACCTGTTCATGAAACGCGCCTGGGCCCTGGACAAGGTCTGGGGCGATCGCGGCCGTCACAAAGGGCGGATTCGCGCGGCGCTGTTCGACGGCAACCCTGCGCTGGGTGCGGGCAGTACCTTTTGATCGAGATCCTGTAGGAGCACGGCTTGCCGTAATACCGATCCGTAGCAGCTGGCGAAGCCTGCGTTCGGCTGCGAAGCAGTCGTGAAACCTGAGTTCGCGATTTTCCTTGAGTACCGCGTCGACTGATTTCACGACTGCTACGCAGCCGAACGCAGGCTTCGCCAGCTGCTACGTAGAGCAGGTTTGCTGGAGTTTCTCAGATGACTGGCATTACGGCTTTTCGGTCGGCATAGACGACTGTGCCTGACTTCAATTTTTTCACCGAGGTAGACCATGCCTGAAGCTTATATCGTCGATGCCCTGCGTACGCCCACCGGGCGGCGCAAGGGTGGTCTGAGCCAGATCCACGCCGCCGACCTGGGCGCCCATGTGTTGCGCGCGCTGGTCGAGCGCAACGCCATTCCCGACGAGGATTACGACGACGTGATCTTCGGCTGTGTCGACACCATCGGCCCGCTGGCCGGGGATATCGCCCGCACCAGTTGGCTGGCGGCTGGCCTGTCGCAATCGGTACCGGGCACCACCATCGATCGCCAGTGCGGTTCGTCTCAGCAAGCGGTGCACTTCGCCGCCCAGGCGGTGATGAGCGGTACCCAGGATGTGGTCATCGCCGGTGGCGTGCAGACCATGACCCAGATCCCGATTTCCTCGGCGATGATTGCTGCCGAGCCCCTGGGCTTCACCGATCCGTTCAGCGGTTCCGAAGGCTGGGTGCGGCGCTATGGCGCGCAACCACCGACGCAGTTCCGTTCGGCGCAAATGATCGCCGAAAAGTGGGACCTGTCCCGGGCGCAGCTTGAAGCCTATTCGCTTGAGTCCCATCGACGGGCCTTGCAGGCCATCGAGCAGGGGCGTTTCAACCGCGAGATCGTGCCATTGGCCGGCGTACTGCATGACGAAACGCCGCGCCAGACCAGCCTGGAAAAAATGGCCGAGCTGGAATTCCTGTTCGGCTGCGACCGGGTGACCGCCGCGGTGTCGAGCCAGACCTGCGACGCGGCCAGCGCGATGCTGATTGTCTCGGAAGCGGCGCTCAGGCGTTACGGCCTGACGCCACGGGCACGCATCCATCATCTGAGCGTGCGCGCCGAAGACCCGATCTGGATGCTCACCGCGCCGATCCCGGCCACGGCCTATGCGCTCAAACGTGCGGGGATGAAACTGGAAGACATTGACCGGGTGGAGATCAACGAAGCCTTCGCGTCGGTGGCCATGGCCTGGTTGAAAGAGACGGGCTATCCGCACGAACAGACCAACGTCAACGGCGGCGCGATTGCCCTCGGCCATCCGCTCGGCGCCACCGGCACCCGCTTGATGTGCACCTTGCTGCATGAACTGGAACGCAGCGGCGGACGCTTCGGTATGCAGACCATGTGCGAAGGCGGTGGCCAGGCCAACGTGACGATCATCGAACGCTTGTAAGTTGACCTGATTCCAGGAAACACATCGATCCTGTGGGAGCTGGCTTGCCAGCGATGCAGGCGCCGCGGTGTATCAGGCGCACCGCAGTGATCCTATCGCTGGCAAGCCAGCTCCCACAGGTGACGTGTGTATTTGAGTTGAATTTGAAGGAATACCCGCATGAAAATCTGTGAAAACCGCGTCGTGATCATCACCGGCGCCGGCGGTGGTCTGGGCCGGGCCTACGCGATGGCTTTCGCCGCCGAAGGCGCGAAAGTGGTGGTCAACGACATCAACCGTGAAGCGTCACTCGCTGTGGTCGGCGAAATCCTGGGGCAGGGCGGCAGCGCCGTGGCCAACAGCGACGACATCACCCGTTATGACTCGGCGGGGCTGATCGTGCGCCAGGCCATTGAAACCTTCGGCGACCTGAACGTGGTGGTCAACAACGCCGGAATCTGCCGCGACCGCATGTTCGCCAGCCTCAGCGAGGCCGACTGGGACGCCGTGGTGGCCGTGCACCTCAAGGGCCACTTCTGTATTTCCAGCCACGCCGTGAAGTACTGGCGCGAGCAGGCCAAGGGTGGCGCCAAGGTCGATGCACGGATCATCAACACCAGTTCCGGTGCCGGTTTGCAGGGTTCCATCGGTCAGTCCAACTACGCGGCGGCCAAGGGCGGTATTGCTTCGCTGACGCTGGTGCAGGCGGCTGAACTTCGCCGTTACGGGATCACCGCCAATGCCTTGGCGCCAGCCGCGCGCACCGGGATGACCGAGCAAGTGTTCGCCGACACCATGAAAAAACCTGAAGAAGGCTTTGATTACTTCGCCCCGGAAAACGTCGCGCCGCTGGTGGTGTGGCTGGGCTCCGAGGCGTCCGCCGAGGTGACCGGGCAGATGTTCGAAGTCGAGGGCGGCAAGTTGTCGATCGCCGACGGCTGGCGCCGTGGTCCGCAACTGGATCGCCAAGGCCGCTGGGCGGTTGGCGAGATGGGCGATGCAGTCGCACAGCTCGTGGCTCAGGCCGTTCCGGCAGCCAAAGTGTACGGCAGCTGAAAAAGACCGGTCTCGGATGGGCGGCGCGCGGCTATAATCGGCCCCTGATGCCGATCACCTGTAGGCGCGAGCCTGCTCGCGATGGACTTCGGCGCAACGCGTTCATCCAGACAGGGCGCGTTTTCGTTAACGTCCATCGCGAGCAGGCTCGCTCCTACAGATGCACATGAACCACGTTCCTCTACACGAGACCTGCCATGACCATTTCCCTGTACGACGCTTCCGTGCCTGTTTTCCAGCAAATGCTCAACGCCCTGAGCGATGTACTGAAAAAGGCCGAGGCTCACGCCACCGAAAAAAACATTGATCCTAACGCCTTCCTGCAAGCGCGCCTGTTCCCGGACATGTTCCCGCTGGTGCGCCAGGTGCAGATCGCCGTTGATTTCGCCAAAGGCATTTCTTCGCGTCTGGCCGAAGTCGAACTGCCGAAGTACGACGACACTGAAACCACCTTCGCCGAGCTGCAGGCACTGATCGCCAAGGTTCTGGCCTACATCGGCGAGTTCACGCCGGAGCAGATCAACGGCAAGGAAGGCATCGAGATCGTCACCCGTCCGGGCACGCCTAAAGAGAAGCGCTTCAGCGGCCAGTCCTACCTGCTGACCTACGGCCTGCCGCAGTTCTTCTTCCACGTCACCACCACTTACGCACTGCTGCGCCACAACGGCGTGGAAGTGGGCAAGCGCGATTACATGGGCGCGTTCTAAACCGTCCAGGTACAAAAAAGCCCGCTAAGGTTTGCGCCTTGGCGGGCTTTTTCGTTGGTGAGCATTTTTCATCTACACCGCTGGACCTGTGGGAGCGGCGGTGCGACGACTCGACTTGCCCGCGATGGCGGTATAACCTTCAACATTGATGTTGACTGACCAACCGCTATCGCGAGCAAGCTCGCTCCCACAGGGATTTTTGTCAGGCCAATCGCTCGGCTTTCTGCTCTTCACCCAGGCAAGCCGCCGCGGTGAACAGCACATCGGTGGAGGAGTTCAGCGCGGTTTCCGCCGAGTCCTGCAACACGCCGATGATGAAACCGACTGCCACCACCTGCATGGCGATTTCGCTCGGGATGCCGAACAGGCTGCACGCCAGTGGAATCAGCAACAGCGAACCACCGGCCACACCCGAAGCGCCGCAGGCGCAGATGGCTGCGACGACGCTCAGCAGGATCGCCGTGGGAATGTCCACGGCGATGCCGAGGGTATGTACGGCCGCCAGGGTCAGCACGGTGATGGTGATTGCCGCGCCGGCCATGTTGATGGTCGCGCCCAGCGGGATCGATACCGAGTAGGTGTCTTCGTGCAGGCCCAGGCGCTTGCTCAGTTCCAGGTTGACCGGAATGTTCGCCGCCGAACTACGGGTGAAGAATGCCGTGATGCCGCTTTCGCGAAGGCAGGTCAGAACCAGCGGGTACGGGTTGCGACGCAGTTTCCAGAACACGATGAGCGGGTTCATCACCAGCGCCACGAACAACATGCAGCCCAGCAGTACGGCCAGCAGGTGCGCGTAGCCGATCAAGGCGCCGAAACCGGAAGTAGCGAGCGTCGAGGCCACCAGGCCGAAGATGCCCAGCGGGGCGAAGCTGATCACCAGACGTACGATCACCGTCACGCCGTTGGACAGGTCGCCCAGCACTTCACGGGTAGTGTTGCCGGCGTGGCGGATGGCAACGCCCATGCCGATGGCCCACGCCAGAATGCCGATGAAGTTGGCATTCATCAGGGCACTGACCGGGTTGTCGACCACGCTCAGCAACAGGCTTTGCAACACTTCGCCAATCCCGCCTGGCGCTGTGACCGCGACGTCCTGGGTCGACAGCACCAGGCTCGACGGGAACGTCATGCTGGCAACCACCGCGACCACGGCCGCGGCGAAAGTGCCCAGCAGATACAGGAACAGAATCGGGCGGATGTGGGTTTCCTGACCGTGCTTGTGGTTGGCAATCGATGCCATGACCAGCACGAAAACCAGAATCGGCGCGACGGCTTTGAGCGCCGAGACAAACACTTTGCCGATGAACGCCGTGGACTTCGCCATGTCGGGGGCAATCAGCGCCAGGGCAATACCGGCGATCAGGCCGATCACGATCTGTGTGACCAGGCTCAGGCGTTTAAGGCGTTGCAATAGAGAAGGGGATGAAGCAGTCATAAAACGGCATCTCTGAATTTTTATAAGTGCGTGGTTTC
Organism: Pseudomonas sp. GM74; assembly: GCF_000282455.1. GTDB lineage: Bacteria > Pseudomonadota > Gammaproteobacteria > Pseudomonadales > Pseudomonadaceae > Aquipseudomonas. Next base: position 51,811 of record NZ_AKJG01000046.1, read on the forward strand.
GCAGGTTTGCGGCAACAAACAGGGCAGGCCGCAGGCAGGAAACCGAGAAGGAAACACGGGGCTAATGCCAGCGCTGATTCCTGTGGCGAGGGAGCAAGCTCCCTCGCCACGGGTGTCTCGGCTAACCGATCGGCATTAACCACAGGGTGTACTTTTTTCAGGGCGCGGACTTTATCACAGCGCAGGAACGATCTTTCAGACCTGTGACGAACTGACGCCCTGGTCTTCAACGCGAATTGCAGGTTCGTGCAACCGCATCCGAAAACACTCTGTTAAGATTCGCCATCCTCATTTTCATGTCTGCCAGTGGGCCTTCGGGCTATCGCTGGTGTTTTCGTTTTCTGGAGTTTTGCATGCTGTTGCCCATTCTTCTGTTGTCCGCCGCCGGCTTTACGGTGCTGACCACGGAATTCATCATCGTCGGCCTGTTGCCGGCCATCGCCCGGGACCTGGAGGTCAGCATCCCGCAGGCCGGTTTGCTGGTGACCCTGTTCGCCTTCACCGTGGCCGCGTTCGGGCCGTTCCTGACGGCGTATTTCGCCCGTTTCGAGCGCCGCAAGCTGTTCATCTCGGTGCTGATCATGTTTGGCCTGGCCAACACGCTCGCGGCGCTGGCGCCGAATATCTGGGTGATGGCGTTTGCCCGCTTGATCCCGGCGCTGGGGCTGCCGGTGTTCTGGGCCTTGGCCAGCGAAACGGCGGTGGACATCGTCGGGCCGGATTACGCCGGTCGCGCCATCGCCAAGATCGGCTTCGGCATCGTCTGTGCCACGGTGTTCGGTATTCCCGTGGGTACGCTGATTTCCGATGCGTTCGGCTGGCGCAGTGCCTTCGCGATTCTGGCGGTCATCGCCTTTGCCAAGGCGCTGCTGCTGTTTATCTATCTGCCCAGGACCAACCTGCACCAGCATCAGGTGAGCTTTCGTTCGCAGTTCAAGATCCTGCGCAGCCCGCTGATGCTCGGTCACGTGCTGCTGTCAGTGATTGTATTCAGCGGCATGTTTACCGCGTACACCTATCTGGCGGACATCCTTGAGCGCTTGGCCGGTTTCAACGGCACCGTGGTCGGCTGGTGTTTGATGGGCTTTGGCGCGGTCGGGCTGATCGGCAACTCCCTCGGCGGCCGGGCGGTGGATCGTCACCCGCTGATGGCGTCGATGATGTTCTGCGCATTCATGATCGCCGGTCTGGTGGCACTGGTGCCGAACATCCATTCGCCCCTCGGTCTGGCGGCGGCGATGGGCATCTGGGGCGTGACCCAGGCGGCGTTGTTCCTGGTCAGCCATGTGCGCCTGATGAAAGCTGCGCCCGAAGCGCCGGCCTTCGCCGCGTCGCTGAACATCGCCGGGGCCAACCTCGGTATCGGTCTGGGCGCGATGATCGGTGGTCGGGTGATCGACAGCGTCGGCCTGCAAGGCCTTGGTTTTGCCGCCGCCGCGTTCATTCTGGCGTCGATCCTGCTGGCCATCGCCCTGATGACCTTCAAGCCGCGTGAAGAGGTTACAGCGCTGTAAACAGCTCGCGTCGGGCACCTTCGGTAATGGCGACAATGCCGGGGTGCTTGACCTTGCGTTCCACCGAGATGGCATAGAACGACTCGCTCACCGCGTCGGTCTGACCAATCACCTCCACGCCATATTGGCGTTGCACCTCATCGGCAATCACGCTCGGGCCGATGAATATCCCGCTGCCGGATTGGCCGAAGGCCTGCATCAGGGCGCTGTCGTCGAACTCACCGACAATTTGCGGCTGGACCTGCTGCTCGGCAAACCAGCGCTGCAAGCGGCTGCGCACCACGGTTTCCGGCCCGGGAATCAGTAGCGGCGCACCGTGCAGATTGCGCGGAAAGTCCCGTCCGTAACGGGCCGCCAGCTCAGGGGTGGCGAAGAAGCTGATCCCGCACTCACCGAGTTTCTGGCTGTAACCCTTGATGTCCAGGTGCGACGGCATCGGGCTGTCGGAGATCACCAGGTCCAGGCGCTGGATCGCCAGGTCGGCCAACAAACGTTCAAGCTTGTCTTCGCGACACGTGATACGCAGCGGTTCGCTCAGCTCCATGGTCGGTGCAATCAGGCGATAGACGATGGACTTGGGCACCACGTCGGCCACACCGACGCGAAACAGGATCTGCTGTTCATTGGGCTGTGCCCGCAGCATCAGTTCCAGTTCGCCACCGAGCTGGAACATTTGTTCGGCGTAGGGCAGGGCCTGGCGGCCGGCTTCGGTCAGTTCGAGTTGCCGTCCGACGCGCCGGAACAACTCGATGCCAAAGGTCTGTTCCAGTAATGAGATCTGCCCGCTGATGGTTTGTGGCGTGAGATTGAGCTGCTCGCAGGCGCGCACGATGCTGCCGGTCTTGGCTACCACCCAGAAGTAATGCAATTGCCGATAGTTGAGCATGGTGATCTATAGTTCGTAAAAATCGAAGTATAACCGCTGAAAATACGAATTTTCCTGAAGTGTTTGCTTCCCTAGAATGCATCGCTATCAACGGGCCATCGTTTAGGTCCCGTTCGTTCTATCGAGGAAAGCATCATGAAGCTTAAAGCCACGGCACTGCTGATTACGTCTTTACTGGTACTGGCCGGTTGCGACCAGGCCGAGAAAAGCGCGCAACAATTGATGGGCAAGGCTGCCGAAAGCGCCAAACAGGCGATTGACGATACCCACAAGGCCGCCGAGCAAGCACTCAGTGACGCCACCAGCGGGTTGATCAGCAAAAAAGAATCATCGGAAAAAGAATCGGAAAAAACCGAATCTTCCTCCCAGGAAATCTAAACCGTATTACAACGAGTCAGGACTGACCCATGGACTACCTTTTACAACTTGCCGCCAGCCCCACCGCCTGGGTCGCCCTTGCCACCCTGATCGTGATGGAGATCGTGCTCGGCATCGACAACCTGATCTTCATTTCGATCCTGACCAACAAGCTGCCCTTGCACAATCGACAGCGGGCACGGCGCATTGGTATCGGCATGGCGTTGATCCTGCGCCTGGGCTTGCTGAGTACCATCGCGTTCATCGTGCAGTTGACTGCGCCGGTGATCGAGATTCTCGGCCACGCGTTTTCCTGGAAAGACATGATCCTGATTGCCGGTGGCCTGTTCCTGTTGTGGAAGGCGACCACCGAGATCCATCACAGCATGGACCCTGCCCCGGAAGATCCGAAATCGGCGACCTCGACCGTGACCCTGGGCTTCGCTGCCGCGATCGGTCAGATCCTGATGCTGGACATGGTGTTCTCCATCGACAGCATCATTACCGCTGTCGGCATGACCGAGCATTTGCCGATCATGGTCATCGCGGTGGTGGTGTCGGTGCTGGTGATGTTGCTGGCGGCTGATCCGCTGGCCAAGTTCATCAACGACAACCCGACGGTGGTGATGCTGGCCCTGGGCTTCCTGATCATGATCGGCATGACGCTGATTGCCGAAGGCTTCGGTGCCCACGTACCGAAAGGCTACGTCTATGCGGCCATGGCATTCTCGGCTTCGATCGAGGTGTTGAACATGATGTCCCGCCGGTCCAGGCAGAAGCGGGTAGCCACCGAGGTTTGACCTGCGCTGAAGGAAACGGCCGCCTGAACTCCAAGGAGTGCAGGCGGCCGTTTTTGTTGGTCTCGGATAAAGGTGTGGTCAGTGAGCGTTGGCGTGTTGGCTCGGTGTCTTGTCTGCTTCTGGCGCAGGGGCCGGCTGGACAGGGTGATGGTGGCGGCGAGTAATGCGAAGCACGCCCCACAGCATCGCGGCGGCGACCGTCAGCCAACTGCAAATCAACAATACAATGATCATGGTCAGGCTCATCTGTGCCTCCTCTTTGCCCTTCTTTGGGCACTCACGCTTCGCTGTCGTCTCTTCAGGGAACAGTCTAGCCGTTGCTGCATTTCAGGCTATTGACCGAAAGTCGCCTGTCACCAACCAGTTCGCTCTATCGAATTCACTCCACTACCGTTTAGAGCTATACCGTAGCGGCGCGGCGACCTATGATCGACGACCAAGCCGGGAATGGGATTGCCTGGCGTCTGAACCTGAACAAGAGAGAGATGATGGTGCGGGTATTTTCTCGAATTTTGTCGACCATGCTGATCGCCGGTTGCGTGGCAAGCCTGGCGGGCTGTGCCGGGAGCGTTGCGCCCGAGATCAAGCGCTTGCCCGAGCGCGTCGAACTCAGCGGCCGGTTCTACCGGGGCGATGCGTATCAAAGCGGGCCGCAGGTGCTGGCCAGCATGCTGTCCCAGCAGGGCATCGTGATTACCCCGGGGTTGCTCGACAAACCCTTGCATTTGCCGGGGGGCGAAGCCCGGTTGCAACAGAACATGCAGAACCTTGCCCGCGAGTACGGGATGGTGGTTTATCCCCTCGATAGCAACCTTGCGGCCTTGTTGGCGCAAGTCGCCGCCGGTTATCCGGTGATGGTGCGCTTTACCGAAGGCTCGGCCATGTGGGCCGAACCGCGTTACGCCATTCTGGCCGGCTACAACCGTCAGAAGCAGACGGTCCTGCTGCGGGCCGGGATGAATCGCCGCGAACTGATGGGCTTCAGTTCCTTCGAGTCAGCGTTCAAGGATGCCGGTGGTTGGGCGGTGCTGATCCAGAACCCGACGCAGGTCCCGGCCCAGGTCGATCAGCAGCGTTGGCTCAAGGCCGCCAACGATCTGGCGCAGGCCGGTCAGGAGCAGGCCGCCGCCAGGGCGAAGAAGGCCCTGGCCAGCCAGTAAGTCCGTTGGTCACCCGCCGGGCACCATCGCTCATCGCCAGCCTCTGATCTTAAGGGCCCGGAACTTTGCTTCGGGCCGAGATCAGGAGGCACCCATGGCTCATTCCAAAACGCCCGTCGGTCCGCATTCGTCTGAACATTCGTCTGGTAATGAACTGGGTTTCGATCCTGACTCCCCGGACCTTTCCGATCCTCAGGTTGACCCGATCGGGCCCGCCAAGGCGCCGAGGGACGTGAAGCCGGGTGAGAACTCCAAGGCTCCGGCCAAGCCCTATGATCCACTGGGCAACCTGAAGCCTTAGGTTCAATGGAGGTGTGTATGTCTACCGATTCCAGTTTCGACGACAAACGTCCGGAAACCGTCCCCACAACCCCCGAGCAAAGCTCCGATCCGGTGATGGATCCTGACAGCCCTTTAAGAGATCCCCTGGCGCGGCCAACGGTGGTGCCCACTGAAAAGCCGAAGGGGTGGAGAGATCCAAGTGCCGGCGACGGCATCCCGGATGACGACCAGATGCCGCTGCCCAACGACTGACTTTGCGACGAAAAAAAGCCCCGAATATTCGGGGCTTTTCAATGGGGTTGCAGCAAGGTTACTTCGACGCTTCAACCACGCCGCTCTGGCGCTGCTTGAGGTTCTTGTCTGCCTTGTACTGCAAGGCCACGGAAGGCACGTCCGCGCTCTTTCCGCTCTCTACCCAATTACGCATGCGCGTGGCATCGGCAAAATGGGTGTACTTGCCATAGGCGTCAAGGATCACCAAGGCCACCGGGCGGTTACTCATTCGGGTCACCAGCACCAGGCAGTGACCTGCTTCGTTGGTGAAACCGGTTTTTGTCAGCTGGATGTCCCAGTCCGGCTTGCGGACCAAATGGTCGGTGTTGCGAAAGCCCAGGCTGTAGTTCGGTTTGCGAAACGAAACGGTCTTTTCCTTGGTTGTACTCAGTTCGGTCAGCAGCGGGTACTTGTGGGCGGCGATCAACAGTTTGCTCAAATCGCGCGCGGTCGAAACGTTGCGCGGCGAGAGACCTGTCGGCTCGACGAAATGGGTATTGGTCATGCCCAAGGCCCGGGCCTTGGCGTTCATTGCAGCGATGAACGCGGCGTAGCCACCCGGATAGTGGTGGGCCAGGCTTGCAGCGGCCCGGTTTTCAGATGACATCAGGGCAATCAGCAGCATTTCCCGGCGCGGCAGTTCGCTCTTGAGCTTGACCCGGGAGTACACACCCTTCATTTCCGGTGTGTCGCTGATGTTGATGTTGATGTATTCATCCATGTTTTGCCGGGCTTCAACCACGACCAGGCCGGTCATCAGTTTGCTGACGGACGCGATGGGGACGACAACGTCCGGATTGCTGGCATAGATGACTTTGTTGGTCTGCATATCCAGCAGTAAAGAGCTGCCGGAAGCGAGCTTGAGTTGCGAGGTATCCCGAGGCGCGGCTGTGGTTTCGCCAGCGCTGGCGATTGGCGTGATGAAAGTCCCTGTAACTGCAAAAAATAGGCTCAGGATAGAAAGACGGATTTTCACGCTGGCAGACTCGTAAGGTGTTGATAAGCCGTTTTGTAACGGGCTATTTCGTAAAAAGCGCGACATTCTGGAGTATGGCTGAATAACTGTCGATGGTTGTTCAAGCAACGGGTGAAAGTCCTGAGAAACATGAAAAAAAAGTCATTTTCCGTCGGGTGGTCGAGGTTGTTTGCAGGCAAAAAAAACCCCGCCAGGGGGGGCGGGGTCCTTCGTCACGCTATCAGCGTCCGCGGTGAAACTCAGCTATGCAGGGTTTCGGCGGCATACAGGGTGTTTTCCAGCAGGCAGGCACGGGTCATCGGGCCTACGCCGCCTGGTACCGGAGTGATCCAGCCGGCGCGGGGCAGGGCGGTTTCGTATATCACGTCGCCCACCAGCTTGCCGTCTTCCTGACGGTTGATGCCGACATCGATCACGATCGCGCCTTCCTTGATCCATTCGCCCTTGACCAGACCCGGCTTGCCGGCGGCAACGACGACCAGGTCCGCGCGGCCGACATGGCCGGCCAGGTCCTTGGTAAAGCGATGGGTGACCGTCACGGTGCAACCGGCCAGCAGCAATTCCATGGCCATCGGGCGGCCAACGATATTGGACGCGCCGACAACCACGGCATTCATCCCGTAAAGGTCGACACCGGTGCTTTCCAGCAGGGTCATGATGCCTTTGGGGGTGCATGGGCGCAGCAGCGGGATACGTTGGGCCAGGCGACCGACGTTATAAGGATGGAAACCGTCGACGTCTTTATCCGGACGAATGCGTTCCAGCAGCCTGGAGGCGTCCAGGTGTTCGGGAAGCGGAAGCTGAAGCAGGACGCCGTCGATTGCAGGATCGTCGTTCAGGCGATCGATCAGCTCGGTCAGCGCTTCTTGAGTGGTTTCGGAAGGCAGGTCATAGGCTTGGGATAGAAAGCCGACCTCTTCACAGTCTTTACGCTTGTGCGAGACATAAACCTGAGAGGCAGGATCGCTGCCGACCAGGATCACCGCAAGGCCGGGCGTGCGCAGGCCTTGCTGGCGACGCTCGGTGACACGTTGGGCGATCTGCTGGCGCAGGCTGGCGGCGATCGATTTGCCGTCGATAAGTTGTGCAGTCATTGCGCGTGATTAACCATCGAGAGGGGAAAAAAAGAGAACGCATTCTCGCATGTCATGCGGTGAGGGCAAAGGCGCTTGGTCTGCAAATTCCCCTAACTCCTTTAATTAAATGAATTTTTTTTAAAAAGGATTTGACGACCTTCGGGTGGCTCTATACTATTCGTCGCACTTGTCGGGCACAGCCTAGCACTGGTTAGGAAGGTTGAGCGGGATTACGATTCTGCAAGACTGGAAAGCACTTAGTTTGTAGTCCTCCAAGGTTACAGCTAACAAGGCGCCCGTAGCTCAGCTGGATAGAGCATCCGCCTTCTAAGCGGATGGTCGCAGGTTCGAGTCCTGCCGGGTGCGCCATTAGGCAGCTTTGGCACAAGTAGCGCGATATGGTGGGCGTAGCTCAGTTGGTAGAGCACGGGATTGTGACTCCCGTTGTCGTGGGTTCGATCCCCATCGTCCACCCCATATTTCGAAAGGCGCCAGATTAACAGTCTGGCGCCTTTGCTTTAAAGGCTTCACCCGCGGATGTGGTGGAATTGGTAGACACACTGGATTTAGGTTCCAGCGCCGCGAGGCGTAAGAGTTCGAGTCTCTTCATCCGCACCAATTAAAGCTTCACTCAGGCCGTTGGTCTGGCTGGAGCTTGATAAAGAAGTTGTTTGGCTTCTTTAACAGGCAATATGGTGGGCGTAGCTCAGTTGGTAGAGCACGGGATTGTGACTCCCGTTGTCGTGGGTTCGATCCCCATCGTCCACCCCATATTTCGAAAGGCGCCAGATTGAAAAGTCTGGCGCCTTTTTTGTTTCGGCGGCCGCAGGTTCCGGGTCGCAGGGGCGGGGCGTTTCGTCGTATTTATGTTTCTCGATGATGCAGTCCTGCCCGCCGGCCTTGCTTGCGAGATCGGCTGTCAGGGAGATGATTGGCTGCCTTCTCTATATATGGAAAGGTTGGCGCAGAGCCCTGGCGTGATTGGTTGTATTTGCCATCGGGGCGAGGTGCATTCGTGCATTCGCACCTATAAATTGCCTGCTGCGTTTTTACCCGTTTTCAGTAGGGTGACTTCTTGAGTTTGACCCACTAGAATGCATGCCCTTGATTCTGGGGTCGGAAACGGCCGGCTAACGTCTGTGCAACGAGGAATATCCATGCAAGTTTCTGTTGAAAATACTACTGCTCTTGAGCGCCGCATGAGCGTCACCGTGCCGGCTGAGCGCATCGAGAGCCAGGTCAACAAGCGTCTGCAGCAGACCGCCCAAAAGGCCAAGATTGCTGGCTTCCGTCCAGGCAAAGTGCCAATGAGCGAAATCAAGCGCCGTTTCGGTGCTGACGCTCGCCAGGAAGCTGTAGGCGACGTGATCCAGTCTTCCTTCTACGAAGCTGTGGTTGAGCAGAAGCTGAACCCGGCTGGTCAGCCTTCGATCGAGCCAAAATCCCTGGAAGCAGGCAAGGACCTGGAATACGTAGCCGTATTCGAAGTGTTCCCTGAGTTCACCGTTGCCGGTTTCGAAGGTATCGCCGTAGAGCGCCTGAGCGCTGACGTGTCTGATGCCGATCTGGACAAGATGCTGGACATCCTGCGCAAGCAGAACACCCGTTTCGAAGTGGCCGATCGCGCCGCTCAAAACGAAGACCAGCTGAACATCGATTTCGTCGGCAAGGTCGACGGTGAAGTGTTCGCTGGCGGTTCCGCCAAGGGTACTCAGCTGGTTCTGGGTTCCGGTCGCATGATCCCTGGTTTCGAAGATGGCCTGGTTGGCGCAAAAGCCGGTGAAGAGCGCGTTCTGAACCTGACTTTCCCAGAGGACTATCAGAACCTGGACCTGGCTGGCAAAACCGCCGAGTTCACCGTGACCGTCAACACCGTTTCCGAGCCAAAGCTGCCAGAACTGACCGAGGAGTTCTTCGCTCAATTCGGCATCAAGGAAACCGGTCTGGAAGGCTTCCGCGCCGAAGTTCGCAAGAACATGGAGCGTGAGCTGCGTCAGGCGATCAAATCCAAGGTCAAGAATCAGGTAATGGACGGTCTGCTGGCCACCAACCCGATCGAAGTGCCAAAGGCTCTGCTGTCCAACGAAGTTGACCGTCTGCGCGTGCAGGCTGTCCAGCAGTTCGGCGGCAACATCAAGCCAGACCAACTGCCGGCCGAGCTGTTCGAAGAACAAGCCAAGCGCCGTGTAGTGCTGGGCCTGATCGTGGCTGAAGTGGTCAAGCAATTCGACCTCAAGCCTGACGAAACCCGCGTTCGCGAGATGATTCAGGAAATGGCTTCGGCCTACCAGGAGCCTGAGCAAGTTGTGTCCTGGTACTACAAGAACGACCAGCAACTGAACGAAGTTCGCTCGGTTGTGCTGGAAGAGCAAGTTGTGGATACTGTTCTGCAGAAAGCTAGCGTGACCGACAAATCGGTCTCTTACGAAGAAGCGGTCAAGCCGGTAGAAGCACCACAAGCCGACTGATCACTTTTGCGGTAAGAAGCAAACACCATAAGCCAGCCTTCGAGCTGGCTTATGCGTATTCAAGACATAACTATTTGGGAGTGACTGCAGAGCATGTTCCGTAATTCGTATATTCAGCAGAACTCTGATATCCAGGCCGCAGGCGGCCTGGTCCCGATGGTTGTCGAGCAGTCCGCTCGTGGCGAGCGCGCCTATGACATCTACTCGCGTCTCCTCAAGGAGCGGGTGATCTTTCTGGTTGGTCCGGTAGAGGACTACATGGCCAACCTGATCTGTGCGCAACTGCTGTTCCTTGAAGCGGAAAACCCGGACAAGGACATCCATCTCTATATCAACTCCCCGGGTGGTTCGGTGACGGCGGGCATGTCGATCTATGACACCATGCAGTTCATCAAACCCAACGTGGCGACCACCTGTATCGGTCAGGCGTGCAGCATGGGTGCGTTCCTGCTGACGGCCGGTGCTCCTGGCAAGCGTTACTGCCTGCCGAACTCGCGTGTGATGATTCACCAGCCACTGGGTGGTTTCCAGGGCCAGGCGTCGGATATCGAAATCCATGCCAAGGAAATCCTCTTCATTCGTGAGCGTCTCAACACGCTGATGGCCCAGCATAGCGGGCGCACTCTCGAAGAAATCGAGCGCGATACCAATCGCGACAATTTCATGAGTGCGGAAGCCGCGCGTGAGTACGGGTTGATCGATGAAGTGATCAGCCAGCGTCCTGCTTAAAATAAGCAGCTCAAAATAAGGTTGGTCGGCGGGTCCGACACCTGCGGGCTTGAAAAAGCCCGCAATAGCCTTCATCTTGTGTTGCAAGCCTATCGGATTTGGATCGAACGAATGACTGACACCCGCAACGGCGAGGACAACGGCAAGCTGCTCTATTGCTCCTTCTGTGGCAAAAGCCAGCATGAAGTACGCAAATTGATTGCCGGCCCCTCGGTCTTTATCTGCGACGAGTGCGTCGACCTGTGCAACGACATCATCCGCGAGGAGGTGCAGGAAGCACAGGCCGAAAGCAGCGCGCATAAATTGCCTTCGCCTAAAGAAATCAGCGGCATCCTTGATCAGTATGTGATTGGTCAGGAGCGTGCGAAAAAGGTTCTGGCCGTAGCGGTGTACAACCACTACAAGCGCCTGAATCAGCGTGACAAAAAGAATGACGACGTCGAACTCGGCAAGAGCAACATCCTGCTGATCGGCCCGACAGGCTCGGGTAAGACCCTGCTTGCCGAAACACTGGCCCGTTTGCTGAACGTTCCGTTCACCATCGCCGACGCAACCACCCTCACCGAGGCGGGTTACGTGGGTGAAGATGTCGAGAACATCATTCAGAAGCTGTTGCAGAAGTGCGATTACGACGTGGAAAAAGCCCAGATGGGCATCGTCTACATCGATGAGATCGACAAGATTTCGCGCAAGTCTGACAACCCGTCGATCACCCGGGACGTTTCCGGTGAAGGCGTGCAGCAGGCCCTGCTCAAGTTGATCGAAGGCACGGTCGCTTCCGTTCCGCCACAAGGTGGTCGCAAGCATCCGCAGCAGGAATTCCTGCAGGTCGACACCCGTAACATCCTGTTCATCTGCGGTGGCGCGTTCTCTGGTCTTGAGAAGGTCATTCAAAACCGTTCCACCAAGGGTGGCATCGGTTTCAATGCGGAAGTGCGCAGCAAGGAAGAAGGCAAGAAAGTCGGTGAGTCCCTGCGTGAAGTCGAGCCTGACGATCTGGTCAAGTTCGGTCTGATCCCGGAGTTCGTCGGTCGTCTGCCGGTACTTGCCACGCTGGACGAGCTCGACGAGGCTGCGTTGATGCAGATCCTCACCGAGCCGAAAAATGCTCTGACCAAGCAGTATGCCAAGCTGTTCGAGATGGAAGGCGTGGATCTGGAATTCCGGACCGACGCTCTGAAATCGGTCGCCAAGCGTGCCCTGGAGCGTAAAACCGGTGCCCGTGGCCTGCGTTCGATTCTCGAAGGTGTATTGCTCGACACTATGTATGAAATCCCCTCGCAATCGGAGGTGAGCAAAGTAGTGATCGATGAAAGCGTGATAGAAGGCAAGTCCAAGCCACTGTATATCTACGAGAACAGTGAGCCGACCGCCAAGGCCGCGCCAGACGCTTAAGCGTCACGCAGCCGGTACAAAGAAGGGGCCTTCGGGCCCCTTTGCTATTTTGGGGCCTGACCGGCAGGCGTTGGCTTGCCAGCGATGACGGTTTTTGAAGACGTATCCGGCCCATCCCGGCAGCTTTCGTAAGCTGCAATCTTTCAAGTGGTTCTTTTATCCGCTTGTTTTTTTCCAAGGCAGCCCCCATCTTGGTTTCAAGCTTACTTCCATCTGTTTACGGCCTTACGGCCGCCGTAGAGGCGAAATCATGAAGACAACCATCGAATTGCCTCTCCTGCCATTGCGTGATGTCGTGGTTTATCCGCACATGGTTATCCCGCTGTTCGTGGGGCGCGAGAAATCCATCGAAGCCCTCGAGGCTGCGATGACGGGTGACAAGCAGATTCTTCTGCTGGCCCAGAGAAACCCGGCTGACGACGACCCCGGTGAAGAGGCTCTGTACCGCGTGGGTACGATTGCCACTGTTCTGCAGCTGCTGAAACTGCCTGACGGAACGGTCAAGGTTCTGGTCGAAGGCGAGCAGCGGGGCGCCGTTGAGCGCTTCAGCGAAGTGGACGGCCACTGCCGCGCCGAAGTCTCCCTGATCGACGAAGTTGAAGCGCCAGAGCGCGAGTCGGAAGTGTTCGTTCGCAGCCTGCTGTCCCAGTTCGAGCAATATGTGCAGTTGGGCAAGAAAGTCCCGGCTGAAGTCCTGTCGTCGCTCAACAGCATCGATGAGCCAGGCCGCCTGGTGGACACCATGGCCGCGCACATGGCGCTGAAAATCGAACAGAAGCAGGAAATCCTCGAAATCATCGATTTGTCGGCCCGGGTCGAGCACGTCCTGGCGTTGCTGGATGCCGAGATCGATCTGCTGCAAGTCGAAAAACGGATTCGCGGTCGCGTCAAAAAACAAATGGAGCGCAGTCAGCGCGAGTACTACCTGAATGAGCAGATGAAGGCCATTCAGAAAGAGCTCGGCGACAGCGACGAAGGTCACAACGAAGTCGAAGAGCTGAAAAAACGTATCGATGCCGCCGGTCTGCCGAAAGACGCGCTGGCCAAGGCGACGGCCGAACTGAACAAGCTCAAGCAGATGTCGCCGATGTCCGCGGAAGCGACCGTGGTGCGCTCGTACATCGACTGGCTGGTTCAAGTGCCGTGGAAGGCTCAGAGCAAGGTGCGCCTGGACCTGGCGCGTGCAGAAGACATTCTGGACGCCGACCACTACGGCCTGGAAGAGGTCAAGGAACGCATCCTCGAATACCTCGCCGTGCAAAAGCGCGTGAAGAAGATTCGTGGTCCGGTGTTGTGCCTGGTCGGTCCTCCGGGGGTGGGTAAAACGTCCCTGGCGGAGTCGATTGCTCACGCCACCAACCGCAAATTCGTGCGCATGGCCCTGGGCGGTGTGCGTGACGAGGCGGAAATTCGTGGCCATCGCCGTACTTACATCGGTTCGATGCCAGGAAGATTGATTCAAAAGATGACAAAAGTGGGTGTCCGCAACCCGCTGTTCCTGCTCGACGAAATCGACAAGATGGGCAGCGACATGCGTGGCGATCCGGCATCGGCGTTGCTGGAAGTGCTCGATCCCGAGCAGAACCACAACTTCAACGATCACTATCTGGAAGTCGATTACGACCTGTCCGATGTGATGTTCCTGTGCACCTCGAACTCGATGAACATCCCGCCGGCGTTGCTGGACCGGATGGAGGTGATCCGTCTGCCGGGCTACACCGAAGACGAGAAGATCAACATTGCCGTCAAATACCTTTCGCCGAAGCAGATCACTGCCAACGGCCTGAAGAAAGGCGAGCTGGAGTTTGACGCAGAGGCGATCCGCGACATCATCCGCTACTACACCCGTGAAGCCGGTGTGCGTGGGCTGGAGCGCCAGATTGCCAAGGTCTGCCGCAAGGCCGTCAAGGAGCATGCGCTGGAAAAACGCTTCTCGGTGAAGGTCACCGCAGACATGCTGGAGCACTTCCTGGGCGTGCGCAAATTCCGCTACGGCCTGGCCGAGCAGCAGGATCAGATCGGTCAGGTGACCGGCCTGGCGTGGACTCAAGTGGGCGGCGAACTGCTGACCATCGAAGCGGCCGTCGTACCGGGCAAGGGCCAGTTGATCAAGACCGGTTCCCTGGGTGACGTGATGGTCGAATCGATCACCGCGGCCTTGACCGTTGTCCGCAGTCGGGCGAAGAGCCTGGGGATCCCTCTGGACTTCCATGAGAAGCGTGACACGCACATCCATATGCCGGAAGGGGCGACTCCCAAGGACGGCCCTAGCGCCGGCGTGGGCATGTGCACGGCCCTGGTATCGGCATTGACCGGCATTCCGGTACGCGCGGATGTCGCCATGACCGGCGAAATCACGCTGCGTGGTCAGGTCCTGGCCATTGGTGGCTTGAAAGAAAAGCTGCTGGCTGCCCATCGGGGCGGAATCAAGACCGTGATCATTCCTGAAGAGAATGTGCGCGATCTCAAAGAGATTCCGGACAATATCAAGCAGGATCTACAGATTAAACCGGTTAAATGGATTGACGAGGTCCTGCAAATTGCGTTGCAATACGCGCCGGAGCCCTTGCCGGACGTGGCTCCGGAGATAGTCGCGAAGGATGAGAAACGTGACGCAGATTCTAAGGAAAGAATTAGCACGCATTAGTACGTATTTGCCTGGGGGGCTTTCTTGACAGCTTTTTAGAGCCCTTGTTATAAAGCGGCTCTTAAGTGTCTGTAGGCCATTCAGCACTCGTTTTTGCTTTCACCAAAAAAACTTAGAATCATACTCAAATAGATATAAGGGGACTTAGAGTGAACAAGTCGGAACTGATTGATGCTATCGCTGCATCCGCTGATATCCCGAAAGCTGCTGCTGGCCGTGCGCTGGACGCTGTAATCGAATCCGTCACTGGCGCTCTCAAGGCTGGCGACTCTGTTGTTCTGGTTGGTTTCGGTACCTTCTCCGTAACTGATCGTCCGGCTCGCATTGGTCGTAACCCACAGACCGGTAAGACGCTGGAAATCGCAGCAGCCAAAAAACCAGGTTTCAAAGCTGGTAAAGCACTGAAAGAAGCTGTCAACTAAGTTCGATTCAGGTTTTTACCCATCCGGGTCGGGGTCATGCCTGACTTGGCAGCGGAGCGGCAGTCCTGACAGCAGGTCGCCGGTTCAAGACACCGAGGGCCGCCAGTTCGAGCCCTCGATCCGCTCCGCCAGTTACGAGAAGGCGCATCCTCGGATGCGCCTTTCTTCTATCCGGACTCTACCCACGCTCCACGGTTGCCTAATTTTGAAGTTCAACCGTTTCTGGGGGACGCATGCTGCAGAATATCAGGGACAATTCACAAGGCTGGATTGCCAAGACTATTATCGGGGTCATCGTTGCACTGATGGCCTTGACCGGTTTCGACGCCATTTTTCAGGCCACGACGAGCAAGAATGAAGCGGCGAAGGTCAATGGTGAAGAAATCAGCCAGAACGAGCTGAGCCAGGCGATGGATATGCAACGCCGCCAGCTCATGCAACAGCTGGGCAAGGATTTCGATGCTTCCTTGCTGGATGAAAAAATGCTGCGCGAATCGGCTCTCAAAGGCCTGATCGATCGCAAGCTGCTGCTGCAAGGCGCAGAAAGTTCGAAATTCGCTTTTTCCGAAGCGGCTCTGGATCAGGTCATCCTGCAAACGCCTGATTTTCAGGTGGATGGCAAGTTCAGCTCCGAGCGTTTCGACCAGGTGATTCGCCAACTCGGCTACTCCCGCATGCAATTCCGCCAGCTGATGGCTCAGGAAATGCTGATCGGGCAACTGCGTGCCGGTCTGGCCGGTAGCGGTTTCGTGACCGATGCACAGGTTCTGGCGTTTGCCCGTCTGGAAAAACAGACCCGCGATTTTGCCTCCCTGAACATCAAGACCGACCCGGCAGCGGTGAAGCTGACCGACGATGAGGTCAAGGCTTACTACGACGACCACGCCAAGGAATTCATGACGCCGGATCAGGTGGTCATCGATTACCTCGAGCTGAAGAAGGCTTCCTTCTTCGATCAGGTCAGCGTCAATGACGAAGACCTGCAGGCGGCCTATCAGAAAGAAATCGCGAACCTGTCCGAGCAACGCCAGGCGGCGCACATTCTGATTGAAGTGAACGACAAGACCACCGAGGCGCAAGCCAAGGCGAAGATCGAAGAAATCCAGGCCCGTCTGGCCAAGGGCGAGAAATTCGAGGCGCTGGCCAAGGAATTTTCCCAGGACCCTGGTTCAGCGAACAACGGCGGTGACCTGGGTTATGCCGGCCCTGGCGTCTACGACCCCGCGTTCGAAAAAGCCCTGTATTCGTTGGCCAAGGATCAAGTCTCGGGTCCGGTTCGCACCGATTTCGGGTACCACCTGATCAAGCTGTTGGGCGTGGAAGCGCCTGAAGTGCCGACATTCGCCAGCCTGAAAGACAAGCTGACCCATGGTCTGAAAATTCAGCAGGTCGAGCAGCGTTTCGTCGAGGCGAGCAAGCAGCTGGAGGATGCCTCGTTCGAAGCCTCCGATCTGGCTCAGCCGGCGCAGGACCTGAAACTGACCGTCCACACGTCCAAGCCGTTCGGCCGTGAAGGCGGTGAGGGTATTGCCGCCAACCGTGCCGTGATCACGGCTGCGTTCAGTCCGGAAGTCCTGGATGAGGGCGCGAACAGCACCGCCATCGAGCTCGATCCGGAAACCGTAGTCGTGTTGCGTGCCAAGGAGCACCTGAAGCCTTCGCAATTGCCGCTGGAAAGCGTTTCTGCCGCGATCCGTGTGCAATTGACCAAGGAGCACGCCAGCGCCGATGCCAAGACCAAGGCTGACGCCCTGATTGCCAGCCTTCGCGAAGGCAAGACCCCGCTGGATCAGGCGATCGACGGCCAGACATGGAAAGTCACCGAAGCGGCGACTCGCGCTCAGGAAGGTGTCGATCCAGCGGTACTGCAAGCGCTGTTCCGCATGGCGAAGCCTGCGGCCAAGGACAAGCCGACCTTCACCAGCGTGACGCTGGCTGATGGCAGCCTGATGATCGTGCGCCTCAATGGCGTGAACGAAGCCGCGGCGCCGACTGAAGAGGAGAAAGCACAGTATCGTCGCTACCTCGCTTCCCGCATCGGGCAGCAAGACTTCGCGGCTTATCGCAAGCAACTGGAAAGCCAGGCGGAGATCAAGCGTTACTGATGTCTGATCAGGTTTAGCGCTGCACGGAAGACCCCGGCCGAAAGGCCGGGGTCTTTTTGTTTGGCCGTACGTCAATTGCCGCGGTGACTTTTGGGCAAAACCGGGGTCAATCAGCCTGTAACCGTTTTAAGACACGATCGATGCTCCGCTAAGCATCGATCTGTTGCACAATACGCCCCGAACCGTTTTCCTCAGGATGTTCAATGTTTAAATCACTTCCCATGCGGGTTGTCGGGCTGGCAGCCGTGCTTGCCACTGCGGCTGGTTGTTCATCGAACAAGGCCGCGATCTATGAGCATGAGAATTTCGACGACTCCGGTACCTTTTCCCGAAACTATCCGGTCACCGATACCCAGAGCTGTGAAGCCGCCCGTCGCGCCTTGCTCAGCCAGGGTTACATCATCACCAGCAACGATCCCAAGCTGGTCAGCGGTCACAAGAGCTTCCAGCAGACCGGCGAGAATCACATGGAGATCAGCTTCAGTGTGGTCTGCGCCGATGACGGTAGCGAAGGGCACCACGCGACCGTATTCGCCAATGCCCTGCAGGATCGTTATGCGTTGAAGAAGACCAACAACTCCGCCAGTCTCGGTGTGGGTGTGTTGGGCTCGGTGTCGATGCCGATCGGCTCCTCCGATGACTCGATGGTCAAGGTCGCCAGCGAAACCGTATCGTCTGCCAAGTTCTACGAACGTTTCTTTGCGCTGGTCGAGTTGTTCCTGCCGCCGGAAGCGAAAAAGGCTGCGCACATCCCCGAAAAGCCGAAAACGGATCTGGGCATGCCTGAAGCCAAGGCACCGCTGGCACCTGCCCCGGCAGCGACTCCCACTGTAGAGCCTGCTGCACCTGCACCTGCACCCGTTGAAGCGGTTCCAGCGGCCTCCGAGCCTGTTGCACCGCCTCCTGAAACGGCGCCGATCACGCCGACCGAGCGTGTAGAGCCTGCATCGCTCCAGGAAGTCGTCACGCCACCGTCGAACCCGAGTGACTTGCCACCGCCGAGCGAACCCATCCCGGCGATGCCTGCCTCCGGCCAGTGATGGAGACGTCACGGGATCGGGTCGGATGACCCGGTCCCGTGGCCAGCCAAAAGATTGACCCTCATCAACAAGGTCCGCTGTTCTGCGGCCTTGCGCTAAAAAAACCAATGATAAATTCCTGACCAGATGCTACGTTTTATTCAGTAGCGACAGAGTGTCGTGTCCGCGTCATTTTTCTTTCACGCGGGCACTTTATGCTCAGGGAACTGGTCATTAATTCAGACGTTTTTTCAGTATGGTTGGGGGATTCAAAAATGGACGATTATCAAGAAGAGCTGCTCGAGTACCAGGCATTTGAACTGGATCCACTGGAGCCGGCGGAAGACGCTACCGAGTTGTAGGCATCAGGTGGATTGGCGATGGCTGCGGCGAAATTCGCCGGGTGTCTGCCCGTTCCAGCGTTTGAATGCCCGTTGAAACGCTTCTGCTGAGGCAAAACCCAGCAGGTAGGCGATCTCTCCGAACGCCAGTTCGGTGTCGCGTATGTAAGTCATGGCCAGGTCGCGACGTGTGTCGTTGAGAATCGCACGAAATTGTGTGCCCTCATCGGCGAGCTTGCGACGCAAGGTCCAGGTGGGGAGCTTCAGGCGTGCCGCCACCTCCTGCAGGTCGGGCTCTCGGCCGCCATTGAGCAAGGGTCCCAGCAGCGCGATGATGCGTTCACGCAGGCTACGGGTGCGTGTGAGTTGTTCCAGTTCCCGCTCGCACAGTTGCAGCAAATGCCGCCAGGTACTCGGGCAATGCTCGGGGTTGCGCTGGGCGAGACTTGTCAGGCTCAAGCGCAGTTGATTGCGCTCGCCGCCAAACTGAATCGGACAATCACCCAACACGTCATAGGCCGCACGGTAACCGGGCTCCTCGAATTCGATCTCGATGCGTTCGGCGTGCAGCGGGGCAGGGCTGACACTGGATAATTGCTGCAACCATCCGGCGATGATCGAATCCACCACAAAGCGGTTATAGGCGTTGTAGGGGCTGATCGAATAGAAGCGCAGCCAGGCGCCCTGGGCGTCTTCGTGAAAACTTGATTGACCCCGATAATTGGAGCCGTACAAGGCTTCGAATCGAATCAGGCAGCGCGCGGCTTCTCGTACGGTCGGCGCCTGGGCGGCGGTGACCCCTGCGAGGCCTGCCTGGCTCAGGCGACTGAGCTGACCCATGCGCAAGCCAAGGGCCGGGTTGTCGGTCAGTTGAATGGCGCTGTGGCCCAGGCGCATGTAGCGCGGTATCGATAACCGGGCACCGGCTTCGCTCAGGCGCGCGGCATCGAGACCGTATTGATCGAGCAGTGGCTGCGGGTCGACGCCATGACTGCGCACGGCATCGGCCAGGCTATGAACAAAGCCCACCGACAGATCGCCAAGGCGCATCGGCTGTGGATTCATGGCTTACAACCAGAGGTTCAGCAAGCGCGCACCCTGGGCGTTGCCATCGGCAAAGTGCTGGCCGTTGCTGCTGAGGAAGCTATGCCCGGCGCTGCCCTGGTCCCAGAACTGTCCCCGCAGGAACACACTCATGCCAGCGACGGCCTGACTGGCCGGCATCCGGGTCGTGAGGGTCAGGTGCTGCCAGGCCTGGCCTTCACTGACTTCTCCAGGCTTCAAGTTGACCGACGCCGGTGCCGAAGAACCCCTGTAGCCGCGCCACGGTTGATCCCAGGTGCCACGGCCGGCAACAAAGGCCGGTACCGCAACCAACTGTACGCTCTGGTCGTTGAGCTTGAGGTAGTTGTCCGGGTACCAGCTGTCGTGGCCGATCAATACGCCCAGCCTTCCCGCGGGGGTATCAACGACATTGAGCGAGTGTTCGCCATTCGCCTTGATCCCGTTTTGTTGCGCGAAGAACGGGTGTATCTGGCGTTGGGGCTGGCCGATCGGCAGGCCATCGCTGTTGAACACCACGCTGCTGTTGTACAGCGCGCCGCGGCCGATTTTCAAGGTGCCGTCGATGATGCTCGGTTCGGGCAGCACGATGGAGCCCGCCACCAGTGTCACGTGGAATTCTTTGGCCAGCCCTCCGAACAATGCCTGGTAGTCCCTGGCCATTGCCTTGGCTTTCATGCGCAGGTGGGCATCGTCCAGACGATTGCCGCCCTCGGCGTTGATCCACGCCTTGGCGAACTTCAGGGGATTGCTCACCGCCAGCCAGTTCATGGCCTCCTTGAGGGTGCTGGCCTGATACAGCTCATCCTTCTCGCCGCTGACCATCAGCCAGGTACCGACGTGCTCCGGCAGCACAACGACGGTCTTGCCGTTCAGCAAACCCTGGTCCCGGGCTGCTTGCAGATAGGCCGCGAGCTTGCGGTGCAAACGCTCGGGGCTTTGATAGTCGGTAGGAAACAGTTCGGGCTGGATGCCCAACAGATTGCCTCGGTCCGCAGGCGTGCCCTGGTCGACAGCCAGGCTGATCCGCAGGTCCGAAAGGTAATGACCCACTGGCCGGTCTGCGGCCCACATCGCGTAGGTCGTGAGGGCGGCGAGCAATGCCATGGAAAATGTCAGGTACAAAAATTTGCGCATGGGGAAACAGTTTACAGCCTGGAGCCGGGCGTGGCTTTTGATTTGGAGCGGGATCGAGCATAAAGGGAATCAAGGGCTTATTGGGCAAATTTCAGCGGTGACTGTTTATTTCTCTGGCGGCTGCCTTTCTGCGTGAAGGCGCGGTAATGAATGGCTTGGTGGGGATCATGGGAGGAGGGGGCCGGTCAGCCATCATTTGGCGCGACCGGCCGGCAGGTGAACGTTATTTGGTGACCAGCAGTTCCGGGCCGAGGTAGTTGTTGATCTGGTCAATATCGTCGTCGCCCAGGCTGCCCACCGAAGAGGCCAGGCGCAGGCGCGACATCAAATAGCGCAGCTTGGCATCGAACAGATCGTGGCGCGCAACGAAGAGCAGTTCTTCTGCATTGAGGACATCCGAGTTGGTGCTGGTGCCGCCTTCCTTGAAGCCCTTGCGTGACGATGCCAGTGAGCGCTCGTTGGACGCCACGGCCTTCTCCAGCGCACGAATGCGTTTGGCGCCGCTCAGGATGCCTTGATACTCGCGGGTGGTTCCGGTGATGACCTCCTGTCGTGCGGCGTCGAGTTCGTCCGTGGCCTTGTCGCTATTGGCACTGGCCTGGCGTGTCAACGCGCTGACGCCGCCACCGGCGAATATCGGGATGTTGACTTCCAGTCCGATCGAACCGTAGCGGTTGCGTTGATTCAGTTCGGAGAGGGATTGGCTCTCACCCGCGGTGTAGCCGGCAACGAAATCCAGGGTTGGCCAATGGCCGGCCCTGGCGCGGTTCACTTCTTCTTCGGCGAGGTCGCGACTGTAACGGCGCGCATGGAGCAATGGGCTATCGACCTGGGCTTTGACCAGCCAGTCCTGCAGGTTGCTTGGTACCAGCGGTGGTGTATCGAAACTCGGACGCAAGGTGGTCAGGGATTCGGGGGTTTCACCGATGTATTCCTCGAGCTTGCGGCGCGCGTTGACCAGGTTGTCTTGGGCTTCGATCAGTTCGGCTTCGGCGAGGTCGCGGCGAGCGGTCGATTCGTCGACGTCGGTGACGGTGCCGGCCCCCAGTTCCAGGCGCCGTTTCGCCGAAGCGAGTTGCTCTTCAAAGGCGTTCAGCTTGGACTTGGCCAAGGTGATGGTTTCGCTGGCCAGGAGCACGTCGAAATAGCTTTCGGCCAAGCGCACCGCGGCATCCTGGCTCTTGGCATCGAATACCGCGTTGCTGTAGTCGGCACGCTGCTGACCCTGGCGGTACTCGGCCATCTTCTGTTTGTTGAACAGCGGCTGGCGCAGGCGCACGTTGGCGCCCTTGGAGTCGTAGTCGAGATCCCTTTCGATGCCACTCTGGCGTTGTGTGCCGTTGACCTTGTTGTCGTAGGCAGAGGCGTTGATCTGCGGTAGCAGGCCGGCCGTGCCGATGGCGCGGTTTTCCCCGCCGGCCTCTTTTTCATGCATGGCGGCCTGGTAGATGGGCCCCTGGAACTGCAACAGATCCCAGGCTTGCTTGAGGTCCATGGCGTTGGCCGGCAAGGCCAACCCCATCAGGCAGAAGAGCAGGCAATGACGATCCATTTCATTGTTCCTTGAATGAGCTGTCCACACGTTCGAGCATTGGTTTAAGAAGATAGCTCAACATATTGCGTTCGCCGGTCTTGATGGTGACGCTGGCGGGCATCCCGGGGCGAATGTGATTGGTGCCAAGCAGGCCCATGCCATCGGGGGTGACTTCCACCTGGGCCAGATAGAACGGCTGCTTGCTTTCCTCGTCCATCAGGCGGTCGGCGGAAATGGTCATCACACGGCCGGGGATGTTTGGTGTCTTGGCATGGTTGAAGGCCGGGAAGGAAATGTCCACGGGCAGGCCGGGGACCATTTTGTCGATGGCCTGCACAGGAATCATCGCGTCGACCTGCAAGGGTTCGTTGACCGGAACGATTTCCATGATCTTGAAGCCGGGTTGAATGATCCCGCCGACGGTGGCGATGCTCAAAGCCTGGACCATGCCATCGATCGGCGATCGAATCACCGTGTGGGTCACTTCATAGTCGAGCGCGCGCAAGCGGTCGGCCAGGGTGGTGTTTTCCTTGGCGGTTTCCGTCAACTGCGATTCGACTTCCTTCAGGTAGTCGTGCTGGCGCTGCAGGATGCGCAGCTTGATTTCGGTGGTCTGGCTACGCACGCGGGCGATGTTGTTGAGGTTCTCGGCCTGGCCGGCGGAGAGGTCGGCATTACTGCGTTCCAGCTCAAGCAGGCGGTTGCGCGGCACATAGCCTTCGGCCGTCAGCACGCGGGTGCCTTGCAGTTCCTGGTTGAGGAAACTGATCTGTGAGGCGCGGGCACTGTAGACCTGCTGCAGGCCCTTGAGCTGCACGGCCGACGCCGCCAGGTTCTCCTGCAGGATGCTGATCTCGCCGGCGAGACCGGCGCGCCGGGTGTCGAGCAGACGCTGTTGCAGGTCCATGGCGGCTTCCAGGCGGTGGTCATCCTTGAAGCGCTTGAGCAGTTCAGGATCGAAGTTCACCACCTCGCGGCCGTCACGTTCCGCTTCCAGACGGTTTTCCACCGTCTTGCTGACGATGTACTGGGCGCTGACCGCACCCTGTTCGGCAAGGGCACGCAACGAGTCGAGGCGGACCACCTCCTGGCCTTTTGTCACCAGATCGCCTTCGCGAACGAGAATGGCCTCCACGGTGCCGCCGCTCAGATGCTGCACGGCTTTGCGATTGCTGGTGACCTTGACCGTGCCTGTCGCTACCACGCCGGCATCCAGCGGCGCCAGCCATGACCACAGGAGGAAGCCGCCGAAGCCGGCAAGCACCAGCCACACGCCCCACCGCGCGGGTTTGCCGACGTCCAGGTCTACCACGCTCCTGGAATCGGCTGTAATCATCTCGGTATGTTGGCTCATTTGCATGATCGGTCACTCCCGTGCTTTGACGGAGGCCAGCGGAGTCGAGGCGCCTGCAGGGATCACACTGGCCTTGCGCAGCGCTGCGAATACTTCATCGCGCGTGCCGAGCATCTGCACGCCGCCGTCGCGCAGCATCAGCACCTTATCGACGGCACAGAGTACGTTGGGACGGTGAGAAATCAGAATGACGGTCGCGCCACGGCCCTTGAGTTCGGCCAGGGCATCGACCAAGGCCTTTTCGCCGACGTCGTCGAGGTTGGCGTTCGGCTCGTCCAGCACGATCAGATTGGGCTCGCCATACAGCGCGCGGGCCAGGGCGATGCGTTGCTTCTGGCCGCCGGATAGCGGGCTGCCATCAGTGCCCAGGCGGGTGTCGTAACCCTGCGGGAAACGCAGGATCATCTCGTGCACGCCAGTGATCTTGGCGGCGCGGATGACCGCTTCGCTGTCCACTTCGCCAAAGCGCGCAATGTTGTCGGCGATATTGCCCTCGAACAACTCCACGTCCTGTGGCAGATAGCCGAGCCAGGGGCCAAGTTCGCCCTTGTTCCAGTTGAATATGTCCGCACCGTCCAGGCGCACCTTGCCGGCCTGCGCCGGCCAGACGCCGACCAGCAGGCGGGCGAGGGTGGATTTACCCGAGGCGGACGGACCGATAATGCCAAGGCTTTCGCCGGGGACAAGGCTGAAGCTCACGCCCCGCAGAATCGTGTTGTTGGTAGCCGGGGCACCGGCATACACATTCTCAACCGCCAGCATGCCCATTGGTCGCTGCAGCGACATGCTCGGTGGCCGGCGCGGATAGTCCTGCAGCATCTCGTTGAGCCGGCCCCAGGCCGAGCGGCAGCCGAGCAATTGCTTCCACGACGCGATGACCTGTTCCACCGGACCCAGTGCGCGGCCGGTGAGGATCGAGCAGGCAATCATCATCCCCGGGGTGATCTTGCCTTCGATCGCCAGCAGCGCACCGGCGCCGAGGATCAACGACTGCAAAGTGATCCGCACGAAGCGCCCGGTGCTGCTGATCAAGGCGGCGCGATCGGAGGCCAGGGTCTGCATTTCCAGGATGCGCAAATGGCTTTGGAACCAGCGCTTGCTGATCGACGGCAGCATGCCCATGGCCTCTATGACCTCGGCGTTGCGCAGGTTGTTGTTGGCGTACAGGGCGGATGAGAGGGCAGCCTGATTGGCGTCGGCCAGCGGCTTCTGCGTCGCCTTCTCGGTGAGCCAGGCCAGGGCCACCAGAATCAGCGAGCCGATCAGCGTGATCAGTCCGAGTATCGGGTGGATCAGATAGGCGACCAACAGATAGATCGGCGTCCACGGTGCATCGAAGAAAGCGAACAGGGAATTGCCGGTGACGAACTGACGGACCTGGGAGAGGTCTTGCAGGGCCTGGGCCGGGTTACCTCCGGCGCGGCTCAGGTTGCGCTCGAATGCAGCGGTGAAGATGCGTCGGTTGAGGTCCATGTCGAGGCAGTTGCCGACCCGGATCAGTACGCGGGTGCGAACCATTTCCAGCGTGGACATCAGCAGGAACAGACCCACCACCAGGACCGTCAACATCGCCAGCGTCGTGACGTTGCGACTGACCAGGGCTCGATCGTAGACCTGCAGCATATAAATAGCTGGCGTCAACATCATGACGTTTATGACACCGCTGAACGCCGCCAGCGAATAAAAACTGCGGCGCAGGCGAAAGAGCGCGTCGGCCAGTTCGGAACGGATGTTCGACTGCTTGGGCATGTTGGTCCTCCCACTGCGAAAAGCCGATTGCCCTTGGGGCGCAGCAGCTAACAGTAAATGTAGTCCCATAAACAACTTATGGACACGCAGGCTGGTCGCTCTATGGATGGCGAGTCTTCCGAAATCGCTGCGTTGCTCCCTTATGCAGCAGCGTAGGTGGCGGTTAAACACTCCGAAATAACATTTCGCTCTATACCAACGCGCAACTTTCTATATGTCTTTTAAAAACAGCTAGTTGGGATGCCTGCCACCAGTCGTCTGTTTTAACGACGGAATATTGACAAAGATTTGCTATGGAACTTTAGTCTTAGTTATCGGGGGGCCCGCCCGCCTGAAGCCTGCCATCGCTTTGGCAGTGCAAGGCGCGGTGATTTTCCCGAGAGGAGCAGAAATATGTCGATCATTTCGTTCTTTTGCAGAGGGAAGGGGCTTTCCAGAACGTTTGCCTTCACTTCCAGATTCCATGGCCCGCCCAGGGCTCGAATCCGCTCTGCCTGAACGCCCGGCGAGCAATTCATATAGCGAATTCCAGGCGCTGATCCCGGGTCCCGGGTAACGCCAGCTCTCGCAAAAAAACACAACCAACAAACTGCGCAAGCCAGCACTTGACTTGGCGCGGGAGGATTTTCTCGTCCCGCGCCTTTACCCAGACAAATCGAGGGCAATCCAAAATGGCCAATTTCAGCAAGTCGGACCTGGAGTTCATCCTCAAGCAAATCTTTATCGCGGAAGCGAACGCCGACGGCGCCAGCCTCATTGATTTGCTTCCCAACACTCAGGTGCCGTTCGGCCTGCGTACCGTTGATGGCAGCTTTAATAACCTGGTCACCGGTCAGAGTGAATTTGGCGCAGCGGACAATCCCTTCCCGCGCCTGCTCGATCCTTCCTTTCTATCGCCGCAATACGCCGGAACAGGGACGGTGGTCGACCCGCAACCACGGATTATCAGTAACCTGGTCGTCGACCAGACCGCCAACAACCCGGCGGCCTATGCCTCAGCGTTCGATCCAGGCCTGGACGGTGTGCTCAACTTCGGCGCGGTGGGTAATGACGACGTGCTCAAGGAAGGCGTACAGATAGTCACCAGCCCCGGGCTCGATGGCGTGTTCGGCACGGCCGATGACAAGGATGTGTTCTTCTTTCCCAACGTGTCGCCGGATGTCGGCCTGACCGCCAGCTTCAACTCGTGGATGACCTTCTTCGGCCAGTTCTTCGACCACGGTCTCGACCTGGTCACCAAGAGCGCGACCGACGTCGTGTTCATTCCGCTGCAGCCGGACGATCCGTTGTTCGTACCGGGCAGCCCGACCAACTTCATGGTGCTGTCACGTGCAGTGCGTACCGCGGGCGCGGACGGAGTCGTCGGCACGACCGATGATGGCCAGACCAACACCACTTCGCCGTTCGTCGACCAGAGCCAGACCTACAGTTCGCACCCTTCGCATCAGGTGTTCCTGCGTGAATACGTCCTCAATGCGGCCGGTGATCCTGTTGCAACAGGGCGTTTGATTACCAACCGTGACCTTGGCCCGGATGGCCTGTTCGGCACTGCCGATGATGGCGACGGCGAGAATGGCGGCATGGCGACCTGGGCAGTGGTCAAGGCCCAGGCCCGTGACATTCTGGGCATCAACCTGACCGACGCCGACGTGCACAACGTGCCATTACTGGCAACCGATGCGTACGGCAACTTCATCCGCGGGCCGAACGGCATGCCGCAGGTGGTGATTCGTATCAGCAACGGTGCCGACGGCATCGCCGGCACGGCTGACGACGTCACGCAACTGGTCGAAGGCAACCGGGCAGCTCCGATCAGTCTGACCAACGCCGTGAGTACCGGACATGGCTTCCTCGACGACATCGCCCACAATGCCGCGCCGGTCGTCGTCGGCGGGGTTCTGCAGGCGGATGCCGACATCGCTGTCGGCAATGCGCAGCCCGTTGGCCCTGGCGGCAACAACCTGACCTATGACAACGAACTGCTCGACGCCCACTACATTGCCGGCGATGGCCGGGCGAACGAGAACATTGGCCTGACCACCGTGCACCATGTGTTCCACTCCGAGCACAACCGCCTGGTCCAGCAATCGAAGGACACTATCCTGGCCTCCGGCGACCTGGCCTTCCTCAATGAGTGGCTGGTGGACGACGTGGCTGCAATACCGACTACACCTGCCGGGATCGCGGCATTGGTGTGGGATGGCGAACGCCTGTTCCAGGCCGCCAAGTTCGGCACCGAGATGCAGTACCAGCACCTGGTGTTCGAGGAGTTCGCGCGGACCATTCAGCCACAGGTCGACGAGTTCCTAGCGCCCAACGGCTATGACACCTCGATCAACCCGGCAATCCTCGCCGAGTTCGCCCACGTGGTGTACCGCTTCGGTCACTCGATGTTGACCGAGACCGTCGATCGCTTCGACCCTGCGTTCAATCCGCTGCTCACTGACCCGACCAACCCGGACTCGCAACTGGGTCTGATCGCAGCCTTCCTCAACCCGTTGGCATTTGCCAGCAGCGGGGTGACTGCGGACCAGGCGGCAGGGGCGATCATTCGTGGTGTGACCCGGCAGGTCGGCAACGAACTCGATGAGTTCGTCACCGAAGCGTTGCGCAACAACCTGCTCGGTCTGCCGCTCGATTTGCCGACCCTGAACCTGGCACGTGGTCGCGACACGGGCATCCCCACCTTGAATGAAGCGCGCCGTGAGTTCTACGCATCCACCGGCGACAGCCAACTCAAGCCGTACATCAGCTGGGCTGACCTGGCGGACAGCCTCAAGCATCCCGAGTCGCTGGTAAACTTCATCGCGGCCTATGGTACGCATAGCACGATCACCGCGGCGCTCACACTGGCAGACAAACGCGCTGCAGCCCTGGCGCTGGTATTGGGTGGCGTGGGTTCGCCGGCTGACCGTCTGGACTTCCTCAACAGCACCGGTGCTTATGCCAACGTAACGCAGGCCGGTGCGGATGGGGTACTGGGTACTGCAGATGACGTGACCGGTGTGACGGTCACGGGCGTCGACGACATCGACTTCTGGGTCGGTGGCCTCGCCGAACAGAAGATGCCGTTCGGCGGCATGCTCGGCTCGACGTTCAACTTCGTGTTTGAAACCCAGATGGAGGCGTTGCAGAACGGCGACCGCTTCTACTATCTGTCGCGTACCGCGGGCCTGAACTTCGGCACCGAGTTGGAGAACAACTCCTTTGCCAAGCTGATCATGCTCAACACCGATGTCACCCACCTGTCGAACACCGTGTTCCTGACGCCGACGTTCACCCTCGAAGTGAATCAGGCCTCTCAGTTCACCGGCCTTGGCGTGGATGGCCGCGCCGATCCGACCGGCGGCATCATGATCAACGGCGTGGAAGTCGTGCCCCTGGTGATTCGCGATAACCCCGACACTGTGGGGCCGGACGCCAATTATCTGAAGTACACCGGTGAAGACCATATCGTCATGGGCGGCACCGCCGGCAATGACATCATCATTTCCGGTGAAGGCGATGACACCATTTACGGTGACGCCGGTAACGACCTCCTCGAAGGCGGTGCCGGTAACGATGCGGTACTGGGCGGCGATGGCGATGACATCATCAGCGACTCGTTCGGCGACAACCGTCTGGAAGGTAACGACGGTAACGATGTGATCGTGGTCGGCAGCATGCTTGTTGGCGGCAACCTGGTCCTGGGTGGCGACGGCCAGGACTTCATCATCACCACCGAAGACATCACTACCACCTTCGGCGGTCAGGGCGACGACTTCATCCTCGGTGCCAAGACCAACCTGCCACCTACCGGTAACGAAGGTGACGACTGGATCGAGAAGGGCACCCAGGACGGTGCACCTGGCGATAACTTCTCGCCGCTGCTCAATGACGATGTGATCGGCAACGACATCTTTATTGGTGGTGGCGGTTTCGACGAAATGATCGGCGAGGGCGGCGATGACATCTTTATCGGCAGCGATGCCCAGGACAAGATGGACGGCATGTCCGGTTTCGACTGGATCAGCTACAAGAATGATCGGGTCGGCGTGACCGCTGACCTGAGCATGGCCGCGCTGGCTCAGCCCCACGGCAATACACCAAACCAGAATGCCGGCATATTCAATCCGGTCGGTGCCTCGCCAGCCTCGATTCTCGACCGTTTTGCCGAGGTCGAAGGCTTGTCCGGTTCGAGTTTCGGCGATGTACTCAGGGGCGATGATGTCGATGCGGACACCATCATCAACCACGGCGGCACCACGGGCAGTGCGCTGACCAATGTCGCGTTGATCCGCGGCCTGGACCAGTTCCTGGCCGATGCCGGATTGCCGGTCACCGGCTTTGCCACTGGCAACATCATCCTCGGCGGTGATGGCAGTGACCTGATCGAAGGCCGCGGTGGCGACGATCTGATCGATGGCGACAAATGGATCAACGTCAGGATTGCGGTTTATGCCGTCGGCGACGTCGACCATACCGGTCCCGAAATCGACTCCTTCGACAGCATGGTCGATATGATCCCGCTCATGCTGGACCGCACCTATAACCCTGGTCAGCTCAAGGCCGTGCGGGAAATCATGCCCGGCACCTCGACTGGCGGGGCGGCCTTCGACACTGCCATTTACTCCGGGGTTGAGGCCGACTATGCGGTGACGGTCGACGACCGTGGCACGAACGATGTGACGGACGATGTCTGGACAGTGGCGGATAGCGTCGCAGGTCGCGACGGCATCGATACCCTGCTGAATATCGAACGCCTGCAATTCGCCGATGGCCAGCAAGTGCTGGTACCGGGGCTGAACGCACAACCGGTTGGCAGTCCTACCGTTTCGGATGGAAACGGCGGGGCGATAACAGTGGGCGACACGCTGACGGTCAGCGTGGTCGGGGTGCGTGATGCCAACAACGTCACGCCGGGTAATCCACAGGGGTTCATTACCAACAGCTCGGTGTCCTACATCTGGCAGTTCGAGGCCGATCCAGGCACTGGCGTATTCGAGGACATCATTCTGTTGCCCGCTGGCGACCTGGCGTTCCAAAGCGCCGACGGTACGGCGTTCAAGGTCTCTCCTGACCTCGCCGGGTTGTCGTTGCGGGTCAAGGCGATCTATCAGGACGGTCACGGCACCACGGAGATCCTGTTCTCCACGCCGACGGCTGCCGTCGTTGCCGGTGCACCGGTTACGCCAACGGCGCAGGTACCTGTAGTCGATGCCACTGCGGGTGGCGCGGGCCTGCACATGGTCCGCTCCGACCTCAACTTCATCCTTGACCAGATCAGGATTGCCGAGGCGGATGCGGCCGGTCAGGACATCCTCTCGCTGATCCCGAATATCCGCGCACCGCTGGGGCTGCGCACGGTCGACGGGTCGAACAACAACCTGATGAACCTCAACGGCAACAATCACACCGAGTTTGGTGCCGCCGATAACCTCTTTCCGCGCTTGACCGATCCGGTCTTCAATCCGGCGGAAGGGGGAACGTCGTATACGCAGAGCAACGGCCTTGTGATTGACTCGCAGCCGCGCACCATCAGCAACCTGATCGTCGATCAGACGGCAAACAACCCGGCGGCCTATGCCACGGCTTTCGACCCGGGCCTGGACGGTGTGCTCAACTTCGGCGCGGTGGGTAACGACGACGTGCTCAAGGAAGGCGTACAGATTGTTGCCAGCCCCGGACTGGATGGTCAGTTCGGTACTGCCGATGATCACGATGTGTACTTCTTCGAGAACACCACGGCGGATGCGGGATTGTCTGCGCCGTTCAACGCCTGGATGACCTTCTTCGGGCAGTTCTTCGATCATGGTCTGGACCTGGTCACCAAAGGTGGTTCGGGCACCGTCTTCATTCCGCTTCAGCCGGATGATCCACTCTTTGTCCCAGGTAGCCCGACGAACTTCATGGTGCTGACCCGCGCGACCAACCAGCCAGGGGCGGATGGCGTTCTTGGCACGGCCGACGACATCCATGAGCACACCAATACCACCTCGCCGTTCGTGGACCAGAACCAGACCTATAGCTCGCATCCGTCGCACCAGGTGTTCCTGCGCGCTTATCAGATGACCGACAGCGGCCCCGTAGCGACCGGCAGGCTGATCACCAACCGTGATCTGGGTGTGGATGGCACGTTTGGTACCGCGGACGACGTCGAAATTGGTGGCATGGCGACCTGGAAGGTGGTCAAGGCGCAAGCCCGCGACATCCTGGGTATCAACCTTACCGATGCCGATGCCGACAACGCCCCGCTGTTGGCGACTGACGCCTATGGCAACTTCATCAAAGGGCCGAACGGCTTCCCGATGGTGGTGATGACAGGGAATGACGGTATTGGTGGCACGGCTGATGATGTCCTTGTCGAAGGCAATCCGCTTGCTCCCCTTAACCTGACCAATGCTGTGCGCACCGGTCACCAGTTCCTCGTCGACATCGCCCACAATGCCGTGCCGGTAATCGTCGGCGGGGTTCTGCAGGCGGATGCCGACACGGCTGTCGGCAATGCGCAGCCCGTTGGCCCGGGGGGCAATAACCTCACCTATGACAATGAACTGCTCGACGCTCACTACATGGCTGGCGACGGCCGGGTCAACGAGAACATCGGCCTGACCGCGGTGCATGCGATCTTCCACTCCGAACACAATCGCCTGGTCCAGCAGACCAAGGACACCGTGCTCGATTCGGGTGACTTAGCCTTCCTTAACGAGTGGCTGCTGACTCCGGTGACCGCGTTGCCAACTACCCAAGCTGAGTTCGATGCGCTGCTTTGGAATGGTGAACGGCTGTTCCAGGCTGCCAAGTTCGGCACCGAGATGCAGTATCAGCACCTGGTGTTCGAGGAGTTTGCGCGGACCATCCAGCCCAACATCGACCTGTTCTTCGCACCGACCCAGGTCTATGACGTCGACCTCGATGCCTCGATCGTCGCCGAGTTCGCCCATACCGTGTACCGGTTTGGCCACTCGATGCTGACCGAGACCGTCGATCGCTTCGATATCGATTTCAACGTGGTAGGCGATCCGGCCAGCGCTAATCCCGATCAGCAACTGGGCTTGATCGCGGCGTTCCTCAACCCGTTGGCGTACGCCGCCAGTGGCGTGTCGCCAGAGGATGCGACCAGTGCGATCATACGTGGGGTGACCCGGCAAGCCGGTAACGAAATCGACGAGTTCGTCACCGAGGCGCTGCGCAATAACCTGCTCGGCCTGCCGCTCGACCTGCCGGCGATCAACATCGCCCGTGGCCGCGACGTGGGGATTCCCTCACTCAACGCGATCCGCCGCGACATCTACAGCCAGACCGGTGATACCCAACTCAAGCCGTACACCAGCTGGGTCGATCTGGTGCAGTACCTCAAACATCCGGAGTCGTTGATCAACTTCATCGCGGCCTATGGCACGCATGACACGATCACGGCGGCGACCACGCTGGAAGGCAAACGCGCTGCAGCTCTGGCGCTGGTATTCGGTGGTGTGGGGGCGCCGGCTGACCGCCTGGACTTCCTCAACAGCACCGGTGCTTTTGCCAACGTAACGCTGGCCGGTAGCGATGGGGTACTGGGTACTGCCGACGACCTGAGGAACGTGACGATCACGGGTGTCGATGCCATCGACCTCTGGATCGGCGGCCTGGCCGAACAGAAAACCCCGTTCGGCGGCATGCTCGGCTCGACCTTCAACTTCGTGTTCGAGAACCAGCTGGAAAAACTGCAGGACGGCGACCGCTTCTACTACCTGGAGCGTACCGCTGGCCTGACGATGAATGCCGAGCTTGAAAGCAACTCGTTCGCCAAGCTGATCATGGCCAACACCTCGGCCACGCACTTGCCGGGCCTGGTGTTCTCGGACCCTGGGTTCTATCTGGAAGTGGACCAGGGCAGGCAATTCAACGAAGGTCTGCTCACCGCCGATCCGCTCGGTCCGAACGGCGAGCAGGTGGTGTTCCGCGACAACCCGCTGACCGTGGGGCCGGACACCAACTACATTCGCTACAGTGGTGACGAGCACATCGTGCTGGGTGGCACCGAGGGTGCAGACATCCTCGTCTCCAGTGAAGGCGACGACACGGTCTGGGGTGATGGCGGCAACGATCGCATCGAAGGCGGTGACGGTAACGACCAGTTGCGCGGTGGTGCCGGCGACGACATCATCACCGACACCGGCGGCGACGATAACCTCCAGGGTGGCGACGGCAACGACGTGCTGCACGGAGGCAACGGCGTCAACCTGCTCATTGGCGGGTTCGGCAACGACTTCATCATTACCGGTGAGGACGCCTCCGAAGCCATTGGTGGCCAGGGCAACGACTTCATCCTGGGCAGCAAAGCCAACGAACAGGACATGGGTAACGAAGGCGACGACTGGATCGAGAAGGGCACCTCGGACGGTGCGCCTGGCGACAACTTCGACCCGCTCGGCAACGACCCGGTCATCGGTCACGATGTCTACATCGGCGGTAACGAGAACGATAAGTTCAACGGCGAAGGCGGTGATGACATCATGGTCGGCAGTCTCGGCTTTGGTGACCGCTATATCGGCGGCTCGGGCTATGACTGGGCGACCTTCAAGGATCTCGCCCAGGGCGTGAGCGTCGATTTCAGCGACCGCTTCTTCGATGTGCCACCGATGCCGGGTTCGGGCGCTTCGGCGCTGGTGCGTTTCGACATCATGGAAGGCCTGTCGGGGTCGTCCCACGGTGACTTCCTGCGCGGTGATAACGAAGATGCAACATCGCTGCCTACTGCGGGTGCTACCGGCAGTGTGCTGACCAACATCAGCCTGATCAACGGTCTGGCGGGTCTGTTGCCAGCCGGAGCGACGTTCTTCGACGGTGGCAACATCATTCTCGGTGGTAGCGGCAGCGACCTCATCGAAGGCCGCGGCGGTGACGACATCATCGATGGTGACAAGTGGCTGAACGTGCGCATCAGCGTACGGGCGAATGCTGATGGAAGCGGCGCGGAGATCGCCACGTTCAACAGCATGGAACCACTGGTACCGTTGATGCTCAACGGTACCTACAACCCGGGCCAACTGGTCATCGTGCGGGAGATTCTGACCGGCACGGACAACTTCGACACTGCGGTGTTCTCCGGTAATGCGTCGGAGTACACAGTTGCTGTCGATGGCAACGCTGTCATCGTGACCGATCTGGTTGCAGGGCGTGATGGCGTCGATCGCCTGACGGGCATCGAGCGCCTGCAGTTCGCTGACCAGACGCAGGCCTCCGGTGTTGGCACCGTCACGAACAGCGCTCCTGTGGGGCGTCTGGCGATCCTCGATGCTACCACCGGTGCGCGTGTCGATGCGCCTGTCGCCGGCCAGCTGCTGCGCGTCAGCAGCCAGTCGATACGCGACGCCAACAACGAGGGTGTGGCCAATGTGACCGGCGCGATTACCGGGCCCGTGTCTTACTACTGGCAGGTCGAAAACGTCCCGGGTTCGGGCATCTTTGAGGACATCACCTTTATCGCCGCAGGCGAGGCTTCGCGGGCGACCGGCGCCACCTATATGGTGGCGGACGATGTCGCCGGTCTGAACATCCGCGTTCGGGCGGTGTATCAGGATGCCATTGGGACGCTGGAGATCGTCGACTCGTCGGCGAACAACGCACCGATTGCCGGGCCGGGCATCCTTGGGTTTGCGTTTTTGAACGAAGTGCTGACCGCCAACCTGTCGACCCTCGTCGACGTCGATGGCCTCAGCAATCCGCAGTTCACCTTCCAGTGGCAGGAGACCAACGGAGTCAGCTTCGTCAACATCCCAGGAGCCACCGGTAGCACGTTCACGCTTGGCCAGGCTCAGGTCGGCGATCAGGTGCGCGTGGTGGTCAGTTTCGTGGATGACTTCGGTGTGTCCGAAAGCATCGCATCCGACGCCACGGCCCCGGTGCTCGTCGGTACGGTGTTTGCCGGTACCGTCGGTGTCGACACATGGATCGGCACGGCAGGCAATGATGTGGCCAGCGGAGGTGATGGCAACGACATCATGAACGGCATGGGTGGCAACGACATCATCAATGGTGACGCGGGCAATGACATTCTCATCGGTGGTAACGGTAACGATACGATGGCCGGCGGTACTGGCAACGATATCTACGAAGTTACCTCCGTTGGGGACGTAGTGACCGAACTCGCCGGTGGCGGCAGCGACACGATCTGGACCTCGCTCGCGAGCTACACCCTGGGTGCCAACGTCGAGAATCTGTATTTCGGCGGTAGCGGCAACTTCGCGGGTACCGGTAATGCGCTGGCCAACACGATCGCGGGTGGTGCGGGTAACGATGTCATCAGAGGTGGCGGTAGTGCCGACACGATGGTCGGCGGTGCCGGCAACGATGTCTACGAGGTCACCGACCTTGGAGACGTTGTGACCGAGCTCGCCGGTGGCGGCAACGATACGGTCTGGACCTCGCTCGCGAACTACACCCTGGGTGCCAACGTCGACAATCTGTATTTCGGCGGCAGCGGCAACTTCACGGGTACCGGTAATGCGCTGGCCAACACGGTCGTGGGTGGTGCGGGTAACGACGTCATCAGAGGTGGCGGAAGTGCCGACACGATGGCCGGCGGTGCCGGCAACGATGTCTACGAAGTCACCGACCTTGGAGACGTGGTGACCGAGCTTGCCGGCGCCGGTAGCGATACGGTCTGGACCTCGCTCGTGAACTACGCCCTGGGCGCCAACGTCGACAATCTGTATTTCGGCGGTAGCGGCAACTTCAGGGGCACCGGTAACGGGCTCGCCAACACGCTTGTGGGCGGTGCAGGTAACGACGTCATCATCGGTAGCTCAGGTTCCGACACGATGGCCGGCGGTGCCGGCAACGATGTCTACGAAGTCACCGACCTTGGAGACGTGGTGACCGAGTCCGCCGGTGGTGGTAACGATACGGTCTGGACCTCGCTCTCGAGCTACACCCTGGGTGCCAATGTCGAGAGTCTGTTCTTCGGCGGCAGCGGCAACTTCGCGGGCACGGGTAACGGGCTCAACAACACGATCGTGGGTGGTGCGGGTAACGACGTGCTCACCGGTGGTGGTGGTAACGACCTGTTGAGTACCGGTACCGCCGGCAACGATACCTTCATGTTTGCTGCCGCGGGTTTCGGCACCGATGCGATCTTTGGATTCGGAGCCAATCTGGTCGCAGGGCACGACTTGATCAACATCGCGGGGCTGGGGATCACCAGTGCGACGTTCGCGGCCAACGTGAGCATAACGACCGACGGGGCGGACACGATGCTGGGGATCGGGGCGGACTCCATCCGCCTTGTGGGTGTCGCCAGCGCGGCCGTTGATCAGACGGACTTCATTCTGGCCACTTGAGGTCCTGGTCAGTACTGTCGCAGGGAGCGTGGACAGCGGAGGGGAGGGCAATGGATGCCCTCCCTTTCTCCTTCCATTCGATTGCCCATTAGCTATCGGGGTGCCAGCAGCGTACTGGAACTCATCTAGGCAGGTTGGAACCGAACTGCGAAATCAAAGAATCAATGGAAAAAGGAAACCCGGCCTTGAACATTTCAGCCATCTGCCTCTTGAGCAGCTTATTGGTTTCGGTCGCGGCATCTGCCAGTGGGGTCACTCCGCTCTTCGACCTGGACTTCACCAGATCAGCCACGCAAACGCTCAAGGAAATGGGCATCAACGACGCCTGTATTATCGCCGTCTCAAGTCCTGCTGCGTTTACCTACTGCCGGGAGGGATCATCAACGCTCTGGAAGTACCAGGCGCTGGATCTGGAGCAACAGGCGGTGATCCAGATTGGCCAACAGCGGTCTTCGGCGGGCTATCAGCGAATAACCGTTGTGGAAGTCGATAGCGTTGCTTGCGAACAGGATCACCTTGCGCCATTGGTTAAACCGGCTTTCAGGCATGCACTTGTCCTTGGCCTGATTACCCTGTTTCTGTTGGTCGGTCTGCGATATACCTACCGGGCGATCATGCATTACTGTTATGACCAGGCCGGATTTTCGAAGTTCGGCTTGCAGCGATTGGACGAATCCTGGTCGACGCAAAATTCAACGGTAATGGCGTTGGTTGCATGGGGTATCGTGGCAGCTACGGCATTTATCTACTTCGGGTTTTGAGCGTGACCACAACTGGCGGGTATGCCGTTTCAATGTACTTTCCATTCGATGTGGTTTGACCGTGCACAGTTTTATTCGCTGACAATTAACTGACTTGATTGGCATCCTGTTTGTTTCAGTTAATCCTGCGTTGCCGTCTACCTGAAAGGGTGGCTGGATCACCGTGAAATCCGCAGTTGGAGTTTGCTCTGGATGAGAGTCGCTCGCTATTGCGTGAGTTGTGAGATGTATAACAACTAGCGGATCCAATTTGCAATTGTCGAAGTGCATCTAGTCAAGCAGACCCGTTGTCGTGGGCAATAGCGCGGAAGTTGACTCCTTGCTGTCGCGTCAGACGAACTTTCGCTATGCACCGTTTGTCGGTGGTTTGTGCGAAAAATGAACATTGCAGCGTCTGCGGCCTCTGATCCTTGAGCACGTCAGCCATGACCTGCCTCCGCGATTGCAAAAAAAGAAGTGGAAATGGAATCTCAAATGCAGTGAAAGCAAATGGGGGGATTTTATCTGAAACTCAAGGAGGCAATAAACCAGCCGGTCATTGATTCGCCAAGTGAGTCAATGAGGTTGACAGCGCCGAGTCCATGATTTGGCTTATCTTTTAGAAGTAAGGTCGTACAGGATTTTTAATAATTGAAGATTCTGTCAAGTGGTCGATCCGTACTCTCGAATAAGGTGGAGAAAATACCGTGGCGATAAATACCATTATGAGTCTGCTGGAAAATAAGGAATTCCTGGAGTTTTTGCGTCTGGGCGTTATTTACGTTCATTTGGTGGCGTGTTGTGTGGCCATTGGTTTGGTGCTGACCAGTGATGTTGCGATGGTCAGGGACCTTCTAAAACGGAAAGTATTCACTGAGCATGATAATGCTCACATGGAAAGTCTTCAGAAGTCTGTCATCGTTGCACTAATAGCGCTGTGGGTAACGGGGGTCGCTGTCGTCGGTATTGATTACCTGGATAAAGGAGCCGATTACTTTTTGAATCCAAAGCTTCAGGCCAAAGTCATTATTGTGGCATTGCTCAGTTACAACGGCGTCCTGTTGCATCGCCTGGTACTGCCAGCCCTGCAAAAGGCAGGCTCCTTGCTCAAGCTCGGATTCAGTGCACGGATGCTGGCGTTGGCCTGCGGGTCGCTGTCGGCAGTGTCCTGGATGTATGCCGCCATGCTGGGAGTCGGGCGCCCCTTGGCCTGGAAGTATTCCCTTTCCGAACTGTTGATGGCTTATCCGCTACTGATTTTGCTGGGGTTCCTGACGATGCTGGTGTTGACCCAGCGAGCAAAACAACAGCATGACTACGTTGCGCCTGCGCGGGCCGTAGCAAGCGCATGCTAGGCCCATACTGCGGGTAAATCCTGCGGGCTTGTCCAGAGCCCGAAAGGAAGCGGCCTTTCGGGCGCAGGTTTCAATGCGGACCTGCACCGCAAGGTCGTTTTTGTTTTGTGTCATTCCCTTTAGCCCAATGTCGCTGCTCATTTCGATCAATAAGTTGTCATTTATGGTCATTGAGGGATGGCGGCGCGACTCTTAGTCTGTCGAACATGACTGATGGGGGCCACAGAGCTCCTGCACTTTCCGTGATCGCTCGATGTGGAGTTACCGATGACCGCCGCTCAATACCCGCACCTGCTGGCTCCGCTGGACCTGGGGTTCACCACGCTGCGCAATCGCACCCTGATGGGGTCGATGCACACTGGCCTTGAAGAGAAACCGGGTGGCTTCGAGCGCATGGCAGCGTACTTCGCCGAGCGTGCCCGTGGCGGTGTCGGCCTGATGGTCACCGGCGGTATCGGCCCGAACGACGAGGGTGGCGTGTATTCCGGCGCGGCCAAGCTGACGACCGAAGAAGAGGCGCTCAAGCACCGTATCGTCACCCGTGCCGTGCATGACGCGGGCGGCAAGATCTGCATGCAGATCCTCCATGCCGGTCGTTATGCCTACAGCCCGAAACAGGTTGCGCCCAGCGCGATCCAGGCGCCGATCAACCCGTTCAAGCCCAAGGAACTGGATGAGGACGGCATCGAGAAGCAGATCAGCGATTTCGTCACCTGCTCGGTACTGGCACAAACCGCCGAGTACGACGGCGTGGAAATCATGGGCTCCGAAGGTTATTTCATTAACCAGTTCCTCGCCGCCCACACCAACCATCGTACCGACCGCTGGGGCGGCAGCTACGAAAACCGCATGCGCCTGCCGGTGGAGATCGTCCGTCGCGTGCGTGAAGCGGTAGGTCCGAACTTCATTATCATTTTCCGCCTGTCGATGCTCGACCTGGTCGAAGGCGGCAGCACCTGGGAAGAGATCGTTCAACTGGCCAAGGCCATCGAGCAGGCCGGTGCGACCATCATCAACACCGGTATCGGCTGGCACGAAGCGCGGATTCCGACCATCGCCACCAAAGTTCCGCGCGCGGCCTTCAGCAAGGTCACGGCCAAGCTGCGGGGTTCGGTCAATATTCCGCTGATCACCACCAACCGTATCAACACCCCGGAAGTGGCCGAGCAGATCCTGGCCGACGGCGATGCCGACATGGTGTCCATGGCGCGGCCGTTCCTCGCCGACCCGGATTTCGTCAACAAGGCCGCTGAAGGCCGTGCCGATGAGATCAACACCTGCATCGGTTGCAACCAGGCCTGCCTCGACCACACCTTCGGCGGCAAGCTGACCAGTTGCCTGGTCAACCCGCGTGCCTGCCACGAAACCGAGCTCAACTATCTGCCGGTGCAGCAGCTGAAGAAAATTGCCGTGGTCGGTGCCGGTCCGGCCGGTTTATCCGCCGCGACCGTGGCCGCCGAGCGTGGTCATCAGGTGACGCTGTTCGATTCGGCCAGTGAGATCGGCGGTCAGTTCAACATTGCCAAGCGCGTTCCGGGCAAGGAAGAGTTCTTTGAGACCATTCGCTACTTCAACCGCAAGTTGCAGACCACCAACGTCGAGGTGTGCCTGAACACCCGCGTCGACGTGGCGGGGCTGGTCGAGGGCGGCTACGACGAGATCATTCTGGCCACCGGCATTGCGCCGCGCGTGCCGGCCATTCCAGGGGTGGAAAACGCCAAGGTGCTGAGCTACCTGGACGTGATCCTGGAGCGCAAGCCGGTCGGCAAGCGCGTCGCGGTGATTGGTGCCGGAGGTATCGGTTTCGACGTTTCCGAGTTCCTGGTGCATGAAGGCGTCGCCACCAGTCAGGATCGCGCCGCGTTCTGGAAGGAATGGGGCATCGATACACACCTTGAAGCGCGCGGCGGTGTCGCGGGAATCAAGGCAGCGCCCCATGCGCCGGCCCGCGAGGTATTCCTGCTGCAACGCAAGACGTCCAAAGTCGGCGACGGCCTGGGCAAGACCACCGGCTGGATTCATCGCACGGGCCTTAAGAACAAACAGGTGCAGATGCTCAACAGTGTTGAATACCTGAAGATCGACGACGAAGGCCTGCACATCCGCATCGGCGAAGCCGGCGAGCCGCAGGTGCTGCCGGTGGACAACATCGTGATTTGCGCCGGGCAGGACCCGCTGCGCGAATTGCATGACGGTCTGGTGTCGGCGGGGCAGAGCGTGCACCTGATCGGCGGCGCGGATGTCGCGGCAGAACTGGATGCCAAGCGTGCGATCAATCAGGGTTCGCGCCTGGCGGCGCAGTTGTAATACGCAGATCCAGCGAGCCAATGGCTATCGCGGGCAAGCCCGCGAAGGCGTCCTCAAGGCTGTTAAGATGCCTGTTCCCCACTCGGATCAGGCGTCAATGCTTCTCCCTCCCGATACTTGGCTACCCCAGGCCCCCCTCGAACGCCTTGATCTCGACTGGCTCACCCACGCCGGCATTGAGGTGGCGATCCTGCGTCTGGACCAGATCGACCCGCTGATCAGCGGCAACAAATGGTTCAAGCTCATCGAGCACCTGAAGACCGCCGAACGCCAGGGTGGCGAAGGCATCATCAGTCTCGGTGGCGCGCACTCCAATCACCTCCACGCGTTGGCGGCGGCGGGCAAGCGCCTGGGCTTTTCCACTGTCGGCCTGTTGCGCGGCCACCCTCAGCAAACCCCGACGGTCAAGGACTTGCAGGCGTTCGGCATGGAGTTGCACTGGCTGGGTTACGCCGGCTATCGAGCGAGGCATGAAGAGGGTTTCTGGCAACCCTGGCAAACCCGCTACCCGACGTTGCATCCGGTGCCTGAAGGGGGAGGCGGTTTGCCTGGCGCTCTGGGTTGCATGCAACTGCGGGCCAGCGTTTGCGCGCAACTGGAGGGCTTGGGTTGGCGTGACTACGACGGCTGGTGGCTGGCCTGCGGGACCGGCACGACCCTGGCCGGCCTGGTGCTGGCCGAAGCGGGGGATCATCCGGTGTACGGTGCCCTGGCGGTACCTGACGATCACGGGGTGGCGCAGCAGGTCGAGAGGATCGTGCGGGAAGCGGGTCTGATCGCTGCAGCTTATGAGCTGTTCGAGGCCAGTCGCGGCGGGTTTGCCAAGGTTGATCCGCTGCTACTCGACTTTATCGAAAAGACCGGGAAGGGTAGCGGCATTCCCCTGGAACCGCTGTACACCGGCAAGGCTCTCATGGCCCTCAAGCAACAAGTCGAGGTGGGTAAGTTCGCCCGGGGCACGCGGCTGATCTTCGTCCACACCGGCGGTTTACAGGGACGAAGGGGGTTCAGTCTACAAATCTGAAACGCACGGCAAATCAATGTGGGAGCGAACTTGCTCGCGATGGCGGTGTGTCAGTCGACAAATGCGCCGAATGCAATACCCTCATCGCGAGCAAGCTCGCTCCCACATTGGAATTCATTGGTCTCAGGCGTCGCGGTTCACCCGCTTGGGCATCATCCGCAGCAGGGTGTTATCGCCCACCACATAGTGGTGATACAGCGCGGCCGCGGCATGCAGGCCGATCAGCCAATAGCCGATAGTGCCGCCGAGCTCATGCCAGTCCTGGAGTTGTTTGGCCAGGTCCTTGTTTTCCGCTACCAGCATCGGCAGGTCGAAACCGTAGAACATCACCTGATTGCCTTTGGCGCTGGTGACCAGCCAGCCGAGAATCGGCGTGACGATCATGAAAATGTACAGCGCCCA
The DNA here is from genome assembly GCF_000282455.1 of Pseudomonas sp. GM74. GTDB lineage: Bacteria > Pseudomonadota > Gammaproteobacteria > Pseudomonadales > Pseudomonadaceae > Aquipseudomonas. Next base: position 94,231 of record NZ_AKJG01000046.1, read on the forward strand.
GTGCATCAGCCTGGCCAGCGTCGTTTGCCAGTGCGGCGACGCCGGGAAGATCTGCGGCGCCGGGCCGAAACTGCGTGCGAACAATCGCAGCCAGACCAGAACGAATACGGTCAGGCCGAGCATGAAGTGTGATTCGACGATCAGCGTGCGCCCGCCACTGCCCTTGGGAAAGAACCCGCGAAACTCGATACAGGCGTAAACCAGCACCAGCAGGACCAGCATCAACCAATGCAGCGCGATCGATATGGTGCTGTAGCGCGACTCGGAGTTTTTCCACGGCATAACGGTGTTCCTCAGAGGTCCGGTTTAAAGCCACCGCTGTTGTTCGACGGTGAGCTTTAACTGTAATCCTGTTTCACCGGGTTTGCCTGAGGCGATTGGTCGCTGAAGCCCTGGTTCAGGTAATAGACAGAAAGCACTATCACCGCCACGAAAAAGGGGACTTGCGTCCCCTTGCGGTATTGCCTTGTGCAGCCCTAAACCATCAATAGATGTCCTTCGACAACAAGGTGAACGGCGTCTTCACCAGAATCTTCAGGTCCAGCCACAGCGACCAGTTGTTGATGTACTTGAGGTCGATCTCGACACGCTTCTGCATTTTGTCGATGGTGTCGGTCTCGCCACGACAACCGTTGATCTGCGCCAGGCCAGTGATGCCCGGTTTGATTCGATGGCGCGCCATGTAGGCGAGAATTTTCCCCGAGTAGTAGTTGTTGTGCGCGATGGCGTGAGGGCGCGGGCCGACCAGTGCCATGTGTCCTTGCAGCACGTTGAACAGTTGCGGCAACTCGTCCAGCGAAGTACGACGGATGAAGCGTCCGACGGCGGTGATACGCGAGTCGTTACGGCTCGCCTGCTTGACCTCATGGTCGTCGTGCACGCGCATGGAGCGGAACTTCCAGACCTGAATCACCTTGCCGTTCCAGCCATGGCGGTCCTGCTTGAAGAACACCGGGCCGGGGGAGTTGAGCTTTACGGCCAGGGCAATGACCAGCAACACCGGGCTCAGCAGGATAATGGCCAGCAGGGCCACGCTTTTTTCCACCAGGCTTTTGCTGAGCGCGGCAGTGGGCCGACTGGTCAGCGGACTTTCGTTCAAGTAGATCGCCGGCAGGCCGTCCACGACTTTCACCGAGTGATTGAGCAGCGTCAGGCTGTTCAAGTCCGGCACCCAGACCACGTCAACGTTGGCATCGAGCAAATCGACGTACATGGCTTCGATTTTTGCCGCTTCCGACAGGGGTAGCGTGATGTACAAACGACGGATGTCATGGGTCTTGATCAGCTCCAGCAGGTCCTCCTGGGCGCCGACGATGCGCGGTGCGCCCGGCTCCAGGGCAGGAAGGGCACCGTTGCTGACCAGGCCCACCAATGGCAGGTTTTCGAGGTCGCTCAGCTTGTTCGCCAATCCCAGCGCCAGTTCACCGGTGCCGACGATCAGGGTTTTATGCTCGCTTTTGCGTGACCGCTGGTAGAACTTCGAGAACGCATGCAGCGGCGCATACAGCAACGCCTGGCCGAGGAAGCCGTACACCGCCCAACCCAGGATGACTTGTCGGGAAAACAGCTCATCGGCCTTGCAGACAAACGCGATGCAGGCCAGCGCCGCCATCGTCATGGACCAGCCCATGAACAGGCGTCCCAGCCCTGACAGATAATTGTCTCTTTTGCGGTACACGCCGCTGAACGTATAAGCCGGAACCGAGGCCAGGACGGCGAGCGTTGCGCACATTCGGTAATAGAACTCGACCGTTCCAGTGTGCCGCTCGGCAAGTATGAACAACAGAGAAACTACAAAACCCTGTGCCAGCGCCCACTGCCCCCAAAAGGTAAGTCCCTTGAGGCCGGTGTTTCGATTGATACTAAGAGTAAGATCCATACAATATCCCCAAAAGACGTCCATTCAGGTTTCGACAGTTGAAATCCGAGTTGTTAAGTAGGCTTATTATTGTTGTTGGAACAGTGTCCTGAGGTAACAACGTCGATATGGCGAACTGTCGTCAGTCAATAGACTAAGTTATTGGCGGAGTTGCTGTCTGACGAGTTCTAACAAGATGGCAAAGTGCCAACTATCAGGATTTTAGAAAAGGTCGAGCGTTAGAAAAGGTCGAATGGAAGGAGGTGAATAATTAGAGTGGTCTTTGGTATTGTAGGAGGGGTGGGGATGAGGGCGGTCTGACTGGCGCGGAGGTTGAAACCAAACAGAGTGCTTTTTTATTGTTGTAATCGCACTGTTTCTGTTTGTTTTATTCGCTAAAAGTGGGGATGTTTACGCCACGACTTCCTGGATCAGGCAATAGCCACGATTTCTTACTGCACGAAACAGCCGTTCACCGTTGCTGGCCATTTTGAATTTGTCTTGCAGTCGACTCAGGCACATTTCCAGGCCGCGATATTGTTCCGGCTCCCTGCCGATGCTGAGGATCAGTTCGTCTCGACTGACGACACGCTCTTCATGGTGCAGCATTTTCTTTACCAGTGCGGCTTCCAAACCGGTAAGGCTGATCTCGACGCCCTCTTTTGCCAATACGCTTTGATCCTTGTCGAGTTGCCAGGCTTCGCTGTAAGGCGAGTCGCCCTCGATTGTTCGCGCAATGTCGTTGGCTGCCCCGGCGGTTGCCGGCATGCTGTGGAATGGATTCGTCGATTGCGCTGCCAGCCATTCGGATTCCAGGGTGGCCAATAGTCGCTGTGTATCATGTTCGATACTGCGCGCGACGTTCTTCCTTGAAACGTTTGGGTAGCTGAACTCCATCAGCACGGGAGCGGAAGAGGGCGACGCGGCACCTTCAATAAACATCTGTGCCTGAGAGGTGCCAAACGAGTTGAAGCGCTCACTGGACAGGATGGTCTCAAGTTCACGCTGCGACGTAGTGCTGTGGGTCACGACGACAAAGTATTTCCTTGGGAGGGTTGTACTAGTTTCCATGTCTCTCTCCTGAAGTACACACCAAATTTGGCGAAAAGATGATCGGCAGGGGAGTAATAACTCCCTCGGAAGTAATCGAAAGGCAGGGTCTGGGCCCAAATTTGGCCCTCGATAGGTTCCACTCGATCTACAGCTACAGAATAAACTCTTATTGTTATGGCCCGATGTTGCCTCGGTGATTGAATCGATAAGTGCCGTCAGTATGAAATACAAAAAAAACGATGAAGTCGAGACCTTTGTATCGTTGAGGAAAATCGCCTGTTGAATTGATATTAAAGCGCCATCCCTGCGGTGTATCAGGGGGTCGAGATCAGCCCCCTCATCAGCCGGTACCCATGCCCCCGGATGCTCTGGATGGCGTTCGTACCATACATGTCCTTGATTTTTCCACGAAGGCGACTGATCGACTTTTCCAGCGCCCTGGGGTCATAGAAGTTGGTGTTGAGCCCCATGATATTGGCGATTTCATCGTGGCTTAGTATGTGATTACTGGTTTGCGCAAAGGCTTCCAGGATCTTCATTTCTGCAAAGGAAATGTCCAGCTTCTTGCTGGTGCCCAGTAGGCAAATACGGGTGGGGTCTAATATCAAATTGATATCTCTTTGCCATTCTTCACTGTTGAAGAACTCGGCGAGCAACTCGGAGCTTTCATCGGAAAGGGTATTGAACTTGATACAGTAGTCGGCCCCCGCAAGATAGTACTTGATCTTGTTGTAGGTGCCTCGGCCCGTGATCACCGCGCAAATGATGGGTTTCAAGTTGCCGGTGCGCAGGTCTTCCACTAGCGCGAGGCTTTCCTCGAGGGCCTGGGGGCTGTCGATGATGATGAAGATGGCGCGGTACGAACCAGAGCGTTCATTCTTCTTGAATGAACTAGTGTAGGCGTTGGCCTCTAGTGCCATATCGGTCCGCACATGCCTTGCGACTAGCGCTCTAAAATGTTCAGCCACGCCACGGGTACGACCCAGAGTGAGAACTCCGGGTTCATCGTTAGTCTGGCGCTGGCTTCTAGTCGCTAAGTTCCCTGTAAGCATCATGCATTGACTCGAATAGGTGCTGACATCGGGATGTTAAAGCACCGGTTCTCATCTGTGACTGACAATTGGTAACATTTACGCGAATTTTAGACGTGGCTCCCGAGTTTTCTAACAATACTTAAGCTTTTCAAGCTTTTAGTTGATTTTCTCGGTGGGCTGAACTAGTGAAATATCGTCGTTAGATGGTGGCAATATGGAATTGTGCCACTATTTTGAAACGATGGCGATTTGTTTTTTATGTCCTTTTGCCACTGTTTGGCCCACTGCGTGCCATCATTCATGCCAAGGTGCTGAATCCAGTAAGACACACAATTAGTGTGAGGGCGGTCACACTTTATTGAGTGGCGAGACTTTTTTCTACTGAATACCTAAATATATTTCCGAGGTGTTCGTACTCGGACGATTATTAACATGGCTTGAGTGTGTCTTTTGATAAGACATATTCTCCCTCGCTACATCAGGTAATGGGTGTGGATGTCTCGATTGTTTTGCTTGAGCTACTCAATATCTGAGTGCAGTTGACGGATCGTTCCCAAAGAACGGTCTGACGGAGGATTGATGGATTTCTGGACCCTTTTCAAAGTGTTGATCCTGGGCGCGGTAGAAGGCCTGACTGAGTTTTTGCCGATCTCCAGTACGGGCCACCAGATTATTGTTGCGGACTTGCTGGAATTTGGCGGTGAACGCGCCATGGCGTTCAATATCATTATTCAGCTGGGCGCAATTCTTGCCGTTGTCTGGGAGTTTCGCCGCAAGATTTCGCAGATCGTCAAAGGACTGCCCACCCAACGCAATGCACAACGATTCACCCTGAACTTGCTGATCGGTTTTCTTCCGGCCGTGGTTCTGGGTGTCTTGTTCGCTGACCAGATTCATCACTACCTGTTCAACCCGATCACCGTGGCAGTCGCCTTGGTCGTGGGCGGCATTGTCATGTTGTGGGCGGAGCAGAGGGACCACGTGGTGCACGTCGACCATGTCGACGACATGCGCTGGTCGGATGCACTGAAGGTAGGCTTCGCGCAATGCCTGGCGATGATCCCGGGCACTTCCCGTTCCGGATCGACCATTATCGGTGGCTTGCTGTTTGGCCTGTCGCGCAAGGCGGCCACCGAGTACTCGTTCTTCCTGGCGATGCCCACCATGGTCGGTGCGGCGGTGTATTCAGGCTACAAGTACCGGGAGCTGTTCCAGACCGGCGACCTGCCGGTTTTCGCCCTGGGCTTCGTCACAGCGTTCTTTTTCGCCATGATCGCCGTACGCGGCCTGCTCAAGTTCATTGCGAACCACAGCTATGCCGCCTTCGCGTGGTACCGGATTCTTTTCGGATTGTTGATCCTGGCAACCTGGGCATTCGGCTGGGTGAACTGGACGGCGGCGGCCGCCAGCTGAACAGGCGAGCCAGGCGGATCAAACCGCCTGGCTTAATTGGCGAGAACAACCGGGCATCAACGCCCTTCAAGCAACCCGGCAGCTTGATCCAGCAAGGCCAGGGGCTCCTTGGCCTTGTGGATATCCACCGACAACAACTGCCGAAACTTGCGCGCCCCCGGGAACCCGGTGCCCAGCCCCAGCACATGGCGAGTGATGTGGTGCATCGAACCGCCAGCGTCGATGTGTGCGGCGATATACGGCCGCAACTGTGCCAGTGCTTCGGCCCGCGTGATCACCGGCGCCGTGCTGCCGAACAGCTGCTGATCCACCTCGGCCATCACATAAGGGTTGTGATACGCCTCGCGGCCCAACATCACGCCGTCGAACGTCTGCAAATGCTCGTGGCAGGCCTCCAGCGTCTTGATCCCGCCGTTGAGAATAATCTCCAGCTCGGGGAAATCCGCCTTCAACCGCGCCGCCACGTCATAACGCAGGGGCGGGATGTCACGGTTCTCCTTCGGCGACAACCCCTCCAGAATCGCAATCCGCGCATGCACGGTAAAACTGGTGCACCCGGCATCCCGCACCGTGCCAACGAAATCACACAACTCCTCGTAACTGTCCCGGCCATTGATCCCGATACGGTGCTTGACCGTCACCGGAATCGACACCGCATCCCGCATCGCCTTCACACAATCGGCCACCAGTTGTGGGTGCCCCATCAGGCACGCGCCGATCATATTGTTCTGCACCCGATCACTCGGGCAACCGACATTCAGGTTCACCTCGTCGTAACCATGCTCCTGCGCCATGCGAGCACACGCGGCCAGGTCCAGGGGCACACTGCCACCGAGCTGCAGGGCCAGCGGGTGCTCGGCCTCGTTGTGCCGCAGGAAACGCTCGTGATCGCCATTGAGCAGGGCACCGGTGGTGACCATTTCGGTGTAGAGCAGGGCGTTTTTCGACAGCAGGCGCAGGAAGAAGCGGCAGTGGCGGTCGGTCCAATCCATCATGGGTGCAACGGAAAACCGCCTGGACAGCGCGTGACCTGTGTTTACTGGGCTAGATTGGGTGTTTTGTACCATTTTGCTCAACGTGTTTATAGCGTATTTTTAGGCGTTTTCAGGCGTTTTTTCAAGGTTACTGGTACAATGTACCAATCACTTTTGGAATTGTACCAGTCGACTATGGCAACGATCAGAGCACGAAAACGCACCGATGGCTCAGTCAGCTACACGGCACAAATACGCCTGTTCCGCGATGGAGCGCAAGTCTACCAAGAGAGCCAGACCTTCGCCCGAAAACAGGCTGCTCAAGCCTGGGTGCGGCGACGTGAGGCCGAACTGGATCAGCCAGGCGCGATTGAGCGAGCGAACCGAAAGGGTGTCACAGTCCAGGACATGATCAAGCAGTATCTGGATGAGATGGAGAAAGTCCGGCCACTGGGTAAAACCAAGGAGGCCACTCTCAATGCCATTGCAGCGTCGGAGTTCGGCCAGACCGTTGATTCCGACATCAACAGCCAGCGCTTGGTGGATTTCGCGCTCTGGCGAATGAGCAAGGAGGGAGGTGCTGTCCAGCCACAGACCGCTGGTAATGATTTGGCGCACCTTGGGGCTGTCCTATCGATTGCGCGGCCAGCATGGGGGTACGAGGTCGACATTCACGCGATGGCGGACGCTCGGAAAGTATTGAGAAAGCTTGGCTACAACATGAAAAGCCGTGAGCGTGATCGGAGGCCAACGTTAGGTGAGCTTGATAAGTTGCTCGAGCATTTCACAGGTATCCTGCAACGCCGGCCTAGCTCAATCAATATGCTCAAAGTGACCGGCTTTGCATTGTTCTCGACACGCCGGCAGGATGAGATCTGTCGCATTCTCTGGGCCGATGTTGATGAGGCTCGTCAGCGTGTGCTGGTGCGGGACATGAAGAATCCAGGACAAAAAATCGGCAACGATGTTTGGTGCTACATCCCTGATGAGGCGTGGCGAATTCTGAAGACGATGCCAAAGTCGTGCGCTGAGGTTTTCCCCTATAACTCGGCAACTGTTTCTTCAAATTGGGCCAAAGCCTGCAAATTTCTCGAGATTGAGGATCTGCACTTTCACGATCTCCGACACGACGGGGTGAGTCGATTGTTCGAAATGGATTGGGATATTCCGAGGGTGGCCAGCGTTTCTGGGCACCGGGACTGGAACTCATTGCGTCGATACACCCATCTGCGTGGTAGAGGTGACCACTATTCTGAATGGGTGTGGCTGGATAAGATCATTCAGGCGCCAGTAAAAGAAGGCGCCAAGATCATGAGTAAAGCTATTTGTTTATAAAGGGACGAGGTTGGAGCTGTGCCCCCTTTTTTGGCTGAAGTGTTTCGGCGTCACATCGTTCAAACAACTCATTATGCCATTCAATACCAACTGGGCATTCGTGAGCATGGAGCGGTGAGCCGGAAATGTATTTTTCGCCATTCCAAATTACTCCAATAATTTTAGGAAGACCGACCCGATACAACCCCATCAGCTGGGGAGATCCACCGCTCTGTGGGTCCTCCCCGCTTGCCAGCGAGTCGCAGAACGCACCAAAGACGCTTCTGCTGGTGTCTTTGATAGCTGAGTCTTTCCATTTTTGATACCAGTTGGAAAGAGGTTTTTTGCCGGAGCCAGAATACTGAATGAGGCCTGATACAGTGGGTAACTTAAGTACTTCGGCTTTGACGTCTCCTTGTCCTGACCAAGAAACAGATCCAGCATAGAACTGAGATCTCATTCCACTTCCTGACCGAGATATGTATAGGATCTCAAAGATATTTTTGGCCTGTCGAGGATAAGAGGTGAAGCCGTATGAGATAAACGCTCTAACGATTTCGAGTTTTTCCTCGAAGCTCATGTCGCTCGATAACACATGCTCAAAATCTATTTTGGTACACAGCTTGTCTAGAATCTGGGCGGGAAACAGAACGTCACCACAAAAACCAAAAACTTCAGGGTGTTTGGTTGAAGCATAGAGTTTTTTTCCGTCGTTCCAATGGGTTTTATCGGCCCAAGTAAATCTACTATCACTAGCTAAATAAATTGCGGACGGTTGCCTGTGGTCGACTGATACCCAAGAAATCAATGTTGTCATAGGCTTCCACTGCTAATTTGTTTTGTGTATCTTAAATGGTATTGGCATACGCAACACGCCTCAATGAGCAACTCCCAGGCCCTCCACCAATAAATTTCGACGGGGGGTGAGGTCGGAGGACCTATCCCCCGGGTAACCGGGGGATGGCTGGGTCCCTTTCTAGATCGACAATTCAATTTGTCTCACCCCCTCTCTCATTATCTGATGTCAGGTACGGGTGGGTGTTTGGCAGGTTTATGCGCGAATCCCATTGAGCTGACGATACTCCTTGATTGCTGCAGTGCGCTGAACGTCCAGATAGTCTGCCAGATCGCTGATATGCACGCCTTTGGCGCTTTTCTGGCTTGCCTCAAGGCGGGTTATGGGAATTCTAATTTGGCCAGCCATAACTTTGCGTTGAAACATGTCTGTGGTGAGATGTGTAAAGTAGTCTTTGCAGACTCGTTCGAGTGGCACGATTGCTTGCCCTTCGTACTGGGCCATCAACAAAAATAAGGTATTCATTCTGCGGCCTCAGTCATCTTGCGCTGATAGTTGAACGAATGCTGCTGCTGCCACTCGTGGAACCTGTCCATTTCCAAGGGCTTTAATTCGGTCCATCCGATGGGCCACCCCATGAGCCACTCGACCCATTCCGGGTTCAATTGGCCACCGTCTGACGCCATCACGGCATGGTCCAATCGATCGTTCGATCGATCGGCACCGGACTTGCGCGTGAGAGCGGCCTTTGATGATCCCTTTGCCATACTCGCCACCGGTGTTGGCCAGGTCCGTGTCACTGCAGTACTTCGCTCTTGATCCCCATCTGCAACCGCCCCATACGATCTCGTTGGCATAGGCCATGAGCCAAGTTCGGTCCCGCTTGTGGGGCGCTCCAACGTCGGATGCTGAAACAATGCACCACTGCGCGTCATACCCCATTTCGGCAAGTTCACCGAGGACCAAGGCAAGTCCTCTTCCCACAAGCAAAGGTGAGTTTTCCAGGTAGACGAGTGCAGGTCGTACTTCGCTGATAATTCGTGCCATTTCTCGCCAGAGTCCAGAACGTGATCCGTTAATGCCGGTGCCGTTTCCGGCCGCAGAGATGTCTTGGCATGGGAATCCGCCAGAAACCACGTCAACAAGGCCTCGCCATCGTCTTCCGTCAAAACTGCATACGTCAGACCAAATTGGGAAAGCCGGGAGTGAGCCATCGGTTTGTCGTTGCGCCAGAACTTGTGCGGCGTAGGCATCACGCTCAACGGCGCAGATGGTGCGCCAGCCCAGGAGGTGGCTTCCGAGTATTCCGCCACCAGCGCCTGCGAAAAGAGCCAACTCATTCACGTGGCCTCCATCAACGTGTCTGTGGATCCCGCAGTAGTCAGCTCCGGGAGATGGTTCAGTGTTTTCGGCACAATTAGGGCTGCCATAGCGAGGGCTTGATTTCGAAGAGCGAGAGAGTCACGTTCCAGTTTTTTGCCAGTCCTAAACGCACTGAAAGTTTCGGCTGCGATACGCAGTTTCTCGGCGATTTCCAGTAAGGTCTGATGGTGCGTTTCGTTCAGTGCCTGGATGTCCTTGAGCTTTTTGCAATGCCGATCAAGGTGTTGATGATCGGCTCGAATGAGCTGAAGGGACGCTTCTAGTTCGTGGATGGTTTTAGCGCTGTTAGCACGCTGATTAATCGTGCCTTCGTCGACTCCAGCGATACGGCCGTCAGTCAGGCCGATACGATAACCGGTCCAGTAGAGTAGGGCGGCTGCAACGATGAGACTGATTAGTGCGCAGAGTTGAATAGGTGTCATGTGCTGTGTTCCTCGGCAGAACCCGCCGGCGGGATCGTTGGTGAGAGGTCGGCGGCGGGGGGCTACTTGGGTTGACTGGTTATGCGCTGAAGGTGCCCAGGGTTAGGCTCGCAGCACCGCCGACTTCTTTGGCGAGTGTCGTTTTGAACTCCTGGGCGATTTCTTCGACCTGCTGTTCTTCGCCTGCCCAGCGGAGTTTGAGGGTTGGTTTGTCATCGCCAGTTAGGATGCTGAGCTTTAAGGTGAATACTCGGGTGCCCAGGCCTTCGTACGGGACCAGTTCGAAGAACAGCGCGTCGATACGGCTCTCGGCGCTAGCGGCTTCGATGCTATCCATTGCACTGCGAGAGGCGCCGAAGTTGTGTTCGCTGCTGGTGGCCGAGCTGCGGGCCTCAATGGTGATGTTGCGTACGCTGGCGATGGCGGCACTGATGGGCATGGTGCCGCCGCCTTCCTTGCTTGCCACGAGGCTGAGGTGCCAGTCTTCGATCCACTCGGCCAGCTCGCGCTGGCTGAGTTTCTTGCCGGCGATTTGCTGAAGTGCTTTGTAGGCTGCGGTCGGCTTGAGCTTCAGTGTTGCAACGTCATCCGCATGGCCCGGTGCAGTGTCGTCGCCGAGGTTGAAAAAGATCTTACAACTCATGTCGTCCTGATCGACGAAACCTTTGGCGGTAGGGCCGGTGCGCGAGATCGTGTACTCAGCAAAGTCGCGCACGCTACTGGTGTGCAGCGCACCGCGGAAACGGGAGCGTAGCGCTTGGTACTTTTCAAGGTTATGGATTTGAACGTTGTCCGGCAGCGCGGTAACAGGAATGAGCGTTGCGGGAAGGGCGCTGGCGGCGTGTGCTTGGGCGACGATCAGTTCGAGTGTGTCTTTAGCGAGTGGCATTGATGCTTCCTTTTTGGTGAGAGGACTTCGGTGCTGTGTCTTGGTAATGCTTTTAGCGAGGGACTACTGGGGTGTCTTCGCTCTTGAAGAGCTGCGAAGTCGGGTCGTTCTGGAATAGGGTCAGCCCTTGAGGCGTGAGGTACAACGGAGTGTCCAGAGTTGAGTCTTCACGCAACTTGCCGCGTTTGGTGGGCTGGGCGAAGTCGAGGGTATGGCTGATTGCGACCTGATTGCTCTGGCCGATTTGCTTCATCTTCAGCGTGATTTTCACTTCGCCCGCTTTGCCATAGTCGATGACCCCGGCGGCGACGTTTGAAAGGGCTTGGCCGATTTGCTGGGCGAAGACGCCTGCATTGAGCGAGTTAAAGAAGTCGTTCGTGTCCGTGGCTTTCATGTGCTGTGCCTTCTTGAGTACGAGTTGTTTGCCCCTGGACGGCAGGGACCACCGTGAATCAGGCTGCTTGCTTCGCTGCTTGCGCGTCGAGAAAGTCAGCCAGGTCGTGCAGGTACACCACCCGTTGCGCGCGAGCGGACCCGTGTAGCCGATTCACAACCAGCGCAATACGCCCGGCTTTGATCTCGGCCAGCAGGTAGCGATCGGTGCGGATGTGCGAGAAGTAGTGCTCGCGAACGGCTGCCAGCGTCGGGCACGGTGTTGCGAACTGACGCCGAAGTTGGTCGAGGGTGTTGCTCATGCCGCGTCCTCCCCGAACCCCTCCGATGGGGGCAGCAACTTGAGGCGGATCAGTTCGGCGAGGCCTTCTTTGCTTTTGCCCATTGCTGCCGCGCAGACGTTGCCGCGTTGGTCGGCGACGACGGCGCCGTAGGGGTACTCCGGCGATTTAGTCGGGGTGACGTAGGCGATTTGCCCCTCGCCAATGACAGCGTCGACACAACGGAATACCTCGGCTAGTTCGGCGCTGACCGGAGGTAGCGATTCCAGCAGCTGTACGGCTTCGGCTGAGGCGCCAATCAGCGTGGCGCGGCTGATGACAGTCGGGTGGTTGAGAAACATCGGGACCAGCTTCAGTGCGCCGATGGCTTGGGTAATGACGTTCTGGCTCATGCTGCGGCGTCCTTGTGCGTAATGGTGATGTTCAGTTTCTTGGCGACCCACTCAACGCCTGCTTCTTTCACCATCACCACTGCGTAGTGGCGGTGCTGCTTGATGGCAGGGACCCAGGTACTACGTGGGTCGGAGAACAGGTAACCGCGATCGCGGTGTTTGCTGGCGAGCTCGCCGTTGTTGGTGAGGATTCCCAGCTCCCGCAACCTGGTGCGGAAGGCGCGGGGCTTGAGGCCAAGTACGGCTGCCGTTTGATCCAGGGTACGGTTCATGGCTCTGTCCTCAAGCTGCGAGCAGTTTTCGAACGCTGTTCAGGAGTGCTTCCGACTCGGCCAACATTTGCTGTATTTGCGCTGTAGGAGTGGGCTGCCCTGGCGGCGGCATAGGCTCTGCCGACTCGATGTGTCCGTTCGCGATGTCCTGGATAAAGTCCCGCAGGTGCAGGTGATTGGCGCGATCCGAACGCTTTAGGGTCAGCTCGCCGGTGTGCCCGCCGAAGTCCACGCTGATGACTGCGTTGTCGTCGGTCAGCTCCACCTCAAAGCTCGCGTGGATGGTTTGTTCCGGTCGGTGAAGGGGGCAAACGGCGGCACCGCCAACCTGAAGCATGTGATGCAGCAGCTCTTGTTTCGGGAGGGGGATGAGATAGCTGTTCATGCTGCATCGCCTCCGAACGGCCAAGTGCTGTCTTCTGCTGCGGTAGTGTTGCCTGGCATTACTGCCTTGGTGCGACCTTTTGGGGTGGTGATTACAAGCAATCCAGTACGGTGCTGGATGGCTTCGACGGCGGCGCGGCTGCTGCATGCGGACGGATGCAGATAAACCGGGCAGCGGGTATTGCTGTGCTGTGTGGTTTGCATGGCTCGTACTCTTTGGTGAGAGGTATACGAGGCAAACGATACAAATACGCATTGATTGAGTCAATACGTATTTGCATTGATTTTAAAGTTGGGTATAAAAAAGCCCGCAGGAAGCGGGCTCAATCTGGCGGGCGATGTATTAGAAAATTTCTAACTTCGAGAAGACGACACCACAGATCATTGCATCGTCTCCTAGCTCGATGATCGGCTCAGGCCAAGCCGGGTTCAATGGCTTCAGGAACCGGCGCTTTCCTTCCATCACCAGTTGTTTGAACGTTGCCTCTTGGCTATCAACTAGTTTGGCGATGACAAGCGATCCATTTTCGGCATCCTTCGCAGGGTCAACAAAAATGATGTCTCCATCTCTGAAAGAGCGACGTTCATGTTGGTTGAACATGGAAAGACCGCGAACTCTCAGAGCGTAACTTTGGCTACTATGAGACGCGGCGCATGGCAGCCATATCTCTGCATCATCAAGCGTCCGAACGTCTTCTATTTCGCACCAAGCTCCTGCTTGAACCCAAGAAATCAACGGCACATATCCTTTGATTGCCGGCCCTGGTTCTACATTGGATTCAGAGCTTGAGGCTGAATTGACCTCAATAGTTAGATCTTTGTGTTCGCCACCTTTCCACAGCCAGTTGCTGCTGACCTTCAAGGCTTTGGCGATTTTCTCGACGTTCTCGTTACGCGGGCTGGTTACCGCGTTAGTCACGATCCTATGAATAGTTGGCTGAGGGACACCAGAGCGGCGGCCTAGCTCGCCTTCCGATAGTTCAAGTTCTTGCATGCGTTGAGCGATGCGGTCACCAATCACTTTTCTCTGCCTTGATTCAAAAACGTATCGCCGATTGTATTGAATCAATCAATACGTTTGTGTATTGTGGCGTTCAATGCGAAAGCGCATCGGTGAACGATATGACTATCCAAGAAATGCTTGCGGAGTTGCTGCGGTCGGGTTTGTCCCAGCGAGTTATCGCAGACCGCGTAGGTACAACGCAGCCAACCATCAATCGTGCTGCGAGAGGCGCGGATGTTCGGTATGTGACAGGGAAGGCTATCGAAAACCTTTACCTGCAAGAAAAAGCAGCTGCTGGCTTGAAGTCGGCAGCTTAAAAGGGTGCCGAGCTGGGGCCTCTCACCAAAGAATCCCCCAGCTCAGCTACGACGACACACAGCACATGCACATCGGTCGTGGTCGTAGGATAGGGACTACCTCATCTTATGGCTACACCGTAAACAGGGGATTTACGGTTATGAGTCGAACAGATCTATTGCCGGACGCGGGTCCGGTCCTTCCTTTGCGTCAGGCGATCTATCGCGCTGGTCGAGACTACAAGGGCGGAATTACCGCCCTTGCCTTTGACATGGTGTTGGACAACGACACCCTCCAGAAGAAACTCAAGCTCGATGAAGAACGCCGCTGGCTGAACCCTGATGAGCTTGAGGAGGTGATCCGGCTGACGGGCGATTCACGTTTGCTTGACGCGCTGATGCGTCCAGCAGGTGCTGTGTGGTATCGCCCGGTGCCGGTACCGGCAACCCGCGATGCCCTGAAAGCCGTAGGCAAGTTGCTCGGCGAGACCGGGGAGTTTGTGGCGGCGATGCACGACGGTGCTGCCGACAACGTCTGGGAGCTGCGTGAGGTCGTGGACCTGGAACAGCGCGGCATGGACGTGATTCGCGAAATCCTCGGCATCATGGCGGGTGCTCGTCAGGCGATGGAGGATCGCAACCATGGCTGACGAAATCGATCGCGCCAACGACCAGGCGCAATACTTGCTCGACGTTGCGCTTCAGCGCAGCCGTCGTGTGCCTTCGAACCGCGTGAGCGCGCAGTTCTGCGCGGATTGCGACGAACCTATCCCGTTACGCCGACAACAGTCGATTGAGGGTTGCCAAACCTGTGTTGACTGCCAGGGGTTGCGGGAGGCTCGGCGATGATTGAACCGGCCAAAGGAATAGCCATCGCCACATGGGCAAAACGTTACATCAACACTTTCGATCTCGCCTTGGTATCGATCGAGCCAGGTGAAAAAGCTCCAAAGGGCTTGGGGTGGAATAAACCGGGCGGTTACTTTACCGATGCCGCCACCGCTGAAGCATTCTGGCAACGAAACCCTAATCACAACCTCGGCGTCGTACTTGGGCCGAGCCGTGTCTGTTCGCTGGATGTCGACGACGTTCAGTGGACGCGCCATGTGTTGTATGAGCTGCTGGGTGTCGATCTGGATGCCATGGCGTTGGTGTATCCGACCATTGTGGGGAACCCTGCGCGCTTCCGGGTGCTGTTCAAGTTGCCGGAAGGCATTGAGTTAACCCGGCATTCTCTTTCATGGCCGAATGAAAAAGACCCTGACGGTTCGATTCACAAAGGCCTGATGGACAAAGCCAAGGCTGCGAAAGAGCAGGGCGATGGCGTCGCGGAAGCTGCAGCGCGCACGGAGGCCGAAGAATACAAACGCTTCACTGTGTTTGAACTACGTGCCGGCCTGGTACAGGACGTGTTCCCGCCTTCGATTCATCCGGGTACCGGCAAGCCTTACACCTGGAGAACCCCGCCCAACGCCGCGGACGGATTGCCAACGCTGACCCAAGAGTTGCTTTCTGTCTGGAAAAACTGGGACTTCTTTAAGCGTGATGCTGAAGCGGCATGCCCCTGGGCGATCAAGCCGACTACGCCACCGGCGAAAGTTGCCAAACGTCCAGCAGATGCGGTGGGTCAACGCCCGTCGGTGATCGATGAGTTCAACCGCTGCCACGACGTCGAGGAGCTGCTGCGTAGACACGGTTACATCAAGCGAGGCAGTAAGTGGCTTTACCCACAGAGCAGCACCGGGCTGCCCGGCGTGACGATCAGTGAGGGCAAGGTCTATTCGCACCACGGTGCCGATCCGCTCGCGAACGGGCATCAGAATGACGCCTTCGAGGTGTTCTGTTTACTCGAGCACGGTGGCGACCAGTCGAAGGCGGTGAAGGACGCTGCGCGTATGATGGGTATGCAGCATTCCTCGCGTCCTGATCCGCGTGATCTTCCCCCGCCCCCATCTGGTGACCAGTGCGAGCCGAGCCGCGGTGCCGACGAAGTCAGCGAGGCCGCTCCGGCTCCTGACGGGGGCGCGGGGGAGTCGCTGACGCTTGACCAGCTATTGCGGCGTTTTGCGCTGGTCGAGGGCACCACGCAAGTATGGGACTGCGATCAGTCGCGGGTGATGAAGAAGGCCGCCTTTGAAGCGCGGGTGGGCAAGCCGCTCGCGAAGGCGTGGCTGGAGGACACGGGCAAACGGTTGATAGCGGATGATCACGTCCGTGACATCGAACAGGCGCGGCGCATGGCGGGCAAGAAGGGCGGCGCGTTCGGCATGCCACCGACTGACCGATATGTGTACATCGACGGCACCAAGGATGTCTGGGATCGGGAAAAGAAGCGGCGTATCGCCGAGGGCGCGGTGAAGATGGCGCTGGGTGACACTTATCCGCTGTGGCTGAACAGCGGTGAGCGGCGCACCGTGGATGTCGAACATATCGTGTTTGATCCGACCATGAGTAAGGACCCAGCGGTGTACATCAATACCTTTGATGGCCTACCGCTCGAACCGGTCAGGGATGACGAAGCCTGCGCCAACCTGCGTTGGCTGATTTCGTTTTTGTGCAACCACGATGAGGCGGCGCAGCAATGGCTGACCCGCTGGCTGGCGTACCCGTTGCAGCACCTGGGCGCCAAGATGGACACCGCCGTGCTGATGCACTCGATCATGGAGGGCTCAGGCAAAAGCCTGTTGTTCGCCGATGCACTGGGCATGTTGTACGGCCAGTACGCGGCCACGGTCGGTCAGACGCAGCTGGAGAGCAACTTCAACGCTTGGCAAAGCCGAAAATTGTGGTCTGTGTTTGAAGAAGTAGTGAGTCGCGATCAGCGATACAACCAGGTGGGCAAGATCAAGCACCTGATCACCGGCAAAACGGTGCGGATGGAGTCGAAGTTCATCAACGGTTGGGAGGAAGCCAACCATATGAATGCGGTGTTCCTGAGCAACGAAATTTTGCCGTGGCCGATCAGCGACAGTGACCGGCGGATGCTGGTGATGTGGCCTATGGAAACCTTGCCGGTCGAGCGCCAAAAGGCAATCGGGCGGGAGCTGGAACAGGGTGGCGTCGCAGCGCTGTACGGTTGGTTGTTGTCAGTCGAACTGGGTGACTTCAACCAGCGGACGCGACCGCCATCGACGGACGCCCGTGAGCGCCTGGTGGCCTTGAGTCGGGCTGGATGGCAGACGTTCCTGCATCTGTGGAAGTACAGCGAGCTGGGGCAGGGGCTTTGGGGGCCGTGTCTGTCGACCGACCTTTATTCGCTGTTCCTCGAATGGTGCCAACGCAACAAAGAGCATGTGATGAGTCAGACGAAGTTCTCGCTGTTCATCAGTTCTGAGGTCGATAAAACCCGCGCTATTCCCTGGACCGACGGCAACAACCGGCGCTTTGGCGCGTTCTTCTTTCCCGTCGATCCGGACGCTTCCCCGCCCCCATCACTGAAGGCGGCCGAGCTGGGCAAGCAGGTCGAAAATTGGCGGGCCAAGGCGAAGCTCGCGGGCTGGCATGTGGACAGCTGGGACCACATCAAGGCGGCTGCCGCATGACTTCATCTAAAAGTGTGTTGGGTGTGTCGTGTGTGTGTTGGGTTGATTTCAGATACCCCACACAGATTGGAGCCTTCTTTTTCGGACGTTTGCGGGCTTTGTGTCGGGTGTGTTGGGTTTTGCTACGCGTGCGCGCATGCGTGACGTTAGATAGTCGGTTTCTGATGGCGGATTATTTTCTTCATGCGAGAACAGGAATACCCAACAAACCCAACACACTAAACACAATTCAATTAAAGCTATTGATTTTAAAGGGTTTTAACTGTGTTGGGTTTGTGTCGAGTAGCGTGTTTTTTGTGTCGGGTTCGATTTTCAGGGGAGTGGGGCGATGATCGAGGAAGTTGAGGTGTTGATGCAGCATTGGGGCACTCAGCACGGCCAGGTTGGCGACGGTGGAGGCTTGGGCAGCCCGATGGCGACGATCATGCAGTACGGTGGTTGCGCTCCCCGCGGTACTCCGGGATCGCGAGATCTGATGATGTCGGCCGGTGGCGGTATGGACCATGCGAGTACCGAGGTTGCCGCTGCTGTGGCGCAGCTCGAACGGCAATCGAAGAAGGGCGCCCAGCTGGCTCTGTTGGCTCGCAATCGCTACTTGGCCCAGCCGCCAATGACTGTGCGTGAACAGCTTCGGTTGTTGCAGTTGGCCGAGGATGCTGACCGGACATACCGGAATTGGGTGCATCGTTTGCACCAGCAGGTGTTGTTGATCCTGACCGTACGCAGCGCAACAACACGTGGGCGTGAGCGCCGCAGTGGTACGGTGGAAACTAACTACACACGGGCATCAATGTGCAAGCGTACGCGGGTTTGCTGATTACCACTCGTCGGGGTGGTTTGCCTCAACCCTGAGTCAAAGTTGCGTCAAAGTTGCGTCGAGTTGAACAACCGAAAATGGCCCCTTTTCGGTTTTTCCGGAGACGGGTAAAAAGTCCCCACGATATGGAATTTGCGCCTTGGCGCTTCCCGGAGCACGTGCTGTGCATCTTCACCCGGCCTCCCTGTGCCGGACACCTAACCCCGCTTCGGCGGGGTTTTCTTTTTCGTTTAGCAGATGGCATGGGAGGGGCGTATGGAAGTGCAGATCAAAAATCAGGTCGGCGCTGTTATTTGGTCTCGAAATCCCACAGGAGGTTCTACATCTACCTCCTATGGGGCGAGTGGGATACTGCGAAAGATCGAACGGGCTTTGGAGCTTGCGCTAGAACAATGCCGCGGCGAATTAGCTGTTTCGAATAATGCTGATGGAGTGTTGGATGTTAGCCGAGCCCCCACCTAGATCGATGGTGATATTCCAATAGCCGGTGTGTGGTGCAGCGATGCGGGCGGGCAGCATTTTGAAGAAACCACCAAAATATTGGTGCTGGCGATTGTTTTTGAAATTGGAAAACTGTGTATCCGTTGTGAGTCGCACATTGCATTGGTGGGAGCATTGCACGACAACAACATCACCTTCATTCAAGTGTTCACGCTTGTGTAAAAAGTTCATGGGGCCTCCTGGCCTTGTTTGCTGGCATCTTGACATTATCACTTTTTAATTCCCTGAGGCATCACCGGAATTTGATCTATGACTAACGAGCAACAAGCATTAGTTGAAATGCCCATCTGGATGGTTGTCGTACTGTCCTTGGTAGGTGGCGTGTCTGGCGAGATGTGGCGAGCCGACAAGGCCGGGGTTCGAGGCTGGCCGCTGTTGAGGCGGTTGGCGCTGCGATCCGGTGCCTGCGTTGCTTGCGGGTTGTCGACCATGATGCTGCTGCACGCTGCCGGGGTTTCAATTGTGGCGGCAGGGGGCATCGGATGTTTGACGGCCATGGCCGGCGCCGATGTTGCCATCGGGTTGTACGAACGCTGGGCGGCGAAGCGGTTGGGCCTTTCCGATTTGCCACCGAGCGGCGGGGGGGCGGCCTGAAATCGCCGGGGACCCTGGGGTTATCCGGTGGGTACGGGGTCGGAAACCCGCGGGAAAGTGTTAGCGGCAGGCTTGCCAGCTTACTGAAATTCAATCCATTGAAATTGAAAGGTTTGCATTGAAAAGCCGTTGAAAAGGAGGGCTTATGACAGAACCAATGTACCTGTCAAAGAGCGCCTTCGCGGCTCGGATCGGCAGGGCCCCCAGCTACATCACTTGGTTGAAAAACAACAACCGTCTGGTACTCACCGCCGATGGTAAACAGGTCGATGTCACGGCCAGCGAAGCGTTGATTCGCGACACCGCTGACCCGAGCAAAGCCGCCGTTGCTGATCGGCATCACCAGGATCGGCTGCAGCGTGACGTGTACAGCCAGCTGTCCAGCCAGGTCGAGCCGACTTCCATGGCTGCGCCGCCGCCAGTGATTGCCCCTACCGGGCAATTGCCGGACTTCCAAAAAGCCCGTGCCCTGCGCGAACACAACCTGGCCCAGCTCGCCGAGATCGAATTGCACAAGGCCAAGGGCTCACTGGTGTTCGCAACGGCGGTGCAGACGGGCGCTTACAACGCTGGCCGCATGCTGCGCGATCAGTTGCTGGGCATGCCGCCGCAGCTGGCTCCCGAACTGGCCTCCATGACAGACCCTTGGGAAATCGAAAAGCACCTGACGGCAGCGATCCGTCGCTCGCTGGAGGATGCCGAGCGCATGTCCTCAGCGGACCTTGAACACGCACTGACTATGAGTTGACCTATGCCCACGGACATTCCTGACGGTGCAGAGGTATACCGCGAGGCATATTTCCGTGGGCTGCGGCCCGATCCGGATGTCTGGATCGATCAGTGGGCCGATGAGTACATGCGCATCCCGCGTGACACCGGCGCCGCTGAGCCCGGCCAGTACCGTACCTCGCGCACACCGTATGCTCGCGAACCCATGCGGTGCCTGTCACCGGCTCACCCCTGCAAGCGCGTGATCACCATGGTTGCGTCGCAGCTGATGAAAACTCAGATTGGTCTCAACTGGATCGGCGGCCTGATGCACATGGCACCGTCGAACATCCTGGCACTGTTGCCCAGCCTGGGCCTGGCCAAGCGGGTGTCATCGCGGATCAGCAAAACCATCAAGGCGACGCCGGTATTGCGCGAGCGTGTCGCGGCTAACCGCTCCCGCGACTCACGCAATACCATGGACACCAAGGAGTTCGAGGGCGGGACGTTGTACGTCACCACTGCCGGCTCGGCGGCCAACTTGTCGGAACTGTCGGCGCGCTACGTGTACGGCGATGAGATCGACCGCTGGGAAGTGGACATCGGCGAGGAGGGCGACCCGATCGAGCTCGCGGAAACCCGTGGCAGTACCTTCGGCCGCAACGCCAAGTTCTACTTTTCCAGCTCGCCAACGATCAAGGGCGCCTCACGGATTTCCGACCTGTTCGACGGCAGCGACCAGCGTCACTACTACGTGCCGTGTCCGAGCTGCGGCCACATGCAAACTCTGGAATGGGAGCGGTTGCATTACTCGAAGGATTACAGCGTCGTGCACTACCAGTGCGCCGGGCCTGATTGCGACGTGCTGATCGAGGAGTTCCACAAGGGCGAAATGCTCGCCAGCGGCGAGTGGCGTGGCCATGCCGAAGGCGATGGCGAGACTGTTGGGTTTCACCTCAACGCGCTGTATTCACCGCTCGGCTGGATGGACTGGAAGTCGCTGGCCAAGCAATTCGAGAAGGCCAAAAAGGCCCAGGCCAAAGGCGATCTTGAGCCCATGCAGGTGTTCTACAACACCCGTCTGGCCAAAGTGTGGGACAGCGCGCAGGAGCAAACCAAGGCCGATACCTTGCGCAAACGGGCACGGATGGAGCTCTTCGGACTGGGGTCGATGCCGGCGGCGGTGTTGATGATCACCGGTTCCGTCGACGTGCAGGCCAACCGCCTGGAGTTCATGGCCATGGGCTGGGGCGTCGGCATGGAGCGTTGGGTTATCGACTACCAGATCGTCTCGGGCGATCCCGCCGATGAGCGCACCTGGGCCGCACTGGACGAACTGCTCAAGGCCAAGTACCGCCATCCATGCGGTGTCGGTCTCGGCATTCTCGCGGTGGCGGTCGACTCCGGTGGCCACCACACCGATGAGGTGTACCAGTTCTGCCGCGTGCGCCGCTGGCGCAACGTGTTCGCCATCAAGGGGGCCAGCAAACCCGGCAAGCCGGTCATTGCTCAGCGCCCATCCATGGTTGACGTGACCTGGAAAGGCCAGACCGAACGCAATGGCGCCGAGCTGTGGTTCGTCGGTACCGATACGGCAAAGGACTGGATCTATAACCGCTACCCATTCGAAGCCGGCCCGGGTGCATTGCACTTCGCCAATGACCTGCCCGATGACTTCTTCGATCAGTGCGTCGCGGAGCGCAAGGTGGCGCGCTACATCCGTGGTCACAAGCGTATCGAATGGGTCAAGGGCAAGGCCGAGCGCAACGAAGCGCTCGACCTGATGGTGTACTGCCTGGCCATGGCGCATTACCTGGGCATCAACCGCTACAAGGAGCATGACTGGGAGCGGGTGCGTCAGTCTCTGGCGCAGTCAGGATTGTTCGACGAGGCGTTGGGCATCAAGCCCGTGCAAGGCGAGCGTCTCAGCAATACCGCGCAGGCTACACCCGCTGTCGTACCACAACCGGCTCCGCAACACGCTGCGTCCGTCGTGCCATCACGACTTGCAGCACCGCCATCTCAACGCCGCAGTTCCACCAGCGGTTACCTGAAGAGACGCTGATATGTCATTTACCCAAAAGCACCTCGACGCGGTTGAGGCGGCCATCGCGCGCGGTGAAAAAACCGTGCGTTACACCGACCGTACCGTGGAATACCGCTCTGTCGACGAACTGCTCAAGGCTCGCGACGAAATCCGCACCTCGCTGGTGAACTCGGCCGGGCCGCGCTCCCGCGTCGTTCGGCTTTGCCACGGAGGCAAAGGACTCTAATGGCCCGCTATCCGACGCTAACCCGTAACGGATTCGTGTTGCCGTCGAACATCAAGGCCAGTTACGAAGGCGCCGGAGAGGGTCGTCGATCCACTGGCTGGGATGCGCCGGACAACGGGATCAACAGCATCAACACCCCGGCGCTGCGCAATCTGCGCTCACGCTCGCGGGCAGCGGTTCGAAATGATCCGTATGCCTATAACGTGATCGACAAGCGCGTCAGCAACCTGATCGGTACCGGCATTACGCCGCGACCGAAAACCGATAACGAAGCCCTGCGCAAACTGCTGCAAGAGCTTTGGGATGACTGGGTCGATGAGTCGGATGCCGATGAGCGCACCGACTTCAACGGCCAGCAGGCGCTGGTGGCCCGCACGGTGGAAACTTCGGGCGAATGTTTTTTGCGGTTGCGTCCGCGCGGCCTGGACGAAGGCTTCGCGGTGCCGCTGCAGCTACAAATTCTGGCCCCAGAGTTTGTGCCACATGACAAGTTCGAGACCACCCGCGACGGCAACTTCATTCGTGCCGGCATCGAATTCACCCCCGGCGGCAAGCGGGTGGCGTACTGGATGTACCTGGCGCATCCACGCGATGCCTCGTCGCTGAATGCGGGTTACAACCAGCTGGTGCGCGTACCAGCCGCGCAGGTGCTGCACATCTTTGAACCGGTCGAGCCGGGTCAGCTGCGCGGCGTACCACGCTTGTCTCCGGTGTTGAAGCGCTTGCGCAGCCTCGACAACTATGACGATGCGGTGTTGTTCCGTCAGGAAGTGGCCAACCTGTTTGCCGGCTTTATCACCCGGCCACCACCGGAGTCCGGCCCCGTGCCAAGGGACCCGGTCACCGGGCTGCCGCTGAGTCTGGATCGCGACGGCTTCACACCGATGGTCGCGCTGGAGCCCGGCACCATGCAGGAACTGGGGCCGGGTGAAGAGGTTGAATTCTCCAAACCACCGGACGCCGGCAACAACTATCCCGACTTCATGCGGCAGCAGTTGATGGCAGCTGCTGCGGGCACCGGGACGCCGTACGAAATCCTCACCGGCGACATGCGCGAGGTCAACGACCGGGCGCTGCGGGTCGTGCTCAACGAGTTCCGCCGTCGTCTGGAGCAACTGCAGTTCAGTGTGTACGTGCACCAGCTCTGTCGCCCGGTCCGGGCGGCCTGGATGGATATGGCCGTGCTGTCAGGTGTCCTCCAGCTGGATGACTATGCCCGGCGCCGTCGTGAGTACCTGCGCACCCGCTGGGTACCGCAAGGCTGGGCCTACATCCAGCCGGTGCAGGACGTGCAGGCACGGCGAATGGAAGTGCAGGCCGGCTTCGCTTCGCGCAGTGAAATGGTCCTGCGCACCGGTTATGACGCTGAAACGGTCGACGCGGAAAACGCCGCCGACCTAGCCCGGGCCACCAAGCTTGGCCTCAATTACACCACTCTTGAAACGTTCGTCCCCGTCGACGACAAGGAGCAACCATGAGCAAGAAGGCGCGGCCACGCGTTTATAACCGGGCGGGCAAACGCGTGCAGGTGCAGGACAAGACCTGGTACGCGCTGCAAGCCAGCGGCGAGGCTGCCGAGCGGGTGATCGAGGTCTTTGTCTATGGCGAGATCGGCGCCTGGGGCATTACTGCCAATCAGTTTGTGCAAGACCTGCGCGCGATGGACGATGGCGTGTCACCGGTGATCGCCGCGTTCAACAGCATCGGCGGCGACCTGTTCGACGGACTGGCGATGCACAACGCTCTGTCGCGTTTGGGCGAGCGCTGTACCGGTCGCATTGACGCATTGGCGGCCAGTGCCGCCAGCGTGGCGGTGTGCGGCGCGCACCGCGTCGTGATTGCGTCCAACGCCATGCTGATGATTCACAACCCGTGGACCTATGCGGCCGGGGACGCCGACGATTTTCGCAAGGTGGCCGATGTCCTCGATCAGACGATGGAAGCCATCATTGCGGCCTACAAGGCCAAGGCTCCGGACATCGATGAGGACGAGTTGCGGCGCCTGGTGGCCAATGAAACCTGGTTGACCGCCAGTGAAGCGGTGGCTCTGGGGCTGGCCGATGAAGTCGGCGACGGTGTGACGGTGAAGGCTTGCCTCGGCCAGGGGGCGGTGCTGCAGCGTTACCAGCACGCGCCGGCCGAACTTCTGGCTCAGTTCGACGAGCCACCCGAGCCGGATCCTGAGCTGGAGCCCGAAGATCCGCCGTTGGTACCACCGGTGGTCGACGCGGCCAAGCTGGCCCTGTTGGTCACCCAACGATGCGCCGAGTCGGGCATCAGCAACCTGGTCGAGCCGCTGCTCAGCTCCACCCGACTTGAAAGCGAAGAGATCGTCCAGGCCGGCCTGACGCGGGCCAAGGCCGTGAACGACCTTTGTGTAGCTGCGCGTTTGCCCGAGTTCAGTGTCGAGTATGTCGCGGCGGGCCTGGACGTTGCGGCGGTCCGAGCGCGTCTGTTCGACAAGATCGTCAGCAGCGGCAAGGGCTTCGAAATTGACAACAGCTTGCCGCTGGACAATGACCCCGCACCTAAGGTGCAGGCCAAGCAACTTGATCAACCTTCTATCTGGTCCGCGCGCCAAGCCGCGCAGTCCGGTCAATCCCGACCCGCAACAGGAGCAAGACGATGAGTATCCAACGAGAGCCGATGCATGCAGGCGAATTTCTCCTGTCCGAAGCGGCGGGCACCATTTCCCGCGAAGCTATCAATGTCGCCGCCGGTCCAGCATTGGAACCGGGGCAGATCCTCGGCCTAGTCAGCTTGACTGGTGAATTCGCCCCCTACAACCCGACGGCCGAAGACGGCAGCGAAAACGCGATCGCCATTCTCTACGGTCCGTTGGGCGAGTCGGATCTGGTCCGACGCGGGCGGGCAGTGGTGCGGCTGGCTGAAGTCAGCGAAGCCCATCTGACGGGGTTGGATCCTGCTGCTGAAAAGGCGTTGGCCACTCACTTCCTGATCGTTCGCTAAGACGGTCAACCTGATTATCCAACCCGCCGAGTGCGGGTTTTTGCATTCTGGAGATTGCTTCATGGCTGACATTGAAATCTTTAACGACGATGCGTTTTCGGTCTCCTCGCTGACCGCCGCCATCAATGAACAGGAATACCTGCCGGGCCGCATCAGCAGCCTCGGCCTGTTCCAGGAAGAGGGCATCACCACCCTGACCGTACAGATTGAAAAGGACGGCGACACCCTGGCCTTGGTGCCAGCCGGTGAGCGCGGCACCTCCGGGCTGGTGGTGGCTGGCAGCAAGCGCAATCTGATCCCGTTCAACACCGTGCACCTGCCGCAACGCTTTGCGATCAAGGCTGACGAGATCCAGGGCATTCGTGCCTTTGGTACCCGTTCTGAATTGCAGGCCGTGCAGGACGTGGTCAACAAGCGCCTGGCCAAAGCGCGCCGACAGCTGGATGCCACGCACGAATTTCAGCGTATGGGCGCGCTGAACGGCCAAATCCTCGACGCGGACGGCACCACCGTCTTGCTCGACATCTACAAAACCTTTGGTGTGACCCGCAAGAAAATGTCCATGGGGCTGAACAGTCCGGACACCGAGCTTCGCGTCAAGTGTGGTGATGCGCTGGACCTTCAGGAGGAAGCCCTGGGCAGTATCACCAGCACGGGCTCGCGTGCGCTGTGCGGTAAGAATTTCTGGAACAAGCTGCTGGTCCACAAGTCGGTCAAAGAGACTTACCTCAACAGTCAGCAGGCGGCTGCTTTGCGTGGTGATGCCCGTGAGAGTTTCGAGTTCGGCGGCATCGTCTGGGAGCGCTATCGCGGCAAGATCGCCGGTGTGACCTTCATCCACGACGACAAGGCGCTGCTGATTCCCGAAGGTGTGCCGGACCTGTACATCTCGGTGTTCGCGCCGGCGGACTACATGGAAACGGTCAACACCGAAGGCGTGCCGTACTACAGCAAGATCGAGCCGCTGCCGTTCAACAAAGGCATGGCCGGTGAAGCGCAGTCGAATCCGCTACACCTGTGCACGCGCCCGCTCGCGCAGATCCTCCTGGAACTCTGACCGTGGCCTTTCGCGACCTGGTCGCCGAGGTCGACGCGGTGGTGTTCGAGACGCTGGGCGACAGCGCACGGATCGAAGGTCGAGCCGAGCCGGTCCTCGGCATGTTCGCGGCGCCCTGGCTGCAGCCGAAGTTCGGCAAGCTCAACACCGGGTTGCGTGAGCCTCGTTTCGAAATCCGTGTCAGCGATTCCCACGGTCTGGAGCAGGGCCTGTTGGTCAGTATCGATTTACCGGCCCTGGACGGCGGTGGCGATTATGACCTGGTGCAGCTGGAGCCGAGCGGCGACGGTTTGGTTGCCTTGATCCTGAGGATGCGTGCATGAGCGTTGGTAGCTATTACAAGTCGTCGGCCGACGGCGGGATGGTCACCATCCAGTCGTCGTCGGCGGATCTGCAAGCGTTCCAGGACTTCGCCAAGGTGGTGCCCAAGGCGGCTGCGGCCGCGCATCGTCGAGCGATCAACAAGACGTTGGGCCGGTTGCGCACGCACATCGCCCGGGCGGTCAGTCGACAGGAACGCATCGCCGTTGCGGCGGTGCGTCAACGGTTGCGCAGTTACCCGGTCACCGGTGGGGCTATGAGCGGCAAGCTGTGGTTTGGCTTGAACGCCATCGAGTCCAGTCGGATCGGTCGCGCGCGGCAGACTGGCAGCGGCGTGTCGGTGGCAGGACGGCGTTACCAGGGTGCGTTCCTTAAACAGGTCTACGGCAATAAACCCGATATCTGGATCCGCACGGCGAGCAAGCATTTCGATGCGGACGATTACCCCGACAGTACGGTGTCATCAGGGCGCGGGCCGAGTTCGGGGTGGGTCGCTGAAAATGGCAGCCGGTTTCCACTGGCTAAGGCCAAGGTGTCCTTGGAACAGGCGCGACCGCATTTCGACATTTGGGTGCGTAAGGCCGATGAGATTTTGCTGCTGATCCTGCAGCAAGAACTCAACTTCGAGCTGCAAAAGTACTTGAGGAGTTAGTGCCGTGTCGGAAGAACCTTTTAGCCTAGGTCAACTGTATCGGGCCATTGAGCAACAACTGCTGGCGGAGATGCCGGGTGTGTGTGCGGTAACGGCCTGGCCGAATATTAAAGATCGCGTGGCGCTGCCAGCGGTGTTTCTGGAGATGGCCGAGATTGAACCCGGTGTCGATATTGGCACCGGCGAAACGACCTTGGTGTGCAGGTTCGAGGCACGCATCGTCGTCGATCCGATCAAACCGCTCCATCATCAGCAGGCCGTGCAACTGGCCACCCAGCTTGCGGTGATTTTGCGGGCGCAGACCTGGGGGCTGGCGGTTGAACCGGCGGTGTTCATTCAGGCCGGGCAGGACTGGACCCGGCCAGAGCTGGATGGCTACACCGTCTGGTTGGTGGAGTGGCATCAGCAGATTTACCTCGGTGCACAGCAATGGCCATGGCCGGATGAGCAACCGGGCTCGCTGTGGTTCGGTTTCAACCACGATCCGAAAGAGGCGTTCTTTCCGGCGGATGACGTGCCATGAGTTTCGCCCTTGCTGAACATGACCGCATGATTGCCGCCATGCTGATGCCCTGCGTGGTGGTCGGTGTGGATTTGGCAGCAGGCGTTGTTCGGGTGCAGGTCGGTGATTGGGTCAGCGCGTGGGTGCGCTGGCACAGTCTGGCGGCCGGCAAGGCCCGTCACTGGCGGGCGCCGAGCCTGAACGAACAGGGGGTGCTGTTCAACCCCAGCGGCCAAGCCGGCATGGGCACCTTCATTCCCGGGCTGTACGGGGATGCCGGTGGCCAACCGGACAACCGCGATCACGTGGAGGTCTGGCGCTTTGATGATGGCGGTTCGTTGATCTACGACTGGGCGGCCAAGAGCTATAGCATCACCCTGCCGAGCGGCACGGTGACCATCAAAGTCGCCAGCACGGAGGTGGTCGTAACGGACAGCGCCATCAACGTGACCACCGGGAACATCAACCTGAAAGCAGCGGTGACCATCGACGGCGCCTTACACGTCACGAAGGGCATCACCAGTGCGGGCGCAATCATCGACGCCGGTGGCAACAGCAACCACCACACGCATTAATTTCAATCTCCCAACGGCCCGCCATGTGCGGGTTTTTTTATGCCTGGAGCAAACACATGGCCAAGATCGATGCGCCTAACAACGACCCACAAGCGAGCCCTGAGCCGTTGCCGCAACCCGTGTCGGTACCAGTTTCTACGTTGATGAAGTTTCGCGACAAGGTCTACACGTCCCGCCAACTGATCCTGCCTGAAACGCAACGCAGCCTGCCGGTGGCCAGGGGCATGGTCGAAGTGCTGGGCTCCGACACCGAGGCCGTCAAGTTTCTGAAAGCCCATGACGAATTCGAACTGCTGAAGGAGTAACCCAGATGATCGGAATGGATCGCCACACCGGCCAGCCCATTTCCGGCATCGAGCATTTGCGGCAGTCCATCGGGGACATTCTGGGCACGCCACTGGGCAGTCGTCGGCATCGACCAGAGTACGGCAGTACGCTCCCGCGCTTTGTCGACCTGCCCATTAACGAAGGCTGGAAAAGCTCCGTGCAGGCGGAGGCCGCCAGGGCCTTGGGGCGCTGGGAGCCGCGTTTGAAGCTGGACCAGGTGCGGGTCATTTCGGTGATCGGTGGGCAAATCAATCTGAAAATCGCCGGCAAGTATCAAGGCGATGGCGTGCTGTTGGAGGTGGGCGTATGAGCATCGTTGATCTGTCGTCGCTTCCCGCGCCGAGCGTGCTGGAGCCGTTGGATTTCGAAGCCGTGTATGAGGAAGGCCTGGGGGTCTTTCGCGGCTACATGGGCGACAACTGGAACGCCGCGCTGGAAAGCGATCCGGTGACCAAGGTGTTGGAAGTCGGGGCCTACATCAAGGTCGGCAACCGTGCCCGAGTCAACGATGCCGGCAAGGCGCTGTTACTGGCACACGCCATCCGCGATGATCTCGATCACTTGGGAGCCAACGTCAATCTCAAACGGTTGGTCATTCAGGCCGAGGATCTTCTGGCGGTACCGCCGGTACCGGAGGTCAGGGAAGATGACGACCCGTTCCGTGAACGCATTCAGTTGGCCTACGAAGGGTTGACCACTGCCGGCCCGCGTGCCAGCTACATCCTGCATGCGCGCAATGCGTCGGGCCTGGTCGCGGATGCCACCGCCGAAAGTCCGGCACCCTGCAACGTTACGGTCACGGTGCTGAGTTCCGAGGGCAAAGGCGTGGCCAGTCCTGAACTGCTGGCCACGGTCAAGGCGGCACTGAATGACGAGGACGTCAGGCCTGTGGGTGATCGGCTGACCGTGCAAAGCGCGCAGATTATCGACTACCGCATCGATGCGATTCTGCACATGAGCAGTGTCGGGCCTGAGGTGGACGCCAGCCTGGCTGAGGCCAAAAGCCGCATTAACGCTTGGATCAATCCACGCAAGCGGCTCGGGGTCGAAGTGGCGCGCTCGGCGGTGGACGCGCAGCTGCATATCGCCGGCGTGTCTCGTGTTGAGCTGGTCGGCTGGGTCGACCTAGCCCCGACCAAGGCGCAGGCGGTGTACTGCACCGAAGTCACCGTAAATCTGGCGGGCTGACATGAACAGCCTACTGCCGAGCAATAGCACGCAACTGGAGCGCGCCCTGGAGGCGGCGTTCTACGAAAAAACCATTGTCCCGCTGCGCACGCTCTACAACGCCGACACCTGTCCGGTGCATTTGCTGCCGCACCTGGCGTGGGCCTGGTCGGTCGATCGCTGGGATTATCGGTGGAGCGAGGCGACCAAGCGCGCCGCGATCAAGGCGTCGTATTACATCCATGCCCACAAGGGCACCATCGGCGCCTTGCGTCGGGTGGTCGAGCCCCTGGGCTACCTGATCGAGATTATCGAGTGGTTCAACACGGTTCCGGAGGGGGTGCCAGGCACCTTCGCGCTCAAGGTGGGCGTGCTGGACACCGGGATCACCGAGGAAATGTATCAGGAGCTGGAGCGCCTGATCGACGACGCGAAGCCGGTGACGCGGCATCTGACGGGCTTGGCGATCAGCCTGGAAAGCCAAGGCATCTTGAACGTCGCGATCAGCGTGTACGAAGGCGATGAAATCGACGTTTACCCACCGGTTGCGCGTGACATCGAGGTCAGCGGCACCCTCGGCGTGGTTGGCCGCGAACACTCCATAGACACCCTGGACGTTTATTATGATTGATGCGACTTCGCAGTTTTTCGCCACCCTCACGAATGTGGGGATGGCCAAGCAGGCGAACGCCGACGCGCTCGGCATTGCCTGGACGTTTGCTCAAATGGGTGTGGGGGATGCCAACGGCACCGACCCGGTACCCAGCGCGACGCAGACCCAACTGATCAATGAGCGCCGGCGCCGGCCGCTGAATCAGGTGCGGGTCGACCCGAACAATGCAGCAGTGATCATCGCCGAACAGATTATCCCGGCCGATGAGGGGGGGTGGTGGATTCGCGAAATCGGCCTCTACGACGCGGACGGCGATCTGGTGGCGGTGGCCAACTGCGCGCCGAGTTACAAGCCAGTGCTGTCGCAAGGCTCGGGCCGCACGCAAGTGGTGAGGATGAATTTCATCGTGGCCAGCACCGGCAACATCACGCTGAAGATTGACCCTGCGGTGGTGTTGGCGACTCGCGAATACGTTGATACGCGGATCGTGGAAGAGCTGAATAAGCTCGACAGCAAGCAATCGGTGCGTGTGGCCACCACGGCCAACATCGTGCTGGCGGGCCTTCAGTCCGTCGACGGCGTGGCCCTGGCGGCCGGCGATCGCGTGCTGGTGAAAAATCAGGTCGTGGCCAAGGACAATGGCATTTGGCTGGTGGCGGCGCTGGCGTGGAAGCGCGCGGCGGATGCCGACAGCAACGCCGAAGTGACCTCGGCGCTGTTGACGTCGGTCGAGCAGGGCACCACGCAAGCCGACACCCGTTGGCAGTTGATCACCGATGGGGCGATTGTGGTCGGCACCACGGCGCTGACCTTTCAGAACGTGACGCAAGGCTTTGCGCCGCTCAACTCCCCAGCATTTTTGGGGGCGCCCACTGTTCCCACTCCGGCACCGTTCGACGTCAGCAAATTGGCGATCAACTCGGAGTTTTTGCAGCGGGCACTCGGCAGCTATTCCGGGTTTTCCCCGCTAAACGCATCCAGAAGTCTGACACTTGCTGATGTTGGGCGAGCGCTGTGGCCGTCTGTGGCGGGCCTTACGCTGACGTTGCCAACACCAACGAGTCTCGGCATACCCGGCGGTGCCGGCGTGGCATTAACCATTTTTTGCTCCTCTGCGGGCCTGACATTGGCGGCTGGCGTTGGGGCGGTTATCAACAACTCACTGTCTACATTCGTAATGAAATCCGGTCAGTCGCTCACACTGCTGGCAGTGGCGGGCAGCGGCTGGCAAATCATGAACTCGACGGCCGATCTAGTGGTTAACGCTGACTTCGCATCTCTTCTTGGGGCGACGTTTTCAAGCCAGCAACTCCCTGGTCTGTCGATCAAAGTTGGCAGTGTCAGCAACGCCTCGACGGCTACCTCAATTCCGTTGACGCTTCCCGTCGCCTTCCCGGTGGCCTGTGTCGCCCTGATCTTTACCACGGCGAATGGGTTGCCTGCGGCTTACCCCCATCAGGGGAAAGATCGGACCGGCGCGACGGTCTTAAGAGGCGCCAATGCCAACTATCAATTCGATTATGTGGCTGTGGGGTATTAATCAATGACCATCTACTACGGTCGCGTCAACGAAACACGGGGTGGGTTTTTTGATACGAATTCCCACGGTGAAATCGGCAGCCCTGACTGCACCATTCCGGAGGGTGCAAAAGCGCTTACCGATGAGATGTATGCCGAGTTAACGGCGCCCCGAACTGATAACAAGCTAGTCTACCCGGACCCCGATGGGTTCCCGGTGTTGATTGACCCGCCGCCGCCGTCGCCGGAGGAACAGGCCGCCACCGAACGCGCCTGGCGTGACGCGCTGTTGTCGGAAACGGATGGCGTCGTGACCCGGCACCGTGACGAGGTCGAGGAAGGACTGGCGACCACGCTCACGGCCGAGCAGTACAACGAACTGTTGGCGTACCGCCGGCAGCTACGCGACTGGCCGCAAGGCGCGGAGTTTCCCCTGGTGGATCATCGCCCGATCGCGCCGCCCTGGCTGGCCGAGCAAACCCAATAAACGCCCCGCACTGACGGGGCGTTTTCTTTTCCGTTACGCGACACATGATCACCCCTCACAGCCTCGCTCATGCGGGGCTTTTTCGTTTCTGGAGATTGACTATGAGTGGTTCCTTTTTTCACGGTGTCACGACTTCGCTGATCGAGACGGGGGCGCGCACTATCTCGCTGCCGTCGTCCTCGATCATCGGCCTGTGCGACACCTTCACCCCGGGCATTCTCGGCGGCGGCACGGCCAAGGCCGGCGACCTGGTACTGCTCACTTCTGAGCGCGAAGCCATTGCCGCCTTTGGTGCGGGCTCGGCGATCGCCAAGGCGGCAGCGGCCATCTACGTGCGCGCCAAGGCGGTGATCGTCGCGGTGGGCGTGCCCAAGCTCGAAGACGAAGCGCTGCAAACCTCGGCCATCATCGGTGGCGTATTGGCCTCCGGCCAGCGGACCGGCTTGCAGGCGCTGCTCGACGGCAAGAGCGTGCACAACGCCCAGCCCAAGTTGTTGATTGCTCCGGGACATTCCGCCACTCAAGCGGTGGCGACCGCCATGGATGCCCTGGCTGGCAAGCTGCGCGCGATGGCCATCATCGACGGACCGAACACTACCGATGAAGCGGCGATGGAATATGCCGAGAACTTCGGCAGCAAGCGCATTTACATGGTCGATCCGGGTGTGCAGTTCTGGGACACGATCGAGAGTGCGACAGTTGATG
Organism: Pseudomonas sp. GM74; assembly: GCF_000282455.1. Lineage (GTDB taxonomy): Bacteria > Pseudomonadota > Gammaproteobacteria > Pseudomonadales > Pseudomonadaceae > Aquipseudomonas. The sequence goes on from NZ_AKJG01000046.1 coordinate 127,717, forward strand.
CCCCGGGCTCGGCCTGGGTCGCGGGTTTGTTCGCCTGGACCGATGCCAACTATGGCTACTGGGCGTCGCCGTCGAACAAGGAGTTTGTCGGCATCACCGGCACCACGCGGCCGATCGAATACCTGGACGGCGACGAGACGTGCCGGGCCAATCTGCTCAACAACGCGTTCATCGCCACGATCATTCGCGACGGCGGTTATCGCCTGTGGGGCAACCGCACGCTGTCCAGCGACCCGAAATGGTCGTTCGTCACCCGCGTTCGGACCTGCGACATCCTGATGGATGCGATCCAGGCGGGGCACAAGTGGGCGGTCGACCGCTCGATCACCAAGACCTACGTAAAGGAAGTGACCGAAGGTCTGGATGCGTTCATGCGTGATCAGAAAAACGCTGGCGCGATCATCAATTTTGAAGTGTTCGCCGATACCGAACTCAACACTGCCAGCCAGATCGAGCAGGGCAAGGTGTATTGGCGCATCCGCTTCACCGACGTGCCGCCGGCGGAAAACCCGAACTTCCTGATCGAAGTCACCAACCAGTGGCTGACCGAAGTCCTCGACGCTTAAGGAGCGCGCTAGATGATTCCTCAAACCCTGTTTAACACCAACCTGTTCGTCGACGGCGTGAACTTTGCCGGCGACGTGCCAAGCCTGACCTTGCCCAAGCTGACCACCAAAACTGACGAGTACCGGGCCGGCGGCATGGCCGGTGCCATCGAGATGGCCCAGGGCCTGGAAAAGATGGAAGCGACCTTTGTCACCAAGGGTGTGCGTCGCGAGTCGCTCAAGCACTTCGGCCTGGCCGATGGCTCGGCGTTCAACGCGTCGTTCCGGGGTGCCTTCCGCGGCCACAAAGGTACGGTCACGGCGGTCGTGGCGACCCTGCGCGGGCTGCTGAAAGAGGTCGACCTCGGTGACTGGAAAGCCGGTGATCCGGCGGAGATCAAACACGCGATCGCACCGGTGTACTACAAGCTCGAAATCGACGGGCGCGTGATGTACGAAATCGACATGATCGCCGGGATTCAGGTGATCGATGGCGTAGACCAACTCGCCGAAGTGCGCTCCGCACTCGGCCTCTAAGGGAATAGATCCGGATGACCATGCAAACTGCAAAAAAGCTGCCGGCCTGGCTGTCGATCACCACGGATCGCGCGGTGATTACCCTCTCGCGGCCGAGCGAGGTCAATGGGGTCAAGGTCGATACGCTGGTGCTGCGTGCGCCGCTGGTGCGCGAAGTCCGCGCCGCCGATCGCGCTGCCGGTGACGATGACGAACTGCGCGAGCTGCAGCTGTTCGCCAGCCTGGCCGAGGCGGGTCTCAAGGACCTGGAAGGCCTGAAGGTGGTGGACTATCGCCGTCTGCAGGCGGCTTATTCGAACCTGGTGCCGCACGCCGATTATTCGAAATCGCTCCCCGCCTGGTTGTCGGTCACCGCCGAAAACGCCGTGGTCAGCCTGTCGCGGCCGAGCGAGGTCAACGGCGTGCAGATCGACAAGCTGACCCTGCGCTCGCCCACGGTGCGCGAAGTGCGGGCCGCGGATCGGGCGGCTGGTGGGGATGACGAGCAGCGCGAACTGGTGCTGTTCGCCGAATTGGCCGGCGCAGCAATCGCCGATCTGGAGGGCCTGAAGGTGGTGGACTACAACCGCCTGCAGGCCGGCTATTTTCGCCTGGAGCAAGACGACGGGGTTTGATCCGGGGGTGATGAAGATGGTGGCGAAACGTCTCGCGGCGGACACCGGGTTTTCCGCTGCCGAGATTCAGTCGATGCCGTTTTCCGAGATGGTCTGGTGGCTCACGGATTGAGCCGCTTCCGGTAATGCTCTGCACAGGGGAGCCATGACATGGCGAACAAACTCTCCCTCGGGTTGGTGATCGGCGGGGCCGTCAGTCCTACGGTCGGCACCGCGTTCAATGAGGTCACCGGGCGCATCAAGCGCCTGGAAGCGGAAGGCAACAAGGCGCGGGTGCTGCAACGCACCATTGGCGACACCATTCGCCTGCGCGATGAATGGAAAAAGGCCCACGACAGCGGCGCCGCTGGGGCGTCCAAGCTGCTGGGTCGCCTGAATTCCAACCTCGACAGCCTGAAAAAACAGGGTATCGAGGTCGGTCGGCTGGACAAGGCCTACCGCTCGCTGGGGCAGACCGCGAACAAGGCGGAACTCAAGGCAAAGGGTTACCAGCAGATCGAAGCCGGCAAGGCCGGGATGAAAAGTACGGTCGGTCAGGCCGTCGCCGGGGTGGCGACGGTGGGCATTGCGACCAAGGTCAGTGCCGACTTCGGGGCCATTGTCCGTGACATCGCGATCAAGGCCGGGATTGCCAACGATCCAAAAGAAAAACAGGTGTCGCAGAAGATCATCGAGACTTCGCGCGATACCGGCATGGCGCGCAATGACGTCGCCGACGTGGTCAATCAATTGGTGGGGGCCGGTATGGACCTGGCCAAGGCGCTGGAATATGCCCCGGTCGCGGCCAAGTTTGCCGTGGGCCAGGGCTCGAACGGTGCCGATACGGCAAAGATGATCAATGCGCTCGGGCAGAACGCCAAGATCACCGATGCCAAACAGATGCAGCAGGCGCTCGAAGCCATCGCTTTTCAGGGGCAGGCCGGCAGCTTCGAGGCGGTCGACATGGCCCGCTGGTTCCCCGAGCTGTTGTCGAACATGGGCAACCTGAACATCACCGGCATGGACGCGGTGACGCAGCTGGGTGCGATGCTGCAGGTGCAGATGAAAACCGCCGGCGGCGCCGATGAAGCGGCGAACAACCTGAAAAACTGGATGGGCAAGATCGGTTCGACCGACACCGTGGAGGCCTACAAAAAGGCCGGCATCGACTACAAGGGCTCGATGCAGACCGGGCTGCAGAACGGCATGTCGACACTGGAGTCGAGCATGGCCTTGGCGCAGAAGTACATCCAGGCCACCGACCCGAAACGGGCGGCATTGATGGCTGAAGCCACGTCGAAGATCAGCCAGGAGGCGGATCCGGAAAAGGCCAAGGCCATGATGGCGTCGCTGGAGGAGGCCTTGCGCACCGGCGATCTGTTCGCCGACATGCAGGTCAAGGCCGCGCTTTCGGCCTACCTGCAGAACAAGGCGCTGTACAGCCAGCTGAAAAACGACTCGCGCGAAGCCTCAGGCATCCTCGACAAAAACCTCGCAGAGCGGCGCGAATCGTCGTCACAGAAGTGGGCCGAAATGGCGCAGTCGATGGACGATGCCATGCGTAGTGTAGGCGACGCCTTGCGTCCGGTGACGGATACCGTGGCGGAAGCGCTGACCAAAGTTACCAAGGGCATCAGCACGCTGGCGGACCGTTCGCCCGGAGTGGTCACCGGTATTGCTGCGGTTGGCGGTGGTTTACTCGCGCTGCAGACGGCGGTCAGCTCGTTCAAGATCGGCAAGGGATTGCTCAACCTGGCGCGCGGGACACTGGGCAAAGGCAAGTCCGGCGAGGTGCAGAAGGTCTTTGTCACCAACTCGCTGGAGGGGGATCGCGTTGGTGTGGGGGCAGAGCCCAAAAGCAAAACGGGTAAGGCCCTGTCCCTAGTCGAGACAGGATTGAAGGCTGTCGCGGCCATCAAGGGTTCGCCCGAGGCCAGTGACACTGCTGACGGACAGGCGAGTAAGAAAACCGGTGGTTTCGATCTGGTGGCGACCGGGCTCAAAGTGGTGTCGCTCGCCAAGGAGGCCACCGGCGACGGTGAGGTGCAAGCCGGTCTGGAAGACGGCAGCGTCAAGAAGGTGTTTGTGGTGAACGCGGCGGCCCTGAGCGGCGGTGGCGGGGGACCGATTGAGACTCGGCGCCGGGGCCGAGGGGCTCCTCGCAATGCCTCGCGGCGGCGTCGGGTTGCCACGCCGCCTAGGCCGAGCGGTCCGTCGCGTCCACCGGTACCCGCGCCTCGACCGGCAACACCATTGCCGCGACCGCCGATGTCTGTGTCTCGGGCGCCGGCACCAGTATCTGCACCACGCCCAACGGTCTTACTACAACCCCAGGCGACACCTACACGGGGGCCAGCGCTGCGACCTCCGGTGCCTGTGGCTCCAGCGCCGGTGCCTCGGCCAACTGTTCCCTTGCCGCGTCCTCCCGTGCCGCTGCCGCCAACCGGTGGCGTGCTGGCCAAGGTGGCGGCTGTGGCGGGGGCGGTGGGGAAGGTCGGCAAGCTGGGCAAAGTGATTCCGGGCGGCTCGCTGTTGGAGGCCGGAAGCATGGCCGTCGACACTTACCTGAATGCCGAGACGAAAGATCAAAAAGCCGAAGGTTACGGTGCGGCAGCGGGTTCGCTGGCCGGCACCATGGCCGGCGCTGCTGCGGGGGCGGCCATCGGTTCGGTGGTGCCCATCATTGGTACCGCGATTGGCGGCTTGGTCGGTGCGTACCTGGGCAGCATGGGCGGCACCGCACTGGGTGGAGTCGTAGGCAAATCGTGGTTTGGCGGTGAAGAAGAAAAGCCTGCAGCACCGGCAACGCCATTGTTGGTGGCGCCCCGGCCGGGCCCGGTGGTGCCGAGCTTGGCCAGCATGGGGCGATCTTTCAACGGGGCGAACGAGCCCGGCGCGCTGCTGATGGCGTCCAGTTCCACACCACCCAACCCAGCCTTGGGTGACGTCGCCCGTGCACTGGCAACACCGGCGCCGGTCAAACCAGCGACGGTGGCGATCCAGCCCAAAGAGCCAGAGAAACCGGCACCCACCAAAGTGGATCAGCAGTTCCAGTACTCACTGAGCATGCCGGTCACGGTGCAAGGTGACGTCAAAGATCCACAGCGTCTGGCCCAGGACCTGATGCCGCACATGCAGCGAATGATGGCCGACGCCGCGAAACAGAACGCGTCGAGCCAGTTGTTCGATGAACCCCACTTGTAAGGAGACCCCATGGCTTACATGGAGCAATTGCAGGCCGGCCTCAAGTACCTGGTCGAAGCCGGGGAGTCCGGACGCCGCAGTGCGGACGGCATGCTCGGCCCAGTCAACGGTGCGATCAGTGAAATTACCGGTGCCGCGTCCGAGCTGGAGAATATTCCGTTCGTGGGGCCGGCAATCGGCGCCAAGCTGCAGCGGGTAATGCGCGGCGTGAATGCGGCGCAAGCCAAAGTTGGCCAGGTGGTGGCCACCTACGGGCGGGCTACCCGGGCTGCCGCAGAAGTGCAGGAGCGCATGGGCACGCTGAAGGAGCAGGCGGGCAAGGCGGCGACGGCGATCAACAAGATCGCCGGCAAGGTCAGCCCGTCGCTAGCCAACATCATGCCCACCAGTGCGTTTGCCACCGATGCCACGCCGGCGCCGGAAGCGGTGAAGCCGTTCCCACACCTGCTGATCATTCAGCCGCAGGATCCCAAGGCCCAGCCGTACTACTTCAACCTGGACACGGCTGCCTTCGACGAACTGTCGCGGTCGACCGAGTTTCGCTGGGCCTCGCAAGAGCGCCTGTCGCGTCGGCCGGCGCAGCAGGCGGTGGGCATTGGTGAAGAGAAAATCACCTTGAAAGGTACGATTTACCCGGGCTTTAAGGGCGGGCTGAAGCAACTCGACACCTTGCGCAGCATTGGTGCTCAGTTGAAGCCGTTAACCCTGACCACCGGGTACGGCGATGTCATGGGCACCTGGTGCCTGAAGACCATCTCGGAAGAGCAGGGCGCACTGATGCATGGCGGGATTCCGCGTAAACAAGGATTCACTCTGGAGTTTGTGCGCTATGGCGACGACATGCAGAACGTCTGACGGCGATCTATTGGACAGCATCTGCCATAACTTTTATGGCCACCTGACGGGCAGTGTCGAAGCGGTGCTGGATGCCAATCAGGGCCTGGCCGATGAGCCGCAACCCTATCGCGCCGGCGTGGTGATCACGCTGCCGGATCTGGCGACACCGGTACAGGAGCAGGTCACGCTCTGGGATTGATGGTCTACACTCGTGGCGCTTGATAACTCAAGCTCCTTACTTTCATACCCGCCTTGTGCGGGTTTTTTTTTTGGAAAATTTCCATGACTCCTACGTTTCGCATCGTTGCCGATGGCGCTGATATCACAGCCCTGATCGATGATCGGTTGTTGTTGCTGCGAACCTCTGACAAGCCCGGCATGGAGTCCGACGAGTTCGAATTACGCATCGATGACCGTGCCCGCCAGGTTGGACTGCCTCGGCGTGGCGGTTTTATCGAAATCTACATGGGCTACGCCGAAACGTCGCTGGCCCGCCTGGGGCGTTACGTGGTCGATGAGGTCGAGGTCTCGGGACCGCCGGACACGTTGGTGATCAAGGGCAAGGCCAGTGACATGCGCGGCACCGGCAAGACCGTCCGCAGTGGCAGTTGGGAAAACGTGCCGTTGTCGACCATCGTGACCGACATTGCTGCCCGCAACGGCTGGCAGCCGGGGTGTCCGGTGTCGACCAAGGTGGTCCGGGCGGATCAGCTCAACGAGTCCGATTTCAATTTCCTCACCCGCCTGGCCAAACAGTACGACTGCACCGCCAAGGTGGCCGAGGGCAAGCTGCTGGTGATGCCGCGCCAAGGTGGTCAGAGCGCCAGCGGTAAGGCCTTCGGCACCATCACCCTGACACGCAGCGATGTCAGCCGCTGGCAGTTTCGTCTGGGCGATCGCAATGCACACAAGGCGGTAGCAACCAAACATCAGGACAAGAAAAACGGGAAGCTCGTGGTGGTCTCCCTGGACAACGATGACGTGCCCGATGGTCTGCCGGCGGTGCACACCGACCGGCATATCTATCCCAACAGAACCGCTGCCGAGGCGGCGGCCAAGGCCCGCTTGGCCGCGTTCAATCGCTCCGGTGCCGGTGTGCGTCTGGAGATGCCCGGGCGCACGGACATCTTCGCCGAGCGGTCGATCAATGCCCAGGGCTTCAAGGATGGGCTCGACGGTGAGTACCTGACCGATTCGGTCGAACAGGTTTACACCCAGTCCGGCTGGTCGACCACCGTGGAGTGCAACGGCGGCAAGCAGGGCAAAGCCAAGGCCAAAGGCAGGAAGAAAAAACCAGCTCAAGACCTGAAGGTCGTGCAGCTGAATCAATAGCAGCGTCCTCCGTCACAGCTATAGGAGCAAGCGAATGCCGTTAACTGAGCAACAACTCCAATGCATCATGCCCAACGCCCGCCGCCAAGCGGGCGTTTTTGTATCCGCGCTAAACGCAGCCATGGTCCACCGGCAAATCAACACGCCGAAACGTCAGGCCGCGTTCCTCGCGCAGGTCGGGCACGAATCCGGTCAACTGCAGTACGTGCGTGAACTGGGTGGCGATCAGTACCTGAGCAAATACGACTCCGGCAATCTGGCCGTGCGGCTAGGCAACACCCCGGAAGTGGATGGGGATGGCCAGCGTTATCGCGGTCGCGGCTTGATCCAGGTCACCGGCCACAGTAACTACCTGCGCTGCAGCCTGGCGCTGTTCGGGGACGAGCGCCTGCTGCGCATTCCTGAACTGCTCGAGCAACCGCAATGGGCGGCCGAATCCGCCGCGTGGTTCTGGTGGATCCGTGAACTGAACGCGCTGGCCGATCGGGACGAGTTCGAGGCGATCACCCGCAAGATCAACGGCGGCCTCAACGGCCTGGCGGATCGGCTGCTGCTGTGGGAGCGGGCGAGGGCGGTGTTATGCGTCTCGCCGACCTGATCCCAGCGCCGTATCGAGTGTTGGTAGTCGGCAGCCTATTGGTCGCCGTCGCGGGTGGTGCAGCTGCGATGGCCTGGCAGGTTCAGGACTGGCGCTACGGTAAGCAATTTGCCGAACAGGCTCGACTATACGCCGAGACCCTCAACCAACTGGCCCTGGCCGCGGCTGCACAACAGCGTGCCGAGAATGACAAGCGCCTGGCCCTGGAGCAGCGGCTTTCCGCCAGCGAACAAACTCATTACCGAGCCCTGAGCGATGCCCAACGTGATCAAGGTCGCCTGCGCGACCGCCTTGCCACTGCTGATGTGCGCCTGTCAGTCCTACTCGCCGCCACCGATTCAGCCAGCGGCTGCGCAATGCCAGCCACCACCGTCACCGGCAGTATGGTTTATGGCCCCACAAGAGCCCAACTTGACCCAGCGCATGCTCAACGAGTTATCGGCATCACCGATGCCGGCGACCAAGGACTGATCGCCTTGGCGGCCTGTCAGGCCTACGCCAAAGAAGTCTCAACACCGAAGTGAAAAAGAGCGACCGGTCTGGATGCGTCAACATCCAGCCCGGCCGCCGTCCCTGCAGAACGTCCCTGCAAGTCCAGCCAAGGCTCTTACTCCGTGCACGAAGCGCGGCGAGCCTAGCACCTGTTTATTCATACAGTAAAGGTCTTGCTATTTATGTCTACACCCATCATCCCTTGGATGGGCGGCAAACGCCGCCTGGCCGACCGCCTCATTCCTCTTTTCCCGCCACACGAATGCTACGTCGAAGTCTTTGCCGGCGGTGCCGCGCTGTACTTCATGCGCCCCCAGGCCGCGCCCGTTGAAGTCCTCAACGACATTAATGGCGACTTGGTGACGCTGTACCGTGTCGTGCAGAACCACCTCGAAGAGTTTGTGCGCCAATTCAAATGGGCGCTCAGCTCGCGCCAGGTGTTCGAGTGGCAGAAGATGACCCGCCCCGAAACCCTCACCGACATTCAGCGCGCCGCGCGATTCTTCTACCTGCAGCACCATGCCTTCGCTGGCAAGGTGTCCGGGCAGACCTTCGGTACCGCGACCACCGGCCCGGCCATCAACCTGCTGCGGATCGAGGAAAACCTCTCGGCCGCCTGGCAACGGTTGTCTGGCACCTACGTCGAAAACTTACCCTGGCTCGAATGCGCGGAACGCTACGACCGTGCCCATACCTTTCACTACATGGATCCGCCGTACTGGCAGACCGCCGGCTACGGTGTGGATTTCCCGTTCGAAAACTACGAACGGATGGCCGACTTCATGCGCCGTTGCAAAGGCAAGGTGATGGTGAGCATCAACGACCATCCGGACATCCGTCGGGTGTTCGAGGGATTGCACTTTGAAACGCTAGACATCCGCTACTGCAACACCAATCAGCGGAAAGGGAAAGTCGAGGTGAGCGGGGAACTGGTAATCATGAACTGGGAGCCGGCGGCGTTGGGTGGTTTGTTCTGAGTGTCCCTTGGTATTTTCCTAGCTAGAACACTAGGGTCAAGCTCGCAATGATGTCACTATGAGACTAAATAAAGCTGGCCATTTGACCACGCCATCGATAAAGTGGAAGCCATTTTTGCTCGGAATGGCTCCGCTTTCTATTTTAACAGGGCAAGACTTTAAGTAATTCATTTTAAGAGTACAAAAAATGCCCTTGTTTCCCTGTTTTTTGTCTGCCGTGTTTGTAGTGCGAAACCAGTCAGCAAGTATTGAAGGTATCCTGTCTGATGCGGTGGCTGTCATTGCGGACATCGTCGATGATTATGAATTGATTGTGGTGGATAACGCCTCAGATGACGACAGCATTTTAGTGTTGAAGCGGCTGACAGCTGAAAATGGTTTGGCCAACTTACAAGTGTATGCCCTGACCAAAGAGGTAGATGCGGATACCGCCTCGTGGGTTGGGCTGGAGAATGCGCTTGGTGATTTCGTTGTCGTTGTCGATCCGTTGGCCGATGACATTGGCTTTGTCCCTAATATGCTCGATGAGGCGGTCAGCGGTGCTGATGTGGTGTTTGCTAATAATGCGCAAAAGCCCGCTCAGAGTCTTGCTTATCGTGGGGCTAACGCCGTGTTTCATAGCCTCTACAATCGCTTCAATGGGGTCCATCTGGCCAAAGAGGCGCCGCAATACCGCATTCTAAGCAAGCGGGTGATCAATTTCATCCTGCAGCATCCACAGCCGGCGATGACCTATAGGCACCTTCCTGCAACGGGTGGATTCGCACGTGCTTACCTGAACTACAGTTCCGCGCCGCAGGCATCTCGGCCCAAGCGATTGGGCGAGAGCATCGACCGTGGCATGCGCTTGCTGGTCTCGACCACGCGTGCGCCGATGCGTTTGGTGACCTCGCTCTCCCTGTTTGGTGCCGTTGCCAACCTGGTGTACTGCGTTTATGTAGTCGCGGTTGGCATTTTAAAAACCGATGTTGCGCCAGGCTGGATCAGCTTTTCGCTGCAACACTCGGGCATGTTCTTTCTGATCTCACTCGTTCTGCTGGTATTAGGCGAATACATTCTGAATATGGCAAGCCTGTCGAATGAGGGCCCGCTTTATCATGTAGGCCAAGAGTTCACCAGTGCCCGCATGACTCGGCTTGAAAAGCTGAACATCGAAGAGGTTGTGTCAGATCCAGCCAAGGCGAAACCCCCGACCATTGAACGTGTTTTCTGATGTTGCGCCTCGATACAAGCCAACCCAGTCAGGATGCCGTGATAATTGGGGGGGGGTTCTACGGTGCGGCTATCGCTGTGTATTTGGCCAAGCAACGTGGCCTTAAGCGCATCCTGCTGATTGAGCGTGAACCGGCGCTGCTGATGCGTGCCTCTTACAACAATCAGGCGCGTGTGCATAACGGCTATCACTACCCACGCAGTTTCACGACCGCTTATCGAAGTCGGGTAAACCTACCAAAATTTGTACGGGACTGGCCACTCGCTGTGAAGCAAGACTTCACCAAGCTCTACGCTATTGCCCGGCGAAACTCGAAAGTCACGGCCAAACAGTTCGAACGCTTTTGTCGGGAAATTGGGGCGGATTTCCAGCCAGCAGATCCTGTATTGCGGGCCTTATTTGAACCCCGTCTGATCGAAGATGTGTACCTGGTCGGAGAATATGCGTTCGACACCACACAGCTCGCGAGCTGGGCAGAGCGCGAGCTGAAAGAAAGCGGGGTGCAGGTCCGCTATCAAACACGGGTGACCGCGATCTTGAAAGGGGCACAGCTGCCATTGCAGGTTGTGGCCGAGATGAAGCAGGGGAGCCAGGAAGTAATCAGCTGTCGCTATGTATTCAACTGCACCTATAGCGGCCTTAATCAGATTAAGGGCGATTTCCCCGGTGTTAGTGTCGGTCTTAAGCAAGAAATTACGGAAATGGCCCTGATGCAGATGCCCGAATCACTCAATGGGTTGGGTATCACGGTGATGGATGGTCCGTTCTTCTCAATGATGCCTTTTCCCGCGCGCGGACTGCATACCTTGTCCCATGTTCGCTATACGCCGCACATGCACTGGAATGACCAGCCAGGTGTTGACCCTTACGAAAAACTGCGCCATTACGAACGCGATACCCGCGTGGATCGGATGGTTAGAGATGTTGGGCGGTATATTCCTGAAGTATTGAAAGCCAAGCACATCGACTCGTTATTCGAGATTAAAACCGTTTTGGTCAAGAACGAGGGCGATGACGGAAGGCCGATCCTTTTTGAGAGGCACGCAGAGTTGCAAGGCTGTTATTCGGTGCTTGGCGGTAAAATTGACAATATTTATGACGTTCTTGAAACGCTTGAAGCTGAAAACATTATCGGCATCGATGATCAAGAAAAATCTACATTTGGAGAGGTGAATGTTTAATTCGCTTATTGGTTATTCGGGTTACGTGGGCGGCACCCTTCTTAAACAGGAAAATTTCACATCGCTTTATCGCTCAACCAATATTGGCAATATCGATAATCAATCCTTCGAGACGGTAGTGTGTGCCGGTGCTCCGGCGCAGAAGTGGATCGCCAACCTGGAGCCAGTAGCGGATCGACAAAAAATTGAGGAGCTGATCGCACACCTTAAAACCATCCAGTGCAAAACCTTTATTTTGATCAGTACGGTGGATGTCTTTAAGAGTCCTATAGGCGTTGACGAGGACACCCCGGTCGATGAGTCGGGTCTGCATGCCTATGGTCTGCATCGTCGATTGCTGGAGACATTCGTCGAAGAGCATTTCCCGAGCCACCTGATTGTTCGTCTGCCAGGGTTGGTTGGCCCAGGTCTGCGCAAGAACGTCATCTTCGATTTTCTGAATGACAACAACCTACAGGCCATTGATAGCCGGGGGGTGTTCCAGTTCTACCCGATGGTTAACCTTTGGTATGACATTCAAACGGCACTCAATGCCGGTTTGAAATTGGTTCACCTCACGGCAGAGCCCGTTAGTGTGGCGGATATTTCCCAGCAGGGGTTCGGTAAATCCTTCACCCATACCTTGGCCAACCCCGCTGCGACCTATGATCTGCAGACCAAGCACGCCCAAGTATTTGGTGTGTCGGGTGGCTATCAATACAGCGCCCGCGAAACGATCCTGGCGGTTAGGGCCTACGCGCAGTCTGAGCCGCTCACGATTAAAGCCGATGCGGGGATGAGCGCATGAGGTTGGCGATTTCCAATATTGCGTGGGACACCGCCGAAGATGAAGCGGTTGCGACGCTGCTTCAGCGGTTTGCGGTTGATGCCATAGATGTCGCACCTGGTAAGTATTTTCCAGAACCCACCAAAGCTACGAATGGGGATATTGCTCAAGTCAAAGACTGGTGGGCTGAACGCGGGATTGAGATCACCGGCATGCAAGCGTTGTTGTTCGGCACCACGGGGCTGAATCTCTTTGGCTCCGCTGAAAGCCAGGCGGCCCTGCTAACGCATTTGGCGGCGGTATGTCGTATCGGCGCTGGCCTGGGGGCGACTCGGGTGGTCTTTGGCTCACCGAAGAATCGTGATCGCAGTGGGTTGAATGATCAAGAGGCTTTGGACATGGCGATTCCTTTTTTCCGGCAGTTAGGGGATATCGCTCAGGCTTCCGGGGTGACTATCTGTCTTGAGCCCAATCCTACCTGTTACGGCGCTAATTTTATGACCACCAGTGCGGAGACCGCTCAGGTGGTGAAATGCGTCGCGCATCCAGCCATCCAGATGCAGCTAGACACCGGTGCGATCACTATTAACGGAGAAAGTTCTCTGGTGGTCTTGCACGACTGTGCCGAGCTGATTGGGCATGTACATGCCAGCGAACCCGACCTGTTGCCTTTGGGCGATGGTGGTACTGAGCATGGACAAATGGCTGCCGCCCTGTTGCAGTACCTGCCCACCCATGTGGTCTCCATCGAGATGGTGGCAACCAAGGATGAGGCGCATGTGGTGTCGATTGAACGAGCCCTTCAGGTGGCGACGCAGCATTACCGCAGGGCAGGTGTTGAGGTGAGCGTATGAGCATGAAGTGGCTTATCCTCATTCTCGGCATTCTCTCCAATGCTTCCGCCAGTGTTCTGGTGAAGATGGCCATGATGCCCCCGCGCAAGTTTCCCTCCCCCAGCGACCCCATGGCGGCGTTGAGTAATTGGCCATTTTGGCTGGGGCTTGGGCTATACGGTGCGGCTTTTCTGCTCTATGCCGCTGCCTTGGCGCGTCTCCCGCTGAATGTGGCACACCCCGTTCTGACCGCCGGAGCGGTGGCGACTGTCGCCCTGTTTTCGGTCGTATTTTTTCGTGAATCCTTCCACTGGACTACAGGGGCAGGGATCGTACTGGTAATTGCCGGCGTAGGGCTGATCACAGCTCGCGTGGCTTGATGGTAAACATGATGACCTCTTCTGATATTGCTCCTGCTGCCCGCGAAACGTGGCAAGTACCCTCCTTTGACACGCGACTCTGGCTTGGCCGTCAGCACTCTTGGTGCGTGGTGATCCCTGTCATCAATGAGGGTGAACGCATCAAGAGCCTCCTGGCCAGAATGGCGGCGCTCAAAATCGAAAATATTGCCGACATCATCATTGTCGATGGCGGCACCACGGATGGCTCGCTGGAGTTGCAAGCGTTACAGCTGGTCGGCGTGCGAGGGTTGCTGGTCAAGACGGCCCCCGGGAAACTCAGCGCCCAGCTTCGTTGCGCTTATGCCTTTGCACTCGATCATGGCTATGAGGGGGTCGTGACCATTGATGGTAACGACAAGGATGATCCTGAAGCGATATCGCGCTTTATTGACGCGCTGAAACAGGGCGTTGATTTTGTGCAGGCCTCGCGCTTCGTCGCGGGAGGTGTGGCCGAGAACACCCCTAAATCGCGAGACTTCGCGATTCGTTTTATCCATGCTCCAATGTTGAGTATCTCGTCTGGTTTTAAATGGACGGATACCACACAAGGTTTTCGCGCCTATAGCCGTAAACTGTTGCTGGACCAAAAAATCGCATTGTTTCGTGATGTATTTATGACTTACGAGCTGCTGGCTTATCTGTCTTATCGTGCACCCAAGCTGGGCTATCACTGTATAGAACTTGCGACAGTTCGACGTTACCCAAAAGGTGAAGTGCCGACTAAGATAAGTGGTGTGAAGGGTAACTTTCAAGTTCTTGCCGTTTTATTGAAAGCATGTTTTGGGTTTTATAATGAAAACTGATTCGGTTATTGTGGCGCAGTCGGGGCAGCGATTAAGCTATTTCTTTGTCTTGGTGCTAGGTTTTTTTTATGCTATTTTTTTGCACTACACACTTGGAATGGATGGGCTTTTTGATACTGCTAACTACCACTTATTTATAGGTTGGGCCGCTTTAAATTTTTCATCATATGATTATGGGGCGGTAGCCCAGCTTCATACATATTTTAATCCGCTTATAGATATGGTGAACTATAAGGCTTTTATGGTTCATCCGTATGTGGGGGCTGCCTTTCATGCTGTTTTGTTTTCCTTAACGATACTTTTTTGCTATTTGCTAGCCGGTTTTTCGTTTGTGGCGGATAAATATAAACTAAGTACCATTGCAGCTCTTGCTATTGGTGCCACAGGCGCGATGACCGTTTCTTTATTTGGAACATTTACAAATGAGCATGTAACGGCTTTATTTGTATTGATCGCTCTTTTTCTTACCGTGAAAAATATTGAGGTAGGGGGCGGCTGGCTTTTTTTTGCCGCAGGAATCTTTATTGGTTTCGCTGCCGGCTTGAAGCTTACTGCGTTTTCATATGTAATTGGGCTCTTGGTTACAATATTCGTATGCAGCAAGTTTAATCTAAAAATTATTATTTTTGCATGTGTGGGCGCCGGGCTTGGTTTTTTACTTGCAGATGGTCTGTTCATGATCTTGCGTTTTGAGTTAGTTGGAAATCCCGTATTTCCATTGGCAAATGAAATTTTTAAATCGCCATACTTCCCATACGCATGGAGTTCTTATAGTCCTTTTGAACTTAAAAAAATAACTTATTATTTATCGCTTCCATTTATTTGGCTGACTGCTGCTGATTTTTCTGAAAACATTAGTGTTCGAGATGGAAGGTTTTTGTTGGCATATATTGGGTTTGCATTAATTGTTGCAGCCACGATTCGAAAAAGATTTCTCACAAAAAAACAATTTACCATAGTGCTTTTCTTCCTGGTGTCATGGTTTTCGTGGATATTAATTTTTCGGATATACCGATACCTTGTTGTTCTTGAACTGCTGTCTGGAGTGGTTTTTTTAATTGGGGTTTCAGTTTTTTTTGGACAAAAGAACTTATATCCAAAACTATTTTCGATACTGGCAGCTTCGTGGTTGCTATATTGCGTTACTGTGTACCCAGGTTGGAATAGGCGAGCATGGCAAGATGATTTTTGCAAGAGCGACTTAATCGATGTAATTGGTGAGGATAGCGTAGATATTGTTTTCTATGCGGATTTACGACTTTCTTATCTTTCTCCACAATTGAAGTCTTCAAATATTCGTTTCGCGAGTTTGTGGTCTCAACCATGGTATGACTCCAGACCAGGTGCAACCCCGATTGATCCTAAGGGAGTTGAAATATCGGATAAATCAAAGGTGTATTTTTTACAGTATTCTAAAGTAGATCCTCGATCTAAAAGCAGCTATCTAAATAGTTTGTTTGGAACTGATACCTACAGCTGTAAAGAGATTCATACTAATATGTCATCTAATCCTTATCTTTGCTCTTTTAAAAAATTATCCGATGTAAAACTATCAACAGTTTTCGTTGGCGAAAGCTATCGTGCTGAAACGGGACGTTGATTTTGTGCAGGCCTCGCGCTTCAGGGCGGGAGGCGTGGCCGAGCCCCCCCCTAAATCGCGAGACTTCGCGATTCGTTTTATCCATGCGCCAATGTTGAGCTTCTCGTCTGGTTTTAAATGGACGGATACCACACAGGGTTTTCCCGCCTATAGCCGTAAACTCCTGCTGGATCAAAAATTTTTACTGTCTCGTGATTTATTTATGACTTACGAACTACTGGCTTATCTTTCCTATCGTGCGCCGAAGCTGGGCTATCACTGTATAGAGTTGGCGACAGTTCGACGTTACCCAAAAGATGAAGTGTCGACCAAGATAAGTAGTGTGAAGGGTGATTTTCAAGTTTTTACCATTTTATTGAAAACATGTTTTGGATTTTATAATGCAAATTGATTCAGTTTTTGTAACGCGGTCGGGGCGGCGATTAAGCTATTTCTTTGTCTTGGTGCTGGGTTTTTTTTACGCTATTTTTTTGCACTACATACTTGGGATGGATGGGTTTTTCGATACTGATAACTATCACTTGTTTATAGGTTGGGCTGCTTTAAATTTTTCATCATATGATTATGGGGCGGTAGCCCAGTTTCATACATATTTAAATCCACTTATAGATATGGTGAACTATAAGGCTTTTATGGTGCATCCGTATGTGGGTGCTACCTTTCATGCTGTAGTGTTTTCTCTAGTGATACTTTTTTGCTATTTGCTAGCCAGCTTTTCGTTTGTGGCGGATAAATATAAACTAAGTACGGTTGCGGCTGTTGCTATTGGTGCCACAGGCGCGATGAGCGTTTCTTTATTTGGAACATTTACAAACGAGCATGTAACAGCTTTATTTGTATTGGTCGCTCTTTTTCTTGTCGTGAAAAATATTGAGGTAGGGGGCGGCAGGTTTTTTTTTGCTGCAGGAATTTTTATTGGTTTCGCTGCCGGCTTGAAGCTTACCGCGTTTTCATATGTGATTGGACTCTTGGTGACAATATTCGTATGCAGCAAGTTTAATATAAAACTTATATTTTTTGCATGTTTAGGCTCTGGGTTTGGTTTTTTACTTGCAGATGGCCTGTTTATGATCTTACGTTTTGAGTCGGTTGGAAACCCCATATTTCCAATGGCGAACAATATTTTTAGATCGCCATACTACCCAAGCGCATGGAAGTCTTATGGTTCTTTCGAGCTTGAAAACATCACTTATTATTTATCGCTTCCGTTTGTTTGGTTGACTGCTGCTGACTTTTCTGAAGCCAAACAACTTCGAGATGGAAGGTTTTTGTTGGCGTATATTGGTATTGCATTAATTGTTGCTGCCTCGCTTCGAAAGAGATTTCTCACAAAAAAACAATTTACCATCGTGTTTTTTTTCTTGGTGTCATGGTTTTCGTGGATTTTGATTTTTCGGATATACCGATATCTTGTTGTTC
The DNA here is from genome assembly GCF_000282455.1 of Pseudomonas sp. GM74. GTDB lineage: Bacteria > Pseudomonadota > Gammaproteobacteria > Pseudomonadales > Pseudomonadaceae > Aquipseudomonas. Next base: position 145,048 of record NZ_AKJG01000046.1, read on the forward strand.
TTGAGTTGCTGTCTGGAGTGATTTTTTTAATTGGGGTTTCAGTTTTTTTTGGACAAAAATTTTTTTCTCCAAAACTATTATCGATAATGGCCGCGTCATGGTTTTTGTATTGCGTCACTGTGTACCCAAATTGGGGTAGGCGAGTATGGCAAGATGAATTTTGCAAGAGCGACTTAATCGATGTAATTGGTGGAGATAGTGTAGATGTTGTTTTCTATGCTGATGCTGGGCTTTCTTATCTTTCTCCGCAATTGAAGTCGTCAGATATTCGTTTCGCGAGTTTGCCTTCTCAGCCATGGTATGAATCCAGGCGGGATGTAATCCCGATTGATCCTAAGGGAGTAGAAATATCGGATAAATCAAAAGTGTATTTTTTACAGTTTTCTAAAGTGGATCCTCGATCTAAAAGTAACTATCTAAATAGATTGTTTGGAGGTGATATCTACAGCTGCAAAGAGGTACATACTAATATGCAGCTCAATCCTTATCTTTGCTCTTTTAAAAAATTATCCGATATAAAACTATCAACGGTTTTTGTTGGCGAAAGCTATCGTTATGATACTGATAAAATTTTGCTTTCAAGTGGATGGTCAAGAAAGGAGGAAGGGCACGTATGGACCGAAGGGTATAGATCAAGTGTTCTTTTTAAAATAGACAGTATCCCTGAAGGCTGCAACCCATTTGTTAAAATTAGCGGAGTGGCTTTAGGTGGGCAACTGCTTTCAGCCTATATAAATGGGGTCGAGGCAAATAAAGAGAAGCTGAGCGGTAAATTTGAAAGTGTAATTAATATTGGTAGAATAATTGCTAGCGATAAAAATACTATCAGATTGGATCTTGATCTACCAAACGCAACTGCCGCCAATAGTAGCGATCCCAGAGTGCTGGCAATTGCTTTGAGTTCTTTGAGTTTTGGTTGCAGTCGCTAGTGTCCAAAGTTATGTGAATACTCACTCGCGTTTTACGGCAACAGCTTTGCGCTCTCGCGGGAATCTGTAGCAGGTTTTCAATTATGAGCGACATGAAATGCGACAGTGTAGGATTGAGACGGAAGAGGTTTGAATCCTATACGCTCGGGTACGTTCTTATGGCAAGGATCTGGATCTGGACCTGAAGCGAGTCACGTTGGCGATTTTATGTCCGCCACGAATGACCGTTTCTGGTCGATAGCAGCGATCAAAAGACTTTATATTTCCCATCATTGGGCTTGCCTGAAGCGACCATGAAGTCGTTTCGAGTTGGTTGAAACCTAGCGGAGATCCATGCCCTTAAGCCGAGCCAGGCCCTGTTTGATATGGCCTGCATTTTCGCCAATCGCCTCCAGAGCACCTCGAACATTACCACCGACCTCTGCGGAGCCCCTATGCTCCACCCACAGCGTAAGCTCCATTACGGCGGCCTCCAGCGCCAGCTGGTTGTGGTAAATCCTTTCCAATACATCCGGCAGCGAATAATCACCTGACATGGACCGACTCCATCCGAGAATGCCTCAAGCATAGCAGCGACAGTGCCCGCAACAGGAACTACAAAGTGGTCGTCTAAATTTTGCTACGGAGACGGCAGGATGGTTGTCGGATTAAATTTGGTCGGAGTAGGTGCGGACCACTAGCATCAAATGGCGAACACGCATGAAAGCGTGCAAGGGGGCGAGGAGATTTTCTTGTTAGAGCGGAAGTTTACAGCGGGTGAGGGGGTGGTACTGGTACAAAACTGGTACGAGTGAAAAGGCTATTGGCTGTAGGCCTTGTAAGTAGCGGAGGTTAGCGCTGGTCGGTCCAATCCATCATCGGCGCGACGGAGAAACGGCGGGAGAGCGGGGCGGGTGTGGCGGTGGTTACGGACATGGGGGATCTGGAATCGGTGAGGCTGGGAGGAGGGGGAGTTTATCAGGAATGGGATGGTGGGGTTTCGGTGATCTTGTAATGTTGCTCGGGGTATTTGAGATGTAACGGCACACAGAGATGTGGTTGGTTCGGTTTTAGTGAATAAATCTTTCCGCGTTCTCCGGTGGAAATCATTCGACATCAGTGTCTGGCTGGAGGTAAAACGTTACATTAGATGACAAATAGCCACTCGGTCTAGCAGTGGTTGTGTTTAAGAAAGCATCAAATTAGCTCCGTTGGTTTGTTGGGTGAAGTATTGTTGGAAACTTTATGTGTTTTGCGGGGCGTCGTAGGTGTTAAGAGTCCGGTTTGTATTGATGCTAGATAACAAAAAATATAAGGAGTTGGTATGGGGTTTTTAGACAAGGGCGTAGATCCGGCTGATTTTGAAAGGTTTAAATCTGAGGTGAATTCTCAGCTTAAAGCGCTGACAAGTGAAATAAGGTTGAAGGTCACAGATTCTGAAGCGGCCGCTCGCGCCTCTGCTGATAATGCATCAGATATTGAGGAAAAAATCAAAAGTACAAAAGTCGGCGTTGATAACGCTATAAAAGAGCTTCTGGAGTATAGCGAGGCTGTAAAGGAAGAGGTGGCCGGCGTTAAGTCTCTCGTCGAGGTGGCCAAGACCTCGGTCAATGAAATCAAAAGTCTTGCTACCAAAAATGAAAGCATTTGCGCTAAGGCAGTTGAGTTAACTGACTCAATCTCTTCTGCTAGCACGGTTATGAGTAGTGAACTTTCTGTAATTAAGGCCGCATTACTAGAAGCTCAGAAATTACCTGACCAAGTTGTCACAGTAACGAAGCTGTTGGATAGTTCTGCGGTGGTTGCTCAGGATATTGAAGCCCTCCTCACCCATTCGATGAAGAAAAAGTCTGAAATTGACGAACTGCACAAATCCATTCTTGGGACTGAGGTGAAAGGTGCTGATGGGTCAGTTGAACGCGTTGATGGGTTGGTTGACTCTTTAAATCGTGCATATGGTTCCGTGGAAGCAAAAGTGACGGCGCTAGAGAGTGAGGTTGACGGTGCGGTTAAGGGGGTGATTGAGAAATATGAAGCTGATCTGTCTCAGGATAGGGAGCGGTTTGAAAGTCTTATTTCAGAATCGAAAGAGCGGTACTCAGCTATTGATGATGAGATAACGGGGTTGTTGCCCGGCGCAATGGCGGCTGGATTAAGTGCTGCATATGAAAAGAAAAAAGATGATGAAGTGGTATCGTCGGAGAAGTATGAGTTAAGTTTTAAGGTTGCAATTGCTTTAATGGTCGCTGTTTCTTTGATACCGTTTGGGGTTGATGTGTTTCTTCTTGGGTGGAAAGGGGCTGACTTAGTTCAGGTGATTAAAGACACTCCTAGTTTGATAGTGTCGATTTTGCCTCTTTATTTTCCCGTGCTTTGGTTCGCGTATTCGTCAAATAAAAAACTTAATTTGTCTAAGCGTTTGATTGAAGAGTATACGCATAAGGCAGTTCTGGGGAAAACGTTTTCTGGTTTGTCTAATCAGATAGAGTCTCTACCTCGAGAGAGTGTTGTTAGAGATGAGTTGAGAACCCGCTTGTTGTTTAATTTGTTACAGGTTAGCTCGGAAAATCCAGGTAAGCTGATTACCGATTATAATAAGTCAGACCATCCATTGATGGATGCTTTGGAGAATAGTGCGAAATTATCTGATTCAGTAGAAACGCTGTCAAAACTTCCTGGATTTTCAATGCTTGCGAAAAAGCTAGCTACGAGAACTGATGAATTATTGAGTGCTCAAGCCGAGAAAGTCGAAAACGGTCTCGCGACTCAGGAGGTAATGGAAAAGCCTGTCGTTAAGGATGCTAGCGCTACCACAGCCAGTGTTGCCTAATTACTGGTGGGACGCCTAAATTTTGGTAGTCTCATTTCACGGTGATACCAATCGAATAGAAATAGGAGATTATGCAAATACAAGACCTTGTAAAGTGAGTCGAGGGGGGCGTCTAAGCTGGACGCCCCTCTTTTTCATCAGGACGCCTCAGCATCCATCCGCCGCGCAATCACATCCAACACATCACAACCATCGCGCAACGGCACGCAGCACAACAACGCAAAGTCGCTGAGAACCACCGTATCGCTGGTGATGTCACCACGCATCGCCAGATTTTCAAGAATCTGCGTTACCGCTCGAATTCTGTAACTGGCCGTGCTGAGCAGTGAATGCAGAGGTTGTGTGGTGTTGACGAACAGCGAGGGCAGGTCATCGGCATTGCTGGTTAAAGCCATGTACTCATTCATAAGTGAAGCTCCATTAGTTTATGAGAGCTATCACTCAATCGTCGCCAAACGAGAGGGTGGTAGCCGTACGCGGGTTGGCGAACCGGGCAATGGAGAAACCGGCAGACCCTGGGGTCTCCCGCGCACAGCCACCATAAAACAGGCAGCCAGGTGCGTTCCGAAGCGCTCCGAAATGGTCGAAGGCTTCGGTTCAATTGCAATCGAGTCGCCAAACCCGACACGCCGTGAGGGCGTGGGCCGGACTATAGGACTCGTGGCAAAGGTGCAGCAATGGCGGAGTGTACGGACAATTCCTGATGTCGTGTAGGACGCTGCTCTTTTTGAACACTGGCACCGATTTTTAAGACATCGCAATTCCTGAACCAACGCTGACTTGCCGAAAAGTTTCATGATGTTTCGTTGAGGTGAGACATAGGATGACCTCCAAAGGTCATGTCCCCCCGCGTCTCAACCTGCAGGTATCAAAAAAATGATCGCAAACCTCGTCAAAGTCTCGCTGATTGCCGGTGCTTTGTTGTTGAGCGCCTGTTCGGGTGTGAGCACCCACAGCGATTATTCGGCCAACTCCGTGCAACCTGCCGGCTTCGGCCCGGGGCCTACCAGCAACCCCGACAAGATGAATTTCCACGGCAGCGCACTGGGCAACAGCTTCGGCGAATACGGTTCAGGTTTGCTGCACGACAATTGATGCGTGGTCCGCAATGAAGAAGGGCGCCCCTTTGGATGCGCCCTTTTTTGTGCGAAAAAAACGATCCGTTACTTGGCGTCAGGCACCGCCAGCCACTGGCGCAGGATCTTCTGGTAGTTGCCTGTCGCCTTGGCCAGGTGCAGCCACTGATCGATGTACAGCTTCCAGGTGATGTCGTCCCGGGGCAGCAGGTAGGCTTTTTCGCCGTATTGCATGTAGTGCGTGGGGTTGACGGCGCACAGGCCCGGTTTGAGCTTCTGCTGGTACAGCGCCTCCGACGCATCGGTGATCATCACGTCGGCTTTTTTATCCAGCAGTTCCTGAAAGATGCTCACGTTGTCGCGCAGTTGCAATTGCGCCTTGGGCAGGTAGGCGTGGACGAAGGCTTCGTTGGTGCCGCCGGCGGGTTCGACCAGGCGAACCGTTGGCTGGTTGATCTGTTCGACGGTCTGGTACAGCGCCTGGTCTTCGCAGCGCACCAGGGGGATTTTGCCGTCAACGTCCAGGATGGTGCTGAAGAAGGCTTTTTTCTGCCGTTCCAGGGTGACCGAGACGCCGCCCATGGCGATGTCGCACTTGCCGGCGAGCATGTCGGGCATCAGGGTTTTCCAGGTGGTGGGCACCCACTCGACCTTGACGCCAAGGCTGTCGGCCAGGGCGCGGGCCATGGCGATGTCGATGCCGGAGTATTCGCCGTCCTCGGCTTTGAGGGTGTAGGGCTTGTAGTCGCCGGTGGTGCAAACCCGCAGTTGTCCCTTTTGCATGACGCTGTCCAGATGCGAAGGTTCTGCCTGGGCGCCAAGGGAGAGTGCGAGCAAGCCGCCGAGCATCATTGCTCTTTTGATTTTCGTCATTGTTATCGGGCTTTTGTGCTGGAGTGGTTTTGAAGGGGAGAGTGTAGTGAAACTTTCACCGGTGTGAAAAATCAACGCCCCCTGAAGATGGCTCATTCCACTTCCGGGCTCAACGTCCCCAACCACGCCACCAAGCCCACAATCAAAACCGCCGCGGTCATTTCCACCACCACACTGCGTCGAAGTGCGTGGGCTGCCACGCGATATTGGCCCTCCCGCAACGACCGCTCCAGCAAGGGGCCAAGGTGAAATCGGTTCAGCGCCGCCAACACCAGCATCCCGGCAAACAGCAGTACTTTGATCGCCAGCAGAATTCCGTAGGGGCTGAGTAAAACCTCATCGAGTTTCGGCCCGACGATGAACAGGTAGTTCACCACGCCCGTGACGGTGATGCCCACGACGATCAGCGCACCGACAAGCTCAAATCGCCTGACTGCGCGAGCCAGCAAGCGTATGTGTGCTTCGGTTTGCAGGGCTTGGGGTTGTGCCATCAAGGCAAACGCCAGCAACGCGCCGAGCCAGGCGCCGGCCGCCAACAGGTGCAGGATGTCCGAAGTAAAGTGCCAGATTCGGCGACTGCCTTCGTCCATGGCGCCATGCCCGCTCCAGGCCAGGCTGGCGAGGGCGATGCCGCCGGCAATGGAGGCGATCACCAGGCTGATGCCGGGTGCGCGTGGGTTGAGCATCGATGCAACGCCCGCGACCGCCAGTGCAATCATCCGCACGGCCCAGGCCAGCCCGACGTCTGTCTCGAACAGCATCATTTCGAGATGAGGGCGCAACTCGGTAACGTCTGATTCGCCGCTCATGGTGCGGGCCATCAGCACCATGCCGGGGATGGACAGCAGTGCGCCGAGCCCGGCTGTTGCCGTCAACAGCCGGCGAAAGGGCAGCACCGTCCCGGATAGCCGCTCCTGCCCCTTGAAGCTGTAGAACCCGAACAGCGCCACGCCAAACAACAGCATCAAATCCACATACAACACAAACCGTAGAACGACGTTGGCCGAGTCGCTCATCGATCATTTCACTTTGAACGTGACGTTGCCGGTGATCGGGTGGGTGTCCGACGACACCGCGCGCCATTCGACCTTGTAAGTGCCGGCAGTCAGGGGTGTTGTGGGAGTAATGAACATGGTCTTCGGATCACTGCCGCCGCTGACTTTGGCCTTGACCGGCATCGGGGCGTGGGCCATGCCGGCCATTTCGGTCATCAGCAGTTTGGCGCCGGAAAACTGGGTGACGAGGTTTTCGGAGAAGTGCAGTTCGATCTTGTCGGGCGGGGCACCTTCTGCGCCTTCCACCGGCGTGGAGGCGAGCAGTTTGGGGTGCGCTTGAGCGAGGGTACTCATGAGCAGGCCGCTGAGTAACGCGATAACGACGGCGGTGGGTTTGATGAGGCGCATGCAAGGTCCTTTACCGCTCGAAGCGGTTGTTGTTGGTTTTGGGTGAGTCTGTTCAGAACCACAGCCGAACACCGAGCACGAGGCGGGTTTCGCTGCGGTCCTGGTCTTCGTCGTTGGCGTAGTCGGCGGTGTTGCCGTAGGTGCGGTTCCAGGTCACGCCGAGGTAGGGCGCGAATTCCCGGCGGATTTCGTAGCGCAGGCGCAAACCCGCCTCGGTGTTGGACAGCCCCGCGCCGATGCCTCGCTGCGGGTCGTTTTTGCCATAGGCATTGAGCTCGACGGTCGGCTGCAGGATCAGCCGATTGGTCAGCAGGATGTCGTAGTCGCCTTCCAGCCGCACGGCGCTCTGGCCGCCTTCGCCGATGAAGGCCGTGGCTTGGGCCTCGAAGTTGTACAGCGCCATGCCTTGCACGCCGAACGCGGCCCAGGTTTGCGGGGCGCCGGGTTTGAAGTCCTGGCGCACGCCGCTGACGACGTCCCACCACGGGGAAATGGCGTGGCCCCACAGGGCCTGGATTTCCGCGTCCTCGGTCACGCCGTTGGTGCGCTCGCCTTCGGAGCGCAGCCACAGGCGATCGATGTCGCCGCCGACCCAACCGGACAAATCCCAGGCCAGGGTGCTGCCGTCGTCGGCGTCCTGCCACTCGAGTTTGTCGGCGAGGAAAAATGAATTGAGCGTGCTGTCATGTACGTGGTGACCGGCGGGATCGGCGTACACCGCAGCGCGATCGGCATCGGTCAGCACCGGGATCGGCGTGCGGCTTTCGCTGGGGGCGGCGGGCTGCATCTGGCCGTCGTCCATGCCTTGCATCTGGCCGTGGTCCATCTGGCTGTGATCCATGCCTTGCATGTCATCGCTGGCGGCTATCGCCGTCGAGGTCGCGAGTGCCAAAAAAAACGGGGTGAATCGAATCATGGGGTGCGCCTCATTCTTCCACGCGAACTTCACGGAACATGCCCATTTCCATGTGGTACAGGAGATGGCAGTGATAGGCCCAACGGCCGAGCGCATCGGCAGTGACCCGATAGCTGCGCCGGGAGCCGGGTGGCATGTCGATGGTGTGTTTGCGCACCATGAACTGGCCGTTCTCGTCTTCGAGGTCGCTCCACATGCCATGCAGGTGGATGGGGTGCATCATCATCGTGTCGTTGACCAGCACGATCCGCAGCCGCTCGCCGTACTTGAGGCGCAGAGGCTCTGCATCAGAAAACTTCACGCCGTTGAACGACCAGGCGAATTTTTCCATGTGGCCGGTCAGGTGCAGCTCGATGGTGCGGCCAGGGTCGCGGCCGTCCGGATCTTCGAAGGTGCTGCGCAGGTCAGAGTAGGTGAGCACGCGGCGACCGTTGTTGCGCAGGCCCATGCCGGGATCGTCGAGTTTTGGTGAGGTGGACATGGCTTGCATGTCCACCAGCGGGTTGTCGGTTTCCGAGGCCGGGTGGGACTGCATGCCGGGCATGTCGCCCATGGCCATGTTGCTGTGATCCATGCTTGCCATGCTGCCGTGGTTCATGCCGGCCATACCCATGCCGCCCATGCCCATGTCATCCATGGTCACCAGAGGGCGTGGGTCCAATGGCGGCAGTGGCGCAACCTGTCCGGCCTTCATTGCCAGGGTGCCCCGTGCGTATCCGGTGCGATCCATCGCCTGGGCGAACAGGGTGTAGGCCGTTTCGGTCGGTTCGACGATAACGTCGAAGGTTTCCGCCACGGCAATGCGAAACTCGTCGACGCTCACCGGTTTGACGTGCAGGCCATCGGCGGCGACCACGGTCATTTTCAGGCCGGGGATGCGCACGTCGAAGTAGGTCATGGCCGAGCCGTTGATGAAGCGCAGCCGCAGCTTTTCCCCCGGGCGGAACACCCCGGTCCAGTTCGAGTCCGGTGCCTGGCCGTTCAACAGGTAGGTGTAAGTGGCGCCGCCGACGTCCGCGAGGTCGGTGGGGTTCATCTTCATCTCGGCCCACATTTTGCGATCGGCGACGGTCGGCCCCCAGCCTTTTTCGCTGACGTCGTGGATGAAGTCGCCCACGGTGCGTTTGTTGAAGTTGAAGTAATCGGACTGTTTTTTCAGCGTCTTCATCAGGCCGACCGGGTCTTCGTCGGTCCAGTCGCTGAGCATCACCACGTAGTCGCGGTCGTACTGGAACGGCTCCGGGTCCTTGGCGTCGATCACCAGCGGGCCGTAGACGCCGGATTGTTCCTGGAACCCCGAATGGCTGTGATACCAGTAGGTGCCGTTCTGCCGCACGGTGAACTGGTAGACGTACAGGCCGCCAGGCTCGATGCCCTTGAAGCTCAGCCCCGGCACGCCGTCCATGTTGGCCGGCAGCAGGATGCCGTGCCAGTGAATGGATGTGCTGTCCTTGAGTCTGTTGCGCACCCGCAGCGTCACCGTATCGCCTTCGCGCCAGCGCAGCAGCGGGCCGGGAATGCCGCCGTTGATGGTCATCGCGGTGCGCGGGCTGCCGCTGAAGTTGACCGGGGATTGGCCGATGGACAGCTCGAAATCATTACCGGCCAACACCTGGGGTTCGCCGGGACTGCTGATCGCCCAGACCGGCGTGCGCCATAACCCGAGGCCGCCGAAGAGCCCGCCGATGGCCAGGCCTTTGACGAAGGTGCGTCTTGAAGTGTGGGAGTGCATGCCGTGTGTTCCGCCCGTCAGCCTGTTGAACTTGTCGACGAGGCTAGCGGGCGGTGCCTTTCAGCAGGCTGAGGCGGGGATTACAGTTTTGACAGGTTGGACGTCGCTTTCTGGCTTGAAGTGGACTTTTCCCTTGAGGCCACGGTGTCGCCGCCGCAGTTGATGTAGGAAGACGACTTCAGCCAGCGTTGGTCCGGGTAGTAGGAAAACAACAATTGCCCGCCCTTCATCGAATCAATCAGTCGATGGGCAATCGCCGGCCTGACGGCCGGGCAACCCAGGCTGCGGCCGATGCGGCCATTGGCGCGGGCCAGCACCGGGCTGACATAGGGCGCGCCGTGAATGACGATGGCCCGGTCAAAGGCGTTGTCGTTGAAGCCGGGCTCCAGGCCTTCCATGCGCAGCGAGTAACCGTTCTGGCCGAGATAGCTTTGCTGGGTGCGGAACAGACCGAGGCTGGTGGCGTGGCTTTCGTTGCGGTTGGAGAACAGCGTCGCCATGTTTTCACCGCTGTTGCGACCATGGGCGACCAGTTCGTGAAACAGCAACTTGCGCCGCTTAAGATCAAAGACCCAAAGACGTTGTTCGGTCGAGGGCAGGGAGTAATCGATCACCGCCAGTCTTTGGGCGGGGGCGATACCTTGTGCGCGGCTGCATTGGGTGGCGCGAACGGCCAGGGCAATCACTTTGGCGTCGGCACCGGGGGCTGCTTTGACCAGCGCGTTTTCAAGCGAATCGGCGTAGGCTGACGTTACTGAAAGGCACGTCAGTAAAATGGCAAATAAAAGGCCAAAGCGGTTTAGCGCCATAGTCGGGTCTCATCATGATAATTTCGAGTCTAGCTGGCAGCGAGTGGAAAGCTAGCCGTTTGAAACGGGGGATTAAGGATTATCCATGGTGCAATTAACAAGGTCATTCGTCATAAGCCGCATGTTTTTTATGGGCTTTCTGATCAGCGGTGCGGCGTTTGGGCAAATTTCGCCGATTGAGCCGGTATCTGTAGCGAGCAGCACAATCGATGCCGCAACGCCCGGCGATGCGGTCGGCCATGCGATTCAGGCGACGCTGGAACCGCTGCGGTCGGCCTTTCCGCCGTTGCTCACGTCCAGGCGCCATCAGCGCGTGGATGTCAGCCGGGTGGTGCTCGATTTCTATATGCATCGCAATTATCGCGCCGCGTGGACAGACGATCGTGACGTGGCGCAATTACTCAAGAGCCTGGAAGACACCCGAATCGACGGCCTGAATCCGGCGGATTTTCGCATCACCGAACTGGCACAGGCCCATGAATCGCTGGCGGCGGCCATGCCTTCCACGGCGCAACGGGCGATGTTCGACATGGCGGCGACCCGCACGTTCATCACCGCGCTGCTGCAACTGCGACGGGGCAAGGTCGATCCGTCGCGGCTGGACATTCACTGGAATTTCGAACCTGCCGGCGGCAATGCCCGCGAGGACATGAACAACCTGTTCGCCGCCCTGGATGACCATGACGTGGGGCGTGCCTTTGCCGAGGCACCTCCTCAGGAAGAGATTTACCGCAACTTGCGTGAGGGCCTGGCCCGGTTGCGCCAGGTCCGTGATGCGGGCGGCTGGCCGAAAGTCACCGAAGGGCAATCGCTCAAGCCCGGCATGGACGGTGTGGCGGTCGCACAATTGCGTGCGCGTCTGGTGGCGGGCGGTTACCTGGACCCGCACCTGTCGAAAAAGGCCGGTTACGACGGCAAGGTCATTGCCGCGGTGAAGAAGTATCAGACTGAGCAATACCTGGGTGCCGATGGCGTGGCGGGGGCGGCGACGCTGGCGGCACTGAACGTGCCTGTCGAGGCGCGGATCGATCAGGTGCGGGTCAACATGGAGCGCGCTCGCTGGCTGTTGTACAAACTTCAGGGAACCTTCGTGATCGTCGATATCGCCGGCTACAAGGTGGCGATGTACCGCGACGGTCTGCCGATCTGGCGTTCGCGGGTGCAAGTCGGTAAACCGGTGCGCAGTACGCCGGTGTTCCAGGCCGAAATCACCTACATCACCTTCAACCCGACCTGGACCGTGCCGCCGACCATCCTCAAGCAGGACGTGATTCCGAAAGTCCAGAACGATCCGGGCTATCTGGCGGCCAACCGCATTCGTGTGCTCGACCGTGAAGGCAATGTGCTCGACCCGTCGGACGTTGACTGGAGCAATCCGCGAGGCATCCACCTGCGTCAGGATGCCGGGCCCGACAGTTCGCTGGGGCAGGTGGTGATCCGCTTCCCCAACGACTATGCGATTTACCTGCACGACACGCCACACCGAGAGCTGTTTGCCAAGACGGTCCGGGCCACCAGTTCGGGCTGCATCCGCGTGGAAAACCCGCTGCAACTGGTCGAGTTGTTGTTCAACGACCCGGTGCGCTGGAACAGCGCCGGCATCCAGAAGCAGTTGGCCAATGGCCGGACCGAGAACGTCCTGCTGCCGGTGAAAGTGCCGGTGTTGTTGGCTTACTGGACTGTGGACCTGAGCAACGACGGGCGGGTGACGTTCAAGCCCGACATTTATGATTACGATGCCAGGGTGTTGCAGGGCTTGAGTCAGCCTACGAAACTGCCCGCGCTGGACTTGCGTCGCGCAGAGATACCGCTGGTGGTGACGGGGCAGAGCAATCAACCCTGAAAGGGTAAAATAGGCACCACTGGGGCTAATGCCAGTCAGTTAAGCAATTTCATCCGCGACACCCTTTGTAGCAGCTGCCGAGCCCGCGAGGCTGCGTTCGGCTGCGAAGCAGT
>NZ_AKJG01000047.1 GCF_000282455.1 Pseudomonas sp. GM74
GTAGCAGCTGCCGAGCCTGCGAGGCTGCGTTCGGCTGCGCAGCAGTCGTAAAACCCTGAGCCCCCGGTCTTCCTGAAGAACCGCGCCGGCTGATCTTACGACTGCTGCGCAGCCGAACGCAGGCTTCGCCAGCTGCTACAAAGAGCGTGTTTTGCCTGGGGTTTATTGTGTTTCCGGATATGCGTTGCACGAAATTTTCACAAAGTGTCCAAGACAATTCGCCCGCGCCAACATTGCGGACAGTAATCAATGGCAATGCTGCCGTTGATCGTGCAACATTTGCGCACCGCGCAATCCCCGGGGCCTGGTACTGGCCAAAAAGAGGGCAAGGCGCAGCTGTATTTTTGAAACTTCAACTTCCAATGGGTCCTAAAACGACATGGCAATCCCGGACGCCCTGAATCAGCAGCGAGCTTCTAGTCGCCTGCTGCAACCGACCGTCAAATCGCATCTGGCCTACACGTTGTTGTGTGCCCTGGTCATGATGGTCATGTTCAGCCTGCTGCGCGTCGCGCTGCTGGCTTACAACCGCTCGATGATCCTCGACACACCGGCCTCGACCTTCCTCGAGGCATTCGCCAACGGTCTGCGTTTCGACCTGCGTCTGGTGGTCTATCTCAGCATTCCGCTGCTGCTGGCACTGTTCAGCGCCCGGGCCATGGCGGCACGCGGGCTGTTCCGTCTGTGGCTGACGGTGGTCTCCAGCATTGCGCTGTTCCTGGGCCTGATGGAGATGGACTTCTATCGTGAGTTCCACCAGCGCCTCAACGGCCTGGTCTTCCAGTACGTCAAGGAAGATCCGAAAACCGTGATGAGCATGCTCTGGTACGGTTTCCCGGTGGTCCGTTACCTGCTGGCCTGGGCCGTGGGTACCTGGATCCTGAGCCTGGCATTCAAGGGCGCCGACCGTGCGACCCGTCCTCGTGGCCCGTTCAGTGGCGGCAGCATCGGCACACGCCAGGTTGCGCCGTGGTACGCGCGTATCGCGGTATTCGTGGTGTGCCTGCTGGTTTGCGTGGTCGCCGCCCGTGGCACCCTGCGCCAGGGCCCGCCGTTGCGTTGGGGTGATGTCTATACCACCGACTCGAATTTCGCCAACCAGTTGGGCCTCAACGGCACGCTGTCGCTGGTAGCCGCAGCCAAGAGCCGGATGTCCGAAGATCGCGACAATATCTGGAAGGCGACCCTGCCACAGCCACAAGCCCAGCAAGTGGTGCGTGACATGCTGGTGCTACCGGCCGAGAAACTGGTGGATGCCGACACCGCGGCGGTACGTCGCGATTACACCCCGCCAGCCGACAAGACCCTGCCGATCAAGAACGTCGTCGTGATCCTGATGGAAAGCATGGCCGGTCACTCGGTGGGTGCATTGGGTGGGCCGGGCAACATCACGCCGTACCTCGACAAGCTGTCGAAGGAAGGCTTGCTGTTCGACCGCTTCTTCTCCAACGGCACCCATACCCACCAGGGCATGTTCGCCACCATGGCCTGCTTCCCGAACCTGCCGGGTTTCGAATACCTGATGCAGACCCCGGAAGGCAGCCATAAGCTGTCCGGTTTGCCGCAGTTGCTCAGCGCCCGTGACTTTGACGACGTGTATGTCTACAACGGCGATTTCGCCTGGGACAACCAGTCGGGTTTCTTCAGCAACCAGGGCATGATCAACTTCATCGGCCGTAACGATTTCGTGAATCCGGTGTTCTCTGATCCGACCTGGGGCGTGTCCGACCAGGACATGTTCGACCGTGGCCTGGTCGAGCTCAAGGCACGGGAAAACGGCAAGCCGTTCTATGCCTTGCTGCAAACCCTGTCCAACCACACGCCTTACGCCTTGCCGACGCCATTGCCGGTCGAACGCGTGACCGATCGTGGCAGCCTGAACGAACACCTGACCGCCATGCGTTACTCGGACTGGGCGTTGGGCCAGTTCTTTGAAAAGGCCCGCAAGGAGCCGTACTTCAAGGAAACCCTGTTTGTCGTCGTCGGTGACCACGGTTTTGGTAACGAACAGCAGATCACCGAAATGGACCTGGGCCGCTTCAACGTGCCAATGCTGATGATCGCGCCGGGCATCCAGGAAAAATTCGGCCAGCGTGACCACACCGTGGGCACTCAGATCGACATCGTGCCGACCATCATGGGCCGCATCGGTGGCGAAGTTCGCCATCAGTGCTGGGGACGCGACCTGCTCAACCTGCCGCAAGGCGACGCGGGTATTGGTGTGATCAAGCCGTCAGGCAGCGAGCAGACCACGGCCATCCTCACCGCAGACCAGATTCTGGTCCTGCCGAAGGACAAGGACATGGCGCCGAAGTTGTATCAGTATGAATTGGGTGCCAACCCTCGCGCCGAAGTCATTGCCGATGCGCCGCGTACCGCGGACTTGAAACTCAAACTCGAAGCGTTCCTGCAAACAGCGACCAAGAGCCTGCTGGACAACACCGCCGGTGTTGTTGATGGCAAGCCGGACTAAGTTGTGACGCAATAGAAAAGAGGCCCCTCAAGGGCCTCTTTTTTTTGCCGGTCGGATATTTATATTCGGCCGAGCAAGAGCAGGATCAACAGCACCACCAATACGACGCCGAGGATTCCAGACGGGCCGTAACCCCAACTTCTGGAGTGCGGGAAGACCGGTAAACCACCGATCAGTAACAGGATCAGAATAATGATCAGTATTGTGCCCATATCTATTTCCTTGTCGAAAATGCAGTGGATTGACCATGCCAATCGAGGTCAGCGGGAATGAAGTAAATTCGGGCTGCTTAAAAACTCCGACTCTTGCGCTTGCAGGAAAATTCCAGGTTTTTTTGAAGTATTTCGGACGGGCTCTTATTTCTTTTGTGGTTGCCTTGGTTGCTACAGGCGCTCTCGCGGTTTGCTCGGGCCATTCAGCAATCTGATGGAGCGTGGGTCGGGCAGTTTCCTTCGTTACACTCGATGCATCTTCCGAGAACAACAAGGCTGTCTGCTATGCAAAATCGCATGATGATCACTGGTGCAGGCTCTGGCCTGGGTCGCGAAATCGCGCTGCGCTGGGCGCGTGAAGGCTGGCAACTGGCCTTGTCGGACGTCAGCGAGCCTGGCTTGCAGGAAACCTTGAAGCTGGTCCGCGAAGCGGGTGGCGACGGTTTTATCCAGCGCTGCGACGTACGCGATTACAGCCAGTTGACGGCGTTCGCCCAGGCTTGCGAGGTCAAGCTCGGTGGCATCGATGTCATCGTCAATAACGCGGGTGTAGCGTCTGGCGGGTTCTTCAGTGAATTGTCCCTGGAAGACTGGGACTGGCAGATCGCGATCAACCTGATGGGCGTGGTCAAGGGCTGCAAGGCGTTCCTGCCACTGCTGGAAAAAAGCAAAGGCAAGATCATCAACATCGCGTCCATGGCCGCGCTGATGCAAGGCCCGGCGATGAGCAACTACAACGTGGCCAAGGCGGGCGTGGTGGCGTTGTCCGAAAGCCTGCTGATCGAGCTGGCGCATCAGGAAGTCGGCGTGCATGTGGTGTGCCCGTCGTTCTTCCAGACCAACCTGCTGGACTCCTTCCGTGGTCCGACCCCGGCCATGAAAGCCCAGGTTGGCAAGTTGCTGGAAAGCTCGCCGATCAGCGCTGCCGACATTGCCGATTACATCTACCGGCAGGTCGCCGCCGGCGAGTTCATGATCCTGCCCCACGAACAGGGACGCATGGCCTGGGCGATCAAGCAGAAGAACCCGCAATTGCTCTACAACGAAATGACCGCCATGGCCGACAAAATGCGCGCCAAGGCCAGGCAATCCGCAAGCTGATCTTGCCCGCAGGCGACGCTGTGGTTAGGGTGGCCGCCATCGGCCATCCTCGCGAGACGCTTGCATGCTCAATTACCTGTGGTTTTTTCTCGCCGCGCTGTTCGAAATTGCCGGTTGCTTTGCCTTCTGGATGTGGCTGCGCCAGGGTAAAAGCATGTGGTGGGTGGTGCCGGCGCTCCTGAGCCTGACCCTGTTCGCCCTGCTGCTGACCCGGATCGAAGCCACCTACGCCGGCCGCGCCTACGCCGCTTACGGTGGCATCTACATCATTGCCTCAATCGGCTGGTTGGCCGTGGTCGAGCGGATTCGTCCGCTGGGTTCGGACTGGCTCGGCGTGGCGCTGTGTGTGATCGGCGCGAGCATCATCCTGTTCGGGCCGCGATTCTCCGCGTCCTGACAGATTGGTCCTACAATCAGCCGGTCTGTCAGACCTTTCTGTAAGTGTGGTGCGTCATGGCTGTCAGTCCGGTCTGGATTGCTGTCGGAGCATTGTAGGCGTACGGCGGGCCGGGCATCTTCAAGGGCCAGAAACCCCTGAAGGACACTCCTCATGCTCGTACTCACTCGCGTTGTGGGCGAAACCATTTCCATCGGTGACAACATTACCGTGCGCGTACTCGCGATCAACGGAAACAACATACGCTTTGGCGTCGAAGCACCGCAGGACGTCAGTGTGTACCGCTGCGAAATCTACCAACGGATCCAGAACAAACTGGAAAAAACCAAGGCGCGCTGAAGGCTTCAGTCAAACAGGTGCTTGGGCACGTCGTGCTTGAGCATCAGTTGGCATTGCTCGCTTTCCGGGTCGAAGACAATCAGTGCCTGGCCCTTGGTCAGCGCCTGGCGCACGCGCAGTACGCGGGTTTCCAGGGGGGTGTCGTCACCATTGTCCGTGCCGTCGCGGGTCACGAAATCCTCGATCAGGCGGGTGAGGGTGTCGACTTCAAGTTGGTCGTGGGGGATCAGCATAGGCACCTCGGTTGGATCAATGGCGCGATGCTACGGCGTATGGCCGGTATCGGCTAGCCTGGGATTTGATGTTGTCTGCACTGACGCCATCGCGAGCAAGCTCGCTCCCACAGGGTTCAGCGGCGAACCGAAGATTTGTGTTCACCACTGATCAACTGTGGGAGCGAGCTTGCTCGCGATAGCGGTTTACCCGGCGATGAAGATCCTGGATCAGTTCTCCGACCGCTGCCCCACCAGGCTGTCCACCGACGGCACCCGCGTATCGCTTTCCATCTGTGTGTCATGTTCGAGCTGATGGCTGAAGCGGTCCAGTGAGCCCTTGGCCGGCTGTGCATCGCTGGCAAACACGGGTGGGCTGAGGATGTACGCACCGAGCAGGCGGCTGAGGGCGGCGAGGCTGTCGATGTGGGTGCGCTCGTAACCATGGGTGGCGTCGCAGCCGAAGGCGAGCAGGGCGGTGCGAATGTCGTGGCCGGCGGTCACCGCCGAATGGGCGTCGCTGAAGTAGTAGCGAAACAGGTCCCGGCGTGCCGGCAACTCGTTGTCGCCGGCCAGGCGCAGGAGGTGGCGCGACAGGTGATAGTCATAGGGCCCGCCAGAATCCTGCATCGCGATGCTCACCGCGTGCTCGCTGGAGTGTTGGCCTGGCGCGACTGGTGCGATGTCGATGCCGACGAACTCACTGACGTCCCAGGGCAACGCCGCCGCGGCACCGCTGCCGGTTTCCTCGGTGATGGTGAACAACGGATGGCAGTCGATCATCAGCTCTTGGCCACTGTCGACGATGGCCTTGAGCGCCGCCAGCAGCGCGGCCACCCCAGCCTTGTCGTCGAGGTGACGGGCGCTGATGTGGCCGCTTTCGGTGAACTCCGGCAATGGGTCGAAGGCGACGAAGTCGCCGACGCTGATGCCCAGCGACTCGCAGTCGGCACGGGTGGCGCAGTAGGCGTCCAGGCGCAACTCGATGTGATCCCAACTGATCGGCATCTCATCCACGGCGGTATTGAATGCGTGCCCGGAAGCCATCAGCGGCAAGACGCTGCCGCGGATCACGCCATTGTCGGTAAACAGGCTGACCCGGCTACCCTCGGCAAAGCGGCTGGACCAGCAGCCGACAGGCGCGAGGGTCAGGCGGCCGTTGTCCTTCACTGCACGCACCGCCGCGCCGATGGTGTCCAGGTGGGCGGAAACGGCGCGGTCGGGGCTGTTTTTCTTGCCCTTGAGCGTGGCGCGGATGGTGCCGCGACGGGTCAGCTCGAAGGGAATGCCCAGTTCTTCAAGGCGTTCGGCGACGTAGCGCACGATGGTGTCGGTGAACCCGGTGGGGCTGGGAATGGCGAGCATTTCCAGCAGGACTTTTTGCAGGTAGACGAGGTCCGGTTCGGGGATTTTACTGGTCATGGAAACTCCTGATGAGTTGAGGCGCCTTTCAGGACGCCTTCGCGAGCAAGCCCGCTCCCACAGGGAAATGCGATCAAAAGTGGGAGCGGGCTTGCTCGCGAAAGGGCCAGTCCAGACACCACAGAACTAAGGCACCACCGGCTGACTGTGCGGAAACAGCAAATCCACAAACCGCTCCGCCGTGGGTTGCGGTTCGTGATTGGCCAGCCCGGCCCGTTCGTTGGCTTCGATAAACACATAGTCCGGCTGGTCAGCGGCGGACACCATCAGGTCGAGGCCGACCATGGGAATGTCCAGCGCCCGCGCGGCCCGCACGGCGGCGTCCACCAGCGTCGGGTGCAGGATCTCCGTGACGTCTTCAAGCACGCCGCCGGTATGAAGATTCGCCGTGCGCCGTACGAACAGGTGCTCACCGGCCGGCAGAATGCTGCTGTAGTCGTATCCGGCGGCACGCAAGGTGCGTTGGGTTTCCTGGTCCTGCGGGATCTTGCTTTCGCCGCCCGTGGCTGCTTGTCGTCGCCGGCTCTGGGCTTCGATCAATGCACCGATGGAGTGCTGGCCGTCGCCCACCACTTCGGCCGGCCGGCGAATGGCGGCGGCGACCACTTCAAAACCGATCACCACAATGCGCAGGTCCAGGCCTTCGTGGAAACTTTCCAGCAGCACGCGGCTGTCGAAGTGGCGAGCGGCTTCCATGGCTTGCTGCACCTCCTCTATGGTGCGCAAATCCACCGCCACCCCTTGGCCCTGTTCACCATCGAGTGGCTTGACCACCACGCGCTGGTGTTCATCGAGGAACGCCAGGTTGTCATCGGCGTTACCCGCCAGTTGCTGCGCCGGCAGGTTCAAGCCGGCTGCCTTGAGCACTTTGTGGGTCAGGCTTTTGTCCTGGCACAGGGTCATGCTGACGGCGCTGGTCAGGTCGCTCAGGGATTCGCGACAGCGTACCCGGCGCCCGCCATGGCTGAGGGTGAACATCCCGGCGTCGGCGTCATCGACATGCACATCGATGCCGCGACGGTGTGCTTCCTCGACAATGATCCGCGCGTAAGGGTTGAACGCGGCTTCCGGGCCGGGACCGAGAAACAGCGGCTGATTGATGCCGTTCTTGCGCTTGATGGCGAAGGTCGTCAGGTTGCGAAAACCGAGCTTGGCGTAAAGGCTTTTCGCCTGGCGGTTGTCGTGCAGCACCGACAGGTCGAGGCAGGCGAGCCCGCGGCTCATGAAGTGTTCGATCAAATGCCGCACCAGCACTTCACCGACACCCGGCCGCGCACAATGCGGGTCGACCGCCAGGCACCACAGGCTGCTGCCGTGTTCCGGATCGTTGAAGGCCTTTTCATGATTGAGGCCCATGACGCTACCGATGATCGCGCCGCTGTCCTCATCTTCGGCAAGCCAGTACACCGGGCCGCCCAGATGACGCGGCGTCAACAGGGTGGCGTCGATCGGTAGCATGCCGCGGGCCTGATACAGCTGGTTGATCGCCTGCCAGTCGGCATCGCTTTGCGCGCGTCGAATACGAAAACCACGAAACACCCGTGTCGCCTGACGGTAGTCGCTGAACCATAGGCGCAAGGTATCGGACGGGTCGAGGAACAGCTGCGTCGGCTCCAGCCCCAGCACTTGCTGGGGCGCGGCGACGTACAGGGCAATGTCCCGCTCGCCGGGCTGCTCGTTGAGCAACTCGCCGGCGAGGCTCGCGGCATCGGCAAAGGTGTGGCCGATCAGCAAGCGCCCCCAGCCGCAATGCACGGCGATCGGCGCCCCGCCGAGTTCACTGCCATCCTCGGCCAGGCGTGCCTGCAAGCGTTCGTAGGAGGGTGACTGGCCGCGCAACAGGCGTTGGCTGAAAGCCGTGGCGTGAGGTTTCATCGGTCAGATTCCTTGTTCGCTGAGCCATAGGTTGAGGGCCGCCAGTTGCCACAGCTTCGAGCCGCGCAATGGTGTCAATTGCCCCTGCGGATCAGTCAGTAGACGGTCGAGCATCGCGGGGTTGAACAGGCCGCGATCCTGGCCGGGATCGAGCAGCAGCTCGCGCACCCACTCCAGCGTATCGCCTTGCAAATGCTTGAGGCCCGGCACCGGGAAGTAACCTTTCTTGCGGTCGATCACTTCGCTGGGAATCACTTGTCGCGCCGCTTCTTTCAAGACTTGCTTGCCGCCGTCCGGCAGTTTG
Organism: Pseudomonas sp. GM74; assembly: GCF_000282455.1. Classification (GTDB taxonomy): domain Bacteria; phylum Pseudomonadota; class Gammaproteobacteria; order Pseudomonadales; family Pseudomonadaceae; genus Aquipseudomonas. The sequence goes on from NZ_AKJG01000047.1 coordinate 8,336, forward strand.
AAACGCCCCGGAATCCGTGCCGACAGCTCCACCAGGCGGTAATCGAGAAACGGCGTGCGCGCTTCCAGGCCCCAGGCCATGGTCATGTTGTCGACCCGCTTGACCGGGTCGTCCACCAGCATCACCGTGCTGTCCAGACGCAAGGCCTTGTCCACCGCCGCATCGGCACCAGGCAGGGCGAAGTGGGCTTTGACGAAGTCACCGGCGGCGTCATTGGCGGTCAGCCATTTCGGTTGCACGGTGGCGGCGTAGTCATCGTAACTGCGGTCGAAAAACGCCTCGCGGTACGCGGCATACGGATCACTCGCGCCATCCACTTGCGGATACCAGTGGTAACCGGCGAACAGTTCATCGGCGCCCTGGCCGCTTTGTACCACCTTGCAGTGTTTGGCCACTTCCCGGGACAACAGGTAGAAGGCGATGCAGTCATGGCTGACCATCGGCTCGCTCATGGCGCGGAACGCGGCGGGCAGTTGTTCGATGATTTCCTTTTCGTCGATGCGCAGTTGATGGTGCTGCGTGTCGTAGTGCCGGGCGATCAGGTCCGAATACTGGAACTCGTCCCCACGCTCGCCGCCGGCATCCTGAAAGCCGATGGAGAAGGTCGACAGATTGTCCACGCCGACTTCCCGCAACAGGCCCACCAGCAGGCTTGAATCGACACCGCCCGATAGCAGCACGCCGACATCCACTGCCGCGCGTTGGCGGATGGCGACCGCTTCGCGGGTACTGTCGAGCACACGGTCGCGCCAGTCTTCGAGGGTCAGATCCGTCTCATCGGGGTGAGGGCCATAGGGCAGGGTCCACCAGGTTTTCTGCTCGGTGCGGCCATTGGCTTCGATGCGCATCCAGGTGGCCGGCGGCAGTTTTTCAATGCCCGCCAGCAAGGTGCGCGGTGCCGGGACCACAGCGTGGAAATTCAGGTAGTGATTGAGCGCCACGGGATCGAGGATCGGGTTGATGTCGCCGCCCTTGAGCAATGCCGGCAGAGTCGAGGCGAAGCGCAGGCGCTGGCCGGTGCGCGACAGGTACAGCGGTTTCACGCCGAGACGGTCGCGGGCGATGAACAGGCGTTGGGCATCGCGCTCCCAGATGGCAAAGGCAAACATGCCATTGAGTTTCGGTAGCAAGGCCTCGCCCCAGGCGTGATAGCCCTTGAGCAACACTTCGGTGTCGCCACCGGAATAGAAGGCGTAACCCAGGCTTTCAAGCTCGGCGCGCAGCTCCGGAAAGTTGTAGATCGCCCCGTTGAAGGCCAGGGACAAACCCAGTTGCGGATCTATCATCGGCTGCGCCGAGCCGTCCGACAGGTCCATGATTTTCAGGCGCCGGTGGCCCAGGGCAATCGGTCCCTGGCTATGAAAACCCCAGGCGTCGGGGCCGCGAGGGGCCAGGTGATGGGTGATTCGTTCAATGGCTGCAAGGTCTGCAGGTTGATGATCAAAACGTAACTCGCCAGCTAATCCGCACATATATTCCTTACCGGTTTTTCCGTTGGGGAGGGTCGATCGATACCGCGCCGAAACAGCGGGTACTCAGAAAGTGACCCTCCTCGGTAAGGGGAGTTTTAGATCAATGAGTTATATGCGCGACAGACCACGGCCGAGTCCCCCCCGTGAGGGCGACTTCGGCTACCGTATCGACTACTTGCCGCGGATAAGACGCCGCAAGGCAAACCGATTGGGATGACAGGCTTCGGCCACGCTTCTGGGCAACGGCAGGGGTTCGTTGTCCAGCCAGGCTGCCAGCAGTTCTCCGGACAGCGGCGCGGTGATCAGGCCGCGCGAGCCGTGACCGCTGTTGATGTACAAACCGTCAAGCCATGGGCATTCGACATCCGGCACCTGCCGGGCGTCCTTGCCCAGTGCCGCATACGCCTGAGTGAACGCCTGGGTGTCGGCCAACGGGCCGACGATCGGCAGGTAGTCGGGGCTGGTGCAGCGAAATGCAGCGCGCCCCCGGAGACTTTCAGGCGCAAGTTTATCGGCCTGTAAACGCTCCACCAGATCGTGGGAAATCTCTTCGAGCATGGCCATGTTACCCAGGTGTTCTGCCGTGGTCGGCGTCAGGTCATCGCTCTTGAAATCGAAACTGGCCCCCAGGGTGTGTTCGCCCAAACGGGCAGGGGCGACATAGCCTTCGGCACACACCACGGTGCTCAGGGCCTGGCTTTGCGGCGTCTGCGCCAGGCGGGTGATTTGCCCGCGAATGCGCTTGAGCGGCAACTCGGCGCTCTCGGGGAAACGCTGGATTTCAGCCGCACCGGCGAGCACCACCACAGGTGCTTCGGCAAGCAAGCGTTCGCCGTCCCAGGCTTGCCACTGGCCCTCAATCTTGCGCAGTTGCAGCGCATCGTGATGGGTGAGCAATTGAATCTGTGGATGTGCAGCCTGCCATTGACACAGCGCCGGTGGGTGGACCCAGCCGCCTTCGGGATAGAACAGGCCGCCGTGTGCCAGCCCGATACCGGCCACGGCCTGTGCCTCGGGTTGATTCAGCAGGTGCAGCAGGTCCGCTGGAAACGCCGCGGCCAATTGCGCCTGACGTTCGGCTTCCTTGGCATTGAAGGCCAGTTGCAACACGCCGCAATCGTCCCAGTCGCGGCCCCGTTGCAAGTGTTCGAGCAGGCGTCGGGTGTAGCCGAACCCACTGACGATCATTTGCGACAGCGCCGTGCCGTGGGCGGATAACTTCAGGTAGAGCACGCCCTGCGGGTTGCCCGAGGCTTCCTGGGCGATGGCGTCGTGGCGCTCCAGCAAAGTCACTTGCCAGCCCCGCGCGGCGAGGCTGGCGGCACTGGCACAACCGGCCAGCCCTGCGCCGATTACCAGCGCCCGGCGTTCGTCGCTCGGCGGTGCCGGTCGGGCAAACCAGGGTTTGTCGGGCGCCGGGACGGGCACGTCCTGGGGCCAGCCGAGGAACTCGCCGCGCAGAATTTCCCATTTATGGCCGATGCCGGGGGTGCGTTTCATCTTGAAACCGGCGGCGTTGAGCAGGCGCCGCACCCAGCCGGTGCTGGTGAAGGTGCTGATGGATGCACCGGGGGCGGCCAGGCGAGCCAGTTCGGCAAACAGCTCGGCGGTCCACATGTCGGGGTTCTTCGCCGGAGCGAAACCGTCGAGGAACCAGGCGTCGATTCGGGCATCGAGTTGCGGCAGTTGCTCCAGTGCATCGCCGATCAGCAGCGTCAGGGTCACGCGGCCGTGGTCCAGCGTCAGGCGCTGAAAGCCCTGATGGATGGCCACGTATTGCTCAAGCAGTTGATCGGCAAACACCTTGAGTTCCGGCCACAGCGCCAGGGCCCGTTGCAAGTCGTCGTGGCTCAACGGGTACTTCTCGACGCTGACAAAATGCAGCCGCGCACCGGCCGCGGCGTGTTGCTCGAATACCTGCCAGGCGCACAAGAAATTCAGCCCGGTGCCGAACCCGGTTTCCCCGATGACCAGCCGCCCGCCATCGGGCAAGGCCGCAAAGCGTTCCGCCAGACGGTTCTGCTCAATAAAGACATAGCGGGTTTCGTCCAGCCCCGACTGGTCGGAGAAATACACATCGTCGAACACTCGCGAATACGGGCGACCTTGGTCGTCCCAGTCGAGCTGGGCGTGGGGCAATACAGGTTTCATGGCAGGCTCGGCAACGGCAAGGCTGCCATTCTAGCCGATCGACGGCGTGGTGCTTGATCCGTGGCAAGGTATGCATTGGCCGAGACCGGGAGAATCTCTGCTGGCCTTCAGTTCAATCCGCTAGTCTTGCTCACATCTGGAAGGGAGCCGCTCATGTTTGAATCCGCCGAAATCGATCACGCCATCGACAAAGAAACCTACGACGCCGAAATCCCGGCACTGCGCGAAGCGTTGCTCGAAGCGCAATTCGAATTGCAGCAGCAACGCCGCTTCCCGGTGATCATTTTGATCAATGGCATCGAAGGTGCCGGCAAGGGTGAGACGATCAAGGTGCTCAACGAGTGGATGGACCCGCGCTTGATCGAGGTCCGCACCTTCGATCAGCAAACCGACGAAGAGCTGGCACGGCCACCGGCCTGGCGGTACTGGCGGATGCTTCCGGCCAAGGGCCGCATGGGGATTTTCTTCGGCAACTGGTACAGCCAGATGCTGCAGGGACGGGTCCATGGCGAGTTCAAGGACCCCCGGCTCGACCAGGCGATCAACGGGGCCGAGCGCCTGGAAAAAATGCTCTGTGACGAAGGTGCGCTGATCTTCAAGTTCTGGTTCCACCTCTCCAAGAAGCAAATGAAGGCGCGCCTCAAGGCATTGGCCGACGACCCGCTGCACAGCTGGCGCATCAGCCCGCTGGACTGGCAGCAGTCGCAAACCTACGACCGCTTCGTGAAGTACGGTGAGCGGGTCTTGCGCCGCACCAGTCGCGACTATGCACCCTGGCATGTGATCGCCGGGGCGGATGCCCATTATCGCAACCTGGCCGTGGGGCGGATTCTGCTGGCGGGCCTGCATGGCGCATTGAAGCGGCCGACGATCCATCCTGAAAAGGTCAGCGCCGCGCCAGTGTTCCCCAGTGTCGATCAAGTGAATTTGCTCGACAGCCTGGACCTGGCCCTGCACCTGGACAAGGAAGATTACGAAGAACAGCTGATCACCGAGCAGGCGCGGTTTTCCGGGCTGATGCGTGACAAACGCATGCGCCGGCACGCACTGGTGGCGGTATTCGAGGGCAACGACGCGGCCGGCAAGGGCGGGGCGATCCGCCGGGTAGCGGCGGCACTGGACCCACGTCAGTACAGCATCGTACCGATTGCCGCACCCACCGAAGAAGAACGGGCGCAACCGTATCTGTGGCGCTTCTGGCGGCACCTGCCGGCCCGGGGCAAGTTCACCGTATTCGACCGCTCCTGGTATGGCCGGGTGTTGGTGGAGCGCATCGAAGGTTTTTGCAGCCCGGCGGACTGGCTGCGTGCCTACGGTGAAATCAACGATTTCGAAGAACAGCTCACCGACGCCAGTGTGATCGTGGTCAAGTTCTGGCTGTCCATCGACAAACAGACGCAACTGGAGCGCTTCGAAGAGCGCGAGAAGATTCCCTTCAAGCGCTTCAAGATCACTGAAGACGACTGGCGCAACCGTGAAAAATGGGATGACTATCGCGCGGCGGTCGGCGACATGGTCGACCGTACCAGCACCGAGATTGCGCCATGGACCCTGGTGGAAGCCAACGACAAGCGCTGGGCACGGGTCAAGGTGCTGCGCACCATCAACCGGGCATTGGAAGAAGCGTTCGAAAAATCCGACCAGCATGAAGGCAAGCGTAAGGACAAGGATTGAAGCGATGGTTACGCATACGCGAGGTGAATGATTGTCGCGGTCGGTGAAGGGCTGGACTTATGCTCGGTCCACTCTCAACCGATAACAACAATGAGGTATGCCATGCGTGAAGTGGTGATCGTCGACAGCGTGCGGACCGGCCTGGCCAAATCCTTTCGCGGCAAATTCAACATGACCCGCCCGGACGACATGGCGGCACACTGTGTCGATGCCCTGTTGGCGCGCACCGGTATCGATCCGGCGAGCGTCGAGGACTGCATCGTCGGTGCGGGCTCCAATGAGGGCGCCCAGGGTTTCAATATCGGTCGCAACGTCGCGGTGCTCTCGCGCCTGGGTATCGGCACGGCCGGCATGACCCTCAATCGGTTCTGTTCCTCGGGCTTGCAGGCGATCGCCATTGCCGCCAACCAGATCGCTTCGGGTTGCAGCGACATCATCGTCGCCGGCGGTGTCGAGTCCATCAGCCTGACCATGAAGAGCGTCAACACCGACAACCTGATCAACCCACTGCTCAAGGAGCAGGTGCCGGGCATCTATTTCCCGATGGGCCAGACTGCTGAAATCGTCGCGCGTCGGTACAACGTCAGTCGCCAAGAGCAGGACCTCTACGCGCTGCAAAGCCAGCAACGTACCGCAGAGGCTCAGGCCGCCGGGTTGTTCACCGACGAAATCGTGCCGATGGCGGTGAAGTATCGCGTTGAAGACAAGGCTACCGGTCAGGCAAAGATCCTCGACGGCATCGTCGACCGTGATGACTGCAACCGCCCGGACACCACCCTGGAAAGCCTGGCCGGATTGAAACCGGTGTTCGCCGAAGATGGCTCGGTCACGGCGGGCAACTCTTCGCAGCTGTCCGACGGCGCGTCCATGACCTTGGTGATGAGCCTGGAGAAAGCGCTGGAACTGGGGCTCAAGCCGAAAGCGTTCTTCCGCGGGTTTACCGTGGCCGGTTGCGCGCCGGACGAAATGGGCATCGGCCCGGTGTTTTCGGTACCGAAACTGCTCAAGGCCAAAGGCTTGCGGGTTGACGACGTCGACCTGTGGGAACTCAACGAAGCGTTCGCCTCGCAGTGCCTGTACAGCCGCAACCGCCTGGAAATCGACAACGCCCGGTACAACGTCAACGGCGGCTCGATTTCCATCGGTCACCCGTTCGGCATGACTGGCTCGCGTCAGGTCGGGCATCTGGTTCGTGAGTTGCAGCGACGCAATCTGCGTTACGGCATCGTCACCATGTGCGTGGGGGGCGGGATGGGGGCGACCGGGCTGTTCGAAGCGGTGCGCTAGGCCTCGATATTTCTCGTTGTCAGTTAGATAGCCATCGCGAGCAAGCTCGCTCCCACAGGTTCTGTGGCGCCCAAAGAACCTGTGGGAGCGAGCTTGCTCGCGATGGGCGCGCCACGGTCAAAAAACATCCCCCGGAGATTGCGACCCGCACAGTTTCATTCGCGGCCAGAAGGCAACTGTGCCTGTGTACGCCACAGCTCTGCGCCTAGAATGACGGCTCCTGTCAGTCGGCGTTGGGGTTCACATGCACATTTCATCGGGTCGCTGGGGTTACGGTCTGTTCCTGGCCTTATTGACCGCGTTGTTGTGGGGAATCCTGCCGATCAAGCTCAAGCAGGTATTGCTGGTGATGGACCCGGTGACGGTGACCTGGTTTCGCCTGATGGTGTCCGGAGGCTGCCTGTTCATTTACCTGGCGGCCACCAGGCGCCTGCCCAGCCGTAAGGTGCTCGGCCCTCGCGGTGGCTGGCTGGTGCTGATGGCAGTGCTCGGCCTGGTCGGTAACTATGTGTTGTATCTGATGGGCCTTGACCTGCTCAGCCCCGGCACCGCGCAACTGGTGGTGCAGATGGGCCCGATCATGCTGCTGATTGCCAGTCTGTTTGTGTTCAAGGAGCGTTTCAGCCTGGGGCAGGGGATTGGCCTGCTGGTGCTGCTGATCGGCTTTGCGCTGTTTTTCAACCAGCGCTTGAGTGAGTTGCTCACGTCGCTGACCGACTACACCGCCGGTGTGTTGCTGGTGTTGCTGGCGTCCACGGTCTGGACCTTCTATGCCCTGGGGCAGAAGCAGTTGCTGACGGTGTGGAATTCGCTGCAGGTGATGATGGTGATCTACCTGTTTTGCGCATTGTTGTTGACGCCGTGGGTGCATCCGCTCGAAGCGTTGCAATTGAACCCCATGCAGGGTTGGTTGCTGCTGGCGTGCTGCCTCAACACCCTGATTGCCTATGGCGCGTTTGCCGAGGCCCTGGCCCATTGGGAAGCCTCCCGGGTCAGCGCGACGCTGGCGATCACGCCGTTGGTGACTTTTGCTGCGGTTGCCATGGCTGCGTGGTTGTGGCCCGACTATGTGCATGCCGAGACGATCAATGGCCTGGGGTATGGCGGCGCGGTGCTGGTGGTGCTGGGTTCGGCATTGGTGGCGTTGGGGCCTTCGTTGATTGCCGGGTTGAAGGCTCGCAAAGTAAGGATGGCGGCCAGTTAGACCGCGTTATCGTTCATCGCGAGCAAGCCCGCTCCCACAGGTTTTGCGTCGTTCATCAACTTTGTGAACGACGCAAAACCTGTGGGAGCGTGGCTTGCCCGCGAAGACGGACTATCAGGCGCTACAGTACTCAGCCCTTGGCCCCAGCCTCCAGCATGTTCTCCGGCCTCACCCACGCATCGAACTCTTCGTCAGTCAGATACCCGAGCTGCAACGCCGCCTCGCGCAAGGTCAGGCCTTCGCTGTAGGCCTTCTTGGCGATCTCCGCCGATTTGTCATAGCCGATGTGCGGGTTGAGCGCCGTCACCAGCATCAGGCCACGCTCCAGGTGTTCAGCCATTTTTTCCGCATCCGGTTCCAGGCCTGCCACGCAGTGCTGCTGGAAGTTGCTGCAGCCATCAGCCAGCAAACGGATCGATTGCAGCAGGTTATGGATGATTACCGGTTTGAACACGTTGAGCTGCAGGTGGCCCTGACTGGCGGCAAAGCCGATGGCGACGTCGTTGCCCAATACCTGGCAGGCCAGCATCGACAGCGCTTCGCACTGGGTCGGGTTGACCTTCCCTGGCATGATCGAACTCCCCGGTTCATTGGCCGGTAGCCTGACTTCGGCGAAGCCTGCGCGCGGGCCGGAACCCAGCAGGCGCAGATCGTTGGCGATTTTCATCAGCGTCACGGCGAGGGTTTTCAGCGCGCCGGACAGCGTGGTCAGCGGCTCATGACCGGCCAGTGCGGCGAACTTGTTCGGCGCGGTGATAAACGGCAAACCGGAGAGGGCGGCCAATTCCGCGGCGATGGCTTCACCGAAGCCGTGGGGTGAGTTCAGCCCGGTGCCGACGGCGGTTCCACCCTGGGCCAGCTCGCAGACCGCGGGCAGTGCGCTGCGGATCGCCCGCTCGGCGTAATCGAGTTGTGCGATGAAGGCCGAGATTTCCTGACCGAAGCTGATCGGTGTCGCATCCATCATGTGGGTCCGGCCGGTCTTGACCAGTTTCATATGGCGGGCGGCCAGTTCGGCCAGCCCGCCGGTCAGTTCACTGATCGCCGGCAGCAAGTGCTGTTGCACCGCCTGGACGGCGGCGATATGCATGGCGGTGGGGAAGCAGTCGTTGGAGCTCTGGGAGCGATTGACGTGATCGTTTGGGTGCACCGGGGACTTGCCGCCACGGGGGTTGCCGGCCAGTTCGTTGGCGCGACCGGCGATCACTTCGTTGACGTTCATGTTGCTCTGGGTGCCGCTGCCGGTTTGCCAGACCACCAGCGGAAACTGGTCGTCGTGGTCGCCGGCGAGCACTTCGTCGGCTGCCTGCTCGATCAGGCGGGCGATATCGGCGGGTACGTCGCCGTTGCGATCATTGACCCGTGCCGCGGCTTTCTTGATCAGCGCCAGGGCATGCAACACGGCCAGCGGCATGCGTTCGTTGCCAATGGCGAAGTTGATCAGCGAGCGTTGCGTCTGAGCGCCCCAGTAGGCTTCATCCGGGACTTCAACCTGGCCGAGGCTGTCGGTTTCGATACGGCTCATCTTGCTCACTCCTGTAGGTCCGATTGCGCAGTTTAGGCCGTGATCGACGGCCGTGGTTCCATCAGTCTGAATTTGACCATTCAACCCCTCTAAATCAGTCGCGACAAGGCTTGGGGTTGAGCGACACACTTTTTTAGGCGCAGAATGGACGCCCTTGGGGTCTTACCTCGCCAGCTAGAAAAGGAAACTCGATGACTCGTCTTCGTGCCATCTGTACCGCCGTTGCTTTGGTCTGCGCCAGCGGCCAGGTTCTTGCCGACACCGCCAGCCATAACGCCAGTGCCGAGGCTTTCCTGACCATGGCGCACGCTGACAAACTGGGCACTCCGGTGTACATGCAAGTACAGCAGATGTTTGCCCAGCGTTTCGAACAGACCAAAGCCCCTGAGTCGAAAAAGGCCGTGCTGGAAACCTACCAGGCCAAGGCCAACGCCGCTCTGGACCAGGCCATTGGCTGGAATAAGCTGAAACCGGACATGGTCAAGCTCTACACCACCAACTTCACCGAATCCGAGCTCAAGGACCTGGTTGCGTTCTACCAGTCGCCACTGGGCAAGAAAGTCCTGGAAAAAATGCCTCAGCTGACCCAGCAATCGGCCCAGATGACCCAGGCCAAGCTGGAAAGCGCGGTGCCTGTGGTCAACAAGCTGCTGGCTGACATGACCGCCGAGCTGACGCCGAAAGACGCGGCTGCTCCAGCCAAGAAAAAGCCTTAAGCGGAGTTCGGTATGACCATGCAACAACGCATCGAATCGACGCTGGCCCTGCTTCAGCCCGAGCATCTGCAAGTGCTGGATGAGAGCCATATGCACAGCCGGGGGCTGCAAACCCATTTCAAGGCTGTGGTGGTCAGTGCGCAGTTCGAAGGCTTGAACCGGGTCAAGCGCCACCAGAAGGTCTACGGCACGCTTGGCGAGCTGATGGGCGAGTTCCATGCGTTGGCGCTGCATACCTACACGCCAGAGGAATGGGCCCGGATCGACGCGGCTCCGGCCTCGCCGACCTGTGCCGGCGGCAGCAAGCACTAAACACAGGTTTTTTGTTAGAATGCCCAACGCGCCGCTCACCCGGCGCGTTTTTTTTCGCATCCGGTTCACCCCTTACGAGGGTAGCCACCTGGAGATTCACCCATGACACAACAGATTGTCGTGGCGGCACTGTATAAGTTCGTCACCCTGGAAGATTACGTCGCCCTGCGCGAGCCCCTGCTGCAAGCGATGGTCGACAACGGCATCAAAGGCACCCTGCTGATTGCCGAAGAAGGCATCAACGGCACCGTGTCCGGCAGCCGCGAAGGCATCGACGGGCTGATGGCCTGGCTCAAGAACGACCCGCGCATGGACGACATCGACCACAAAGAGTCGTACTGCGATGAGCAGCCGTTCTACCGCACCAAAGTCAAACTCAAGAAAGAAATCGTCACCCTTGGCGTGGAAGGCGTGGACCCGAACAAAAAGGTCGGCACCTACGTCGATCCGCAGGACTGGAACGCGCTGATCAGCGACCCGGAAGTGCTGTTGATCGACACCCGTAACGACTACGAAGTCTCGATCGGTACCTTCGAAGGCGCCATCGACCCGAAAACCACCAGTTTTCGCGAATTTCCCGATTACATCAAAGCCAACTTCGACCCGGCCGTGCACAAGAAGGTCGCGATGTTCTGCACCGGCGGCATCCGCTGCGAGAAGGCCTCGAGCTACATGCTCAGCGAAGGCTACGGTGAGGTTTTTCACCTCAAGGGTGGCATCCTGAAGTACCTCGAAGAGGTGCCGCAGGAAGAAACCAAGTGGCAGGGCGACTGCTTCGTGTTCGACAACCGCGTGACCGTTCGTCACGACCTGAGCGAAGGCGACTACGATCAATGTCATGCCTGCCGCACGCCGGTGAGCGTGGAAGACCGCGCGTCCGAGCATTACGTGGCCGGCATCAGTTGCCCGCATTGCTGGGATAAGCTGAGCGAGAAGACCCGTCGCAGCGCGATCGACCGGCAGAAGCAGATCGAACTGGCCAAGGCTCGTAACCAGCCTCACCCGATCGGCTACAACTACAAGCAAGCATCCTCCGAGGCCTGAACCATGTCTGCGCGCCTGCTCTATGTGATGGACCCGATGTGTTCCTGGTGCTGGGGGTTTGCCCCGGTGGCCAACGCACTGGTCGAGCAGGCGCAAGCCGCGGGTGTGGATGTGCATCTGATCGTCGGTGGTTTGCGCACCGGTAGCGGTGCGGCGCTGGAGCCGACCACTCGCCGCTACATCCTTGAACACTGGCAGGCTGTCACCGAGGCCACCGGCCAGCCGTTCAAGTTTGAAGGCGCGTTACCCGATGGTTTTGTCTACGACACCGAGCCGGCCTGCCGGGCACTGGTGACGGCGCGCGGACTGGCGCCGGATTGCGCCTGGAAGCTGCTCGGGCTGATCCAGCAGGCGTTTTATGTCGAAGGCCGGGACGTCACCCGCGCCAGCGTGCTGGTGGAGTTGGCCGAACAGGCCGGCGTACCGCGCATCGAGTTCGCCGCCGCTTTCGACCGTGCCGACATGCACACTGCGACTGATGCCGATTTCACCTGGGTCCAGGACCTGGGCATTGCCGGTTTCCCCACTCTGCTGGCCGAGCGTAACGGCCAACTGGCGTTGTTGACCAATGGCTATCAGCCGTTGAGCGAGTTGTCCCCGCTGCTCGGCCGCTGGCTGGAGCGTGCTGCCTGTGCATGATCTGCCTGATGATGTCGCTACCGCTAAACGTGTCGACCGTCTGAGCTGGGCGGAAATCCGTCGCCTGGCCCTGCATCACAAGAAATCCCTGTGGATCGCCAACGGCGTGGCCGTGCTGGCGACCTTGTGCAGTGTGCCGATTCCCTTGCTCCTGCCATTGCTGGTGGACGAGGTGTTGCTGGGGCACGGTGACGCCGCGCTGAAGATCATGAACCACGCGCTGCCCGAAGGCTGGCAAAAAGCGGCGGGCTACATCGGCCTGATGCTGCTGGTGACCTTGACCCTGAGGTGTACGGCGTTGCTGTTCAACGTGGTGCAGGCGAAATTGTTCGCCGGGTTGGCCAAGGACATCGTCTACCGCATTCGCATACGCCTGATCGAACGGCTCAAGCGTATCTCGCTGGGTGAATACGAAAGCCTGGGCAGCGGCACGGTGACCACGCATCTGGTCACCGACCTGGACACACTGGACAAATTCGTCGGTGAAACCCTCAGCCGTTTCCTCGTGGCCATGCTGACCCTGGTCGGTACGGCGGGCATTCTGATGTGGATGCACTGGAAACTGGCATTGCTGATCCTGCTGTTCAACCCGCTGGTGATCTACGCCACGGTGCAGTTGGGCAAACGGGTCAAGCACCTGAAGAAACTCGAAAATGACAGCACTTCGCGCTTTACCCAGGCGCTGACCGAAACCCTGGATGCCATCCAGGAAGTTCGCGCCGGCAACCGTCAGGGGTTCTTCCTCGGTCGATTGGGGCAACGCGCCCGTGACGTGCGCGACTATGCGGTGAATTCGCAATGGAAAACCGATGCGTCGAACCGGGCCAGCGGTTTGCTGTTCCAGTTCGGCATCGATATTTTCCGTGCCGCGGCCATGCTCACGGTGTTGTTCTCCGACCTGTCCATCGGCCAGATGCTCGCGGTGTTCAGCTACCTGTGGTTCATGATCGGTCCGGTGGAGCAACTGCTGAACCTGCAATATGCCTACTACGCTGCCGGCGGTGCGCTGTCGCGGATCAATGAGCTGCTGTCGCGCGATGATGAGCCTGAATACCCGGGCGGCGTCGACCCGTTCATCGGGCGCGAGACGGTCGGGCTGGAAGTACAAGGGTTGAGCTTCGGTTATGGCGATGAACTGGTCCTGAACCAGATGAACCTGTCCATCGCCCCCGGCGAAAAGGTCGCGATCGTCGGCGCCAGTGGCGGGGGCAAGAGCACGCTGGTGCAACTGCTGCTGGGCTTGTACACGCCGTTGGCCGGAACCATTCGCTTTGGCGGTTCGACCCAGCAGGAGATTGGTCTGGAAACCGTGCGGGAAAATGTTGCCGTGGTCCTGCAACATCCGGCGCTGTTCAACGACACCATCCGGGCCAACCTGACCATGGGCCGCGAGCGCAGTGACGAGGCCTGCTGGCAGGCACTGGAAATCGCCCAATTGCACGGCACGGTCCGGGATTTGCCCAATGGCCTGGACAGCGTCGTCGGGCGCTCAGGCGTGCGTTTGTCCGGCGGGCAGCGTCAACGCCTGGCCATTGCCCGGATGGTGCTGGCCGAGCCCAAGGTGGTGATCCTCGACGAAGCCACATCCGCGCTGGACGCCGCCACCGAGTACAACCTGCACCAGGCACTGGCGCGGTTTCTGAGCAACCGCACCACGTTGATCATTGCCCACCGTCTTTCGGCGGTGAAACAAGCCGACCGGGTGCTGGTGTTCGATGGCGGGCAAGTTGCCGAGGACGGCGACCATCAGCAACTGATTGCCGACGGTGGCCTGTATGCCAAGCTTTATGGTCATTTGCAGCGGTTGTAGGTTTAACTCCACAGCACTTGGAGCGCGTTTTTCCCACCGTCGTAGCCGAACTCTTTCATCACGATCGAGCACGACTCGCAAGGGGGCATCGTCGTGGCGATGTTGACGGATTTGATTGCCTTGGGATCGGGGTATTTTTCCCGAATCACGCGGATCAACTTGCTTTCGCTGTCCAGTGACGTCGGTTTTTTCGACTGCGCCGGATTGTATTTTTCGATGTCCTTGATGGTCGCCGGCACGGCCAGCAACTTGCCCTCGACGGTCACGTCAAGGGAGGTATAGGGAAAGCTCTGATTCATGTCGATATTGAAGTAGGTCGAATCACCGACCGGAACTGAATCCGCTCCAAGATGTTGCTTGAACAGCGGCAAGTGACCGGTTGTTTGCTGGGCACCGGACACGCTGACGTAGATTTCCCGTTGCCCACTGCTGGTAATGACGTCGGCGTAGGCAATGTTTCTCGGATTGAAGGAGCGTTCGCGTTTGGGTATCAACTGGTGCAGCTTCTGCATGGTCTGGTTGATCCTTAGCGCGCTGTTGGCATTATTGGCGTCGATCGTCGGCTCCATGAACAAGGTATCGAAAATATTGGCGGTGCTTTGACGCAAGTCCTCCGGAGCGTCCTTGCTCCTGCTCCATGTCGTGGCTCCTTTAGGCAGTCGAGTGACGATCATTCGGGTTGAATGATCGAACATCAGTGCTTCTCCAGGACTGGTGTCGACCTTCAGGAGTTTCATGTTGCCCGGAGGGTTAGATTTCGTTCCGATCGGAATGGCGATCTCGTCCATGGTTTTCATGGCGAGCTCAAGGGCTTCTTTACTATGGATGCGCGCGATGTTATTGGCGCTCAATGACCCGGTGTACACCGTTAGCAGTTCCGCACCCAGGGTGCCTTTAGCCAAGTCAGCCTTGAACAAGCGTTTCAATGTCAGCGGCTCGCTCAGGTTTTGGCCCTTGGGCACTGTCGCGACGTAATATTTGTCGGTGTTGATTCGGCTGAAGACATAAGTGCTCGATTCATCGATGGATGGCACCAGAATGGCCCCGATCCGGTGCGGGTCCTCGGCGCCCTCGTAAACCCCCTTGACTTCGATACGGCCATAAATGCCTTTGCGGAACATCAGGTTGGCCGGCATCTCGCGGCGGGGCACCAGCCACTTCTTGTCAAAGCCAAGTTCGGTGATGTCACCAGGGTAAAGGGTCGGTTTGTTGTCGATGACCTGATAAAGATTTCCCTCATGGGTTATAAACTGACCGTCATGACCTGGCCGGGTAACCGCTTCAGCCACCCTGTCGCCAAACCAGGGGGCGTAACCTTTGGTTTCGTCGAATGAGCCGACCTCCGGTGTTGGGGCGGGCGTTCCTGTCACAAAACTGCTGAGGCATTCGCTGCCGTTGTTTGGCGCGCGGCGTGGCCGGCAGGGGACTGACGTCAATGCGCTGCTGTCATCGATCATCTCGATGCGGCGCAGGTCTTCGCCATCCAGGCGGTAGGGAACGTCGTCGATGAAGACTGTCGTGCGCCCATCGATATCGAACTGATAGCGAACCTGCGCCTGATCCGGGAGTTCGATGAAAACCAGATCGTCGGTTTTTTCCACGGTGCTGTAGCTGGAGCGCCCGAGTGAAAGCTCATGATTCCGGGTGGTGATCCGGGGCCCGTAGGGCCTGGTGGACAGCGGGTCAAACAAGTAATGGTGGCCGTCGATCTTGCGTACCGGAACGTCTTCGATGCCTTTGACGATGGCTAACTGGTCGGCGTCCGTCAGCGGCTTCCAGCGTCCCGGTTCAGTGATCTGGGGCAGGCTGTCGAAAAAGTCATAGCTATCGGCTCTCCCCGCGAGTTTTTTCAACTGGAGCATCGCCCGCTTTTCCAGATAGACGACTGCACGCCCTGCGCTTTTTATGCCACTGCCAGTAAGCCGCAGCAGATCCACTGAACCGTCCAGGGGGTTGAAGTTTTTCAGACTCGAGGTCACCAGTTTTCGGGATAGATTCGCCATTCGCGGCAACGTTGCCCGAATCCCCATTCTGCCGGCATTGGCGGTCAAGCGGATGCTGCCGGCAGCGAACTTACCCAAGGGAACCATGAATGACACGATATCGAGCGCTAGTCCGATCACGCCGAGGACGCGATCACCGAACTTATCCGATTGAAGGTCTTCGAGGCTGCCCCAGAATGGTACGAAACCCTTGAGGTTATGCAGCCAGTGTTCCTTGTTACTGTCGCGTTCGAATTGAGTGACTCCCCAGGCTTCGCGACGAAGTTCCTGTTCATCAAGATAAAACAATCGGGCTGCAATAAACGACGCGATTTGTCGTGTACGGGGGGATGTCAGCGTGAGGTTGGGAAAATGGTCGTGATGTGCCGTTGACATTGCAGTAGGAGAGAGGGCATCACCGAGCTGGTCAAGAATCGCGAGACAGGTGCTGCCTGATTTCGGGGGCATGCCGGAATCATGGGCACTACGATCGAATGGCAGGCGATGTGGGCGTATGGCGATATGGAAGTCATAGTCTTCCTCAACCAGGCGGTTGACGAAGTAAAATTTGTCTCGGGTGCCTCCGACATGGGCGGTTGTCACATCAGTGCGCGGCCTTATGACACCAGCACGGGGCAGGCACTCATAGAAGCGCACGGCGTTGTCGTAAGTGGCTTGCAGCACAAACCCCATGCGCGCCCTGAGCGGCAGCGTATGTGTTGCAGTTTCTTCTTCGGCCTTGCGCCCGGTCTCATCCCTGAGGCTGAGAACCCTGACCTCACCCTGCTCCAGTATCTTGCGATCAGCCCACGGCAGCGTGACCAACAGGCTTTTGATCAGGTTTTCGTAGGCTATTTTTTTCTTGGCCAGATAGTTTTTGAATTGCTCGTCGAACAGGGCTGCAATGTCAGGCAGCGTGCGATTGACTGGAAACAACTGTACGTGGCGAGTCTTGGAATCTACCGGGCCTGATTCAAATTTGCGTTCAGATGACAGTCTGATCCAGTGTCTCGCGGTTTTGCCGTCGCTGCTGATGTACCACTTGTGATCGGGGCTCAAGCCATCCGAGGCATATACTTCCACCAGCGGCCAGGTTTTATGCGGTACGTCCGGTGTGTCCAGAAGACTGCGCTCAACGCGCTTGCCTGAACGATACAGGTTGCGCATCACTCTGGTGGCAACAGGGGCCGGCATAAGGTCGTTGGCCAATGCCCGCTTTAGTTGTTGTTCCGCCAGTTTCAGCCGGTCTGGAGGCGCCACTTCGAGTTGGACAATTGCCTCATTCAATTGCGCCTTGTGGTTTTCCAGCGCTTGCAAGGCGCTCAGTTTGTCCTGCGTAGCGTCGCCAGTTTGCGCACCCGGCTGCACTGCACCGGTTGCATTTGTCCACGCCAACGCCGCTGGAACTCGCGTCAGGTCAATCAACTGGTGCAGAGCGTCGGTGGCATTGCGGATTTTCTTCAGCGGCAGATCGGTGATTTGCTGGAAGGTCAGTCGTTGCAGCAGGGCCGGGTCCAGTGCATGGGCGAGATGGGCGCCGTGAACGAAATTGACCCAGACGACAGAAGTGGCGTATGGCAAGTCGTGGGGGATGTCGCGCACCTGAAATTCAACCGGGAACCAGGCTTGACAGAGCCTTCCCAGCAACGCTGTTTCGGTCGGCGTTGTCGTGCGAAATGAGTCTTCCAGGTGCTGCCGGAAGTTCTTGAGGATATTCGCGTAGCTTTGGCCTTGATTGGCGCGTTGTTGCAATTGATAGCCGGCAATGCTGTGTGGCGCTTCGGTACACGTCAGGTCGTACCATAGTCGCAATGCCTCCAGCAGCAGTTTTTCACCAATGTCCGGAACCGTTACTTCGTCGGGTTTGCTGCCGTACCAATCGAGTTCTTCCAGCAGGCGTTGGGCCAGGTTGCGTGCCTTCGCAGTGTCGAGCAAACGCTCAAGACAGGCGGTGGGCTGGACCGCCAGTTGATGGGGGGTCAGCGGTGGTTCGATTTCACTGGTCAGGGCGTCGATGACGGAGCTGGCTTCATTGGTGACCAATTCGCTGACGACGTCGAGAATCAGGGTGTGGTCGTGTGGTTCTATCAGTTCACTGATTTGCAGACCCTGCTCCAGATTCAATCGGTGAATGGCGCGTTTCTCCTCCACCTCTTCAATCAGTCGGGTCAGGGAATCGGTGTTTTGTGCAATTGGCAACGCAAGTCCGTAATACTTCAGGAACTGTGACAGAGGCAGCAATCTGTCGGTGCGGATGTGTCCACCTATGTTCATCAACGCTCGTTGAAAGGCTCGAATATCGCTGGTGGAACTTGTTACATCCTCGATTGTGTATGTAGTGACGCCATCCTTGAAGCTTGTGGAGAACACACACTGATCGGCGATGCCGGTGACTTCCATCAGCAGTCCTTCAGGGGTTCGAAGATATTCGGACAAGGCCCTGTTGCCGGCGTTTTCGATAAGCCCTGACAGTAGGGTTTGCGCGTGGCTGTGCTCCATGCCCAGGGGAGAATCTGCCTCGGGAGGCATGTAAAAGTATCGCAAGTCGGAAGATGCCGTTTGCACAGATCGTAATGCGGTCAGTAATGCCCTGAATTCGGCTTGATGACTGGCACGTCGTTGTAATGGGGTGGGATTCGAGTTTGGGGATAGCATGAGAATACGGCTCTTGAAATGGAGTAGAGCCGTCAGTGTCAGAATTTTGTGTACTCCGGATGCGGTACATATGTAATGCATGTTGTACCGTATCTGGCTTGCTGGAAACGGGAACGCCCCCTAGTCTAGCGGTAGCGATTTCGTCCGGAAGGCGAGCAAGCAGTGCTAATGCAAGGGACCTCATGAATCAAACGCGGACTCTCGGAACGCCACGGCTGTTGGGCATCGTCTGGCCATTTATTGCCGTTGTGGTGTTTCAAGCCTTGTTGGGCGGCGTTAGCCTTTACGTGCTGTCGGCGGTTCGCGGCTATGTTGCCGGCGAAAGCCTGTGGTCCAAGGGCCAGAAGGACGCCATCTATTACCTCAACCTCTACGCCGACAGCGGCGACGAAGCGATTTTTCATAAATACCAGAACGCCATTTCCGTACCTCAGGGCGGGCATGAGTTGCGCGTGGCGCTGGATCATCAACCGCCGAATATCGAGGCGGCACGTGTGGCGATTCTCAAGGGGGGCAACCACCCGGACGACGTTTCCAGCCTGATTTGGCTTTACCTCAACTTTCGTCACTTCAGCTACCTCGAAAAAGCCATCAACCTCTGGACCGTGGGTGATGCCTATCTGGTCCAACTCAATGACGTTGCGCGGGACATGCATCAGCACATCGCTGCCGGCCCGGTCTCCGGTGTGGATGTACAGCGCTGGAAGGATCAGATCTTCGCCATCAATGACGGCGTGACGCCGGCGGCAAAGGCGTTCAGCGATGCCTTGGGTGAAGGTTCGCGGGTGATTCTGCGTTTGTTGCTGGCGACGAATCTGGCCACCGCCCTGGGCTTGATTGCATTGGCCTTGATGCGCACCCATAAACTGCTCAAGCAGCGCCATGCCTTCGCCGATGCGCTGCAAGTAGAGAAAGAACGGGCGCAGGTCACCCTGCAATCGATTGGTGATGGAGTGATCACCACGGATGTTTCCGGTGCGATCGCCTACATGAATCCCGCGGCCGAGGCGTTGACCCATTGGAAAGCCGAGCAGGCGACGGGGTTGCCGCTGGCGGCGCTGTTCAACCTGCTGGACGAAAATGCCCAGACCGATGGTTTCACCCTGATCGAGCATATTCTGAGCGGTCAGCTCAGTGGCGGCAGTGAACACTCCAAACTGATTCAACGCCTGGACGGCAGCACGGTGTCGGTCACGCTGGTGGGCGCGCCAATCCGCAATGCCGGCAAAGTCAGCGGGACGGTGCTGGTGCTGCATGACATGACCCAGGAACGGCAATACATCGCCAATCTGTCGTGGCAGGCGACCCACGATGCCTTGACCGGGCTTGCCAACCGTCGCGAGTTCGAATATCGCCTGGAACAGGCGCTGCACAACCTGACCCGCCATTCGGGTCGCCATGCCCTGATGTTCCTCGATCTGGACCAGTTCAAGCTGGTCAACGATACCTGCGGCCACGCGGCAGGCGATGAGCTGTTGCGACACATCTGCGCGCTGCTGCAATCCGGGCTGCGCGAAGGCGACACCCTGGCGCGCCTTGGCGGCGACGAATTCGGCATCCTGCTGGAAAACTGCGCACCGGAAGCGGCGGAGAAAATTGCCGAAAGCTTGCGCCAGACAGTGCAGAATTTGCATTTTGTCTGGAAGGGCCGGCCTTTCGTGACCACTGTCAGTATCGGGCTGGTCCATGTCGCGCAGAATCCGACGACGCTCGAAGCTTCGCTGCGTGCTGCCGACATGGCGTGCTACATGGCCAAGGAAAAGGGCCGGAACCGGGTCCAGGTCTATCATCCGGATGACTCGGAACTGTCCCTGCGCTTCGGCGAAATGGCCTGGGTGCAGCGTTTGCACATGGCGCTGGAGGAAGACCGCTTCTGCCTGTACGCCCAGGAAATTGCCCCCTTGGGCCATGTCGATCAGGGCAGCGGGCACATTGAGATTCTGCTGCGATTGCATGATGAAGCCGGGCGGATGATCTTGCCCGACAGCTTCATTCCTGCAGCTGAACGCTATGGTCTGATGAGTTCGATCGATCGTTGGGTGGTGCAGAACGTGTTCAAGGTCATCGCCCAATGCCGGGTCGAGCAAGGCCACGGGCCGCTGGCCATGTGTGCGATCAATCTGTCAGGCGCGACGATCGGGGATGAGGCGTTCCTGGACTTCTTGCGCGAACAGTTTGTGACGCATTCGATTCCGCCTGAAATGATTTGTTTTGAAATTACTGAAACCAGTGCCATTTCAAATCTTGGCAGCGCCATTAGATTCATTAATGAACTCAAAGGCTTAGGCTGCCATTTTTCCCTGGACGATTTTTGTGCCGGAATGTCCTCATTCGCGTACCTGAAACATTTGCCTGTAGACTTCCTGAAGATCGACGGGAGTTTCGTAAAGGATATGCTGGACGACCCGATTAACCGCGCCATGGTCGAAGTGATCAATCACATTGGCCATGTGATGGGTAAGCGCACGATTGCCGAGTTTGTCGAAACGCCCCAGATCGAGCAGGCATTGCTGGAAATCGGGGTGGATTATGCTCAAGGGTATGTGATTGAACGCCCGCAGTTGTTTACCTGCGACAGTTTGCTGAGTCGCCCTGCCAGGCCTCAGCCGCTGCTGTTCAAGGCGCCTGGCACGTTCCGTTGAAACTCCTGTCGGTCTTACAATCACAATCAAAAGGAGCTCGACAGTGATCGATACATTCAACCGAACCGGACCGCTCATGGAAGCTGCAAGTTACCCTGCCTGGGCCCAGCGCCTGATCCAGGATTGCAGCGAGAGCAAGCGCCGGGTTGTCGAACACGAACTGTACCAACGCATGCGAGACAACAAGCTCAGTGCGAAGACCATGCGCCAGTACCTGATTGGTGGCTGGCCGGTGGTCGAACAGTTCGCGTTGTATATGGCACAAAACCTGACCAAGACCCGTTTTGCCCGTCATCCCGGCGAAGACATGGCCCGTCGCTGGCTGATGCGCAATATCCGTGTCGAATTGAATCACGCCGACTACTGGGTGCACTGGAGCCGCGCGCACGGTGTCAGCCTGGAAGAGTTGCAGGCTCAGCAGGTTCCCCCCGAGCTTCACGCCCTGAGCCATTGGTGCTGGCACACCAGTTCAGTCGACTCGCTGATCGTCGCGATTGCCGCCACCAATTACGCCATCGAAGGGGCGACCGGAGAATGGTCGGCGGTAGTGTGCTCCAACGGTATCTACGCCGCCTCGTTCCCCGAGGAAGATCGCAAGCGGGCGATGAAGTGGCTGAAGATGCATGCCCAGTACGACGATGCCCATCCATGGGAAGCCCTGGAGATCATCTGCACATTGGCGGGCACCAACCCGAGCAAATCCCTGCAGGTGGAGCTGCGTCAGGCTGTTTGCAAGAGCTACGACTATATGTACCTGTTTCTCGAACGTTGCATGCAATTGGAGCACGCAGAACGGGCACTGGTCGTTCGTGAGCGGATGGCACTGGCCGAAGGCTGATTCAAAGTCTGCTTGAAACAACTGTGGGAGCGGCGGTGCGACGATTCGACTTGCTCGCGAAAGCGGTGTATCAGGCGGCATGGATGTCGCTGATATTCCGCATTCGCGAGCAAGTCGAATCGTCGCACCGCCGCTCCCACATTGGTTTATGTGGTGGCTGAAAAAATCAGCCCGCCATCTCCAGCCGGTTACGCCCTTCGCGCTTGGCCACATACAACGCGCTGTCTGCCCGTCGCAACAGGCTTTCGGCAGACTCGCCGGGCAACAGGGTCGAGCAGCCGAGGCTGACCGTCAGCAGGATCCTGCGACCATCGGCCAGGTACTCTTCAGACTGCGCTGCAAACCGCAGCCGCTCACCGACCATGGCAGCGGCCTCGCGACAGGTATTGGACAGCAGGATCAGGAATTCTTCACCGCCATAGCGGAATACCATGTCCACGTTGCGCAGCTGGTTTTTGATCGAGGCAGCGACCGCCTTGAGTACGTCATCGCCTGTGCTGTGGCCATGGGTGTCATTGACTTGCTTGAAATGATCGATGTCCAGCATCAGCACCGACAACGGTTGCAGATGGCGCCGGGACAGCTCGATTTCCCTTTGCAGCGTCTGGTCCATGGCGATGCGGTTACCGGCGCCTGTCAGCGGGTCGCGCAGTGCGTTTTGGGTGGCGGTACGGTACAGCAGCGCATTGCGCATCGGGAAAAGCAGCGCGGCCAGCAGTGATTCGAGATTGCCTTGCTCCTGTTCGCTGAAACGCTGATTGCGGCGGAAAACCAGCTCACCCAGATGTTCGCCTTCGTGGCTGAGGCTGTAACTGATGGAGTGGTGGCCGCGTTGGCCGAACTCCAGGCGCAGGTCACTGCTCTTGTGCTGGTAGCACAAGGCGTCCAGCGGCACCAACCGCTGAATCTCGCGATAGAAAGTCCCAAGAATGCGTTGCGGCTCCAGACTGGTTTGCAACTGCAGGCTCAGTTGCTGGCGCAATTGCGCAAGACTGACAGGTCTTTCCAGGAGGGGCGGCTGCTGACCAAAGCCCAGGCGCTGCAATTTGGCGCTATCGAAGTCAATTGCGTTGGTCTGGGAGGGTGGTTTCATAAGGCGTGCGCCCCTAAGCAGTAAGGCTGTCTTACAAGCAGGGTGAGAGCGGCTTAGGGCTGCGCGTCGTACTGGTCCGTCAGTCCCGTAGGACATTTCGTACAAGTTTAATCCGCTTTGTAGAAGAAGAGTAATCTCTGGACTCAAGCTTCACCCCCGTCTGCTTTCACGTTACATGTCTGAGCAAACTTAGAGCGAAAGTCGTGCCATTCGGTTCATCCGAATAAAAGCCGTATTAAATCAATAGGTTGATGTTCTTCTGCTTCCTGTGTAGCGCAGGGTGTGACGTTTGTTTGACAGGTGCCTGGTTCGAATCCGATAGCCTTCGTGTGCCGCGACAGGAAGCTGGCGCGGCACCAATAAGCGACGTACGGTCGTTACTGGGCGTTGAACGCCTGGCCATTGATACCGGTGCTGTCCGGGCCCATCAGGTAGAGGTAGACCGGCATGATCTCCTCGGGTGTCGGGTTGTTCAGCGGGTTTTCACCCGGGTATGCCTGGGCGCGCATACTGGTGCGGGTAGCGCCCGGGTTGATGCTGTTGGAGCGTACCGGAGCCACGGTATCGACTTCGTCAGCCAGGGTTTGCATCAGGCCTTCAGTGGCGAACTTGGAGACACCGTAAGCACCCCAGTACGCACGTCCCTTGCGGCCGACGCTGCTGGAAGTGAACACCACCGAAGCATCCTGCGACAGCTTGAGCAGCGGCAGCAGTGTGCTGGTGAGCATGAACATGGCATTGACGTTGACTTGCATGACGCGCATGAAGTTTTCGCCGGAAAGCTGCTCGATCGGTGTGCGCGGGCCGATGATCGAAGCATTGTGCAGCAGGCCGTCGAGATGCCCGAATTCGCTCTCGATCATTGCGGCCAGCTCATCGTATTGATGGGGCAGGGCGGTTTCGAGGTTGAAGGGGATGACTGCCGGTTGTGGATGGCCGGCGGCTTCGATTTCGTCGTAGACCTGGGTCAGGTTGGCTTCGGTCTTGCCCAGCAGCAGTACGGTTGCGCCGTGTGCCGCGTAGGTTTTCGCCGCTGCGGCGCCGATGCCGCGTCCTGCGCCGGTGACCAGAATGACCCGATCCTTGAGCAGTTCGGGGCGGGCGGAATAATCAAACATAAAAAACCTCACAAACAGAAGACAGATCGCAGCGCGGCCATTCGCGGGCAAGCCCGCTCCCACAAAGACTGAGGGTGTTCACACATTTTGTATCCACCAGGGGAACCTGTGGGAGCGGGCTTGCCCGCGAAGGCGTCAGACATCACGCCACTTCCCTGGAGCCTGAAACCGGATCTCAGCAGCTACACAAAGCGCTATCGAGCACCTTGCGCAACTCCAGCGGGTGATCGACCACCACGTCCGCACCCCAATGCCGCGGGTTGTCATCCGGGTGGATATAACCGAAGGTCACCGCAGCAGTCTTGGTACCAGCATCGCGGCCCGACTCGATGTCGCGCAGGTCATCGCCTACGAACAGCACGCAGGCCGGGTCGAGGTCGAGCATCTTGCAGGCCAGGATCAGCGGCTCCGGGTCCGGTTTGCTGTTCTTCACGTGATCCGGGCAGATCAGCAGCGCCGAGCGTTCAGCCAGCCCCAGCTGTTGCATGATCGGTTCGGCGAAACGCAATGGCTTGTTGGTGACCACGCCCCAGATCAGGTTGGCTTTTTCGATGTCGGCGAGCAGCTCGGCCATGCCGTCGAACAGCTTGCTGTGAACGGCACAACCCACGAGGTAGCGCTCCAGGAACTCCAGGCGCAGCTCCTCGAACCCCGGCGATTCCGGGTCCATGGCGAAGGTCACCGCGACCATCGCCTTGGCGCCTCCGGAAATCTCGTCGCGGATGTGCTTGTCGTTCATCGGTGGCAAGCCGCGGTCGGCACGCATCGCCTGACAGATCGCAATGAAGTCCGGCGCGGTGTCGAGCAGAGTGCCGTCCATGTCGAAAAGAACTGCTCTGATTGGCATCGGCTTATTCCTCGCGCAGGGTCTGGATCATGTAGTTGACGTCCACGTCGGCCGCCAGTTTGTAGTGTTTGGTCAGCGGGTTGTAGGTCAGGCCGATGATGTCCTTGACGGTCAGGCCGGCCATGCGGCTCCAGGCACCGAGTTCGGAAGGGCGGATGAATTTCTTGAAGTCGTGGGTGCCGCGCGGCAGCAGCTTCATGATGTATTCGGCGCCGACGATGGCGAACAGATACGCCTTCGGGTTGCGGTTGATGGTGGAGAAGAACACCTGGCCGCCGGGCTTGACCATGCGGAAGCAGGCTCGGATGACCGACGACGGGTCCGGCACGTGCTCAAGCATTTCCAGGCAGGTGACCACGTCGAACTGCTCGGGCATTTCTTCGGCCAGGGCTTCGGCGGTGATCTGCCGGTATTCGACGTTGACGCCCGACTCCAGTTGATGCAACTGGGCAACCGCCAGCGGCGCTTCGCCCATGTCGATACCCATGACGGTCGCGCCGCGCTGAGCCATGGCTTCGCTGAGGATGCCGCCGCCGCAACCGACGTCGAGGACCTTCTTGCCGGCCAGGTTGACCCGTTCGTCAATCCAGTTGACCCGCAGCGGGTTGATGTCGTGCAGCGGTTTGAATTCGCTTTCGCGGTCCCACCAGCGATGGGCCAGGGCTTCGAATTTGGCGATTTCGGCGTAGTCGACGTTGCTCATGGTTTAAGTCCTCTAAAACTTGAAAAATCCTGTTGCCCCGGATGTGTTCCGGGGGGCTTACGATTCGATACGGCCGCTGATGCGCTGTCCCCAGGCCTTGGCGACAGTGCCAAGCTGTTGTTCATCCAGGCGTGTCAGGCGACGGTCGTCGAGCAGTTGCTTGCCGGCAACCCAAAGGTGTTTCACGCAGTCGCGGCCGGTGGCGTATATAAGCTGCGAAACCGGGTCGTAGACCGGCTGCTGGGCCAGGCCGGAGAGGTCGAAAGCCACCATGTCCGCAGCCTTGCCGATTTCCAGTGAGCCGGTTTCGGCCTCGATACCCAATGCCCGGGCACCGTTGAGGGTGGCCATGCGCAAGGCACGATGGGCATCCAGCGCGGTGGCCGAGCCGGCGACAGCCTTGGCCAGCAAGGCTGCGGTGCGGGTTTCGCCGAGCAGGTCCAGGTCATTGTTGCTCGCCGCGCCATCGGTGCCCACCGCGACATTGACCCCGGCCTGCCACAAACGCTCGACCGGGCAGAACCCGCTGGCCAGCTTCAGGTTCGACTCCGGGCAATGAATCACATTGCTGTTGCTTTCTACCAGCAGGACCAGGTCTTCTTCGCTGACCTGGGTCATGTGAACCGCCTGGAAGCGTGGCCCCAGCAAGCCCAGGCGCGCCAGGCGGGCCAGTGGTCGTTCACCGCGCTGCTCGACCGATTGCTGCACTTCGAACGCCGTCTCATGCACGTGCATGTGGATCGAGGCGTCCAGTTCTTCGGCAATCACCCGGATTTTCTCCAGGTTTTCGTCGCCCACGGTGTAGGGTGCATGGGGGCCGAAGGTGATTTTGATGCGCTCGTGGTGCTTGAGGTCGCCAAACAACTCGACACCCTGACGAATGGCTTCGTCCGCCGAAGCCGCGCCCGGAATAGGGAAATCGAGGATCGGAATCGCGATCTGCGCGCGAATGCCGCTGTTGTGTACGCGCTCGCTGGCAACCTTCGGGAAGAAGTACATGTCAGAGAAACAGGTGATGCCGCCTTTGATTTGCTCGGCGATGGCCAGGTCCGTGCCGTCGCGTACGAAATCCTCGTCGACCCACTTGGCTTCGGCGGGCCAGATGTGGTTTTCCAGCCAGGTCATCAATGGCAGGTCATCGGCCAAGCCACGAAACAGTGTCATCGCCGCGTGCCCATGGGCATTGATCAGGCCGGGGCTGAGCAGCATGTCGGGCAATTCGCGGGTTTCTGTTGCGTTAAGCTTCAGTGCGGCGGAACGTGGGCCGATAAACACGATGCGTCCATCACGGATGCCCACGCCATGCTCCTTGAGGACAACACCAGCGGGCTCGACGGGTACCAGCCAGGTCGGCAGCAATAACAGGTCGAGCGCAGCGGCAGTGTTCGGCATCGAGGGTCGGTTCCAGTGCTTTTGTATAGGATGGCGAAGTATACCCGAGCGTCTTCGCGGGGGGATCGCTATAATCGGCGGCTTTTGTTCATGAGTGCGGGGTGAGGGATGCGCGATCGACTGTTGGCTGCGGAAAAGGTAAAGGCCATCGATTGGCGTGATGGCGCTCTCCATCTGCTGGATCAGCGTATTTTGCCGTTCGAGGAAACCTGGATTACCTACACCAGTGCAGCGGGTGTGGCCGAGGCAATCCGCTCGATGGTGGTGCGTGGTGCTCCGGCGATTGGCATCAGTGCGGCTTATGGCATTGTACTGGCAGCCCGCGCCCGGATTGCCGAAGGTGGCGACTGGTACGCGGCGCTGGAAGAGGATTTCATGTTGCTGGCCGATTCCCGCCCTACCGCCGTCAACCTGTTCTGGGCGCTTGGCCGCATGCACGACCGGCTTGATCGCCTGAAAGACAACGCCGATCCGCTTGAAGTGCTGGAGGCCGAGGCCATCGCCATTCACGAAAGTGATCGCGAAGCCAACCTGACCATGGCGCAACTGGGGGTGGACCTGATCCGCAAGCATCAGGGCAACGCCCAGGCGATCCTGACCCACTGCAACACCGGTGCGCTGGCCACGGGCGGCTTTGGCACCGCGCTGGGGGTGATTCGTGGCGCATTCATCGAGGGCATGGTCGAGCAGGTTTATGTCGACGAAACCCGGCCATGGTTGCAGGGTTCGCGGCTGACTGCGTGGGAGCTGGCCAATGAAGGCATTCCCGTGACCCTCAATGTCGATTCCGCTGCGGCGCATATCATGAAGACCAAAGGCCCTACCTGGGTCATCGTCGGCGCTGACCGGATCACCGCCAATGGCGACGTGGCCAACAAGATCGGCACCTACCAACTGGCGGTCAACGCCATGCACCACGGCGTGCGCTTCATGGTGGTGGCGCCGAGTTCGACCATCGACATGAACCTGGCCAATGGCGATGAGATCCCGATTGAAGAGCGTGATGGTCGCGAGTTGCTGGAGGTCGGTGGCAAGCGCGTCGGGGCCGATGTCCATGCCTTCAACCCGGTGTTCGACGTGACGCCGGCAGACCTGATCGATGCGATCGTCACCGAAAAAGGCATCGTCGAGCGCCCGGATACGGCGAAAATGGCGCAGTTGATGTGCCGCAAGCGTCTGCATTGATTATCGTTGGCGTCTGTTCAATCGCTTTCGTCGGATCGCCGCCCGGAGCAAGCCCGCTCCCACAGTGTTTTATGGTGTTCACAAAACCTGTGGGAGCGGGCTTGCCCGCGAAGAGGCCCTAAAAGCCAACAAATCAACCCGAATCAGCCACAAATTCTCCATTCAACACGGCTCTAAGCCTCTCTCGTCCCTTTCAAGCCTGTCACCGGTCAACTAACTACTCTCCATGCGCATCTGGGGGATAGGTGCGTGGCGGCTCTTGTGATAACATCCGGCGGTTTCCATGGTTGCCCCGCGGGGTGACCTTTACTGCGCAGATCCATGGCATAACTCGTTGATTTGTCGTAAGCCAATGCATGGCACTGAGCCTGCAGCGGCGAGCTTCGTTGGTCCTGACGAAGTTTCACCAGAAAAAGGAATCAGGCTTCTCATGGGCGAACTGGCCAAAGAAATCCTCCCGGTCAATATCGAAGACGAGCTGAAGCAGTCCTACCTCGACTACGCGATGAGCGTAATTGTCGGGCGGGCACTGCCGGATGCGCGCGATGGCTTGAAGCCCGTGCACCGGCGCGTGCTGTTCGCGATGAGCGAGCTGGGCAACGACTTCAACAAGCCGTACAAGAAATCTGCCCGTGTTGTCGGTGACGTGATCGGTAAGTATCACCCGCACGGTGATACCGCGGTGTACGACACCATCGTTCGGATGGCGCAGCCATTCTCCCTGCGCTACCTGCTGGTAGACGGCCAGGGCAACTTCGGTTCGGTGGACGGCGACAACGCCGCGGCCATGCGATACACCGAAGTGCGCATGACCAAGCTGGCGCACGAGCTGCTGGCTGACCTGCACAAGGAAACCGTGGACTGGGTGCCGAACTACGACGGCACCGAAATGATCCCGGCGGTCATGCCGACCCGTATTCCCAACCTGCTGGTCAACGGCTCCAGCGGTATCGCCGTGGGCATGGCGACCAACATTCCGCCGCACAACCTCGGTGAAGTCATCGACGGTTGCCTGGCGCTCATCGACAACCCAGAGTTGACTGTCGACGAGCTGATGCAATACATCCCCGGTCCGGACTTCCCGACCGCCGCGATCATCAACGGTCGCGCCGGCATCATCGAGGCCTACCGCACCGGTCGCGGGCGCATTTACATGCGCGCCCGCTCGATGATCGAAGACATCGACAAGGTCGGTGGTCGCCAGCAGATCGTCATCACCGAACTCCCTTACCAGCTGAACAAGGCGCGTCTGATCGAGAAGATCGCCGAGCTGGTAAAAGAGAAAAAGCTCGAAGGCATCACCGAACTGCGCGACGAGTCCGACAAGGACGGTATGCGCGTCGTGATCGAGTTGCGTCGCGGCGAAGTGCCGGAGGTCATCCTCAACAACCTCTACGCCCAGACCCAGCTGCAAGCGGTGTTCGGTATCAACATCGTCGCGCTGATCGACGGTCGTCCGCGGATCCTGAACCTCAAGGACCTGCTGGAAGCCTTCGTCCGTCACCGCCGCGAAGTGGTGACCCGTCGTACCGTGTTCGAACTGCGTAAAGCGCGCGAACGTGGCCACATTCTGGAAGGTCAGGCAGTTGCCCTGTCGAACATCGACCCGGTCATCGCCCTGATCAAGGCATCGCCAACGCCGTCGGAAGCCAAGGAAGCGCTGGTCAGCACCCCTTGGGAATCCTCGGCCGTGGTGGCGATGGTCGAGCGTGCCGGCGCCGATTCGTGCCGTCCGGAAAACCTCGATCCGCAATACGGTCTGCGCGACGGCAAGTACTTCCTGTCGCCAGAACAGGCGCAAGCCATTCTGGAACTGCGTCTGCACCGTCTGACCGGTCTGGAACACGAGAAGCTGCTGGCCGAGTATCAAGAGATCCTCAACCAGATCGGCGAGCTGATCCGCATCCTCAACAGCGCCACGCGCCTGATGGAAGTGATCCGCGAAGAGCTGGAAGTGATCCGCGCCGAATACGGCGACGTGCGTCGTACCGAAATCCTCGATGCCCGTCTCGACCTGACCCTGGGTGACATGATCCCGGAAGAAGAGCGCGTCGTGACCATTTCCCACGGTGGCTACGCCAAGACCCAGCCGCTGGCTGCGTACCAGGCCCAGCGTCGTGGCGGTAAAGGCAAGTCGGCGACCGGCGTCAAGGATGAGGACTACATCGCTCACCTGCTGGTTGCCAACAGCCACACCACGCTGCTGCTGTTCTCCAGCAAGGGCAAGGTGTACTGGCTGAAAACCTACGAAATCCCTGAAGCGTCCCGCGCTGCCCGTGGTCGTCCGCTGGTCAACCTGTTGCCACTGGACGACGGTGAGTACATCACCACCATGCTGCCAGTCGAGGAATACACCGAAGGTCACTATATCTTCATGGCCACCGCCAACGGCACCGTGAAGAAGACCCCGCTGGAATCCTTCAGCCGTCAACGCAGCGTCGGCCTGATTGCGCTGGAGCTGGATGAAGGCGACGTATTGATCAGCGCGGCCATCACCGATGGCGAGCGCGAAGTGATGCTGTTCTCCGACGGCGGCAAGGTCACCCGCTTCAAGGAATCCGACGTTCGCGCCATGGGCCGTACCGCTCGCGGTGTGCGCGGCATGCGTCTGCCGGAAGGTCAGAAGCTGATTTCCATGCTGATCCCGGAAGAAGGCAGCCAGATCCTCACCGCTTCGGCGCGTGGCTACGGCAAGCGCACGGCGATCACCGAGTTCCCTGAGTACAAGCGTGGCGGTCAGGGCGTTATCGCCATGGTCAGCAACGAGCGTAACGGCCGTCTGGTCGGTGCGGTCCAGGTACTCGACGGCGAGGAGATCATGCTGATTTCCGACCAGGGTACCCTGGTGCGCACCCGTGTCGACGAAGTGTCCAGCCTGGGTCGTAACACACAGGGCGTGACCCTGATCAAGCTGGCCAACGACGAAACACTGGTCGGGCTGGAGCGGGTTCAGGAGCCGTCGGAAGTCGAGGGTGAAGAGCTGGAAAGTGAAGAGGGTGAAGGGTTTGTCGGGGAAGTCGTGATCGACGACGTTGCCGATGACCAGCAACTCGACGCCGCCGCTGACGAAGAACCACAGGAATAAGCGGGCAAGCAGGGGGCGGATGAAAATTCGCCCCCTTGTTGTTTGAATTGTCGAATTGTTCTCATGTAGGAGCTGTCGAGCGAAGCGAGGCTGCGATCTTTTGATCTTGCCTTCAGGAATAAAGATCAAAAGATCGCAGCCTCGCTTCGCTCGACAGCTCCTACAGATCAAATAGATTGATTGAAATCAGAGCGAGATTGGATGTGAGCAAGAGAGCCTATAACTTCTGTGCCGGTCCTGCGGCGCTTCCCGAAGCTGTCCTGCAGCGCGCCCAGGGTGAACTCCTCGACTGGCACGGCAAGGGCCTGTCGGTCATGGAGATGAGCCATCGCAGCGATGAGTTCGTGTCCATTGCCACCAAGGCCGAGCAGGATCTGCGTGATCTGCTGAATATCCCCTCGAACTATAAAGTGCTGTTCCTGCAAGGTGGCGCCAGCCAGCAATTTGCTCAGATTCCTCTGAACCTGTTGCCGGAAAACGGCTCGGCCGACTATATCGACACCGGTATCTGGTCGCAGAAAGCCATCGAAGAAGCTTCGCGCTTCGGCCACGTCAATGTTGCCGCCACCGCCAAGCCTTACGACTATTTCGCCATTCCCGGCCAGAACGAGTGGAAGCTGTCGAAAGACGCGGCCTACGTTCACTATGCGCCGAACGAAACCATCGGTGGTCTGGAATTCCAGTGGATCCCGGAAACCGGCGATGTTCCGCTGGTCGCCGACATGTCCTCGGACATCCTGTCGCGCCCGGTGGATGTGTCACGCTTCGGCATGATCTACGCCGGCGCCCAGAAAAACATCGGCCCGAGCGGCATCGTGGTAAACATCGTGCGTGAAGACCTGTTGGGTCACGCCCGTTCGCTGTGCCCGACCATGCTCGACTACAAGGTCGCAGCCGATAACGGCTCGATGTACAACACGCCGCCGACCCTGGCCTGGTACCTGTCCGGCCTGGTGTTCGAGTGGCTCAAGGAGCAGGGCGGCGTCGAGGCCATCGGCAAGCTCAACGAAGTCAAGCAGCGCACGCTGTACGGCTTCATCGATGCCAGCGGCCTGTACAGCAACCCGATCAACAAGTCGGACCGCTCGTGGATGAACGTGCCGTTCCGCCTGGCTGATGATCGTCTGGACAAGCCGTTCCTGGCCGGTGCCGACGAACGTGGCCTGTTGAACCTCAAGGGTCACCGTTCCGTGGGCGGCATGCGCGCCTCCATCTATAACGCCGTCGACATCAACGCCGTCAATGCGCTGGTTTCGTACATGGCAGAGTTCGAGAAGGAACACGGCTAATGTCTGAGCAAGAACTCAAGGCACTGCGCCTGCGCATTGATGCCCTGGACGAAAAGGTCCTGGAGCTGATCAGCGAGCGTGCGCGCTGCGCCCAGGAAGTCGCGCGGGTAAAGATGGCCTCGCTGGCCGAAGGCGAAGTGCCGGTGTTCTATCGTCCTGAGCGTGAAGCTCAGGTGCTCAAGCGTGTCATGGAGCGCAACCAGGGGCCGCTGGGCAACGAAGAGATGGCGCGGTTGTTCCGTGAAATCATGTCTTCGTGCCTGGCGCTCGAGCAGCCGCTGAAAGTGGCTTACCTCGGCCCTGAAGGTACGTTCACCCAGGCGGCGGCCATGAAGCACTTCGGCCACGCGGTGATCAGCAAGCCGATGGCGGCGATCGACGAAGTGTTCCGCGAAGTGGCGGCGGGGGCAGTGAATTTTGGCGTGGTGCCGGTGGAGAACTCCACCGAAGGCGCGGTCAACCACACCCTCGACAGCTTCCTCGAACATGACATGGTGATCTGCGGCGAAGTCGAGCTGCGTATCCACCATCACCTGTTGGTCGGTGAAAACACCAAGACCGACAGCATCAGCCGCATCTACTCCCACGCCCAGTCCCTGGCCCAGTGCCGCAAGTGGCTGGACGCCCATTACCCGAATGTCGAGCGCGTGGCGGTGTCCAGCAACGCCGAAGCGGCCAAGCGGGTCAAGGGTGAGTGGAACTCGGCGGCCATTGCCGGTGACATGGCGGCCGGCCTGTATGGCTTGACCCGTCTGGCCGAAAAAATCGAGGACCGCCCGGATAACTCCACGCGCTTCCTCATGATCGGCAACCAGGAAGTGCCGCCGACAGGCGACGACAAGACATCGATCATCGTTTCGATGAGCAACAAGCCGGGTGCGCTTCACGAGTTGCTGGTGCCGTTCCACGACAATGGCATCGACCTGACGCGAATCGAGACTCGTCCGTCGCGCAGCGGTAAATGGACCTACGTGTTCTTCATCGACTTCGTCGGCCATCACCGCGACCCGCTGGTCAAAGGTGTGCTGGAAAAGATCAGTCAGGAAGCAGTGGCACTCAAGGTGCTGGGTTCCTACCCGAAAGCAGTTCTCTAAGGGGCGGTAGCAAATGAGTGGCAATTTCCTCGCTCTGGCACAGCCGGGCGTGCAACAACTTTCGCCTTACGTTCCGGGCAAGCCCGTGGACGAACTGGCGCGTGAACTGGACCTCGATCCAGCCAGCATCATCAAGCTGGCGAGCAACGAAAACCCGCTGGGCGCGGGCCCCAAAGCGCTGGCGGCGATCCGCGATGCGCTGGCCGAGCTGCCCCGTTATCCGGACGGCAACGGTTTTGCACTCAAGAGCCTGTTGGCCGAGCAGTGCCGCGTCGAGATCGATCAGGTCACGCTGGGCAACGGCTCCAATGACATCCTGGAACTGGTCGCGCGTGCCTACCTGGCACCGGGTCTGAATGCCGTGTTCAGCGAGCATGCGTTCGCTGTCTACCCGATTGCCACCCAGGCGGTCGGCGCACAGGCCAAGGTGGTTCCGGCCAAGGATTGGGGGCATGATTTGCCTGCCATGCTGGCGGCGATCGATGCCAACACCCGCGTGGTGTTCATCGCTAACCCGAACAATCCGACCGGGACCTGGTTCGACGCCGAGGCGCTGGACGAATTCCTGCAGGATGTGCCGGAGCATGTGCTGGTCGTACTGGACGAGGCTTACATCGAGTACGCCGAAGGCAGCGATCTGCCGGATGGCCTGGACTTCCTGGCGGCTTATCCGAACCTGCTGGTTTCCCGCACCTTCTCCAAGGCCTATGGCCTGGCCGCGCTGCGCGTGGGTTATGGCTTGTCCACGGCGGTGGTTGCAGACGTGCTGAACCGCGTACGCCAGCCGTTCAACGTCAACAGCCTGGCCCTGGCCGCGGCCTGTGCGGCGTTGAAGGACGAAGAATATCTGGCGCAAAGCCGTCAGTTGAACGAGTCCGGCATGCAGCAACTGGAAGCTGGTTTCCGTGAGCTGGGGCTGAGCTGGATCCCGTCCAAGGGCAATTTCATTTGCGTCGATCTCGGTCAAGTCGCGGCCCCGGTGTTCCAGGGCTTGCTGCGTGAAGGCGTGATCGTGCGTCCGGTGGCCAACTACGGCATGCCGAATCACCTGCGCGTCACCATCGGCCTGCCGGCAGAGAACAGCCGTTTCCTGGAAGCGCTGTCCAAGGTTCTGGCTCGTGGTTGATGTCACTGCGCTGCAATCTGCTGAGCCTATGATCGGTCGCCTGGTGGTGGTCGGTCTCGGGTTGATCGGCGGTTCGTTTGCCAAGGGGTTGCGTGAAAGCGGTCTGTGCCGCGAAGTGGTCGGGGTCGATCTCGATCCGCAATCGCGCAAGCTCGCGGTCGAGTTGGGTGTGGTGGATCGCTGCGAGGAAGACCTGGGCGTTGCTTGTCAGGGCGCCGATGTCATCCAGTTGGCGGTGCCGATCCTGGCCATGGAAAAAGTGCTCGCGCGTCTGGCGGGCATGGATCTGGGGCAAGCGATCCTGACCGATGTCGGCAGTGCCAAGGGCAATGTGGTGCGTGCGGCCACCGAAGCATTTGGCAAGATGCCGTCATGTTTCGTGCCTGGGCATCCGATTGCCGGTTCAGAGCAAAGCGGGGTGGAAGCCTCCAATGCCGAGCTGTTCCGTCGCCATAAAGTCATTCTGACGCCGCTGGATCAAACCGATCCGGCAGCCCTGGCGGTGGTCGACCGTTTGTGGCGCGAACTGGGCGCCGATGTCGAGCACATGCAGGTCGAGCGCCACGATGAAGTGCTGGCCGCGACCAGTCATCTGCCGCACTTGCTGGCGTTCGGCCTGGTCGATTCGTTGGCCAAGCGCAATGAAAATCTTGAGATCTTCCGTTACGCTGCGGGCGGTTTCCGCGATTTCACAAGAATCGCCGGAAGCGACCCGGTCATGTGGCACGACATCTTCCTCGCCAACCGCGAGGCTGTCCTGCGCACACTCGATACATTTCGCAGCGACCTCGACGCCTTGCGCGACGCGGTCGATGCAGGGGATGGGCACCAATTGTTGGGCGTTTTCACTCGCGCCCGGGTTGCCCGCGAGCATTTCAGTAAAATCCTGGCCCGCAGGGCCTATGTGGACGCTATGAATTCCAACGATCTGATTTTCCTGGCTCAACCTGGTGGCCGCCTGTCCGGTCGGATTCGCGTACCGGGTGACAAATCGATTTCCCACCGTTCGATCATGCTGGGCTCCCTGGCCGAAGGCGTCACCGAAGTCGAAGGTTTCCTGGAGGGCGAAGATGCCCTGGCGACCTTGCAGGCTTTCCGTGACATGGGTGTGGTCATCGAAGGTCCGCACCATGGTCGCGTGACCATCCACGGCGTCGGCCTGCATGGCCTGAAGCAGGCACCGGGCCCGATCTATCTGGGCAACTCCGGTACTTCGATGCGTCTGCTGTCCGGCCTGCTGGCTGCGCAGAACTTCGACAGCACCCTGACCGGCGATGCTTCGCTGTCCAAGCGCCCGATGAATCGCGTGGCCAATCCGCTGCGTGAAATGGGCGCGGTGATCGAAACCGCCGCCGAAGGTCGTCCACCGATGACCATTCGTGGAGGCAACAAGCTCAAGGGACTGACCTACACCATGCCGATGGCCAGTGCCCAGGTTAAGTCCTGCCTGCTGTTGGCCGGTCTGTATGCCGAAGGCAAGACCACGGTTACCGAGCCTGCTCCGACCCGCGACCATACCGAGCGCATGCTGCGTGGCTTCGGCTACCCGGTAACGGTCAATGGTGCGACCGCATCGGTCGAGTCCGGCAACAAGCTGACCGCGACCCATATTGAAGTTCCGGGTGATATTTCGTCTTCGGCGTTCTTCCTGGTGGCGGCATCGATCGCAGAAGGTTCGGAGCTGGTGCTGGAACACGTCGGCATCAATCCGACCCGTACCGGTGTGATCGACATCCTGCGCCTGATGGGCGCCGACATCACCCTGGAAAACCAGCGTGAAGTGGGTGGCGAGCCTGTAGCTGACTTGCGCGTACGTGCGGCTAAACTCAAGGGTATCGAGATTCCCGAGGCGCTGGTTCCGCTGGCCATCGACGAGTTCCCGGTGCTGTTCGTCGCCGCCGCCTGTGCCGAAGGGCGCACCGTGTTGCGTGGCGCGGAAGAACTGCGGGTCAAGGAGTCGGATCGTATCCAGGTCATGGCCGATGGCTTGCTGGCGCTGGGCGTCAAGTGCGAACCAACCCCGGATGGCATCATCATCGACGGCGGCCAGATCGGCGGCGGTGAAGTGCACGGTCATGGTGATCACCGTATTGCCATGGCGTTCAGCGTTGCTTCGCTGCGCGCCAGTGCGCCGATCCGCATTCATGATTGCGCCAACGTCGCGACATCGTTCCCGAATTTCCTGGCGCTGTGCGCACAGGTCGGTATTCGCGTGGCACAAGAGGCGCAGTCGTGATCAGCATTGCACCGGTCATCACCATCGATGGGCCAAGCGGTTCGGGCAAGGGCACGGTAGCCGGGATTCTGGCCAAGCGCCTGGGCTGGAACCTGCTGGACTCCGGTGCGTTGTACCGATTGCTGGCGTTCGCCGCGCATAACCACGGTGTCGACCTGACCAATGAAGAGCTGCTGAAGAAACTCGCCGCTCATCTGGATGTGCAGTTCATCGCAGCGACGGACGGTCAGTTGCAACGCATCATTCTGGAAGGTGACGAAGTCAGCGATGTCATTCGCACCGAAAGCGTCGGTTCCGGCGCTTCTCAGGTAGCTGCGCTGCCCGCTGTACGCGAGGCGTTGCTGCAGCGCCAGCGGGCTTTTCAGGAAGCGCCGGGCCTTGTGGCGGATGGCCGCGACATGGGCACGGTGGTTTTTCCTGACGCGCCGCTGAAGATTTTTCTGACGGCCAGCGCCGAGGAACGGGCACGCCGTCGATATTTGCAGTTGAAGGGCAAAGTCGAGGGTGTTAGTCTGTCGAGTCTGCTAGATGAGATACGTGCACGCGATGAGCGTGACACCCAGCGAGCGGTAGCCCCGCTCAAACCGGCGGCTGACGCCATACAGCTGGATTCCACGGAATTATCCATCGACCAGGTGCTGGAACGCATCATGAGCGAAATCGCCATTCGCGATATCGCCGGGTGACCAAGAAGGCCGCAGGGGACCAGTCATAGTCCTGCGGTGGCTTCTTTTAAATGAAACTAACCCACACCGTCTGGGGTGTGGAGATGGGCGTATTCTTCGCCCTCATCAACAGGAATTAAAATGAGCGAAAGCTTTGCGGAACTCTTTGAAGAAAGCCTAAAAACCCTGAACCTTCAGGCAGGCTCCATCATCACCGGTGTTATCGTTGATATCGATTACCAGGCTCGCTGGGTAACCGTTCACGCTGGCCTGAAGTCTGAAGCACTCATCCCGCTTGAGCAGTTCTACAACGACGCTGGCGAACTGAACATCAACGTCGGTGACGAAGTTCACGTTGCTCTGGACTCGGTTGAAGACGGCTTTGGTGAAACCAAGCTGTCCCGTGAAAAAGCCAAGCGCGCTGAATGCTGGATTGTTCTGGAAGCAGCCTTCGCAGCCGAAGAAGTGGTCAAGGGCGTTATCAACGGTAAGGTTAAAGGCGGCTTCACTGTCGACGTTAACGGCATCCGTGCGTTCCTGCCAGGTTCTCTGGTTGACGTCCGTCCAGTGCGCGACACCACGCACCTGGAAGGCAAAGAGCTGGAATTCAAGGTCATCAAGCTGGACCAGAAGCGCAACAACGTTGTCGTTTCCCGTCGTAGCGTCCTGGAAGCCGAGAACTCCGCCGAGCGCGAAGCTCTGCTGGAATCCTTGCAGGAAGGCCAACAAGTCAAAGGTATCGTCAAGAACCTCACCGATTACGGCGCATTCGTCGATCTGGGTGGCGTCGATGGCCTGCTGCACATTACCGACATGGCTTGGAAGCGTATCAAGCATCCTTCCGAAATCGTCAACGTTGGCGACGAGATCGATGTCAAGGTTCTGAAGTACGATCGCGAGCGCAATCGTGTTTCCCTGGGCCTGAAGCAACTGGGCGAAGATCCATGGGTTGCTATCAAAGCCCGTTACCCGGAAAGCACTCGCGTTACCGCGCGTGTAACCAACCTGACCGACTACGGCTGCTTCGCTGAGCTGGAAGAAGGCGTTGAAGGTCTGGTACACGTTTCCGAAATGGACTGGACCAACAAGAACATCCACCCTTCGAAAGTCGTACAAGTCGGCGACGAAGTGGAAGTCATGGTTCTGGACATCGACGAAGAGCGTCGTCGTATCTCCCTGGGCATCAAGCAGTGCAAATCCAACCCATGGGAAGATTTCTCTGGCCAGTTCAACAAGGGCGATAAAATCTCCGGCACCATCAAGTCGATCACCGATTTCGGTATCTTCATTGGTCTGGACGGCGGCATCGACGGTCTGGTTCACCTGTCCGACATCTCCTGGAACGAAGTGGGCGAAGAAGCCGTTCGCCGCTTCAAGAAGGGCGACGAGCTGGACACCGTTATCCTGTCGGTTGACCCAGAGCGCGAGCGCATCTCCCTAGGTATCAAGCAACTGGAAAGCGATCCGTTCTCCGAGTACGTTCAAGAGAACGACAAAGGCGCCATCGTTAAAGGCATCGTGAAGGAAGTTGACGCTAAAGGCGCCATCATCACTCTGGCCGACGATATCGAAGCGACTCTGAAAGCCTCCGAAATCAGCCGTGACCGCGTTGAAGACGCGCGCAACGTTCTGAAAGAAGGCGAAGAAGTAGAAGCCAAGATCATCAGCGTTGACCGCAAGAGCCGTGTAATTCAGCTCTCGATCAAGTCGAAAGACGTTGAAGACGAGAAAGAAGCAATCCAGAGCCTGCGCGACAAGCCAGTAGCTACTGATGCTCCTGTGGCCACCACTCTGGGTGACCTGCTGCGTGCACAAATGGAAAAACAGAACTAAGTTCTGATTTTCTGTAAAAAAGGGCGACTTCGGTCGCCCTTTTTTGTGCCTGGCGTTTGGTGAAGTACCTGGGGGTGTAGTCGCTTGGGGCGTGAACCAAAAAGGACGAAAGAAGGTCTGATTGTTTAGTCGGATCAATCGCTTATTTGCAGCTAGTCTTTAGCCTGAGACTAATGATCGCTCGATAGGCTTTCTGGCAAAAGGACGTGAATGAACAAGCTCATTGTCGCAGTAGCAGTGCTGGCATTGGCGGGTTGTACCACCAGCGCCAAAACTCACGTAGTGCGTGGGGTCAGCGGTATTGAAGTCGATTGTTCGGGGCTCGGTTCGAAATGGGACAAGTGTTACAAGCGCGCGGCCAAGGAGTGCAAGGGGGCGGGCTATAAGGTTTTGACACGGTCTGATGATCTTAAGGAAGAGGAGGAGGAGGGAGGGCTTTTTGGGTTCAACCCGGCGGGTTTCCTGACCCGCACTATGCTGGTGATTTGCCGATGACAGGGTGAGCGCCCGGAGTCTTCCCGTTTCGGGAATCAAGCATTTTGAGGGGCTGGGATAGATGCTAAAACTCAGGCTGTTCAAAATCGTGCAGGCGTGCTAAAACCTTTGAAGCGCTGATCTAGCTGCTTGAAAAAGAAGGGAAAAATATGACGAAGTCGGAGTTGATCGAACGAATTGTCACCCATCAAGGGCTGCTCTCATCCAAGGATGTGGAGCTGGCCATCAAGACCATGCTTGAGCAAATGTCCCAATGTCTGGCTACCGGGGATCGCATCGAGATCCGGGGGTTTGGCAGCTTCTCTCTGCACTATCGCGCGCCACGGGTAGGGCGCAATCCGAAAACCGGCCAGTCTGTCAGTCTCGACGGTAAATTCGTTCCTCACTTCAAGCCAGGTAAAGAGCTGCGTGATCGGGTGAATGAAGAAGAGGAGGATGCGCTTTGACAGTCACTGCCGATCAAGGAGCCCTTCATGCGTAATCTCATGCGAGTGCTGCTTGGCGTGTTAATCCTTTTTCTGGTACTGGTGATCCTGGCTTTCGTACTGGAGAATCAGCAATCGGTTACCTTGTTTTTTCTCGGTTGGGCTGGCCCGCAACTGCCAGTATCTTTGGTAATAATTCTGGCTTTGCTGGCAGGGATGGTCGTCGGACCGCTACTTGGCTGGATTCTAGGACGCTCGTCCAGGATTTTGCGCAAGCGACTTGTTTAGTAACATCCAGTACGAAGTGCTCAGAGAGCTCGCGCCACAGCTTCTCTACATCCCTTAGTAAATCGGTCATTAAGCTGTAAAATGTTGCGCTTGTTCGAGAGTGGTCTATCTCCACATCGATTTAGACTGGCTCTGCCAGAGGCCGCATTTTTTGATGGCCTTGTATTCATGGATTTGGCAGCGCCGATGTGCAGCCCGGTCAGCAACTCAAGGGTATGGTTTCGCGTGAAAATTCTCGTAACCGGCGGAGCCGGATTTATTGGTTCGGCAGTCATTCGTCATATCATTTCGAATACCGCCGATTCTGTTGTTAACGTCGATAAACTTACCTATGCCGGTAATCTCGAGTCTTTAGCGGAAGCCAGTCAGAG
This sequence comes from Pseudomonas sp. GM74, assembly GCF_000282455.1. Taxonomy (GTDB): domain Bacteria; phylum Pseudomonadota; class Gammaproteobacteria; order Pseudomonadales; family Pseudomonadaceae; genus Aquipseudomonas. The sequence goes on from NZ_AKJG01000047.1 coordinate 49,532, forward strand.
CCCGCGCTATGTATTCGAGCACGTTGATATCTGCGATCGTGACCAGATCGATCGTGTACTGCTTGAGTCTCAACCCGACGCCATCATGCATTTGGCTGCGGAGTCGCACGTTGACCGCTCGATCTCGGCGCCCTCCGATTTCATCCAGACCAATATCATCGGCACCTACACCTTACTGGAAGCTACGCGTCAATACTGGATGGCGCTGGACGATACACGCAAAGCCAGTTTTCGGTTTCACCACATCTCGACTGATGAAGTTTACGGAGACCTGGAAGGTCCGGAAGACTTGTTCACTGAAACTACAGCCTATCAGCCAAGCTCGCCTTACTCGGCCAGCAAGGCCAGTTCCGATCACCTGGTCAGCGCCTGGAGTCGTACTTACGGTCTACCAACCCTGATCACCAACTGCTCGAACAATTACGGCCCCTGCCATTTTCCTGAAAAATTGATCCCGTTGATCATTCTCAATGCTCTGGAAGGCAAGCCCCTGCCTGTCTATGGCAAAGGCAATCAGGTTCGTGACTGGCTCTATGTCGAAGACCACGCCCGTGCACTCTACAAAGTTGTGACCGAAGGCGTCATCGGTGAGACTTACAACATTGGTGGTCACAACGAAAAACAGAATATCGAAGTCGTCCATTCGCTGTGCGCGTTGCTCGATGAACTGCGTCCAAACTCTGCTCACCGTCCCCACGCTAACCTGATCACTTATGTTCAGGACCGCCCAGGTCACGACCAGCGTTATGCAATTGATGCCAGCAAAATTCAGCGCGAGCTTGGGTGGGTACCGCAAGAGACATTCGAAACGGGCATCCGCAAGACGGTTGAGTGGTATCTGAGCAACACTGATTGGGTGGAACATGTGAAGAGCGGTAGCTACCAGCAGTGGATCGACCAGAATTACGCGGGTCGTTCGAGTACGGTATGAAAATCCTCCTGCTCGGGAAAAGCGGACAGGTCGGCCGGGAGCTACAGCGATCACCCGCGTCATTGGGCGAGTTGATCGCGCTGGATCGTCTGAAGGTTGAAGGTCTCTTCGGAGACTTGTGTGATCTGCCGCGTCCTTCCAAAGAGCTTGAAACTTTAAGCGTCATTGCTGATCAGATAGGGGTTGCGACAAGTGCGGATCCGATCGCCGATGTCGCCGCATTGGCTATTCAGCAAATTCAGACTCGGAAAGAATTTCTGTGTATCCGCTATGTACTTGCCAAACTGGCAATCGGGCATAGGCCGGAAAGCTTGGGGGGCTTATAAGCGGCTGATAAATACAAAACCAGGACTGTCGTTTCAATGAGTAGCGTTTCTACTCTAGATATCATGATTTTTAAAATTTTTTCCATGTTTAAATAAAATATTTTCACCTTGATGTGTGACTAGACTCATTGAAGGGCACTGATTTGAGTAAGTGGGGCGCGTGCGGAGAGGAGCTGAAGGTGTTTTACATGGTTGGGGCTATGGTTTTTTTTATTTCAAGGGTTTTAGGATATGCAGGTTGGTTCAAGTAATTCTGTAGTCAATGATGGTCTCGATTTGCACGCGCTTGCTCATACACTTTGGCGACAAAAAATTGTGATTTTGTGCGCGGCGCTGCTAGGAACATTCGTAGCCGCTTCCTATGCATTCCTCGCTGAACCTTTGTACGAAGCGAAGGCATTTGTGATCCCGCCTACCCAAAATGACATTGAGAACTTAAATTACGGTCGTATCGATCAGTCAAAGTTGCCTCAGTTTACGGTAAAGGACGTTTATTCGGTTTTTTTGAAGAACTTGCAAAGTGAGTCACTTCGTCGCGAGTTTTTCAAGAATACATATTTAGCTGCGCAAGGAAAGAGTGAGGATCCTAAGGGGCGGTTATATGAGAAGCTTTCTAAGAATCTTGTTATTTCCATGGTTGGCAAAGATGCGTTGGATCGATACTCCGTTGTTATCCTGAATAATGATCCGGAAATGGGTGCCAAGTGGATTGAGCAACTGTTGGCGCGTGCACAGCAATTGGCGATGCAAGAGATCAATAAAAATATCTCCAGTGAGTATGATATCGAGTCTCAAAATCTTCATCAGGAAATAGTCTCGTTGCGAGAAATTGGAGACAAGACAAGAGAAGATAGCTTAATTAAACTTCGTGAGGCCCTGGTGGTTGCCCAAGCTATTGGTCTTGAAAGGCCGCCAACCGTTGGCAGCGACTCGAAGGCCTCGATTGGTATTGTAGGCAACATGGACGGTGATCTTACCTACATGCGCGGCACGAAAGCACTGACGGCTGAAATAGAAAATTTGAAAACAAGGAAGTCTGACGATCCATTTATCAGCCGGTTGCGAGAGATAGAAACGAAGTACAATTTTTATAATCAACTTTCAAAGAGCTATCGAGAAGCGAAAGCTTTCAGGATAGATGGGCTCGTAGAGAAGTCGGGCTCACCAGTCAAGCCAAAATTTTTATTTGTAATTTTGGCTGGCATGTTTTTAGGTCTTGTTTTCGGGATGGTTGTTGCAGTTATTCGGGACTTTTTTATGACCAATAAAGTTGGCATACAGAAGACCCTATAACACGCAGCGATCTTGCTTGTTTTGATAGATTTTATTTATCGTGGCGGTTGTTTGATTTGCCAAGTCTATTGAACGGCGTTGGTTGTCTTGTGGGACAGCTTTATGTTCGTCTATCGGAAAAATAGCACTAAACAGGTGTAGGATTATGTTTAGCCGGTAGATGGTTTGTATCAATGTTGGTGAGTAGCCTAGGATCAGGCACGAGGGAAGAGTATGAAAGGTATCATTCTGGCAGGCGGTTCGGGAACTCGTTTGTACCCACTGACGAAAGGGGTATCCAAGCAGCTGCTTCCGATTTACGACAAGCCGATGATTTTTTATCCGCTTTCTGTGCTCATGCTCGCCGGGATCCGTGACATCCTGATTATCACGACGCCTGAGGATCAAGCTGGATTTCAACGTTTGCTTGCTGATGGCAGTCAGATCGGTGTCAACCTCACATATGCAGTTCAAGCAAGTCCCGATGGTCTTGCACAAGCATTTCTTATCGGTGAGGAATTTATTGGCAAGGATTCGGTGTGTTTGGTGCTTGGCGATAATATTTTTTATGGCCAGGGGTTTACGCCCATGCTCCAAGAGGCGACGAAGCGTAAAAGCGGCGCCACAGTATTCGGTTATCAAGTGAAGGATCCGGAACGATTTGGTGTTGTTCAGTTCGATGAAAGTCGTAAAGCGATCTCTATTGAAGAAAAGCCACTCAAGCCAAAGTCGAATTTCGCAGTAACCGGGTTGTATTTCTACGACAATGATGTGATTGAAATTGCAAAGCAAGTCAAGCCTTCTGCACGCGGCGAGTTTGAAATTACCTGTATAAACCAGGCATATCTGGAGCGAGGAAGTTTGCATGTCGAACTTCTGGGGCGAGGATTTGCGTGGCTGGATACCGGTACACACGAAAGCTTGCTCGAGGCTTCGCATTTTGTTGAAACAATAGAAAAGCGCCAAGGTTACAAGATCGCCTGTTTAGAGGAAATTGCCTTTAATAATGGGTGGTTGACCGTTGCAGAGCTCAAAAGGACTGGCAATGAACTGAAGAAAAACAGTTATGGACAGTATCTGTTGAGTCTGGTTGACGAGATTGATGAAAAGTAATTTGTTTAGAGTTTGAGTTGAGTTCTACATGGGTGGCCTATGGCGTACTTGAGCGCAATACAGTTGAGTGAACTAGGTTTCAGAACCCTAGGGGAAGAAGTAAAAATCAGTGACAAGGCTGCTATCTATAACCCAGAGTTGATTGACCTTGGGGATTACACGCGAATAGATGATTTTTGCGTGGTGTCGGGGCGCGTGGTGTTTGGTAAGTATAATCATATTACACCAATGTGCCTCGTTGCTGGTGGAGAGCCAGGTATCGAGTTTTCCGACTTCTGTACGCTGGCTTATGGTGTAAAAATTTTCTCGCAATCAGACGATTACAGTGGTGCCACACTTACTAACTCGTTGGTTCCAAAAAAATATAAAAATGAAATATTCGAGAAGGTTAAGCTCGAGCGCCATGTAATAGTTGGTGCAGGAGCAATAGTGATGCCTGGAGTCACTATTAAAGAGGGCTGCTCGATAGGTGCTATGGCATTGGTTACGAAAAGCACTGATCCATGGGGGATTTACGTTGGTGTTCCTGCTGAGCGAGTGAAGGAGCGCAAGCGAGATCTCCTGGCACTCGAACAAATGTTTCTGGATGAACAAAAATGACTATTCCATTTAATAAACCACCTTATACCGGAAATGAAGATCAATACGTCATTTCCGCAATGCGCAGCGGAAAGATGTCTGGTGACGGGGAGTTTACCCTTCGTTGTCAACGTTGGTTTGAAGAAAAGCTACACTGCAAAAAAGCGTTGTTAACGCCGTCGTGTACTCAGGCTCTGGAAATGGCTGCTCTGCTGGTTGATATTCAACCGGGCGATGAAGTGATCATGCCTAGTTATACGTTTGTCAGCACAGCTAATGCTTTTGTATTGCGCGGTGCAAAAATCGTATTTGTTGATATTCGCCCTGACACTATGAATATTGATGAAACGCTAATTGAGGCTGCAATTACCGACAAAACAAAAGCTATTGTGCCTGTCCATTACGCGGGGATTGCTTGCGAAATGGACACAATTATGTCCATCGCAAAGCAACATAACTTGTTTGTTATCGAAGATGCCGCTCAAGGTATGATGTCGACCTATAAAGGTAAGGCGTTAGGTACCATTGGCCACATGGCGGCCTATAGTTTTCATGAAACAAAGAACTATACGAGTGGTGGTGAAGGTGGACTGCTACTGATAAATGATGAACAATTTATAGTTCGGGCGGAGATCATTCGAGAGAAAGGGACTAATCGCAGTCTGTTTTTTCGCGGTATGATTGATAAATATACCTGGGTTGATGTGGGTAGTAGTTATCTTCCAGGAGAACTGCAAGCTGCTTATCTATTCGGTCAACTCGAAAAAGTGGACGAGATAAATAGTGCAAGACGTCATATCTGGGAAAGTTATTATCTGGCATTAAAAGAGCTCTCCGATGCTGGCCATGTCGAGCTTCCCACGACACCTGATGGATGTGTCGGCAACGCCCATATGTTTTATATAAAAGTTCGGGATATCGACGTTCGAACAAAAGTACTGGGTTTGCTCAAAGATCAGGAGATCGGTGCAGTTTTCCATTACATTCCACTCCACTCAGCGCCTGCGGGATTGCGGCTTGGTCGTTTTCACGGCAAGGATGTTTGCACCACAGTTGAGAGTGAGCGCCTGATTCGTCTGCCAATTTGGTACGGAATGCAAAAGAAGGACATAGATCGAGTAACTTCTGTTGTCATCGGTGCGGTTCATGCATCCGGCCAGTGAAGTTACAAAAAATTTCTCTGATAACAAGCGTGCGCTAATCAGCGCCGCTTTAACCAGTCTCGCCCAGATTTCGAAAATCGGAGTTGGTTTCGCCTTCATCAAGCTTGTTGCTGTATACCTCGGTGCAGAAGGTATGGGGCAATTGGGACACTTTATGAGTGCTGTCACCATGCTTTCTCTGCTTGCAGGGGGAGGGATTGTAAACGGCCTTATCAAATACGTCGCACAGTACAAAAAACAACCTAAGGAACTGCTGAAGACGATTGCGGTTTCCAAAGCTTATTCTTTAGTTTTTTGTGTTGTTGTGTGTTTGTTGGGGTGTTCTTTTTCCAGGGTTATCTCCAGTTATATCTTTAAAACGCCTGATTACTATTGGATTGTGGTGTTTCTTTCTGTTGCTCAGTTTGGGTTTGCTTTTACCAATCTAGTGACGGGAGTCGCAAATGGTCTTCGTGATACCAAGACATTTGCGGTTATACAAATAGTCGGAAATATATTGGTTCTTCCGGTAAGCTGGATCTTGATTAAGAGGTTTGACTTTGTCGGTGCAGCGATATCGATGGTGCTTTTTTTCTCATTTTATTCGATACCGGCACTGTATTTTTACTGTAAATCTATTTTCTTGAAGTTGCCCGTTGGTTTCAAGTTTGAGAAGCAGGGTTTTAAACGATTGTTGTCCTTTACGTTGATGGCAACAGTTGGAGCAATCAGTGTTCCATTGGTCGAAATTATTGTTCGTGAGCAAATTATTGAGCATGTTGGATTTGTAGCAGCGGGTATTTGGCAGGCATCGATAAAGTTATCCAGTGCATACATGGGTTTTTTTACGATATTTCTCGCTGTTTATTTTATGCCAATGGTTTCAGAAAAGACTAAGGTGGCGGAAATTACACCTCTGGTTTTTAAGTTTATGAAGCTCGTTATGGTTATTTTTGTATTGGGTGGGGCGTTGTTTTTCGCTCTTCGTCAATACGTAATTCCATTACTGCTTTCGTCCGAGTTTTCCGAGCTTGAAGGTCTTATCAAGTATCAACTGCTAGCAGATTTTTTTCGTGTTACCACGTACGTGATAAGTTTCGTCGTTGTGGCACGGGCGGCACTTAAAATATATTTGCTAAGTGAACTGACTCAGGGTGTGGTGTTTTGCAGTTTAAGTCTGTTTTTTTTGAATAGTGGTCAGGGCGTCGAAGGCGCTTTTATCGCTAACTTAATAATGAATGTAATTTATTTTATTGTTTCGGTTTTCGGCTTTGTGATTTATAAAAGGAGAAATGCTTGATGTTATCCGGGAGCGTGGTTGTATCTTGTTATAATCAACAGGATTACATAGAGGAATGTCTGGATAGTATCCTTTCTCAGGATATAGATTTTGATTGTGAAATTATTGTCTCGGATGATTGTTCAACCGATCGAACACAGGAAATACTTCGTGAGTACTCAAGCAAACACGAAGGTAGAATAAAGTTGTTGTTGAGAGAGAAAAACGTTGGCGCCGCCTTGAATTACCATGGTGTCCACAAGATGGCGTCAGGAGATGTTGTTTATCATTTTGATGGTGATGATGTCATGCTGCCGGGGAAGCTTCAGCAGCAGTATAATATTTTTAAAGAGAACGCAGATGTAAATGTCGTGTTCCATAAAGCTATTTATTTTTCTGATGACGGTTCTTACTCTTCTGAAACACAGTACCCAAGTTCTGACGCAAGCCTGGTTTCTTTTATCTCGCTTCAGGAAATGGCCCGCTGGGGAGCGATTGCGGTTCACAGTTCCTACGCCTATCGTCGAACCTCCAGGAAGGCAGTCATCACTCGAGAATTTATGGAGTGGTTCTTCGTTATCGATTCTTTACTTCCTGACGGCAAGGCAGCCTACATAAACTCTCCGTTAGTAAAATATCGGTGCAATCCATCTGCAGGTTCTTATTTGTCGACGACCAAAGGGAAAATAAAATCGTATACGATTTATTTTGATGATTTGTATCGATATTTTTATCAGCTACCAGAACTGAGAGAAGATCTATATTCTAATTTTATTGTCACGTTCCTGGCGATGGCGAAATCTACTCGCAAGTGCACATTCAAGGGGTTGGTTTTTCTGTTGCGCAATTTTTACTACTTCCGACTACACAAGTTTATGGATACGGTAAGTGTCAGAAAGCATGTAGGCCCTGAGAGCAAAGTTCGTTGACTAGAGAACAGTACGATGTGAGGCTGATCGAGGCGAGAAAATGGCTGGTTTAGAGTTGTATGGCACACCACTGTATGTGATAAGTGTTTTTCTACTGTTATTGACTGCAGTGAGAGCGATGGTGCCTGATAACAGGGCGAGCAATCTGTTTCGCACGATAGAGGTTTTTATCGTTTTTCTTGCGATTGTATTGGCGTCCTATTATATATCTAATCGACCATTTGATATGGAAGGTGATACTGAGGTCTATATAAATTTTTACAACGATTTTAATTCTGGTCTCGAAAATCCATTTCAAACCTTTGAGCCAGGCTTTATCGGTGTGGTCAGTTTTTTTGGCTTTCTTGGTTTGAGCTATCAGTGTTTTTTCTTCTTTGTTGCATTTATGTTTTTATGGTCCTACTACCTTTTGCTGAAAGTTGTATTTGGCAGTAGCTCTGGTTGGGTGCTCCCTGCTTTTGGGTTTTTGTTATTTTATCCGTTCTTTTTTTCATTGACGGCAAATATTATTCGTCAAGGTTTTGCTCTTTGCTTTGTGAATTTTGCCTTGGTTTGTTGTGTGAGAAACTATTGGCGTCGAGGTTTAGTGTTTTCACTGTTGGCAACATTATTTCATAAGTCCTCATTGGTTTACTTTCCTTTTGTGCTTTTTCGAAAGCAAATAATGGGGGTTGGTGTTTTTGGTGTAGTTGTTTTTTGGGTGTTGGTGTCTTTGGCATCCTACTTTAAGGTTTTTTCGTTACTGGTGTCCATGTTGTTCGAGTTGTTGTCAGGTTACGGTCTGTCAATAAACTATACTGATGTCGATAATATTGACTATCTCACAGGGTTTAGATGGGATTTCTGGGCGTTTTCATCGTTTTCTATTATATTGTTGATAGTGCTTAAACTGCTAGAGAGGGACAGAAAAAGCGAAACGTATATATTCTACATCTGTGCGTTTCTTTCTTGTTTGCATATTGCGATGTTTGATGTGGCTTATAATGATCGGTTTGGCATTTATGCCTGGATTTTCTATCCCTTGGAAATCGGGTACGTCATTCGCCTCGCATGTGCCAGTTTAGCAACTGGAAAACAACCAAAAGAAGCTGGAAACGAAAATGTGTTTTTGTAAGTGGGGGAGGTGAGATGTTCGTATTACTGACAGGTGCCAAGGGTTTTATTGGAAGCCAATTGCTCGCGCGCCTGTGTGCATCGGGCCATAAAGTCAGAGTTGTAACTCGTACCTCCTTTGAGACCAGTTTCAGCGGTGTAGAGGTTGTGCTGGCTGACTTGACGAGCCCTGAAACGAATTACGACTCTTTGGTATCCGGTTGCGAAGTCGTTTTCAATTGCGCGGGTGAAATCCGCGATGAAAAGGCCATGCGATCACTTCATGTCGATGCCACCAGTCGTTTGATTGCAGCTGTTAATCGTTTGGCATCTCCGGAACACCCTATTCACTTTGTTCAATTAAGTAGTGTGGGAGCATATGGCCCTGCCCAAGGTGCGCTCCGTATTGTAAGTGAAACAACAAAAGAAAACCCTCACGGAACCTACGAAGAAACCAAGACGATAGCCGACTCACTGGTAATGAAAGGTGGAAGTAGTAAGTTCTTCAGTTACTCGATATTGAGGCCGTCTAACGTATTTGGTGCAAACATGACGAACAATTCGCTTCGTCAGCTTGGGAAAATTGTACAGAAAGGCTTGTTTTTTTACATTGGAACTGCCAGGAGAGATGCCGTCGCTACATATATCCATGTTGAGGACGTCGCCTCTGCCTTGATGCTTTGTGGATTTCACCCATTGGCTAGAGGTGAGGTATTTAATCTTTCTAATGACTGTCCATTGTCAGATCTGATAAACGGAATGGCCGATGCACAACATGTATCCCGTCCGAAATGGAGCGTTTCAGAAACTCTGCTACGCGTGATGGTTGCCGTAGCCAATCGTTTTTTGCGTCTACCTGTCACACCGGCACGTATTGACGCACTAGTGTCTAAAACAACTTACCCAGCCACCAAGATTCGTGACACCCTCGGTTTTGTTCCTGAAAAAAATGTGCCAGAGGCTATCAGTGAACTTTTTACGAAACAGCCGATAGTCTGATAAGTGGAGTCATCTTTATGTTTTACGACCAAGTACTCCTAAATATCATTCGTGTTTTTTTGCAACCTGTGGTTGCAGCTATTGGTTTGATTGTTTCGACGCGGGGTAATGGACGGAGCCAAGGTGTTAAGAGGGGGATTCACAGTGCAGGATAAAAACTTAAAAGTTGCTCGAGTTTCAACTGTTCCTTTTTTTGTTCTAACACAGTTGAAAGCGCAGATTGACGCGTTGTCAGCTTCTGGTGCTGCGGTTACTGTTATTGCTAGTCACGATGAAATGAGTAGTCAGCTAGCGGAAAGTACGAATTATATACCTGTAAATATTGAGCGTAAGATAGATCCTGTAAAGGATTTGTTAAGTTTGATATCGCTGATTAAGGTTTTCAGAAGCAAAAAGTTCAATGTGGTTCATTCTACGACACCGAAAGCAGGGTTGCTTTGTGCAATTGCAGGTTTTCTATCGGGTACTGAAGTCCGTCTGCATACCTTTACCGGACAGCCTTGGGTGACGATGGGTGGAGCCAAAAAATTAATACTGAAGTTTTGTGATAAAGTTATAGGAGTGCTGAATACACATTGTTATGCCGACAGTATAAGCCAAAAGAATTTTCTTGTTTCCAGCGGTGTAATAAAAGCTGAAAAAATTTCCGTTCTAGGAAGTGGGTCGTTGGCAGGCATAAATCTTGATCGGTTTGATTCTTCTCGTTACGGCGTGGAGGAGTTGGCCGATTTGCGAAGTGGTCTTGGTATTCCGGAGGGCAGCAAAATACTATTGTTTGTCGGGAGAGTTACTCCGGACAAAGGAATCAGAGAACTTTTGGCGGCATTTGGTGAGATTGTACGTGCCGATAAAAGTGTATTTCTCATTCTGGTAGGGCCATTTGAAGCCGATGCCGAAGAAATTGTCGCCAGCGCCTCTACGGATGACTTGACTCGTAACCTTAAAATTGTCGGTTATTCAAACGAGCCTGAAAAGTATATGGCTCTGGCGGACCTGCTATGTCTACCCAGCTATCGCGAAGGCTTCGGCACCGTTGTCATTGAGGCAGCGGCCATGGGGACCCCTACGGTAGGCACTGATATTTACGGTTTGTCAGATGCGATAGTAAATGGTGAGACGGGAATTTTGGTTCCTGTCAGGGATTCTGCTTCACTTGAGCAAGCCATTGTTTCGATATTGAATGATGCTCGATTATTGGAGGCGATGGGGGAGGCTGCGAGAATGCGGGCCATTACCGAATTCAGTGCGAATACCTGCTCTGAACTGTTGATTAACGAATATAAGAGGTTTTTTAATTGACTATTGATTCAGTTCAGGTCCCCCTACGTATCGTAGTTACAGGGGCAAGTGGCTTTGTCGGATCCGCGGTGGTGAGCGCGCTGGATAAAGTCGAGCGATATTTCCCAGTGGCTGTCGTGCGTTCAAAAAAAGATGGCCAACAACTTTCTTCGTCAATGTTCTCAGTTCCGGATATATCCTCTGCTACTGATTGGCGTGCCGGAGTAAAGGACGCTGCAGTTGTTGTTCATGCTGCCGCACGGGTTCACGTTATGAAGGAAGTAGAGCAGGATGCGTTAGCCGAGTTCAGGAAGGTTAATGTTGAAGGCACAATCAATCTTGCTCGGCAGGCTGCCGCAGCGGGAGTTAAACGTTTTATTTTTATCAGTTCCATAAAGGTAAACGGGGAGCAGACAAATTGCGATAAGCCGTTTACCGCTGACGATAAGCCTGCCCCATCCGATGCCTATGGTGTTTCCAAAAAAGAAGCCGAAGACGCATTGCGGGTTATTTCGAAAGAAACTGGTATGGAAGTTGTCATCATTCGGCCTACCTTGGTTTATGGCCCAGGTGTAAAAGCTAATTTTAGAAATATGATGGCTTGGCTCTACAAGGGTATTCCGCTGCCATTTGGTTCTATTCATAACAAGCGAAGTTTGGTTTCACTCGACAATCTCGTCAGTTTGATTATGGTTTGCATTGAGCACCCCAATGCCGCGGGACAAACATTTTTGGTCAGTGATGGTGTTGATTTGTCTACAACTGAATTATTACAACGTACTGCCAAGGCGCTAGGGGTCAAGAGTCGGCTGCTTCCGGTTCCTGAAAAGATGTTGGCATTTTGTGCTGTTGCGTTGGGACGTCGATCACTTTCCCAGCGTTTGTGTGGATCACTGCAAGTAGACATACAAAAGACCCGGCATCTTCTTGGATGGTACCCGGCTGTATCAGTCGAAGACGCTCTAGACAAAACAGCCAAAGAATTTTTGGAACATCACTGATGACGAACTTATATTGGATTTTACCTTTGGCGTTTGTTGGCGCTCTGGTAGGCACTGCTGTTCTACGTCGATATGCATTGTCCAATAGCCTTATTGATGTCCCAAACGCGCGGAGCTCCCACGTGTTACCCACCCCCAGGGGAGGAGGGGTCGCGATCGTGGTTTCCTTCCTTTTGAGTGCGATTTTTCTTGCTGTGACTCAACAGATTCAATGGTCCGTCGCCTTGGCTGTCCTGGTGCCCGGGGGACTTGTCGCGATCATTGGTTTTCTCGACGATCACGGTCATATCCCGGCACGTTGGAGACTGCTAGGCCATTTTTCGTCGGCAATCATCGGAATGGTGATTTTCAACGGAATGCCGGCGATTCACCTGTTCGGCATGGCCATTGATCTAGGATGGGCGGCGTATTTATTTGGAAGCTTCTATCTGGTCTGGTTATTGAACCTGTACAACTTTATGGACGGGATCGATGGATTGGCGAGCATGGAAGCCATTTTTGTTTGCCTGGGTGGAGCAATCCTGTACATCGTTTCAGGAAATCCCGGTTCTGTGTGGGGGCCGGTGGCGCTCGCGCTGGCTGTTGCCGGTTTCTTGTATTGGAATTTCCCTCCGGCGCGAATTTTCATGGGCGATGCCGGTAGCGGTTTCCTGGGCATAACGCTAGGTTTTCTGTCATTGCAGGCAGCGTGGGTAAACCCCGCTTTGTTTTGGGGGTGGCTGATTCTCCTGGGCGCGTTCATTGTCGACGCGACATGCACGCTTTTCGTTCGACTGATTAGAGGCGACAAGGTTTACGAGGCGCATCGCAGTCATGCTTATCAGTACGCGTCACGACAGTACGGAAGCCATTTACCTGTAACGCTTTCAGTAACCGGTATAAATGTGGTTTGGCTGTTACCAATTGCCATACTGGTGGCGATAGGCCTGCTTGATGGTCTCGTCGGATTGTTGGTGGCTTATGCACCCTTGCTTGTGCTGGCATTGCGATTCAAAGCTGGTCAGCGCGAAGTGTGATGTGTCGCTTGAAGTTGTTTGAGATAAACACGCTTGAGCTTTAAGCTTGTCGTTTGCTTTATTTGAAAAGGATATTGAGATGCTTCGCCAATGGCTACTGCAGCTTCCGCGACGCCAAAAAAGGCTGATGCAAGTTGCGACCGATATTTTCCTGGTCTGGGCTGCGCTTTGGTTGGCATTCGTCGTTCGCTTGGGTATTGACGAGATCGTAAATCCACTGCAGGCGCACACCTGGTTATTCGTGTGTGCACCGATTGTCGCGATTCCGCTGTTCATTCGCTTCGGATTGTATCGTGCGGTTTTGCGCTACTTCGGAAACGACGCACTGATTGAAATCGTGAAGGCGGTTAGTCTCTCGTCGCTGATCCTCGGGCTCGTGGTCTATTGGTATAGCAATCATCAGACTGTTATTCCCCGCTCGATCATTTTTAACTATTGGTGGCTCAGCTTATTGATGATTGGTGGGTTGCGACTAGCAATGCGCCAGTACTTTCTTGGCGATTGGCTTACTGCTGCTCAGCATGTCCCGTTTACGAATAGAGACAAGGGGTTGCCAAAGGTTGCAATCTACGGGGCAGGAGCCGCTGGAAACCAGCTGGTAGCAGCGCTTCGCATGGGACGATTGATGAGACCTGTCGCGTTTATCGATGACGACACTAGTATTGCTGACCGGGTCATTTCGGGATTACACGTTTACGAGCCCAAGCATATTGAGAAAATGATCGATGTTACCGGCGCTCAGGAAATCCTTTTAGCCATCCCGTCGGCAAATCGCGGGCGGCGTCGTGAAATATTGGGGTACCTGGAAGGCTTTCCGCTGCATGTCCGAAGTGTTCCCGGCTTTATGGATCTGGCGAGCGGTCGTGTAAAAGTTGACGACATTCAGGAAGTCGATATCGCGGACCTGCTCGGGCGTGATGCCGTGCCTGCGCAAGGCGATCTGCTCGAGCACTGCATCAGGGGCCAGGTCGTGCTGGTGACGGGGGCAGGTGGATCGATCGGTTCTGAGCTTTGCCGCCAGATACTGGTGTTGCGACCTACTACGCTTTTGTTGTTTGAGCATAGCGAGTTCAATCTTTACAGCATTATGTCCGAATTGGAGCAGCGGGTTGCACGCGAGTCTTTGCCTGTAAAGTTGCTGCCGATCCTTGGGTCTGTCCGTAATCAGGAAAAACTGCTGGACGTGATGAAGACGTGGCGTGTCGATACGGTTTACCACGCTGCGGCTTACAAGCATGTCCCGATGGTTGAGCACAACATCGCCGAAGGTGTACTCAACAACGTCATTGGTACGCTCAATACTGCGCAGGCTGCGTTGCAGTCCAATGTTGCCAATTTTGTACTCATCTCAACGGACAAGGCAGTACGGCCTACCAACGTCATGGGTAGCACCAAGCGTCTGGCCGAGATGACGCTCCAGGCACTGAGCCAGGAATTGGCACCTGTGTTGTTTGGGGACGCCTCGAATGTTTCGCGGGTCAACAAAACCCGTTTTACGATGGTTCGATTCGGCAACGTCCTGGGCTCTTCAGGATCTGTCATCCCGCTATTTCACAAGCAGATTCAACTCGGTGGTCCACTGACGGTTACTCATCCGAAGATCACTCGCTATTTCATGACGATCCCCGAGGCGGCCCAGCTTGTGATTCAAGCAGGTTCAATGGGGCAGGGAGGCGATGTTTTCGTTCTGGACATGGGCGAGCCGGTAAAGATTGTCGAGTTGGCGGAAAAAATGATCCACCTGTCCGGTCTCAGTGTGCGCTCGGAGAGAAATCCCCATGGAGATATCTCTATTGAGTTCACAGGCCTTCGCCCTGGTGAAAAGCTGTATGAAGAGTTGTTGATCGGCGACAACGTAGCCGCAACGCCTCATCCAATGATCATGACCGCCACTGAGGACTACCTTTCCTGGGAGGTTCTCAAAGTCAAGCTGGCGGAATTGCTGGCCGCAGTCGAGCAGGACGACTACTCCTGCGTCCGCCAACTCCTGCGCGAAACCGTCAGCGGCTACACCCCCGACGGCGAGATTGTCGACTGGATCTACCAGCAGCGCCGTCTCGAGCCCTGATTACTCCACATCCTGCAACAGACACATTTTTGACACGCTCCAGACATCACCTAAGTTTTGAAGGCAGCTTCGGAAAAGCTGCTTTCTCAATCGATGTCATGGAGCGTCATTTATGCGTACTGGCTATTTCTACTCTCTCGTTTTTGCCCTGCTGACCAGCACTTCAATTGCCGTCGTAGCTGCACCTGCAGTCAAACAGGAAGCTGGAAATCCTCCTGTGGTGATGGAAGCTTCAGAGAAAGAGCAGTCCGGCAAAATCAACCTCAATGCGGCGGATGCAGCGACACTGCACCGCGAACTGTCCGGTGTGGGCGAGGCCAAGGCGAAAGCGATTGTTGCGTATCGTGAGGTTAATGGACCCTTTGCTTCAATTGACGAACTGCTTGAGGTCAAGGGTATCGGCAAAGCCATTCTCGATAAAAACCGCGATAAGCTTGAGGTGAACTAAACTTGTAAATCTACGCCAAGGGGCCGGTCATTGACCGGCTTTTTTGCATTCTGGCAAATGGGAACATTCCGGGCGTTGACTGATTCTGGCCCTGATCATTGAGACTGACCCTCTGTCAGCATAATAAAATTACGTCTATCATATATTGGTTAAATTATGCCTATAATAAACCGACGTTCCGTCACCGCGTCCTGAAACCCAGGCGCTGGTTTTCTCTTTGCGTTTCTCAGGAGCACTGCCATGAATTCTGTTCAGTCCCCAGGTACGGCCCTCGTCACCGGTGCTTCGTCGGGTATCGGTGCGGTTTACGCCGAGCGTTTGGCGGCACGCGGTTTTGATCTGTTGCTGGTTGCCCGCGATCAGGATCGATTGGAATCCGCAGCCAGCAAACTGCGCACCGATCATGGTGTTCGGGTCGAGGTGCTTAAAGCGGACCTGACTCAAAAGGAGGACCTGCTCAAGCTCGAGCAGCGTTTGCGTAGTGATTCGAGTATCAGCCTGCTACTCAATAATGCAGGTGTGGCAGCGGATGGTTTGCTGGCCAATGCCGATATGGACCAACTCGAGCGCTTGATTCAACTCAACATCACGGCGGTTACTCGGTTGGCCTCGGCCGCTGCGGCCAGCTTTACCAAGGCCGGGCGCGGCACGATCGTCAATATCGCATCGGTTGTGGCATTGTTTCCCGAGCGTTTCAACGCGACGTACAGCGCCAGCAAGGCCTATGTATTGAGCTTGACTCAATCGTTGAGCGCCGAACTGAATGGCACTGGAGTGAAGATCCAGGCGGTGCTGCCCGGTGTGACACGAACCGAGATCTGGGAGCGCTCCGGTATCGATGCGTCGCAGATTCCTGCGGAAATGGTGATGGAGGCGGGTGAGATGGTCGATGCTGCGTTATCGGGTCTGGATCAGGGTGAACTCATCACCATTCCTTCGTTGCCTGATGCGGCGGATTGGGATGCGTTCGTGGCGGCGCGTCATGTGATGGCGCCTAACCTTTCGAAAAGCAAGGCCGCAGCCCGTTATCGGTAAGCGCCATCAATCGGCTTGAGGTGTATTTGGTATGAATGATCGTCGAGTGGTTGTAACGGGCATGGGCCTGGTGTCACCGTTGGGGAGCGGTGTCGAAGCGGTCTGGGAGCGGCTGCTGGCCGGGCGTTCCGGGCTGCGCAATTTACCGCAAGAGGTGGTGGCTGATCTGCCGGCCACGGTCGGCGGTGCAGTGCCTGGGCTGGCGGATGATCCCGAGGCGGGGTTCGATCCGGACCGGGCAACCCCACCCAAGGAACAGAAGAAGATGGACCGCTTCATCCTGTTCGCCATGGAAGCGGCGCGTCAGGCACTGGAGCAAGCCGGCTGGCAAGCGCTGGATGCCGAATCCCAGGAGCGCACGGCCACCATCATCGGTTCAGGTGTGGGTGGTTTCGGCGCGATCGCCGACGCGGTGCGCACTACCGATAGCCGTGGTCCGAGACGTTTGTCTCCATTCACAATCCCTTCATTCCTGGTCAACCTCGCGGCAGGTCATGTGTCGATCCAGCATGGCTTCAAGGGGCCATTGGGAGCGCCGGTCACGGCGTGCGCCGCCGGGGTTCAGGCGATTGGCGACGCGGCGCGGCTGATTCGTGCAGGTGAGGCGGATATCGCGGTATGCGGCGGCGCGGAAGCGGCGATCGATCGGGTCAGCCTGGCCGGGTTTGCGGCTGCTCGCGCCTTGTCCAGTGCTTACAACGAAACGCCTGAGCGCGCTTCGCGACCTTTCGACAGTGGTCGCGATGGTTTTGTCATGGGGGAGGGTGCCGGGCTGCTGGTCATCGAGTCTCTGGACCATGCGCTGGCCCGGGGCGCTCAACCCCTGGCGGAGCTGGTCGGCTACGGCACCAGCGCCGATGCCTTTCACCTGACTGCCGGACCCGAAGACGGCAACGGTGCGCGACGGGCGATGTCGTTGGCATTGGCACAGGCCGGTGTTTCACCAGCTCAGGTTCAGCATCTGAATGCCCATGCAACCTCGACTCCGGTGGGGGATCTGGGTGAGTTGGCGGCGATCAAGGCGTTGTTCGGTGCGCAAAACGGCATTGCCGTGACATCGACCAAGTCGGCGACCGGGCATTTACTCGGTGCAGCGGGGGGAATCGAGGCGATCTTTACGCTGCTGGCGATCCGTGACCAGGTTGCACCGGCGACCCTCAATTTCGAGAACCCGGACCCTGCCACTGAAGGTGTCGACATCGTTCATGGCAACGCGCGGCCGATGGCCATCGTATATGCGCTGTCCAACGGCTTCGGATTTGGCGGGGTCAATGCCAGTGTGCTGTTCAAACGTTGGCAGGGTTAATCCTGCGAGTGCTTGAGGTGTTCGCGTGCGACGTCGAGAATCCGTTGGGCAAACTCGGCGTCGGCGACGCTGCGCGATAACAGCAAGGCGCCGACCAGCGTAGACATGATGACGATGCTGCGGTCGGCGGTGTGCTCACCCTCAAGGGTGTGCTGGATCTGATCGAGTCGCGCCTGGAGCACGACGTCGCTGGTCGGACTCGGTTGACCACGCAGCCCCAGTTCCGAGGAAATGGTCAGCAGAGGGCAGCCTTCGTGGGGTGAGGTTTGATGCCATTCGGACAGGTAGGCGTCGATGAAGGCTTCGAGTGGCTTTTCCTCGGCGAAGATTTGCGCGCACAACTCGTCGACTTGTGCGCCAGCCTCCTGCAAGGCTTTTTCTACCAGTTCATCTTTGGACTTGAAGTGCGAGTAAAAACCACCGTGAGTCAAGCCCAATGCTTTCATCAGGGGTTGCAGCCCGGTCGCGCCGATACCGTCGCGTCGAAATCGTGCTGAAGCTTCCTTGATTATGCGTTGGTGGGTCTGGGCTTTATGGTCCTGCGAGTAACGCATCTGATATCTCCGCATCAATGCGGCCCATATTAACCAATGAAAATTGCATGGTGACTGTACTTCTACGTCTAAAAAGCATGCAGATGCTTCGATATGGGTACAAAGCGGCATGATTTCAGGGGAAGCCACGCAAAAACAAACCCCGCCGTTCAAGGCGGGGTTTTCAGTCAGCGGTCCTGCGCTTCCTTGGCGTCCATTTCCGCATTGCGTTCGGCGACGCGCTTGCGTTGTTCTTCGGTCAGTTCGACCTTGTTGGCGGTGTCGCGCAGCAGCATCAGACCACCAACGATCGAGCCGATGGCAACGACCAGGATCAACCAGGCATACCAGGGCATAGGACTCTCCTTGAAAAGCAGGCGGTCGGCGAGGGGTCGCCAACCGATCGTGCATACCGTTTTGAGTGATGGGGTTGCATCGCAGTTCCATCGCTGTCATCCCCATTCTATGCCTGTTACTCGAGGTCTACCCGAACGCTTTCACAGTCCGGTCAGCATCGCATCCGCCGGCGCGTCGGCACGCAGTTGTGCGGTGAGCATGAAGTACACGAAACCTGCCGCCATGAAGCCCAGAAAAATCACGCCGATCAAGGTGTTGAACCAGGCCATCGCCACCAGGCACACCACGGCCAGCATCAGTGCAATGAACGGCACCAGCGGGTAGCAAGGGGCACGGAAGGTGCGTTCCAGGTTCGGCTCGGTTTTACGCAGTTTGAACAGGCTGAGCATGCTCATGATGTACATCACGATAGCGCCGAAGACGGCCATGGTGATCATCGCGGCGGTCAACGTCATGCCGCCAAGGTTGATCAGGCCATCGCTGTAGATGGCTGCGATGCCGATGACACCGCCGACGATGATCGCCCGGTGCGGGGTTTGAAAGCGCGACAGCCTGGACAGGGACGCCGGCAGGTAACCGGCCCGGGCGAGGGCGAAGAACTGCCGCGAGTAGCCAAGGATGATCCCGTGGAAGCTCGCCACCAGTCCAAACAGGCCGATCCACACCAGCATGTGCAGCCAGCCCGAGCTTTCGCCAACCACGGTTTTCATCGCCTGGGGCAGCGGGTCGTTGATGTTCGACAGGGTACGCCAGTCGCCGACGCCCCCGGCGAAAAACATCACGCCCATCGCCAGCAGCACCAGGGTCAGAATTCCACTGATGTAAGCCTTGGGAATCGTGCGTTTCGGGTCCTTGGCTTCTTCGGCGGCCATGGCTGCGCCTTCGATGGCGAGGAAGAACCAGATTGCAAAGGGGATCGCCGCGAACATCCCGGCAATCGCCGGAGCACCGAAAACATCGGAGCCGGCCCAGCCATTGAGGGCGAAGTTGCTGAAACTGAATGCCGGGGCGACCACGCCCATGAACACCAGCAATTCAGCGACAGCCAACACGCAGACCACCAGTTCGAAGGTGGCTGCCAGTTTCACGCCGAGGATATTGAGGCCCATGAATACGATGTAGGCACCGACTGCCGCGTGTTTCGGGTCCAGGGCTGGAAACTGGACATTGAGGTAGGCGCCGATGGCCAGGGCAATCGCCGGTGGGGCGAAGACGAATTCGATCAGAGTCGCCAGCCCGGCGATCAACCCGCCTTTCTCGCCAAAGGCGCGACGACTGTAGGCAAATGGACCGCCGGCGTGGGGAATGGCGGTCGTCAGCTCGGTGAAACTGAAGATGAAGCAGGTGTACATGGTGGCGACCATGAAAGAGGTCACCAGAAAGCCCAGGGTTCCGGCCACGCCCCATCCATAGCTCCAGCCGAAATACTCTCCGGAAATCACCAGCCCGACCGCAATGCCCCACAGGTGCAAGGTGCCCAGCGTGGGTTTGAGTTGTGTGTTCATGGGTTTGCTCCCTGAGTGGTTTGGAACGCTCGGGGGAGGCCGGTGCAGTGGGCGTGCCATTTTGTGATGTTGCGTCGTAAAGCGCTGAAAGCTGTCGTATCGGGGATGATCGCTGCTGGATGCATGCTTTTTGATGCGCCAGTTGGGTGCGTTGTTGTCTGTTGTGCCGCCATCGCGAGCAAGCTCGCTCCTACAGTGGAGCCATGTTGTATGGGCTGACGCATCTCCAATGTGGGATCGCGATGTGGCCCGCGCATGCGCCATCAAACCTCGCTGTAACAAAGCCATAAACCCACTATTTACGCTTTCTTTATGTCCCGCAGGCACCCTCGGTCTCGTTCCTTTACAGCCTCCTTTCCGACAATGACTCCACACGCGGCAATACGCCGTAACACGGAGAACTTCCATGAGCGTTCTGGACGGGGTGTCGCTGCTGCTGGCAGTGGGGCTGTTCATTTATCTGTTGGTTGCGCTGCTGCGCGCGGACCGGAACTAGGAGCGGCTATGCACAGTTATGACTATTGGCTGATCCTCGGGTTTTTCGCCCTGGTATTGGTCCCGGCGCCGTTTCTCGGGCGCTTCTACTACAAGGTGATGGAAGGGCAGCGCACCTGGCTGACGCCGGTTCTCGGTCCGGTCGAACGCGGTTGTTATCGTCTGGCCGGCGTCGATCCGCAGGCTGAACAGAGCTGGCAGAAGTACACACTGGCCTTGCTCGCCTTCAACCTCGCGGGTTTCCTGCTGCTGTTCACGATCCTGCTGTTCCAGGACCACCTGCCGCTCAATCCACAGAACCTGCCGGGTCAGGAGTGGACGCTGGCGTTCAACACCGCTGTCAGCTTCATGACCAACACCAACTGGCAGGCCTATAGCGGCGAAGCGTCCCTGAGTTACCTGAGCCAGATGGTCGGCCTCACCGTGCAAAACTTCGTCAGCGCCGCCACCGGCCTGGCGGTACTGGTCGCGCTGTGTCGCGGTATCGGTCGCAAATCCACCCGGACCCTGGGCAACTTCTGGGTCGACATGACCCGTGCCACCCTCTACGGCTTGCTGCCGCTGTGCCTGCTGCTGGCGCTGTATCTGGTCTGGCAGGGCGTGCCGCAAACTTTCGCGCAGTACGTGAATGCGGTGACGATGCAGGGTGTAGACCAAGTGATTCCGCTGGGACCTGCTGCCAGTCAGATTGCGATCAAGCAATTGGGCACCAACGGTGGCGGTTTCTTCGGCGTCAACTCGGCGCATCCGTTCGAGAACCCGACGGCCTGGAGCAACCTGTTCGAAATGGCCTCGATCATTCTGATCCCCGTCGCGCTGGTGTTCACCTTCGGCCATTACGTGAAGGACTTGCGGCAGAGCCGCGCGATCATCGCCTGCATGCTGGCGTTGTTCCTGATCGGCGGCGCGACTTCGCTGTGGGCCGAATACCAGCCGAACCCGGCCCTGAACAATGTCTCCGTCGAACAGACCGCGCCGCTGGAAGGCAAGGAAGCGCGCTTCGGCACTACCGCCACTGTGTTGTGGTCGGTGACCACCACGGCCGCGTCCAACGGTTCGGTGAACGGCATGCACGACAGCCTCAACCCGCTGAGCGGCATGGTGGCGCTGGTCAACATGATGGTGGGCGAAGTGATCTTCGGCGGCGTCGGCGCCGGGCTCTACGGCATGTTGCTCAACGTGCTGATCGCGGTGTTCCTCGCCGGCCTGATGATCGGCCGTACCCCGGAATACCTCGGCAAGAAACTGCAAGCCAAAGAAGTGCAATTGCTGGTGGTGACCCTCATGGTCATGCCGATTGGCGTGTTGGTGCTTGGTGCGATCGCCGCCAGCCTGCCAGGCCCGGTGGCTGCGGTGAGCAACCCTGGATCTCACGGATTCAGTCAGTTGCTCTACGCCTATACCTCGGCCAGTGCCAACAACGGTTCGGCGTTCGGTGGCTTCGGTGCCAACACGCCGTTTCACAACCTGATGCTGGGCCTGGGCATGTTGATTGGTCGCTTCGGCTACATCCTCCCGGTTCTGGCCCTGGCCGGCAGCCTGGCGATGAAGAAAACCGCACCGATTGGCCAGAACAGCTTCCCGACCCACGGCCCGCTGTTCGTAACCCTGCTGACTGTGACCATTTTGCTGGTGGGTGGCCTGACATTCCTGCCGACCTTGGCGCTGGGCCCGATTGCTGAACATCTGAGTATGGGCTTCTGAGGACTATTTGATGAATATGCCCGTAATTAAACCGGCCACCGTAAAGGCACCGGAACAACCGAAAACCGCGATCTCGGCCCTGTGGCGTCCGGCGCTGGTGCAAGCCTTCGTCAAGCTCGATCCACGGCAATTGCAACGTGCGCCGGTGATGCTGGTCGTTGAACTCACCGCGATCCTGACCACCGTGCTGTGCTTTATTCCTGACACGGCGGTGCCGACTTTCGTCGCCGCGCAAATCGCTGTGTGGCTATGGTTCACCGTACTGTTCGCCAACTTCGCCGAGGCCCTGGCCGAAGGTCGCGGCAAGGCTCGCGCCGACAGCCTCAAGGCCGGCAGCGAAGGCCTCAGCGCCCGGCGCAAGACCGGCAACGGCAGCTTTCAGGTGGTGCCCGCCGCCAACCTGCGTAAAGGCGATGTGGTGCGCGTCGAAGCGGGGGAGATGATCCCCGGTGACGGCGAGGTGATCGAAGGCATCGCGGCGGTCAATGAAGCGGCGATTACCGGTGAATCGGCGCCGGTGATCCGTGAGTCCGGTGGCGACCGCTCGGCCGTCACCGGCAACACACGGTTGGTATCGGACTGGCTGCTGGTGAAGATCACCGCCAACCCCGGTGAGTCGACCCTGGACCGCATGATCGCCCTGGTCGAAGGCGCCAAACGCCAGAAAACCCCGAACGAAGTGGCGCTCGATATCCTGCTGATCGGCCTGACCCTGATCTTCCTGCTGGTGGTCGTTACCCTGCAACCGTTCGCCCACTTCGCCAATGGCAGCCTACCGCTGGTGTTCCTGGTGGCGTTGTTGGTCACGTTGATTCCGACCACCATCGGCGGCTTGTTGTCTGCCATCGGTATCGCCGGGATGGATCGCCTGGTGCGCCTGAACGTGATCGCCAAGTCCGGTCGTGCGGTGGAAGCGGCGGGGGACGTGCACGTGCTGCTGCTGGACAAGACCGGCACCATCACCTTCGGTAACCGTCGTTGCTCGGCGGTATATGCCGCTCCTGGCGTCACTGCCAAGGAACTGGCTGAAGGCGCATTGTTTGCCTCGCTGGCCGATGACACTGCTGAAGGCAAGTCCATCGTCGAGTACTTGCGTGGCCTTCACCCTCAGGCGGAGCCATCCGCCGAGCTGTTGACCGCTGTGCCGTTCAGTGCTGAAACCCGCTTGTCCGGTGTCGACTATCAAGGGCGCGTGTACCGCAAGGGCGCGGTGGATTCGTTGTTGGCGTTCGTGGGCCTCAAGCGCGCTGATCTGGCTGCACCGTTGTCCCGTGAAATCGACAAGATCGCCCAAAGCGGCGGCACCCCGTTGCTGGTGTGTGCCGACGGCAAGTTGCTCGGGGCGATCCACCTCAAGGACGTGGTCAAACCCGGTATCCGCGAGCGTTTCGCCGAGTTGCGCAAGCTGGGAATCCGCACCGTCATGGTCACCGGCGACAATCCGTTGACCGCCGCTGCCATCGCAGCCGAGGCGGGTGTGGACGATGTGTTGGCGGAAGCCACTCCGGAGAAAAAACTGGCGCGCATTCGTCACGAGCAAAACGACGGTCGTCTGGTCGCCATGTGCGGCGACGGAGCCAACGACGCCCCGGCCCTGGCCCAGGCGGACGTCGGCATGGCGATGAACGACGGCACGCAAGCGGCCCGTGAAGCGGCCAACATGGTCGACCTCGACAGCGACCCGACCAAGCTGCTGGACGTGGTGCAGATCGGCAAGGAATTGCTGGTCACCCGTGGGGCGCTGACGACCTTTTCCATCGCCAATGACGTGGCCAAGTACTTTGCGATCCTTCCGGCACTGTTCGCCGCGATCTACCCGCAACTGGGCGTGCTCAACGTGATGCAACTGAGCAGTCCGCAGAGCGCGATTCTGTCGGCGATCGTTTTCAACGCGTTGATCATAGTGGTGCTGATTCCCCTGGCATTGCGCGGTGTGCGCGTGCAGGCGGCGAGTGCGGCGGCGTTGCTGCGGCGCAACCTGCTGATCTATGGCCTGGGCGGGATCCTGGTGCCGTTCGTGGGCATCAAGGCGATCGACATGCTGTTGACGGCGTTTCATCTGGTTTGACCTGACACCCCCACAGGTTTTTCCTGTGAATTCGAGGATTTTGATATGTCCACATTGATACGCCCGGCCCTGAGCCTGCTGGTCCTGATGACGCTGATCACCGGGGTCGCTTATCCACTGGTGGTCACCGGCGTGGCCCAGGTCGCGTTCCCGGATCAGGCCAACGGCAGCCTGGTGCGGGATGCCGAGGGCAAGGTTCGCGGCTCCTCGCTGATCGCCCAGAATTTCGTCGGCGACGCCTGGTTCCACCCGCGTCCTTCGGCCGGTGCCTTTGCCACCGTGTCGAGCAGTGCCAGCAACCTGTCGCCGAGCAACCCGGCGCTGGCGACGCGGGTACTCGAAGATGCCGGCAAGCTGCTGGTGCCCGGCCAGGGACCGGTGCCCCTGGCGCTGGTCACTACGTCCGGCAGTGGTCTCGATCCGCACTTGCCACCGGCGGCGATTGCCTATCAACTGGCGCGTGTCGCGACGGCGCGCAACCTGCCGGTAGCGACGCTGCAACAACTGCTGGACGCCCACATCGAACAGCCACTGATAGGCCCGCCGGTGGTGAATGTGCTTGAGTTGAATCGGGCGCTGGAAAAGCTTTAGGTCCGTGGTGCTGCGCCCGCTCCCACAATTGGAGTGCGTACTCCTGTGGGAGCGGGCTTGCTCGCGAAGACGGTTTGACAATCACTACATCAACATCTGAAAGACGAGAACTCCAAGCATGAGCAACTCCGGCCGCGCCGACGCGCTGTTAGCAGACCTGCCCCGCGATGGCCGTGGCCGGCTCAAGGTATTTCTCGGTGCCGCGCCAGGTGTCGGCAAGACCTACGCCATGCTGCAAGCGGCCCACACCCAGTTGCGCCAAGGGGTGAAAGTCATTGCCGGCGTCGTCGAAACCCATGGCCGGGCGGAAACCGAAGCACTGCTCGGCGGCTTGTCGCAGCAGCCGTTGGTACGTTCCGAGTACCGTGGCGTGTTGCTTGAAGAAATGGACCTCGACGGTCTGCTCCTCGCCAAGCCGAAGCTGGTGCTGGTCGACGAACTGGCGCACACCAACGCACCCGGCAGTCGTCACGAAAAACGCTGGCAGGACATTCAGGAACTGCTCGCCGCCGG
Source organism: Pseudomonas sp. GM74 (assembly GCF_000282455.1). Taxonomy (GTDB): domain Bacteria; phylum Pseudomonadota; class Gammaproteobacteria; order Pseudomonadales; family Pseudomonadaceae; genus Aquipseudomonas. The sequence goes on from NZ_AKJG01000047.1 coordinate 75,112, forward strand.
CATCGATGTGTACACCACGGTCAACGTTCAGCACCTGGAAAGCCTCAACGACCAGGTGCGCGGCATCACCGGCGTGCAGGTCCGCGAAACCCTGCCGGACTGGGTATTGCAGGAAGCCTATGAATTGCTGCTGATCGACTTGCCTCCACGGGAGCTGCTCGAGCGTCTGCGCGATGGCAAGGTCTATGTACCGGAGCAGGCGCGGGCGGCCATCGACGCGTTCTTTTCCCAGACCAACCTGACAGCCCTGCGCGAACTGGCGATGCAAACCGCGGCGGCGCAGGTCGATAACGATCTGGCCCAAGGGTATCGTCAGTTGGGGCAAGCGGCGCCGGCCGTGCGCGGGCGTTTGCTGGTGGGGGTCGACGGCGATGCCCAGGCCGAGCGCCTGGTGCGTCATGCCAGTCGTGTGGCCCAGCGGCGGCACCTGCCCTGGAGCCTGGTGCACGTGGACAACGGCAGCGTGCGTGACGAGCAGTCACGCCTGCGTCTGCAGAGTGCCCAGCAACTGGCCGAGCGCCTGGGCGGCGAGGTGGTGTTGCTGCGCGCCGGTGAAGTGGCGAAAACCCTGATCCAGCATGCAGCTGAACGCCGCGCCAGCCTGGTGCTGGTCGGCCAGTCCCGGCCGCGGTTGCGCCGGCGTCTGTTCGGTGGTGGGTTGGCGGCGCGACTGCTGCGCAATGCGCGCGGGCTGGAGATCAATGTTCTCGACAGCGATCACCAACAGCTGCAACCCCATCAGCGGTCGATGCATTCACTGGTCTGGTTCGACTACGCATTGGCCGTGGTCGCGACGGTACTGGCCAGCGCCCTGGCCTGGGCTGTGGCGAGCGTGCTGCCATTGCCGAATATCTCTCTGGTGTTCCTTGCGGCGGTGTTGCTGGTGGCGGTGCGCAGCAGCCTCGGTCCGGCGTTGGCCTGTGCGGCGCTGTCGTTCCTGACCTATGACTTCCTGTTCATTCCACCGACTTTTTCTTTCAGCATACAGCGCGAAGAAGACGTGCTGACCTTGCTGTTTTTCCTGTTGATGGCGGCCCTCACCGGCAACCTCGCGGCGCGCCAGCGCAGGCAATTGCAGGCGCTGCGCGATACCCAGGAAGAGACCACTGAATTGCTCGACCTGTCACGCAAACTGACTGCCGCCACCGACCGCCAGGCCGTGGTCAGTGCGGCCGCCCAGCACCTCAACGGTTGGAGCGATGTGCAACTGTGCCTGCTCAATCGCGATGGGCAGAGTGGCTGGAAAGTCGAAACCGGTGGCCCGCTGGAGTTCAGCGAAGCCGAGCGCGCCGCCGCCGACTGGGCCTGGCAGCACGATCAACCCGCGGGTGCGGGCACCGGTACATTACCGTTCGGCCGCTGGTGGTGGTGGCCATTGTCGGTGGAAGACGGCCCGCTGGCGTTGCTTGGCGTGTGCGCCAGGGAAGGCCAGACCCTGAGCGGCCAGCGCCGACGCTTGTTGACCGCGCTGAGCCAGCCGCTGGCCCAGGCGCTGGCCCGGGCGCAACTGGCCGATGATCTGGAAGCGGCGCGGCTGCACGGCGAAACCGAGCAACTGCGCAGCGCCTTGCTGGCTTCGGTGTCCCACGATTTGCGCACTCCGTTGACGTCCATGCGCGGCAGTATCGATAGCCTGCTGGCCCTGGGTGAAGCGATCCCGCTGGAGGACCGGCGTGAGTTGCTTGAGGGCACCCGCGATGAAGCCGAGCGCCTGGACCGCTACATTCAAAACCTGCTCGACATGACCCGCCTCGGCCACGGAGCCCTGAAGCTGGCGCGGGACTGGGTGTCACCGGCGGATATCGTCGGCAGCGCGCTCAATCGCCTGCGGGCAGTTCTTGCGCCGTTGCAGGTCACTACCGAGGTGCCGGCCGAGTTACCGCTGCTGTATGTGCATGCCGCGCTGATCGAACAGGCCCTGATTAACGTGATGGAAAACGCCGCGCGGTTTTCGCCACCCCACGGGCGCTTGCAACTGCGCGCCGGGGCCGATGACAGTGAGCTGTTTTTCTCGGTCTGCGATGAGGGCCCGGGGATACCGGAAGAGGAACGGGCGAAGATTTTCGACATGTTCTACACCGCGGCCCGGGGGGATCGTGGCGGGCAGGGTACCGGGCTGGGGCTGGCGATTTGTCAGGGCATGGTCGGTGCCCATGGCGGGCGCATCAGCGTCGCCGACGGCATCGAGGGGCGCGGCACCTGCATCACGTTGCACTTGCCGCTACAGGCTCAGCCGGGATACGAAAGTGAAGCCTGACCGCGCTTGCGCTACTCTCTTGCAACTTCTTTGTTTTGATGTGAATTCATGAGCCAGACCGCGACCATTTTGGTCATTGACGACGAACCGCAGATCCGCAAGTTCCTGCGCATCAGCCTCGCTTCCCAGGGCTACAAAGTGCTGGAGGCGGGTACCGGCAGTGAAGGATTGGCGCAAGCGGCGTTGAACAAACCGGACTTGCTGGTGCTCGATCTTGGCTTGCCGGACATGGACGGCCAACAGGTATTGCGCGACTTTCGCGAGTGGTCGACGGTGCCGGTGCTGGTGCTCTCCGTGCGCGCCGGTGAAGGGCAGAAAGTCGAGGCCCTGGATGGCGGCGCCAATGACTACGTGACCAAGCCATTCGGCATTCAGGAGTTCCTGGCGCGGATCCGGGCGTTATTACGCCAGGCGCCCGCAGGCGAGGTGCAACAGGCGGCGCTGAGCTTCGGTCCGTTGACGGTCGACCTGGCGTATCGCCGGGTGTTGCTCGACGATGTCGAAGTCGCGCTGACCCGCAAGGAGTACGCCGTGCTGGCGCAACTGGCACGGCATCCCGGGCGGGTGATCACCCAGCAGCAATTGCTCAAGGACATCTGGGGACCGACCCACACCGAAGACACTCACTACCTGCGCATCGTGGTCGGGCACTTGCGCCAGAAACTGGCGGATGACCCGACCCGGCCAAGGTTTATCGTCACCGAGGCGGGGGTGGGGTATCGGTTGTTGAGTGAATAGTTTTGAAATTTTGTGGTGACTGATCTGGCGCTTTCGCGGGCAAGTCGGATCGCGAAGTGGCTCTGGTAGTCACCCGAGAACTTTCAGACTTTCAATTCTGCTCATTCTCATACCGATCCAGCGTATCCCGCGCAATCTCCCGTCCCAGCGCGATCAGCTCCGGCGCCTTGTAGAACTCGAAAAACCGGCACACGCGCTTGGGCACGTTGATCAGGATGTCCGGCGGATACCCGGCAATTTTGTATTGCGCCAGCGACGTCTGCATCACCTCGAAACTCTGGTTGATCAAATCCAGCAAGGACGCTGGCCCGACGTTGTCGATGATGAACGAACCGGTGGCGGAGCGGGGCGCGCCACTGGCTTCCGGAGCGGCGGCGGGTTGCTGCGCTTCGGGCTCGGCGGATTCGATCCACGGATTGATGTCCGCCCCTTCGGCCCTCAGGGCTTCCTGCTCGAGGATCAACAATTGCTCGGCCTGTTTGCGGCGGAACGGCAGCTTCGAGCCCAGGGAATTGATCAGGCTGTCGAAGCGGATCTTGAAGGCGGCGGGACGCTGGATGACCGGCAATTGATAGTGGCGCTGGTTGGTGGAGTTGAGGTTGACCGCAATGATCAAGTCGCAATGACTCGACACCACCGGCACGATCGGCAGCGGGTTGAGAATGCCGCCATCGACCAGCATGCGGTTGCCCTGCATCACCGGAGTAAACAGGCTGGGAATCGCTGCCGAGGCGCGCATGGCCTGATGCAGGCAACCTTCCTGGAACCAGATTTCCTGCTGGTTGGTCAGGTCGGCGGCCACGGCGGTGTAGGGGATACGCAAATCTTCGATGTTGATCTCTCCGACGATCTTGCGGATCTGCCCGAAGACTTTTTCGCCACGAATCGCCCCCAGACGGAAACTGACGTCCACCAGGCGCAACACGTCGAGATAATCCAGGCTCTCGATCCAGTCGCGGTAATCATTGAGTTTGCCGGCGGCGTAGATCCCGCCCACCACCGCGCCCATGGAGCAACCGGCGACACAGGCAATGTCATAGCCGCGCCGTTCGATCTCTTCAATGACGCCGATATGCGCATAACCCCGGGCTCCACCCGAGCCCAATACCAGTGCGACACGCTTTTTCATGGATCGCCCTCGTTTGAATGGTTCAACAATGCACCCATCGAGGGTCATGCTTCAATCGCCATGGTCGTTCGAGGGGACAAGTGCGTCGTATTTTCGACACTCCATGGCGGCACATGGTTATTCTCGTCAGCGCTATAGTTGCATAGCGGACCAACGGCACTTTTCAGGTGCCACACCGTCTTACCTGCACGACTGTTGACCTATCTTTGAGGAATGAGTGATGAAAGCCTGGATCTGCTTGCCATTGATTGCCCTGGCACTCGCCGGTTGTGCCGGCAAAACCGCATATCGCGACAGTTGCGGGAGTAACCTGGATGCCGCGTGGCATGAGCTGGACCTGGCCAAGGCTGAAGGTTTCGCCGGGACCGTCAGCTACTCCAAGGCCTTGTCGCTGTTGACCGCAGCCAAGACCCAGCAGCAATTCGAGGGGTTCGAAGGCTGCACCAAAAAAGCCGAGAAGGCCCGTTTCTATATTCGTGAGTCGCGCGCGGGGCGTTGAAAGCGAAAGGCGGCTACAAGCTCTAAGCTGAAAATTGCGAGACCCATCGAGCTTGCAGCCTGGAGCTTGCAACCTGGAGCTTGCAACCTGGCGCTGTTTACGGAGTAAACCCCCATGATCGATCGCTTGGTGGCTCAGATTCTGGGCCTGGAAGTTCGTCTGCTGGCCTGTCAGGCCCGTTTGAAAGAGCGTACTGATCCTGAAGCGTTACACGACCTGCGCACAACCATGCGGCGGTTGCGCAGCCTGCTACGACCTTTGCGCGGGCTGCCTGGCGTCGAACAACTGGAAGCGGCGGCCTCCCGGGTGGGGGATCTGACCACACCGTTGCGTGATCGCGAAGTGCTGGCGGCGTACTTGCTCCAGCACCATCAACCCCAAGCCGCACAGTGGCGCATGGCGCAAATGGCCGAGGCCTATCCGGCCGTGGCTGCCAGCCCCGAGCTCGCGCAAATGCTGATCGTCCTCGATGCTTTTCCGCGTTTTCTGCGTGCCGCCCAGCGCCAGGGACTGCTCAAGGGCCTGCGCAAGCGTATCCAGAAACGCCTGGGCAAGCAGTGGAAAAAACTCGACGAGGCACTGCACGATCCGACCCATGACCGTCATCGGCTGCGCTTGCTGATCAAGCGCGTGCGCTATGGCATCGACGCTTACCCCGAGCTGGACCGTTTGCCGAAAGCGGCCATGCCCCGGTTGAAATCGGCCCAGGGCGCGCTGGGCGACTGGCATGATTGCGTGCAATGGTTGGCCATGTCCGAACGGGAAGCGGATTTGCAGCCCTGTGTTGCAGTGTGGCAAGCCACCATGGCCGAGGCGGAAAGCCGTGCGGACCGGGTGCTGGAAAAACTCAGCCGCGACTGCTTCAAATCCTGATCACCACCGATCAAATGTGGGAGCGGGCTTGCTCGCGAAAGCGGTGTGTCAGTCAGCATTGATGCTTAGGCTGATGGCCTCTTCGCGAGCAAGCCCGCTCCCACAGGGTTTTATGTTCGATATGAAACCTGCGCGACTTATCTGTCAGTCAATTTGTCCGGAATAGGCGATGTATCCATCTCGCCAGATGGTTAAGATCCCCTCATCTTTTTCCGACCCCTGAGGTTTTCATGCGTTTTTCCGAACTGCTTGACGCTGTCCGTAGCCAGCCGCTGGAGCTGTCTATTCCGGCCTCCTGGGGCCAGGGTCGCGCCAGTTTCGGTGGCGTGGTGGTGGCTTTGCAGTACGAAGCCATGCGCGCCCGGGTTCCGGCGGATCGGCCGGTGCGTTCGTTGGCGATCACCTTTGTCGGCCCGGTTGAGCCCGAAGTACCGGTCAGTTTTGAAGTCGACGTATTGCGCGAAGGCAAGGCCGTCAGCCAAGTGCTGGGCCGGGCGGTGCAGAAGGGCCAGGTGGTGACGTTGATCCAGGGCAGCTTCGGCGCCTCGCGCCCTTCGGAAGTGGCGGTGGCCGCTGAGCCGGCACCGGAAATGAAGCACTGGGACGAATGCCAGGAATTGCCTTTCGTCGAAGGCGTCATCCCGGAGTTCATGCGCCATCTGGCGATGCGCTGGAGTGTCGGCGGGTTGCCGTTCAGCGGTAGCACATCCCGGCAAATGGGCGGCTGGGTACGCTTGCGCGGCGACGTAAAGGAGGAAGCTATCGGCGAGGCGCATATCCTGGCGCTGGTGGACGCCTGGCCGCCGGCCCTGATGCCGTTTTTGAAGAAGCCGGCGATGGGCAGCACGCTGACCTGGACCATCGAATTCGTGCAGCCGTTGCTGGAACTGACCACCCTGGACTGGTGCAAATACCTCGTCGAAACCGAATACGCCGCCGACGGCTACGGGCATGCCGCCGCAAAAATGTGGAGCGCGGATGGCCGGTTGATCGCCATGAGCCGGCAGACGGTGACCGTGTTCGCCTGATCAGTGACGGCGGTGGCGCTCACGCCAGGCGCGCCACCAGCCACCGCTGAGGAAGAACCGCGGAAACGTCAGGAACTGCTCGACCAACAGGCGCGATACCGCATCCTTGCGATCACTGAAGGGTTCGGAGGCTTGGGTCTCCAGGCTGTGGCCGTGGCGTTGCAAGGCCAGCGCCGCAATCACTCCGATCACGCCGATAGCGATGTTTGCCAGGCTCAGGCTGAACACCCCGGACACAATCAGCAGAAATGCCACGATGAACAGCGGCACCGCGATCAGGTGCAGCACCAGATTGGTCGGGTGCTGATGATTGTTCGGGTACGCTCGCCATTGCCAGGCGGGTAGGTTGGGGTGACGTTTGCCCATGATGCCGATCCTCGATCCATGTTGAACACATGTAAGAAGAATAGGCCCGGTCTATGCTGGCGGCGAATCAAGGCTGGCTATTGGCTTGATAGGAGCCATGACTGGAAAAGATGGTGCCGGTTCTGACGCCTTCGCGAGCAAGCCCGCTCCCACATTTTGACCGTATTCCAATGAAAGAACGCGGTCACCTGTGGGAGCGGGCTTGCTCGCGAAAGGGCCCTCAAAGTTTGAGCTGACCGATAGCCTTGCTCAACTCCCCGGCCAACGCCGCCAACTCATTGCTGGTGGTCGCCGACGTCACCGTCTGCTGCACCGTGTTCTCGGTCACGTCACGGATGCTCACTACCGCCCGGTTCATCTCTTCCGCCACCTGGCTCTGCTGCTCGGCCGCCACCGCGATCTGCGTGTTGCTTTCACGCATCTGCGCCACCGCGCTGGTGATCTCGGCCAATGCCGCGCCGGCCTCTTGCGCCTGTTGTACGCAGTCGTCGGCCTTGAACGAGCTCTCTTGCATGAAATCCACGGCGTCCCGCGTGCCAGCTTGCAATGCCGACACCATGATCGTTATTTCATCCGTGGAGGCCTGCACGCGTTTGGCGAGGTTGCGTACTTCATCGGCGACCACCGCGAAACCGCGACCCATCTCGCCGGCCCGGGCCGCTTCGATGGCGGCGTTCAATGCCAACAGGTTGGTCTGCTCGGCGATGCTGTGAATCACGTTGACCACGCCATTGATCTTCTGGCTGTCCTCGGCCAGGCGTTGAATCATCTCGGCGGTCTGCTGGACACCGGTTGACAGTCCGGCAATCGAGCGCTGCACCCGCGTCACGACCTCTTGCCCGCTGCCGGCCAGGGTATTGGCCGATTGCGAAAGGTCACGGGTGGCACCCGCGTGTTGGGCGATGTGATAGACCGTGGCGGTCATTTCATTGATCGCCGTGGCGGCCTGATCGGTTTCGCTTTGCTGGCCCAGCATGCCGTGGCGCACGTCATTCATGCTGGCCGCCAGCCGTGCGGCGCCGATGTCCAGTTGTCGGGCGGTGCTGGCGACGGTGTTGACCACCCGTTGATAACCGGCCTGCATGGCGTTGAAGGCGTTGGCCATTTGCCCGACTTCGTCGCTGCAAGCCAATGGCACGCGGGCCGACAGGTCGCCGCTTTTCTCCACGTGCAACATGACGTCTTTCAAAGTGTTGAGCTGGCTGAGTAAGAAGCGGATCAATAACTGCGATGCGCCGAGCATTGCCAGCATCAGGATGAACACGGCCAGCGCGTAGTTGGCGAAGCGCTCGCTGAATACCTGACTCAGGCTTGGGCCGTGGGCAATTACGGCGACCTGCTGGCCGTCGGCACGGGTAAACACTTCGGCACCCATCAACGGATTGTCACCGAACAGCGGCATCGAGTTGATCTCGACCCAGCCGTTTGAGTCGGTGAGTTCGAGCACGGGTTGTCCATCCAGTGACGGCGCCTGTCCGCGACTGAATGTCAGGAGGTTATGGGCTCTGGGTAGCGGCTGCGCGGCAGGCCAGTCACCCAGCAATCGCGCTTGTGCCTGGGCCGAGGCCTGGGACGCATGACTACGGGCCTGCTGTTCAAGCTGCACCGCGTACAGCACTAACAACAGGGTGGTGACGAACGCGACGGCATTGACCGCCCAGAATTTGTATTTCAGCGAGATATTGCTAAGCCAGGCACCCATGGAGGTCTTCTCTGATAGCGGAAACAGTTTTGGCAAGGTGCCAGTATTGTGCCGCCATGCAGAATTCGGATTTTGATACAGGTCAATGTGGGAGCGGCGGTGCGGCGATCCCACAGAGGGTTCTGTGTTTACTGTGGGATTGATGGCAAGCCGTAGAACGCCCGTGCGCACGCGGTGGTGTGCGCCGCCAGGTCTTCCTGGCTTTCCCCGCGATGCAGCGCCACTTCGCGCAATACTTCGGTCAGGTACGCCGGCTCGTTTCGCCCGTTTTTCGGCTTGGGGCGAAGGCTGCGCGGTAGCAGATACGGTGCATCGCTTTCGAGCATCAGGCGCCCGCGCTTGATCTCCTTGACCAACGGATGCAAATGCGTGCCCCGGCGCTCGTCGCAGATCCAGCCGGTGATGCCGATGTGCAGATCGAGGTCGAGGTAGCTGTACAGCGCCTTCTGTTCGCCAGTGAAGCAGTGCACCACCGCGGCCGGCAGTCGATCGCGGAAGTCGCGCAGGATTTCCAGCAATCGCTGGCTGGCGTCGCGTTCGTGCAGAAAAACCGGCAGCTGCAATTCAACGGCCATGGCCAGATGTTCTTCCAGGACCTTTTCCTGCTGCGGGCGCGGCGAGAAATCACGGTTGAAATCCAGCCCGCATTCACCCACGGCCACCACATTCGGCTCGTTGAGCAAAGTGCGCAAACGTCGGGCGCTGTCGGCGTTCCAGTCGCTGGCGCAGTGAGGGTGAATACCGGCGGTGGCGAACAGGCGCTGGGCGCTTTCGTCCAGTTGCCGGCACAGTTCGAGGGCCTGTTCACTGCCCTCGACACTGGTGCCGGTCAGCACCAGTTGGCACACGCCGGCTGCGTAGGCGCGATCGAGTACGGCCTGGTGTTTGTCGGCAAAACTGGCGTTGGTCAGGTTGACGCCGATATCGATGAGTTGCATGGTACTACCTCGGCCCAAAGGCCGGAAAGCATATCAGAGCCGTGGATTTATAAGAAAAGCCAAGAACTACAACGGGTTAACGCTGTCTCTTGAGCCGTGGACCAGGCTGGGTTGGTAGTTTTGCCATCATTGTGCCAGTCTTTCGTGCGTTGTCAGCGCCCTGGGCGCCCTGTTTTTGTCGCCGCGCTTCATTGAAGCGGCCTCCTATTCTTTCCGGAGAGTGGATGATTCGTCCCTCGGTTTTGCTACTGCTGTGTTGTTCGCTGCTACTGCCGATGACGGCGGTCGCGCGTCTGCCCGGGCCGCTGCAAGCCGTACCGGCCAGCAAGGTGCGCGACCTTGCCGAAATTCGCAGCAGCCGTGTGCTGCGGGTGTTGGTCAACCAGAGCCGCAACAGTTCCGGCGAAGTCCAGGGGCAGGCGATCGGGGTTGAATACCATCGCCTGAGAGCGTTCGAGCAATACCTCAACGGCCACGCCCGTGACGGTCAGGAAATCACCCTCAAGATCATTCCCAAGGCCAAGGATCAACTGCTCGGCGCCTTGCAGCGCGGGGAGGGCGATCTGGTGGCGCCAGGCGAGTTGCTCGATCTGCAACCGGGGTTCGCCGTCAGCACCAGTGAGCCGATTGCCAGCAACATCCCGTTGGTCCTGGTGGGCATCAAGGGCGAACGCCGTTACACCCGGCTTGAACAGCTTTCCGGCAAGACCCTGGCATTACCCGCCGGCAGCGCCGCCGGGGATGCCGTCAGCCAGATCAATCAAAAGCTCGCCCTGCACAAACTGCCACCGGTCAACGTCGAGTGGGTCGATCCGAGCCTTGCCGTCGAGGACGTACTGGAGATGGTCCAGGGCGGTATCTTTCACCTGACCATCGTCGAGCAACCGATTGCCGAACGCTGGGGCAAGATCCTGCCCAAGCTGCGTTTCGACAAGCAGGTCGTCATCAGTGAGCCAGGCGAAGAGTTCTGGTTCGTGCGCCGCGATGCGTCGATGCTGCGGGCCAGCATCAATCGCTTCCTCACCGTCTACAAAAAACCATCGGATCAGGACGCTGCATTCCTGCGCATCTATCGTCGTCTCTATCAAGTGCACTATCCATTGGCCAAGGCGGATCGGCAGCGCCTGGAAAAACTCCGCCCGGTGCTGCAGAAACACGCCGATGCCCAGGGCATGGACTGGCTGAACCTGGCGGCGCTGGCCTTCAAGGAGTCAGCGTTGCAGCCCACCGCCCGCAGTGGCGGCAGCCCGACCGGCCTGATGCAGATCACGCCTTCTGCGGCGCAGCGGGTGGGGGTCAGCAATATTCAGGACGTAGACGGTAATGTGCAGGCCGGGGCCAAGTACCTGGCGATGATCCGGCGCAAGTTCTTTGCCAGCCCTAAACTCAACGAGCGCGAACGCATGGCCTTCGTGCTGGCGGCCTACAACATCGGGCCGGAGCGGGTTCAGGGCATGCGCACCGAAGCCCGGCGGCGAGGCTTGAATCCCAACCAGTGGTTCTTCCAGGTCGAACGCGTGGCCATGGAGCAAGTGGGTATGGGGCCTGTCAGCTATGTTAATAGCGTGAACAAGTATTACTTGGCGTTCGATCGGGAGCGGGAGTCGTTGGAGCCCCAGGGGCAAAAGGTTGCCTCACGCAAATGATCAACTAATCTGATTGTTATTATGGGTTTTTTACGCTTTTAACATGTGAATTACTGATTAATATAGCGGCCAACCAACACACACTTACAAGGAATGAAACAGCATGAGCACTCTGATCAACAAGGTACTGTCCACCCGCGCTGGCTATGGCCTGACTGTTCTGCGCATCGTGGTCGGCATTATTTTCGCCGCTCACGGCTCGCAGAAACTCTTCGGGGCATTCGGCGGCTATGGTCTGGCTGGAACCGCGCAGTACATGGAAAGCATCGGACTGACGCCGGGTTACCTGATGGCGGCACTGGCGGGCGGCACCGAATTCTTCGCCGGCCTGGCCCTGATCATCGGCTTGCTGGTTCGCCCGGCCGCGCTGGGCCTGATCTTCCTGTCGCTGGTCGCGATTTTCTCGGTGCACATCAGCAACGGTCTGTTCATGGCCAACAACGGTTATGAATTCGCCCTGGCGTTGCTCGGTGGCAGTATCGCGGTATTGATCGAAGGTGCGGGCAAACTCTCGGCGGACCGTGCCATTGCCGGTTGACCGCTCTGGCTCAACGAAAAGGCCCGCATTGTGCGGGCCTTTTTTTGTTGAGCGTCATTCTTGACACTGTCCAGTCAGCTTCTCTAGGATGTTGCTCATGCGCCGATTTAAACAGCTACTTGCGGGGCGCCAGGTGACTCATCCAGTTGCCGATAGAAGCCGGAACAGGCTTCGAAATACCGCTAAAGCGCTGGTTCGGTGTTGCCTCTCACCTGCCATGCAGACTTTTGAGGCAGAGACACGACACAATGAATGCACTAAACCCCGTTGTACGTCCCGCGCCGATCACGGCACACCTGACCCAGCGCAATCCAAAAATCCTGCTTGGCGGCAAACATCAGCCGACGCTCTTGCGTTATCTCGATGGCTGGCCACGTCGTACCGGCGGTCCCGCTGCCTTCCTGATCCAGTTTGTCGAAGACGGTGAGTCCCTCGCTCGTTTCGCCGACGACAGTTTCGATCTGGCAGTGATTCAGTCCCCCAGCCTCGAAGATGCGCCTGAAGTGATCCGGCAACTGACCCGCGTTGCCCGGCAAGGGTTGATTACCCGGCGTTAAGGCTCACGGATAGTCGATTGCCACAATGTACACACACTGTTCACCGGTCGGTGTCTGGACCCGGACTTCGGCGTCCAGTGCCTTGCCGATCAGCGCGCGGGCCAGGGGCGAGTCGATGCTGATCAGGCCCTGTTTGAGGTCCAGTTCATCGGGCCCGACAATGCGGTAGCGCGACTCTTTGCCATCCTCGTCTTCGATCGTGACCCAGGCACCGAAATAGACCTTGTTCGGATCGCTGGGCTTTTCGCTGACAACCTTGAGCGCTTCCAGGCGTTTGGTGAGAAAACGCACGCGGCTGTCGATCTCTCGCAGCATCTTTTTGCCATAGGTGTATTCGGCGTTCTCCGAGCGATCACCCTGGGCCGCGGCTTCGCTGACAGCCTGGGTAACCTGGGGCCGACGAACATGCCACAGCTCATGGAACTCGGCGCGCATCCGCGCTTCACCCTCGGGGGTGATCAGCGCGGTGCCGGCAGTGCGGGGAGGGCGGTAACGGCTCATGACAGCTTCTTGTGGTGAGGATGGCAGGAGTCTATCAACCCTCGCGCAGGACTGTCAGCGGGCTGGCGTTCAACGCCCGACGGGTGCCGAACACCCCGGCACCACCAATGAGCACGGCGCCCAGCAGTGGCAGCAATAACAGCCATGGATGCGGATGCCACGGCAGGTCAAAGGCGTAGCGGTAGAGCACCCAACTCACCACTTCCGAACCCAGCGCGGCCAGCAAGCCACTGACGGCGCCCAGCAAACCGAACTCGATGCGCCGCGCCTTGACAAGCAATTGTCGCTCCGCCCCCAGCGCTCGCAACAGCGCACCCTGGCGAATGCGTTCATCCAGTGTCGCTTGCAGGCCGGAGAACAGCACCGCCATCCCCGCCGCCAACACGAACAACAACACGTACTCCACCGCCAGGGTCACCTGGGCGAGGATGCTGCGCAGTTGCTCCAGCAAGGCTTCGACCTGCAGGATGGTCACCGCCGGGAAAGCTCGGGACAGGTCGACAATCTGCTGGTCGTGACCCGGTGCCAGATAGAAACTGGTCAGGTAGGTCGCCGGCAGATCCTTGAGGGTGCCGGGCTGGAAGATCATGAAGAAGTTCGGCTGGAAGTTGTCCCAGTTGATCTCCCGCAGGCTGGTGACTTTCGCCTCGCGATTGATCCCGCCAACGCTGAAAACCAGATGGTCGCCGAGTTTGATTTTCAGGCTTTCGGCGACCTTGCCTTCCACCGACACGCCGGGAACATCGTCCGGTGCCTTGTCGTTCCACCAATTGCCGGCCGTGAGTTTGTTGCCCGCCGGCAGGTCCGCGGCCCAGGTCAGGCTCAGGTCGCGCTGGATCGCCCGATCGCCCGCCGATTCCTTGGTGACGATTTGCTGCACCGGTTCACCGTTGATGCTTATCAAGCGCCCCGGCACCACCGGGTACAGCGGCGCCGATTGCGCCGACACGGCGATCAGGTGATCGATGAAGGCCTGTTTGTCCGCCGGCAGGATGTTCAGCGCGAAATAGTTTGGCGCGTTCTTCGGCAGCTGGTTCTGCCAGGTGTCCAGCAACTCGCCGCGCAGCAGCGCAATCAGCGCCATCGACAGCAGAATCAGGCCGAATGCCAGGGACTGCCCGGCGGCAGCGAGGGGATGGCGCAGCAGTTGGCCCAGTCCCAGGCGCCAGGGCAAGGACGCACGGGCAAGCATGCGCCGCAGACTTTTCAACAGCAGCAACAACAGGCCGCCCAGCACCAGCGCAGCAACCACGCCGCCGCCAAGCAAGGCAAAGGTCAGCACCAGGTCCAGGCTCAAGCGCCACATGATCAGGCCGAGGGCGCCCAGCGCTGCGCCATAGACCATCCAGGTGCTGGAAGGGATCGGCAGCATGTCCCGGCGCAGCACGCGCAATGGCGGAACCCGGCCCAGAGCTGCCAGTGGCGGCAAGGCGAAACCGGCCAGCGCCACCAGCCCGGTGCCGATCCCGGCAATGGCCGGAAACAGCCCGCCCGGAGGCACATCGGTCGGCAACAAGTCATGTAGCAGGGCAAACAAGCCCAGCTGTGCGAGCCAGCCGAGGAGGGCGCCGCTGATGCTGGCCAGCAACCCGAGCACGGTCAGTTGCAGGCTGAACAACACCATGGTTTCCCGGCGCGACAGCCCGAGACAGCGCAGCAAGGCACTGGCATCGAACCGGCGAGTGGCGAAACGGGTTGCCGACAACGCCACCGCCACGCCGGACAGCAACACCGCTACCAGGCTGGCCATGTTCAGGTAGCGCTCGGCCTTGCCCAGGGCGCCACCGATCTGTCGATTGCCGTCGCGGGCGTCCTGCAGGCGCTGGTTGGCGGCGAGCCCCGGTTTGATCAGTTGCCGATAGGTCTCGAGTGCCTGAGCGTTGCCTCGCCACAGTTCGCGATAGCTGACCCGGCTGCCGGGCTGCACCACGCCGGTGGCCGCAAGGTCGTCGAGGTTGATCAGCACCCGTGGCGTCAGGCTGTAGAAATTGCCGGCGCGATCGGGTTCGTAGGTCAGCACCCGCGCCAGTTTCAGGGTTTTCATGCCGACATCGATGCTGTCGCCGATCTTCAGGTTCAGGGCGGTCAGCAGGCGTGCCTCGACCCAGGCTTCACCGGGTTGCGGTCCGCCGCCGACTGTTTCCGTGGCGAAGGGGGCGGGCGCGCTTTTCAATTCGCCCCGTAGCGGGTAGGTGTCATCGGCCGCCTTGATGCTGGACAGTTGAATGCCGTTGTCGGTGGCGATGACGCTGGAGAACTCCACCACTTGGGCGTACTCCAGGCCCAGTTCGGTGCCGCTTCTGATCTGTTCGGGACGCGCAGGCGAACTGCCTTCGAGCAGCAGGTCGGCACCGAGGAATTCGGTAGCGCGCAACATCATGGCGCCGTTCAGACGGGCACCGAAATAGCCAATGGCGGTGCTGGCGGCCACGGCCACCAGCAAGGCGAAGAACAACACGCGCAATTCACCGGCACGTGCATCGCGCAGCAATTGGCGGATGGCGAGACTGAACAGGCGCAACAGCGGCAGACGTGCCATCAAGGCTCCAGAGGGGCGACCAGCAGGCCGGCTTCAAGACGGATCAGGCGCCGGCAGCGATGGGCCAGGCGTTCATCGTGAGTCACCAGCACCAGGGTCGTGCCGCGTTCCTGGTTGAGCTCGAACAGCAAGTCGCTGATGCGCTCGCCGGTGTGGCTGTCGAGGTTGCCGGTCGGTTCGTCGGCGAACAGCACATCGGGCTCGGCGGCAAACGCGCGGGCAATCGCCACGCGTTGTTGCTCGCCGCCGGAGAGCTGGCGCGGCGAGTGAGTCAGGCGTTTGCCCAGTCCCACCCGTTGCAGCAATTGGGTGGCGCGTTCGCGGGCGTCTTTGCGGCCATCGAGCTCCAGCGGCAGCATGACGTTTTCCAGGGCATTGAGACTGTCGAGCAGCTGAAACGATTGAAAGACAAAACCCACGTGCTCGGCGCGGATGCGCGCACGCTGGTCTTCATCGAGGTTGCTCAGGCCTTGCCCGGCGAGAGTGACTTCGCCGCTGCTCGGCAGGTCGAGGCCGGCGAGCAGGCCCAGCAGGGTGGACTTGCCGGAGCCGGAAGCGCCGACGATGGCCAGGCTGTCGCCCTTGTTCAGTTCCAGGCTGAGTTGGTGCAGGATGGTCAGTTCACCTTCCGCGCTGGGAACCACTTTGCTAAGGTCCTTCGCGATGAGAATGCTTGCGCCCATGGAGAGTCCGATGCGTGTGTGGTTTTTGAGTGCTGGCCTGGCCTTGATGTGCATGGCCCAAAACGCAGCGGCGGGTACAGTCCTGATCGTTGGCGATAGTATCAGCGCCGGTTTCGGGCTGGATACCCGGCTGGGGTGGGTGTCGCTGCTTGAGCAACGGCTCAGGCGCGAAGGTTTCGACGACAAAGTGATCAATGCGTCCATCAGTGGCGACACCAGTGCCGGAGGCCAGGCGCGCCTGCCCGCGCTGCTTGCAGAGCATAAACCGGAGCTGGTGATCCTCGAGTTGGGCGGCAATGACGGCCTGCGCGGAATGCTGCCAACTCAATTGCAACAAAATCTTGCTTCGATGATCGACAGCTCTCGGGCCAGCGGTGCCAAGGTGTTGCTGCTCGGCATGCAATTGCCACCCAATTACGGTGCGCGTTACACCAAGGCGTTCGCCGAGGTCTATAGCAACCTGGCCGACGAGAAAAAGATCCCGTTGGTGCCGTTTTTCCTCGACGGCGTGGGCGGCCATCCGGACTTGATGCAGGCCGACGGCATACACCCGGCGGCCGGGGCCCAGGACAAGTTGCTGGAAAATGTCTGGCCTACCCTAAAACCGCTGTTATGACACTTTTCTAGACGCAGGCTTTCGGCTAAGGTGGCGCCCCCGATTTGGAGCCCCCGATGCCGCGTCCCGCCTGGTCACTATTTGCCTACCAACTGATCGAGCCTGACGAACAGCTGGATCTGTTCGCCTGCCAGGAAGTGCGGGTGCATCTGGTGACCCGTCAGCTGGAGTTGGGCGGCTCGGCGGACCGGACCCTGTGTGGCAGTCTGTTGCCGGCTTCGCCTCGCTGGTCGAGTGTTGATCGCCGGGTGTTTCAGGACCAGCGTTTGTGTTCGCTGTGTCGGGCCATTCTTGAGTCGCAGAAGCGTGGGACGTCGCCGATCTGGCCGGAGTTGCGGTTCGAGCTTTGACCCGCCGGGAGTCGAGGCGGCCTGCCAGCCGGCCAATTTCTCACAGGTATACCCAATCCCCTGTGGGAGATTCTATGGTTGAGGGAAAGCCCTCAACTGGCTTTTGGCTGATATTCGCTTTGCCCTTTCAGCAAGGCGAATACCACCCGAGCAAGCCCGCTCCCACAGGGATCTTCAGTGGCCAGGGGACCCAATGTGGGAGCGAGAATATTCGTAAAATCGCCTTACAGTGCCTGCAATCGGGCCATCTCCCCGAAATAACGGACAGCGGTGTACAATCGCGTTCTTATACCCTCTGTTGATCATGCGAAGGATTTTCCGGATGTTGCCGCGTTTTCCTGCCGTCACCCGCTGCCTGACTCTTGCCGCCCTCTTTGTGGCCGGCCCGGTCGCAGCATTGGAGTTTCCCCTGCCACCGCCAGGTGAGGACATCATCGGCCAGGTGCAGGTGATCAAGGCCAAATACGAAGATACCTTCGCCGACCTTGGTACCGCCTATGATCTGGGCTATACGGAAATGGTCGCGGCCAACCCGGGTGTCGATGCCTGGTTGCCTGGCGCCGGCACGGAAATCATCCTGCCCACCCGCTTCATCCTGCCACCAGGCCCGCGTGAAGGCATCGTGATCAACCTGGCCGAGTACCGCCTCTACTACTACCCCAAAGGCAAGAACGTGGTGTACACGTTCCCGCTGGGTATCGGTCGTGAAGGCTGGGGTTCGCCGATTGCCCACACCAGCATCACCGCCAAGACCCCGAACCCTACCTGGACGCCTCCGGCTTCGATCAAGGCCGAGCACGCAGCCGACGGTGATCCGCTGCCCAACGTCGTGCCGGCCGGCCCTGACAACCCGCTGGGGCCGTTCAAGTTCACCCTGGGCACGCCGGGCTACCTGATCCACGGTTCGAACAAGAAGTTCGGCATCGGCATGCGCACCAGCCACGGTTGCTTCCGCATGTTCAACAACAACGTGCTGGAAATGGCGGGCATGGTGCCGGTCGGTACGTCGGTGCGGATCATCAACGACCCGTACAAGTTCGGCCTGAGTGGCGGCAAGGTCTATCTGGAGGCGCATACGCCGCTGGACGACAAGGGCAACCCGTCGGTGGTCGACAAGCACACTGCGGTCATCAATGCGATGCTCAAGCGCGAAGACATCACCAACAACCTGCGCATGAACTGGGATGTGGTGCGTGATGTGGTCGCCGCTGAAGACGGCCTGCCGGTCGAGATCGCTGTGCCGGGCAACGGCGTTGCGCCGATGGTGTCCAGCATGCCGATCGACCCGCTGCAGTAACGCTGGCAAAGAGCCCGTCGACGCTGACCGCGTCGACGGGTTTTTTATTGCCTGGAGAAACGCCGGGCAATAAAAAAGCCGACCCAAAAAATGGGTCGGCTTGATAACAATCCCGAAGGATTATTACTTGCGGCTAGCTTTGTCCAGCATGCGCAGAGCACGCTCGTTAGCTTCGTCAGCAGTCTGTTGTGCTTTTTGAGCAGCAGCCAGAGCTTCATCAGCTTTACGGTAAGCTTCGTCTGCACGAGCCTGGGAGCGAGCAGCTGCGTCTTCAGTAGCGGTCAGACGTGCTTCGGTTTCTTTCGATGCGCTGCTGCAACCGGTAGCCAGAACTGCGGCCAGAGCCAGAGCAGAGAATTTCAGAACGTTGTTCATCGTGTTCCCCTTCAAGGACTTTCTATTAAGTAGCTATCTCCTCCGATTGAGGAAATAGCCGGCGTACATACTACCCATTACTTGTAGTAAGTAAAACTGACGTGACGCAAGAAGCAAAAAAAATTGTAGGCGTTGATTCTTTTTCGAGCAACTTTTAACTGAATTGTTTAAAAAATATCCAGCTGCAAGGCCCGTGGCTGAGCGAGCCGACGAGAAAAAGTTCCTGTGGTACGGCGCTGTTTTTCAGTCTGGCTAAAGTCCACCTACATGGATTCGTCTACACTTTTGTTCGGCTTTTGTGTGACGCCTCTCAATATCTTTCTCGATGTTCAGGTGACTTTAACAACGGGCGCTCGTCTTAAGTCTCAACATCCGGCAATGTACAGGCTATCGACCTGGAGTGATCTTCGGTCGAGCGCAATCCTGCGTGATCCGGAGCCGCACCCGCCAACCCGCACGATGACGAGCGCACCTTGAGCATTTCTGCCAATGGTGCCTACTATTTGTACGTGCTCGGTAGCGCGAGATCGGTGCAGCTCTTCTCGGTGTCCATTCAGGCACGGGGTGGCGTAGATGTTCCTTCGCCGGAAAAACATCGGTAAGGTAGGGGTCGGAATTCCAGACCCGCGAGGAGTAGTGATGAGCGAGGCGTTGTCCATCCACCATGACCAGGCTGGTCATCAGTTCGAGACCAATGTGGACGGTCATCGTGCCTATCTGACCTATATGGATCTGGGGAAACAGACCCTGGATATCTATCGCACCTTCGTGCCCAACGCATTGCGTGGTCGCGGTATTGCGGCAGCCTTGACCGAGAGGGCGCTGGAGTACGCTGACGAAATGGGCTACACCGTCATTCCATCGTGCTCCTACGTCGAGCGCTACATGGAGCGTCACCAGCGGCATGCGGCCAAGCTGAGTCAGTGACCTTCAACAAAACGAATGCATAAAAAAACGCCGGGTTCAGCCCGGCGTTTTTTTGTGTGCGTTTTTTTGCACCGCCAAACAGGCGATCAGCTGCGATCGCGTTTAGGCAACACATCCTTGAGCTTGGCATGCATGCTGCGCAAGGTGTTTTCGGTCGCGGTCCAGTCGATGCAGGCGTCGGTGATCGACACGCCGTACTGCAGGTCGGCGAGATCTTTCGGGATCGCCTGGGCGCCCCAGTTCAGGTGGCTTTCAACCATCAGGCCGATGATCGACTTGTTGCCTTCGAGGATCTGGTTGGCGACGTTCTCCATCACCAGCGGTTGCAGGGCCGGATCCTTGTTGGAGTTGGCGTGACTGCAATCGACCATGATGTTCGGCTTGATCTTCGCCTTGTTCAGCGCCTGCTCGCAGAGCGCAACGCTGACCGAATCGTAGTTCGGCTTGCCGTTGCCGCCGCGCAGCACCACGTGACCGTAGGCATTGCCCTTGGTGGTCACGATCGACACGCCACCTTCCTGGTTGATGCCCAGGAAGCGATGCGGGCTGGAAACCGACTGCAGGGCGTTGATCGCCACGGTCAGGCCGCCATCGGTGCCGTTCTTGAAGCCGACGGCCGAGGACAGGCCGGAGGCCATTTCACGGTGAGTCTGGGATTCGGTGGTACGCGCGCCGATAGCCGACCAGCTGATCAGGTCCTGCAGATACTGCGGGGAGATCGGGTCGAGGGCTTCGGTGGCGGTCGGCAGGCCTTTTTCCGCCAGATCCAGCAGCAACTGGCGACCGATGTGCAAGCCGTCCTGGATCTTGAACGAGTCGTCCAGGTACGGGTCGTTGATCAAGCCTTTCCAGCCGACGGTGGTGCGTGGCTTCTCGAAATACACGCGCATGACCAGATACAGGGTATCGGACACTTCAGCTGCGAGGGCTTTCAAGCGATCGGCGTATTCGTGGGCAGCCTTGATGTCGTGGATCGAGCAAGGCCCGATGACGACGAACAGGCGATGGTCGGTGCCATCCAGAATGTTGCGAATGACTTCGCGGCCCTTGGTGACAGTGCGCAGTGCGGCGTCGCTCAGGGGAATATCGCGCTTGAGCTGATCGGGAGTGATCAGTGTCTCGTTGGAGGCGACGTTTAGGTCGTTGATCGGTAAATCAGCCATCGTTTACTCGTCAGGTCACGGGTGCCGGCCGCCAGCGAACCCGCGCGGCGGAGCACAGCAAATTAAGCGCGTCGGGGAGCTGAACCTTAGCGCGTTACACCGTGGCTCGACAATGGGCAGACGCCGGTTTGGTGGGCTTTCGCAGTCAGTTTCCCTGCCATGAGGGGTAAACCGATCAAGAACGCCTCTATTCCAGCACCGGTTGCGCAAAAGCCTTGCGCACCGAATCGTGAGAGAACTCGTCGGCATGCTCCTGGACCCATTCGAGGGCCAGGGCCTGGATATCCTGCAAGTCTTCGTGGGCTTCATGCAGGCGGCAGTAGCGTTCGATCTGGCACACCTGTTCGCCCATCCGGGCGCTGAACAGCGTTTGTTCGTCGACGAAGGCGATGCCTACCAGGTAACCGCGCTTGCGTCGCAGACACCAGGCGACATAGCCCAGGTAGCGCATGTCCGGGTTCACGGTCGGCATGCGTACCTCCAGCGCCGTGCCGTGGCGCCACGCGCGGTGATAATTGCAAGCCATGCCGCCGAGGCTGATAGTGTGCAGCTGTCGTCGCGAAATACACTCAGGTTTCAGCAACGTTAACTCGACGGGCACATCGTCAGGGTGAGGAATAAAACGTCCCATGAACACAGACTCCATGTGTCGGCCATCTGACATTGTTCCCCCCAGTATAGTGGTCGAATTGGAACTGACCGATTTTGACGCCGACCAACGGCTGCTGGCGATGAGCGGTGTATCGCTGGTCATTTTCACCAGTGTCGGCTGCTCCGGTTGCCGTTTTGCCCGCGAGCAATTGCCGACACTCGACCTGGCAGTCGACCGACTGTGCTGGATCGATGCCGGCAACAACGGCGGGGTGGTCGAGCGTTTTCAGGTCTTTCACTTGCCGGCGCTGTTTGTCGTTCGCGACGGCGAATTCTTTGGAACACTGAAGTCGCGCCTGACCGACACCGAGCTCAATCGGGCCGTGCGCCAGGCGCTGAGTCGAACAGCAGAGGAGTTGCCATGATGGGAGTAGTTGCCAGGCCGACGATCGGCATTATCGGGACCGGCGCAATCGGCGGTTTCTACGGGGTGATGCTGGCGCGTGCCGGTTTTGATGTGCATTTTCTGCTGCGCAGCGAATTTTGCGCCGTGACCGAGCACGGGTTGCAAGTCGATAGCGCGCCCCACGGTGCGCTGAAACTGAATCCGGTACAGGCTTATTCGAACGCTGAAGACATGCCGCCCTGCGACTGGCTGCTGGTGGGGGCGAAAACCACCAGCAACGCCGACCTGGCACCCGCCATCCTGCAGGCGGCGGCACCGAACGCCAAGGTACTGCTGCTGCAAAACGGTCTGGACGTCGAAGACAGCCTGCGCGCGTTGCTTCCCGATTCGCTGCATGTGCTTGGAGGACTCTGTTACATCTGCGTCCATCGCGAGGCGCCGGGCGTCATTACCCATCAGGCGCTGGGCGCGGTGCATGTGGGGTACCACAGCGGTCCCGCCGATGGGCCGGCACGCACTGCGATTGTCGAGGAGGGCGTCGGGCTGTTTCGCAGCGCCGGCCTCGACTCCCAGTCCATGGCGAATTTACATCAGGCGCGTTGGCAAAAACTGGTCTGGAATATCCCTTACAACGGTCTCTCGGTTTTGCTGGGGGCGAGCACTACACCGTTGATGGCCGATGCCGACAGTCGCGAGCTGATCAAGGCGCTGATGGCTGAAGTGGTACAAGGCGCAATCGCCTGCGGGCACGACGTACCGGCAGGGTATGCCGAGCATTTGTTCATGGTGACTGAAAAGATGCCCGACTACTGGCCGAGCATGTACCACGATTACTTGCACAAGCGACCGCTGGAACTGGCCGCGATCTACGCCCGGCCTTTGGCGGCGGCGAAGGCGGCCGGGTGTGAGATGCCACGCATCGAGGCCTTGTATCGCAGTTTGAGTTTCATTGATCGACGCAACACCTGAGTCGACCGACCTGAGGGGGAAGGGCATGCCAAAGGCAATTGACGACAAGCTGGTGCTGGCGATTTCTTCGCGGGCGCTGTTCGACCTGAGCGAAAGCCACAAGGTCTACCTGTCGAGTGGCGTCGAAGCCTACCGGCAATATCAGATCGAACATGAAGACGAAATCCTCGAGCCCGGCGATGCCTTCCCGTTGGTGCAGAAACTCCTGAACCTCAACAACAGCCTCGGCCGCGCCCGGGTCGAGGTGATTCTGGTGTCGCGCAACAGCGCCGACACCGGGCTGCGGGTGTTCAACTCGATTGATCACTACGGGCTGGCGATCTCCCGTGCGGCTTTTGTCGGTGGACGCAGTCCATATCCCTACCTCAAGGCCTTTGGCTGCGACTTGTTTCTCTCGACCCACGCCGAAGACGTACGCAATGCGCTGGACGCCGGGTTCGCGGCAGCGACCATTCTGTCTGGCGGTGCCAGCCGTGCGGCCAGCGACGAGTTACGCATTGCCTTCGACGGAGACGCGGTGCTGTTTTCCGATGAGTCGGAGCGCATTTATCAGGCCGGTGGTCTGGAAGCGTTCCAGGCCAGCGAGCGTGAGGCAGCCCGCGAGCCGTTGCGCGGCGGGCCGTTCAAGGGTTTTCTTGCGGCCCTCAATCTGTTGCAGCGTGAGTTCCCGCAGGATACCTGTCCGATCCGTACCGCACTGGTCACCGCGCGATCGGCGCCAGCCCATGAGCGGGTCATTCGCACGTTGCGCGAATGGGACATCCGTCTCGACGAGTCGCTGTTCCTCGGCGGCCTGACCAAGTCGGCCTTTCTCGAAGCCTTCGCGGCCGACGTGTTTTTCGACGATCAGGCCGGCCACTGTGAATTGGCCCGTGAAGTCGTGGCCACCGGTCATGTGCCCCATGGCATAAGCAACGAGCAAAAGGTTTAAGCCCACCGTTCAATGCGTTGCGCCGGACGCCGTAGTCGCCAAGGCACTGCTAAGCTGAATCAAATCTCCGCCATGTTGGCAGTCGAGGAGGTCATATGATTCGTACGATGCTGTATGCCACTGACCTTGGCCTGTACGCGCCCGTGGTGATGCAGCATGCCCTGGAACTGGCCAGGACCTTCAATGCCGGTTTGTATGTCGTGCATGCGGTTGAACCCATGGGGTTGTTTGCCGAATCGGTGCTGCAAAGTTATCTCGATGAACAGGCGCTGAGCGAGTTTCACAGCCAGGGCCTGAATACGGTGATCGCCAGTATCGAGCAGCGGGTGCTCGACAGTTTTCGTGAGGAATTGGGGGATGAAGGGGAGCACGACCTGGAGCGGATTCAAGCAGTACGGGTGCTGCAGGGCGATCCATCGCAGGTGATTCTG
The DNA here is from genome assembly GCF_000282455.1 of Pseudomonas sp. GM74. Lineage (GTDB taxonomy): Bacteria > Pseudomonadota > Gammaproteobacteria > Pseudomonadales > Pseudomonadaceae > Aquipseudomonas. The sequence goes on from NZ_AKJG01000047.1 coordinate 99,162, forward strand.
GACCAGGCGCAGAAACTCTCCGTGGATTTGTTGATCGTAGGTAGTCACAGCCACGGCGCCGGTGCGGAAACGCCTCTGGGGCGAACCGCCGCCCGTGTGTTGCAACTGTCCACGGTGCCGGTCTATCTGGTGCCGCTGGTGCAACGTCGTCGTCAAGGGGACCGCTAGGACACGAATAATGGCAATTTGATAAAAAAGTTCTAGATTTATTCTTCGAGCCATTAATATAGTTATATATCGTCGCTGATGCCCGTGGCGTCTACCTGCTTTGAGGGATTCATATGAAGCTTCAACAATTGCGCTACATCTGGGAAGTGGCGCACCACGACCTCAACGTTTCCGCTACAGCCCAAAGCCTTTACACCTCTCAACCCGGCATCAGCAAACAGATCCGTCTGCTGGAAGACGAACTGGGCGTCGAGGTTTTTGCCCGCAGCGGCAAGCACTTGACCCGCGTTACCCCGGCCGGCGAGCGCATCATCACCACCGCTGGCGAAATTCTGCGCAAGGTTGAAAGCATCAAGCAGATCGCCCAGGAATTCTCCAACGAGAAGAAAGGCACCCTGTCGATTGCCACCACTCACACCCAGGCGCGCTATGCATTGCCGCCGGTGATCAGCAATTTCATCAAGCAATACCCGGACGTTGCCCTGCACATGCACCAGGGGTCGCCGATGCAAATCGCCGAAATGGCCGCTGACGGCACCGTGGATTTCGCCATTGCCACCGAAGCGCTCGAGCTGTTCGGTGACCTGGTGATGATGCCGTGCTACCGCTGGAACCGTTGCGTGGTCGTGCCTCAGGGCCACCCGCTGACCAAACTGTCGAAGCTGACCCTCGAAGCACTGGCCGAATACCCGATCGTGACGTACGTGTTCGGTTTTACCGGCCGTTCGAAGCTCGACGAAGCCTTCAGCCATCGCGGCCTGACGCCGAAAGTGGTGTTCACCGCCGCCGATGCCGACGTGATCAAGACCTATGTTCGCCTGGGGCTGGGCGTGGGCATCGTGGCGAAAATGGCTGTCGATACCAAGCTCGACAGCGACCTGGTGGTACTCGACGCCAGCGAACTGTTCGAGTCCAGCGTGACCAAGATCGGCTTCCGCCGCGGCACCTTCCTGCGGGGTTTCATGTGCGACTTCATTGAGAAGTTCGCGCCGCACCTGACCCGCGAAGTCATGGCCAAGGCCATTCAGTGCCACAACAAGCAGGAACTGGAAGAGCTGTTCGATGGCGTTGAACTGCCCGTTCACTGACAGCGTTTCTGCCGGTCAAACCACCTCGGTGACAGCGAACTGTTGCCGAGCGCCCGCCACCATGATCTCCACCTCGTCACCCTCGAACTTGCCCAGCAGGCTTTTGCCCAGCGGTGAGCGCGGGGTGATGACGGTAATCAGTTGCCCCACCAGATCGACCTTCAGGCCGGCTGCATCGGGGGCCAGAAACAGCCATTGTTCGCGCCCCTTCTCGTCCTCGAGCCCGAGCAGCGCACCCACTTCGATGCCCCGCCGATCGTCATACGGGCGCAGAGTCAGGTTCTGGCAGAGGCTCAGTGACTGGCGAATTTCCTCGACCCGCCTGGCTTGCCCGGCCGCGAGATAGGACGCTTCCAGCCCCAGGGTGTCGTACTTGTTCTCGGCGATGTTTTCTTCGTGGGTCGCCGTTTCGTAGGCGGTTTGCGCGGCCCGTTCGGCGATGTCGAGATCGATCCGCAGCTTGTCGAGAATCAGTTGGTGGACGGTTTGCTTATTCATGATCAATCGCAGAATTGCAGGACGTTGGCGCGGCTTTTTTCGCTGGGTGCAGTCCGGTCCTGTTGCAGCCAGAACTGACAGCTTGGGTTGGCCAGGTTGCGACTGCTGCTGCGCGCCTGATCGAGCCGTTGCTGCTGCTCGTTCTTGCGCAGGTTTTCTTCATATTGCTCGAACAGTGGGCTCTGTGGCGCAATGCTCGGTATCGGTTGAGCCTCCATCGGCGGTTTGGCCAGTTGCTCCACTGCTGCCGCCACGGGTGCCAGTTGTTCGCTGAAAAGCAGGCGCGAAGCGAGCCAGCAGGTCAGCACAATGGCAATGAACCCCAGCCACATGCCGAGGGCGATGCTGCCGGTCAGTTGCAGGGCGTTGAGGCTGATCGGGAAGGATCGGCGCTGAGTGGGGCGGTGGGGCATGGTTGCCTCCTGGCGAAAGGTCACTGGCGAGTGGCGATTGTCGCATGAAGAATAATCGCCGTCGGCTCTTCTGCACGGGGTAATTTATGCGGACAATCGGCGCCTTTGCCAACGGGAGCCTGCAATGCCTGAAATGAAAACCCGCTGGGATATTTTTTGCACCGTGGTCGACAACTTCGGCGACATCGGCGTGACCTGGCGACTGGCCCGGCAACTGGTGGCCGAACATGGGCTGGCGGTGCGTCTATGGGTCGATGACCTGCGAGCGTTCGAGCGTTTGTGCCCGGAAATCGACATCCACGCCGGGCAGCAGTGGCAGCACGATGTCGAAGTGCGCCAATGGCCCGCCGAGTGGCAGCCGACCGAAGCTGCCGATGTGGTGATTGCTGCATTTGCCTGCCAATTGCCTGGCGCCTATATGGAGGCCATGGCCGAGCGCGAGAAGCCACCGCTATGGATGAACCTGGATTACCTGAGCGCCGAGGACTGGGTGACCGGCTGTCACGGCTTGCCCTCGGTGAAGTACAAAAGCGTACAGAAGTTCTTTTTCTTCCCGGGTTTCCAGAAGGGCACTGGCGGATTGTTGCGTGAGCGCGGGTTGCTTGAGCGTCGTCGGCAATTTCAGCAGGACCCGCAAGCTCAAAGCGAATTCCTGCACGGTTTAGGGATTGATCCTGCACCCGGTGCACAGTTGATCTCATTGTTTGCCTATGAAAACACCGGGCTGGCCAGTTGGCTCGATGCGATGGCTGGAGATTCGACGGCCACTCATCTGCTGGTGCCGGAAGGGCGGATTCTCGGCGATGTCGAGCGCTGGCTCGGTGTGCAAGGTTTGGCGGCCGGTGCCGTGCATGTGCGTGATACCTTGACCGTGCAAGTGCTGCCATTCGTCCGCCAGGACCAATACGACCGGTTGCTGTGGTGCTGCGATTTCAATGCCGTGCGCGGCGAAGACTCCTTTGTCCGCGCCCAATGGGCCGGCCGGCCATTTCTCTGGCACATCTACCGGCAGGAGGAAGACATCCACCTGGACAAGCTGGAAGCCTTCCTCGAAATCTATGTGAAGGGGTTATCTGCGCCTGCGCGGGAGGCGATCAGCGGTCTCTGGCGGGCGTGGAACGCTGGTGAAAAAATAGCCGACCACTGGCAATTCACCCGTAAACACTGGCCAGAGCTGGAAAAACACGCCGAGGCGTGGTGTCAGGAACAGGCCTTGCAGGCCGATCTTGCCACGGCGCTGGTACAGTTTTATGGAAATTGGATATGATACGCGGCCTAGATTTTTGTAAATCCCATCCAAATTCGGATATTCGCAATGAAAACTGGTAAAGAACTGAAACCCGGGACCGTGATTCGTCTCGAAAACGATCCTTGGCTGGTTCAGAAAGCTGAATTCACCAAATCCGGTCGTAACAGCGCGATCATGAAAACCAAGCTGAAGAACCTGCTGACCGGTTACAAGACCGAGATCGTTTACAGCGCCGACGACAAACTGGACGACGTAATCCTCGACCGCAAAGAAGCGACCCTGTCCTTCATCAGCGGCGACACCTACACGTTCATGGACACCACCGACTACACCATGTACGAGCTGAACGCTGAAGACATCGAAGCCGTTCTGCCTTTCGTTGAAGAAGGCATGACCGATGTTTGCGAAGCGATCTTCTTCGAAGAGCGTCTGGTTTCCGTAGAGCTGCCGACCACCATCGTGCGTCAGGTTGACTACACCGAAGGTTCCGCTCGCGGCGACACTTCCGGCAAGGTAATGAAGCCTGCCAAACTGAAGAACGGTACCGAGCTGTCGGTTGCTGACTTCATCGAAATCGGCGACATGATCGAGATCGATACCCGCGAAGGCGGTTCCTACAAAGGCCGTGCCAAATAAGCACAGCTTCAGGAATGAAAAAGCCCGACCATTGAGTCGGGCTTTTTTGTGCCTTTCAGAATCTGCGTTGAACCCCTGTGGGAGCGGGCTTGCTCGCGAAGGCGTCTTCATATTCGATATTTATGTCGACTGACAGTCCGCTTTTGCGAGCAAGCCCGCTCCCACAGTTTTATTTCAGGTGTTCCTTGAGCTCTTGCGAGGCCTGTAGCATCGCCGAACGTACCGCCGGCACCTGGCTCACCACGTTGAGCAAACCGTAGTCGTGGATCAGGCCGTTGTAGCGAACCGAGGTCACCGGCACACCGGCCTCGTCCAGTTTGCGGGCATAGGCTTCGCCTTCGTCGCGCAACACGTCGGCTCCGGCGGTCTGCACCAGCGCTGGAGGCAGTCCTTTCAACTGGACGGTGGTCGCGCGCAGTGGTGAGGCGTAGATCTCGTTCCGCTGATTGGCGTCGGTGGTGTAGTTGTCCCAGAACCACTTCATCATGTTTTTGGTGAGGAAGTGCCCCTCGGCAAACTGGTTGTAGGACGCTGTTTCGAAGTTGGCATCCGTCACCGGCCACAGCAGCATCTGGAACCTGATCGCCGGCGTGCCCTTGTCCTTGGCCATCAGCGCAACCACCGCCGCCATGTTGCCGCCGACGCTGTTGCCGGCTACCGCCAGGCGATGGCCATCGACGTTGATCTCTTTGCCGTGCTCGGCCACCCATCGGGTTGCGGCGTAAGCCTGGTTGATCGCCACCGGGTAATGGGCTTCCGGCGACGGCGTGTAGTTCACGAATACGGCCGCGGCACCCGAGCCCGTCACCAGGTCTCGAACAAGGCGCTCGTGGGTCGGGAAGTCCCCCAGCACCCAGCCACCGCCGTGGAAAAACATGAACACCGGTAGCTCGCCCTTGACCCCGGCCGGCCGGACGATGGTCAGGCTGATCGGTTGGCCGTCGACTTGAATGGTCTTCTGGCTGACGTCTGCTTTTGGCAGCGTCAACTTGACCCCGGCCTGCGCGCCCACCAGCACGGCGCGGGCCTCGGCGGGCGTCAGTTGCTCCATCGGTTTGCCGGCACCGGCATTCAGCACATCGAGGAACGCCTGGGTGTTGTGTTCAACCCCGTTACCTGCGAAGGCGTTGCTGATGGACAAGGCGAGAAGGGTACCGGTCAAGACTTTGCTGAAAGTGTTCATGTTCGTTTCCTGTTCGGGCCTGGATAGTCAGCGTTTAGACGGTTACGTGCAGACGCACATCGACGTTGCCACGGGTTGCGTTGGAGTACGGGCAGACCTGGTGGGCCGCATCGACCAGTGCTTGTGCATCGGCTTGTTCAAGACCCGGCAGACTGATGTGCAGGTCGATGTCCAGACCGAAGCCGCCGGGGATCTGGCCAATGCCGACGTGGGCGGTGATCGATGCATCGCTCGGGATGCTGCGCTTGGTCTGGCTTGCCACGAACTTCAGGGCGCCGATGAAGCAGGCGGAGTAGCCGGCGGCGAACAGTTGCTCAGGGTTGGTGGCTGCGCCGCCGGCACCGCCGAGTTCTTTCGGCGTGGCGAGCTTGACGTCGAGGATGTTGTCGCTGGAAACCGCACGACCGTCACGGCCACCGGTGGAAGTTGCGATTGCGGTGTAGAGAGTTTGCATGGTGAAAGCCTCGTTCAGGGTTTGTTTTGCGCTAAATGTTTGCGCGCTAAGTAAGTGCGAAATAAATGTATCGCGCTAATGTTTAGTACGCAAGATAAATTTTGAAAAAAGTTTGAAAACGGGGGGCGGACGAAGGCTTGTATGTGACTGGAGGTGTCGAGATAGAGCTATTCAGGCGGGATTTTCAGCAGAGATTTTTTGAGGGTGAACCGGATCTTTCAGGACACCCTAAGGCAAATGTGGGAGCGGGCTTGCTCGCGAAGAGGGAGTGTCAGGCAATATCACTATCGACTGACACTCCCTCTTCGCGAGCAAGCCCGCTCCCACAAGGATGGTGGTGGATTGGAGGCTAGAGGCTGTCTTGCAGGTGACGACGCAACTCCTGCAGCTCCGCTTGCAGCTTTTGCAGGCGCTCCACGGTCATCCCGCTGGCGCCGAGGATGCACTGGGGAACATCTCGGGCCTTGTCGCGCAACGCCTGGCCCTGTTCGGTGAGTTCGACGATCACCACCCGCTCGTCCTCGCGGCTGCGGGTACGGCTGAGCAGGCCTTCGGCTTCCAGGCGCTTGAGCAGTGGCGTCAACGAGCCTGGATCGGTCAGCAACCGCGTGCTGATTTCACCTACGGTCAAACCGTCCCTTTCCCACAACACCATCATCGCCAGGTATTGCGGGTAGGTCAGGCCCAGCGCTTGCAGCAAGGGTTTGTAGACCTTGGTCATCATCAGCGAAGTGGAATGCAGGGCGAAACAGGCCTGATTGTCCAGCAGCAGGTTGTCGCAGTTGTCCGGGGTGTTGCGCTCGGTGGTCATGTCGAAGCCTTGATCTGTGATCTCAAGAATCTAGCGGGCGAATCTTTAATGCGCCATATAATTTTGCTCAGTGCCCTTACAAATGGGTTTGCAGCACCAGATCCCAGGGTGGAATCGGGCTGAAGCGGGTTTTCAGGTACTCCAGCAACAAGCGACTGCGGGAGTTGGGTTGCTGTTCCAGGCGCAAGGCATAGATGCCGGCGCTTTCCGGTTTCGGCAGGCCGCTGTCGCAGAACAGCGGCAGCAACTCACCCCGCAACAGGTACTCGCTGACCAGCCAGGTCGGCAGATGCGCGATACCCAGTCCGGCCAATGCGCCGCACACCAGTGCCTCGGCATTGTTGGCGCTCATGCGGATCCGCGCCGGCCGGTGCAACTGCATTTGCCCGTCGCGCTCGAAACGCCAGGCGAAGGGCGGGGCCAGGCCATCCCAGTCGAGTCCATCATGTTCAATCAGTTGTGGCGGCTCGGTCGGCACGCCGCGACGCCGCAAATAATCAGGGCTGGCGCAGGCGATACGCACCATGCTCGCCAGTGGCGTAGCCACCAGCCGGGTGTCGGCCAATTGCCCTGCGCGCAACACCAGATCGACCTTGCCGAGGTTCAGGCCCTGCATGTCGACGAAGCTGTCGATCAAGTGCAATTGCACATCGAGCCCGGGGTAGAGCATCAGGAAGTCGGCAATTACCGGTGCCAGGTGCCGCCGACCAAAGGCTGCCGGCGCATCGATACGAATCAGGCCTTCTGGCGCGTTGCTCAGGGACACGGCCTCGGCCCGGGCCAGGCGCAACTCGGCGACAATCCGCCGTGCGCGCTCGGCAAAGGCCAATCCCGCCGGGGTGGCGCGTACCGCATGAGTGCTGCGCAGGAACAATTGACTGCCAACCGCGCTTTCCAGGCTGTCGATACGCCGTGCCACGGCCGAAGGGGTCAGCGGATGACGGCGCGAGGCGGCGGAAAAACTGCCGGTTTCCAGCACGTCGAGGAACAAGGCCAGTTGGTCGGTCAGTTGATTGGGGTTCATGGCAGGTTTTTGCTTTTGCTAATTTGGCACAGCCATTGTGCGTTGCTGTGCGTTTCCGTGCCAGAGTCAACTGCGTAGGATCAAAGGCCTGATGGCGACGGGGAAAATGTTGTGATCGAGTTCTTGATGTATCTGGTGTTCGGCGCTGCGTTGGGCACGCTCGGCGGGTTGTTTGGCATCGGCGGCGGCCTGATCGCCATTCCGCTGCTGGGCGTGCTGTTCGGGCTCGATCAGCAGATTGCCCAAGGCACCGCGCTGGTGATGGTGGTGCCGAACGTGATGCTGGCGCTGTGGCGCTATCATCAGCGCAACCGGATCGAACTGCGCCACGCGCTACCGCTGGCCATCATGGGGTTCTGCTTCGCCTGGCTCGGATCGATCTGGGCGGTGGGCATTGATGCGCAAACCATGCGCATAGGCTTTGTCGCGTTTCTAATCGCGCTGTCGGCGTACAACCTCGTTCGCATGTTCGCCGCCAGCGCTGCGCCGGCTGCGCAGATGAACTATTCATGGCCCTGGCTGGGCTTGCTTGGCGCGGCATCCGGCACGATGGGCGGGTTGTTCGGCGTGGGGGGCGCGGTGGTGGCGACGCCGGTGCTGACCAGTCTGTTCGGCACCAGTCAGGTGGTTGCGCAGGGGCTGTCGTTGGCGCTGGCCTTGCCGAGTACGGGGGTGACGCTGGTGACTTACGCCGTGCACCATCAGGTCAGTTGGGTGATCGGCTTACCCTTGGCGGTCGGCGGGTTGATGAGCATCAGTTGGGGCGTGAAGGTTGCCCACGCATTGCCGGAGCGGATGCTGCGCGGGCTGTTTTGCGGGTTCCTGGTGTTCTGTGCAGTGATGCTCGCCTTCAAGGTTTGAAGCCCTCGACGATGTGCTCGGCCAGGCACTCGGTGATCGGCGACGGGTTATGCAGGTTGCGCACGAGCATGATGCTGGCCTCGGGCAGCAGCGGCAGGTCCTCGGCCTCACCGAGGATGCGCATGTCCGCGGTGATCAGGCTTTCAAGCTGCGCCGTAACCGCCAGGCCGGCGCTGACCACGGCCATGATCGCCGACAGGCTGTCGCTGTTGTACGCCACCCGGTAATCGCGCCCCTGGGCATCAAGGGCGTTGCAGGCCCACTGGCGGCAGAAGCAATCACTGTTGAACATCGCCAGCGGCAACGGCGTCTGCTCGTGGGCGCTGTAGCATTGCGCCTCGGCCCAGACAAAACGTTCCTTGCGCAACAACTGGCCGATTTCGCTGCCCGGTTCGCGGGTGACGATGGACAGGTCCAGGTCCTGGCGCATCAGCAGCTGTTTTGATGATTCGCAGTGCACTTCTATCTGAATCAGCGGGTAAGACTGGGCAAACCGGCGCAGAATTCCCGGGAGGAACCGCATTACATAATCGTCCGGCGTGCCGATGCGCACGGTGCCGACCATGTCGGGCTCACGCAAGGTATTGAAGACCTCACTGTGCAGCTTGAGGATCCGCCGCGCATAGCCGAGCAGCACCTGGCCTTCGGCCGTCAGCCGCACCTGCCGCCCGTCGCGCTGGAACAACTGGCGCTGCAGCACATCTTCTTCCAGGCGCTTCATCTGCATGCTGACGGCTGACTGGGTGCGGTTGACCATTTCGCCGGCGCGGGTAAAGCCGCCCTGATCGGCGATGGCGACGAAGGTGCGCAACACTTCGGTATCGATACTCGGGTAGGCGGACATCCATCAATCTCCGAGATATGTGACATCAGAAACATTCGTTGGATTGATCTTAGACCCGGCGCGAGACTGGAGCCATCCAAACGGAGGGCAACAAGATGAAAGGTCAACACGAGTTCCAAGGATCAGAAAAACACTCGATTCACGTGATATCCGATCTACTGCACAAGGTCGGCCGCTGGTACGAACTGCATCGCGAGCGCGAATTGCTGGCGAGCTTGAGCGACGAAGCACTCAAGGACATCGGCATGAGCCGTGCGGATGTGGAGAACGAGTCGATCAAACCGTTCTGGAATGACCCGATGCATAAATGATGAATGCCACGCTACACAAACCCCTTACCGGTGAGGTAGGTTGCGAGCAGACAAGGAGACGCCCATGCCCGCAACGTTGTCCTTTACCCTCAAACAGGCTCGGCGTCTGGCGCTGGCCGCCCAAGGGTTCAATGGGCGGTCGCCGCCAGCGACGATCAAGGTTGTTGCGCTCAATCGCCTGATCGAGCGTCTGGGCGCTCTGCAGATCGACTCGGTCAATGCAGTGGTGCGTTCGCACTACCTTCCGCTGTTTTCCCGCATTGGCAATTACTCCTCCGATTTGCTCGACCAGGCTGCCTGGAGTCAGGGCCGGCGCCGTACGTTGTTCGAATATTGGGGTCATGAAGCCTCGTTGTTGCCACTTTCCATGTACCCGTTGATGCGTTGGCGCATGCAGCGTGCGAGCCGTGGCGAAGACATTTATCAGCAATTGGCGCGCTTTGGCCGTGAGCAGCAAGACACCATTCGCCGGGTGCTGGCTTCGGTCGAGGAGCAGGGCGCGTTGGGTGCCGGAAGTCTGTCGACCCGTCAGGAGCGTGCCGGGCCCTGGTGGGACTGGAGTGCGGAAAAGCATGCGCTGGAATGGTTGTTCGCTGCCGGTGAAGTGACTGTGGCCGGCCGGCGGGGATTCGAAAGGCTCTACGATCTGCCGGAGCGGGTGATTCCTTCGGCGGTGCTTGCGAACCCCATTCTGAGTGAAAACGAGGCCCAGCGCGGCCTGTTGCGGCATGCGGCAACGGCCTTGGGGGTTGGTACGGAGAAGGACTTGCGTGACTATTTCCGCTTGAACCCCGCGGACAGTCGTCCGCGTTTGGCCGAGTTGGTCGAGGCCGGGGAGTTGCTGACCTGCGAAGTCCAGGGCTGGCGGCAACCGGCCTATTGTCTGCCCGAGCCAAAAGTGCCGCGCAAAGTCGCCGCCAGTGCATTGCTCTCGCCGTTCGATTCGCTGATCTGGGAGCGCAGCCGGACCGAGCGGCTGTTTGATTTCCGCTATCGGCTGGAGATCTACACGCCGCAGGACAAACGGGTGTACGGCTATTACGTCCTGCCGTTTTTGCACAACGAACGGATTGCCGCGCGGGTGGATTTGCGCGCGGAACGGGCGGCGGGCCGTTTGGCAGTGCATGCGGTGCATGAAGAGGACGCGGGGCTGGATGAAGAGGGAATGCTGGCGTTGGCAGTCAATCTGCGGCAGATGGCGGATTGGCTGGGGCTGGCGCAGGTTCGGCTCAATTGCCCGCGGGCGAGTGCGGCAAGGTTGAGGGTGGCATTGGCACAAATTGGCGGTGACTGAGCCGGCCTCTTCGCGGGCAAGCCCGCTCCCACATTGGTTCTGTGTCGTTCACAAATCAAGTGTGGGAGCGGGCTTGCCCGCGAAGGCGGACTATCAGGCAGCAAAAAAGGTTACTGGCTCAGCGCCGAACCTGCTTCAGCGTTTCCGCAATCAAGAACGCCAGTTCCAGCGACTGATCGGCATTCATCCGCGGATCGCAATGGGTGTGGTAGCGATCCGACAAGCCGTCCTCGGTAATCGGCCGCGCACCACCGATGCACTCGGTCACGTTCTGCCCGGTCATTTCGATGTGAATGCCACCGGCATAACTGCCTTCGGCCTGGTGCACCTGGAAGAACTGCTTCACCTCGCCAAGGATCTGCGCGAAGTCGCGGGTCTTGTAGCCGCTGCTGGCCTTGATGGTGTTGCCGTGCATCGGGTCGCAACTCCACAGCACCTGCTTGCCTTCGCGCTGGACGGCGCGGATAAGCTGCGGCAAGTGATCGCCGACCTTGTTCGCGCCCATCCGCGCGATCAGGTTCAGGCGACCCGGATCGTTCTGCGGGTTGAGCACATCGATCAAGCGAATCAGGTCGTCGGGGTTCATGCTCGGGCCGACCTTGACCCCGATCGGGTTGTTCACCCCGCGCAGGAATTCGACGTGGGCGCCGTCGAGCTGGCGGGTGCGGTCGCCGATCCACAGCATGTGGGCCGAGCAGTCGTAGTAGTCGTTGGTCAGGCTGTCGCGACGCACGAAGGCTTCCTCGTAGTTCAGCAGCAGCGCTTCGTGGGCGGTGAAGAAGCTGGTTTCGCGCAGCTGCGGCGAGCTGTCCATGCCGCAGGCCCGCATGAACGCCAGGGTTTCATCGATGCGGTCGGCCAGGTGGCTGTATTTTTCCGCCAGTGCCGAGTTGGCGATGAAGTCCAGGTTCCACTTGTGTACCTGATGCAGATCGGCAAAACCGCCTTGGGCGAATGCGCGCAACAGGTTCAGGGTGGCGGTGGACTGGTGGTAGGACTGCAGCAGGCGTTCCGGGTCCGGCACGCGGCTTTTTTCGTCGAAACCGATGCCGTTGACGATGTCGCCACGGTAGGCGGGCAGGGTCACGCCATCGATGGTTTCGTCGTTGGCCGAACGCGGTTTGGCGAATTGCCCGGCCATGCGCCCGACCTTGACCACCGGGCAGCCGGCGGCAAAGGTCATCACGATCGCCATCTGCAACAGCACCTTGAAGGTGTCGCGGATTTTCGCTGCGGAGAACTCGGCGAAGCTTTCGGCGCAGTCGCCACCCTGTAACAGAAACGCGCGGCCCTGGGTCACCTCGGCAAACTGACGGCGCAACTCCCGGGCTTCGCCGGCAAACACCAGCGGCGGATAGCTGGCCAGGGTCTGCTCGACCTGCTGCAAATGCGCGGCGTCGGGGTATCGGGGTTGTTGCTGGATCGGCAGGGCGCGCCAGCTGTCAGGGCTCCAGGGTTGGCTCATCACGGTCTCTAGTGTTTTCGCTCGGACGTCCATGTTATCAGCAAATTAGTGCGTGACCTGTTCCCGTCGCATCGCTGACAATCTCGCCTTTGCCGCTCTCTACACGCGGTGTTATTGCGTTGCCGGCCCCGGTGACGGTCAGGAGATGAAATGACTGAGGAGCGCGTCGAGCATCTGCTCGCCGAGGTACAGGACGAGTTCGGCGTAATTCGTGTGCTGGAAGTGGCCGATTACCGTTTTCTCGAGTTCGGTGATGCCATCGAGCAAAGCTGCGTGTTCACGGCCGATCCGAGCTGGCTCGAGTACGACTACACCCGGGCGATGCTGATCGGCGCGCTTTGCCACGAGCAACCGGAAAGTGCGCTGTTTCTCGGCCTCGGCGCCGGGACGCTGACCCAGGCCTGCCTCAAGTTCCTGCCGCTGGAAGATGTCGAAGCCATCGAACTACGCCCGGATGTACCGCGCCTGGCCATCGAGTACCTGGGGCTGGATGACGATCCGCGCCTGTACATCCGCGTTGGCGATGCGCTGGAGCTGCTGGACACCGCCGAATCGGCGGACCTGATTTTCGTCGACCTTTATACCGATGTCGGTCCGGGTGTCGGTCATCTGGCCTGGAGTTTTCTGGAAAACTGCCAGAAGCGATTGAATCCGGGAGGCTGGCTGGTCATCAATCAGTGGGCTACCGACGATGGAAAACCCTTGGGCGCCGCCTTGTTGCGCGGTTTGTATCACCGACATTACTGGGAGCTGCCGGTGAAGGAGGGCAACGTGATTCTGATCGTGCCGTCGGAGCTGGACCAGGAACTGGACATGGACGGCCTGATTGCCCGCGCCGAAACGCTGGCGCCACGGTTGGGGTATTCGCTGGATTCGTTGATCAAGTGCATTCGCCCGGCTACCTGATTAATTGATTGTCTGGACTGGCCCCTTCGCGGGCAAGTCGGATCGCCGCACCGCCGCTCCCACAGGTTTGCGCAAACACCTGTGGGAGCGGGCTTGCCCGCGAAGGGGCCTTCAAAGCCACCGCAAAAGCTAAAGCCCTTTGAAGACCCCCGGCCGCCGCTCCACCATCGACCGCACGCCTTCCTTGACGTCCTCGCTAGCCATCAACTTCTTGACCAGCAGCGGCAACGCCTGTGCCGCCGCGGTTTCCCCTTCATACCGGGCCTGTCGCGCAGACATCAGCGTAGCCTGCACCCCAAGCGGTGCCTGGCGGGCAATCCGTTCGGCCAGTTCAATCGCCCGGGGCAGTAGATCCTCGCTGGCCATGACTTCCTGCACCAGGCCCAGGTGCAAGGCATCACGGGCATCGAATTCATCACCGGTCAATAACCAGCGCATGGCGTTACCCCAACCGGATACTTGATGCAGGCGCAGGGTGGCGCCGCCGAACGGGAAGAGCCCGCGTTGCACTTCCATCTGCGCGAACCGGGTGTTGCTGGCGCACAGGTTGATGTCGGCGGCCAGCATCAATTCGATGCCGATGGTCAGGCAGTAGCCTTGGGCGGCGACGATCACCGGTTTGCTGACCCTGGGACCTGCGAACACCCCCCACGGATCACAGCCACCGGGCGGAACCTGCCAGCCATCTGCCAGTGTGACGCTGGCATTGACCAGGTCGAGCCCGGCGGTGAAGTGCTCGCCATGAGCGAACACCACCGCCACCCGCGCCTCGCTGTCGGCTTCGAACTCGCCATAGGCCAGGCTCAATGCGTTGAGCAGGTCGAGATCGAAGGCGTTGCGCTTGGCCACCCGATCCAGACCGATCAGGAACACATGGCCATGTCGTTCGCGGCTGACTCGACTGGAGCTGGGCTGATTCATGGAGCGGTCCTCGGGGTGGGAAAGGCGTGCCAGACCGGCGGTCTGCACGGCAAAGGGTGAACCGTTTTAGCGCCATCACCCGCAAGGCCGGGCCTTTGAAAAATAGACGGCTGACCGATTATTCGCAAAGCCTGTTACACAACGGTGTATTCGGTGGGTTTCCGATAAAAAAAGCTCCCTTTTTGGGCGAATTCCGGTATAGTGCGCGCCGGCCTTTAACCGGGCCGCGTTTAGGTAGCGCAATTCCCCGAAGCCAGCTTCGGCTGCACGTCCGCCCAGCGGACTCTTCCTTGACGATTCTTTTCATTCATTCGTTTTCGCAAATCCCCGCCGACAAAGCTGCCAGGGCGACTCTTGAGTCTCAACACGGCATGTGCAGCTTTGGAGCATGGGTCTTTGCGGATGCACTTAGAGGCAGACCCATGACCCAGGAAATCGGCGGCTTCGCCGCTCTTGAACTTCATCCAAATATTGTCGCTGCAGTAGTCGCTACCGGCTATGAAGAGCCTTCGGCCATTCAGCAGCAGTCGATCCCGATCATTCTCGCCGGTCACGATATGATTGGTCAGGCGCAAACCGGTACCGGTAAAACCGCTGCCTTTGCCCTGCCAATTCTGCACCGCATTGATCCGTCCAAGCGCGAGCCGCAAGCTCTGATCCTGGCCCCAACTCGTGAGTTGGCGCTACAAGTTGCAACCGCTTTCGAAACCTACGCCAAGCAAATGCCGGGCGTAACTGTTGTGGCTGTCTACGGCGGCGCGCCGATGGGCCCACAATTGAAAGCAATCCGTAATGGCGCACAAATCGTTGTCGCCACTCCGGGCCGTCTGTGCGACCACCTGCGTCGCGACGAAAAAGTACTGGCGACCGTGAACCACCTAGTTCTCGACGAAGCCGACGAAATGCTCAAGCTGGGCTTCATGGACGACCTGGAAGTCATCTTCAAGGCCATGCCGGAAACCCGTCAGACCGTACTGTTCTCGGCAACCTTGCCTCAATCGATCCGTGCCATCGCCGAACGCCACCTGCGCGATCCGAAGCACGTCAAGATTCAGAGCAAGACCCAGACCGTTACCGCGATCGAGCAGGCTCACCTGCTGGTTCACGCTGACCAGAAGACTTCGGCCGTTCTCAGCTTGCTGGAAGTGGAAGATTTCGACGCCCTGATCATGTTCGTGCGCACCAAGCAAGCGACCCTGGATCTGGCCAGTGCCCTGGAAGCCAAAGGCTACAAAGCCGCTGCGCTGAACGGTGACATCGCCCAGAACCAGCGTGAGCGCGTGATCGACTCCCTCAAGGATGGCCGCCTGGACATCGTTGTGGCGACCGACGTTGCCGCTCGTGGCCTGGACGTTCCGCGCATCACTCACGTGTTCAACGTCGACATGCCGTACGATCCAGAGTCCTACGTTCACCGTATCGGCCGTACCGGCCGTGCCGGTCGCGAAGGCCGTGCGTTGCTGCTGGTGACTCCGCGTGAGCGCCGCATGCTGCAAGTGATCGAGCGTGTAACCGGTCAAAAGGTTGCTGAAGTTCGCCTGCCGGACGCTCAAGCCGTTCTGGATGCGCGCATCAAGAAACTGACCAACAGCCTGTCGCCGCTGGTGGCCGAGGCCGAATCGACTCACGGTGATCTGCTCGATCGCCTGACCGCCGACATCGGTTGCAGCCCGCGTGCCCTGGCCGCAGCCCTGCTGCGCAAGGCAACCAACGGTCAAGCGCTGAACCTGGCCGCTATCGAGAAAGAACGTCCACTGGTGCCGAACAATGCACCGCGTGGCGATCGTCCAGAGCGTTCCGGTGATCGTCCTGAGCGTGGCGACCGCGAGCGTCGTGCTCCGATGCCACTGGGCGAAGGCCGTGCACGTTGCCGTACCGCGCTGGGCGCGCGTGATGGTATCGCCGCCAAGAACCTGCTGGGCGCCATCCTCAACGAAGGTGGTCTGGCGCGTGAAGCGATCGGTCGCATCCAGGTGCGTGACAGCTTCAGCCTCGTCGAGCTGCCGGAAGATGGTCTTGAGAAGTTGCTGACCAAGCTGAAGGACACTCGCGTTGCCGGTAAGCAGTTGAAGCTGCGTCGCTACCGCGAAGATTGATCCGCTCTCGGGCTGATTGATCGAACATGAAAAATCCCCGACTGGTTCGGGGATTTTTTATGCCTGCTGATTTGTGGTCGGCCATGGATTTGTGTCGCCGCCCTTCGCGAGCAAGCCCGCTCCCACAGACGACCGCTTTACTTCAGAAAGAATGCGATCAAATGTGGGAGCGGGCTTGCTCGCGAAGGCCGTGACGCGGTCTGGCTGTCAGCCGAATCGATAGATGTCCATCCCCAGTGCGCCCATGGTGAATCCCTGGTGGGCAACCCCGAACTGCCCACCGGCAGCGCGGGCAAAGTACAGCGGCAACAAGTGTTCGTCGCTGGGATGGTTACGTACGGCATTCGGTGCTTGTGCGCGATAGTCGTGCAGCGCGGCCTCGTCGTTCGCTGCGAGTTTCTCGATCATCCAGTCCCGAAATGCCAGGGCCCAGGGCTCAACGCTCTCGGGGCCGGCATGCCAGTCCAGTTCCCGCAGGTTGTGAGTGATGCTGCCGGAGCCGATCAGCAGCACGCCATGCTCACGCAGGCTGGCCAGCGCGTGGCCAACGCGGGTCTGCAAGGCGGGGCCGCCACGGGTGGGCAGCGAAACCTGGACAATCGGGATATCTGCCTGGGGGTACATCAGCGATAACGGCACCCAGACGCCATGGTCGAAAGGCCGATTGCTGTCGATACGCGCAGGCAAGCCCGCGGTTTTCAATAACTCGGCAACCTCTGTGGCGAGTCGTGGATCGCCGGGTGCCGGGTATTCGACCTCGAAAAGGGCCTTGGGGAAGCCGCCGAAGTCATGCCAGGTTTCCGGTTGTGGACTGCCGCTGACCAGCAGCTCATTGCTTTCCCAGTGTGCGGAAACAATCACGATGGCTTTGGGCTTGGGTATCTCGGCGGCCAGGCGGGCGAGTGCCGGCCCGCTGGCACCGGGTTCCAGGGCGAGCATGGGGGAGCCGTGGGATATGTACAGGCTGGGGAACATGAATGAGCTCCTGAGAGTTAAGATGCAACATCTTCAGTCAGATCATTAATCTAAATCTAATATAAGTTTTAGAGTGTTTTGATCGAATTTTCGGGGTTATTTATGCAGCCTGAGTTTTGGCACAAAAAGTGGGCGGCGAACCAGATCGGCTTTCACCTGCCGCAGGTGAACCCTCATCTGAAGCGGTTCTGGCCAGCGTTAAGCCTTGAAGAAGGCGCACGCGTGTTGGTGCCGCTATGTGGAAAAAGCCTGGATTTGCTCTGGCTCGCCCATCAAGGCCATGAGGTCCTGGGAGTCGAACTGTCGGAAAAAGCCGTCGAGGAGTTTTTCAGCGAACATGGCTTTGATCCGGCCGTCAGCGAGCAGGGACCTTTCAAGGTCTATCGGGCAGGTTCCATTGAGCTTTGGTGCGGCGATTTCTTCGAGCTGACGGCCGGCGATGTTGCCGATTGCTCCGCGCTTTATGATCGCGCGGCGTTGATCGCGTTGCCGGCGGAAATGCGAGAGCGCTATGCCGCCCATTTGAAGCGGATTCTGCCGAGGGAGTCCCTTGGCCTGCTGATTACCCTGGACTATGACCAGGAGCAAATGCCCGGTCCGCCGTTTGCTGTGCTCGATGATGAGGTGCGGCGGTTGTTCGGGGACTCATGGGCGCTGAAGATCCTGGAAGATCAGGACGTGTTGAGCGAGAGCGGGAAGTTTCTGGAGGCAGGGGTCACGCGGCTTGAGGAGCGGGTGTATCGGGTTTCCAGTCAGTAATTACTTGTTAGTCCAGGCCTCTTCGCGGGCAAGCCCGCTCCCACAATGATCTGTGGCGTTCATAGATCCTGTGGGAGCGGGCTTGCCCGCGAAGGGGCCCTGAAAAGCACTGAAGCTTTTGAACAGACAAAAAAAGGCCCGCATCGCTGCGGGCCTTTTGCTTTGCTGTGGCGTGTATCAGCCCCGACGACGAGCCAGAGCGTCGATACGCTCTTCCAGCGGCGGGTGGCTCATGAACATGCGAGCGAACCCTTGCTTGATGCCACCGTTGATGCCGAAGGCGTTCAGGGTGTCGGGCATGTGCACCGGCAGACCTTGTTCCGCCCGCAGGCGTTGCAGGGCGCCGATCATCGCGGCGGTGCCGGCCAGGTTTGCACCGGCTTCGTCGGCACGGAATTCGCGCTTGCGCGAGAACCACATGACGATGGCGCTGGCGAGGATGCCCAGAACCAGTTCGGCGAAGATGGTTGCCACGTAGTAGGCAATGCCCTGGCCTTCTTCGTTCTTGAAGATCACCTTGTCGACGAAATTGCCGATGATCCGTGCGAAGAACATCACGAAGGTGTTCACCACGCCCTGGATCAACGCCAGGGTAACCATGTCGCCATTGGCTACGTGGCCGATTTCGTGGGCCAGGACGGCTTTCACTTCATCCGGCGAGAAGCGCTCGAGCAAGCCCTGGCTGACCGCGACCAATGCGTCGTTCTTGTTCCAGCCGGTGGCGAAGGCGTTCGCCTCGTAGGCCGGAAAGATACCGACTTCGGGCATCTTGATCCCGGCTTCGCGGGACAGTTGCTCGACGGTTTGCAGCAGCCATTGCTCGTGACGGGTGCGTGGCTGGGTGATGATCTGGGTGCTGGTGCTCATCTTCGCCATCCACTTGGAGATGAACAGCGAGAACAGGGAACCGGCGAAACCAAAGACCGCACAGAAGATCAGCAGCTGATTGAGGTTGAGATCAACCCCATTGGCCGCCATGAACCCGTTGAAGCCGAAAAGGCTCAGGGTGATGCTGGCAATCAGCACGACCGCCAGGTTAGTGGCCAAGAACAGCAGGATGCGCATCATGGTTGTAGGTATCTCCTCATGCTAAAGATGTAGCGTACTGCGGGGTATATAAGGTGCGGCACCGGGGTATTCAACCGGGTGACTATTTCAAACTGTGTCCTACGGCAACAGTCTAGCTGCTTGCAGGGCATTTCCGACAAGTATGCGGGAAGTGTTTGTCAGTCAATTCGTGTCGGAGGCCCCGCCTTTGTTAGGCGCGAGCAGGCAAGGCACTGACCGGCAGCGACAAAGCGACTGCCAGTGGCGCAATGCAAACAAATGTTGCCGGATGAATGACCGTGCGACCTGCGGGAAGGTCGCACGGTGACAGATCGCTTACTGGCGGTAGGACTTGAGGAAGCCACCGATGCGTCCGATGGCCATTTCCAGGTCATCGACACGGGGCAGGGTCACGACGCGGAAGTGGTCTGGCCATGGCCAGTTGAACGCGGTGCCTTGAACCACCAGCAGTTTCTCGGAGAGCAGCAGGTCGAGGACGAACTTTTCGTCGTTGTGGATCGGGCAGACCTTGGGATCGATCCGTGGGAATGCATACAGCGCGCCCATCGGCTTGACGCAGCTTACGCCCGGAATGTCGTTGAGCAACTCCCAGGTGCGATTGCGTTGTTCCAACAGTCGGCCCTGGGGCAGAACCAGGTCATTGATGCTCTGATAACCACCCAGGGCGGTCTGGATCGCGTGCTGGCTCGGCACGTTGGCGCACAGGCGCATGTTCGCCAGCATGTCGATGCCTTCGATGTAGCTCTGGGCGTGGTGTTTCGGGCCGGAAATGGCGATCCAGCCGGAACGGAAACCGGCCACGCGATAGGACTTGGACAGACCGTTGAAGGTCAGGCACAGCAGGTCCGGCGCCAGGGAGGCGGTGCAGATGTGTACGGCATCGTCGTAGAGGATCTTGTCGTAGATCTCGTCGGAGAACACCACCAGATTGTGCTGGCGGGCCAGTTCCAGCATGCCCAGCAGCACTTCCTTCGAATACACCGCACCGGTCGGGTTGTTCGGGTTGATGATCACCAGGGCCTTGGTGTTCGGGGTGATCTTGGCCTTGATGTCGGCCAGGTCCGGCCACCAGTTGGCTTGCTCGTCGCACAGGTAATGCACCGGATTGCCGCCGGACAGGCTCACGGCTGCGGTCCACAACGGATAGTCCGGTGCTGGCACCAGTACTTCGTCGCCATTGTTGAGCAGGGCCTGCATCGACATCACGATCAGTTCGGAAACGCCATTGCCCAGGTAGATGTCTTCAATGCCGACGCCTTCCACCTGCTTTTGCTGGTAGTACTGCATGACGGCCTTGCGCGCACTGAACAGGCCCTTGGAATCGCTGTAGCCCTGGGCGGTCGGCAGGTTGCGGATCACGTCCTGGAGGATTTCATCCGGTGCTTCGAAACCAAAGGGCGCCGGGTTGCCGATGTTCAGCTTGAGGATGCGATGGCCTTCCTCTTCCAGGCGCTTGGCGTGCTTGAGCACCGGGCCGCGAATGTCGTAGCAGACGTTGGCGAGCTTGTTCGATTTGCTGACCTGCATGGCGATGTGTTCCCGAAAATGAACGATCCAGACGGCGTTTGGGCAACCGTGCTGGGAATCCTGCGTATTCACACAGGCCTGACGCCTTGAGATGCAGCACCCATATTTCCGTTTGAATGCGCGTGGTCTGGCTGCCAGACTGGCGTTTGACGAGGCGCAATCATACGTGCCGCCCGATCCGTGGAAAAGGTACAGATCGGGCTTTTTCAGCCGCTGAGGTGTGATGATGGAAAAGTTGGAAAAAACCCTGGAAGAATGGAAGGCGATGCTCGACCCGGAGCAGTACAACGTGTGCCGCCTCAAAGGCACCGAACGTCCGTTTTCCGGCAAATACAACGCCACCAAGACCGACGGTATCTACCACTGCATCTGCTGTAGCGAGCCACTGTTCGACTCCACGACCAAGTTCGATTCCGGCTGCGGCTGGCCGAGTTTCTACGCGCCGATCGGCGACAGCGCCATGACCGAAATCCGCGATGTCAGTCATGGCATGATCCGCACCGAAGTGGTCTGCGCCAAATGCGATGCGCATCTTGGCCACGTGTTCCCCGACGGCCCGCCCCCGACGGGCCTGCGCTATTGCATCAATTCGGTGTGCCTGGACCTGGTACCCCGCGAGTAAGTCCCCGAAGCGATCCGATGATCGCTTTCCCGATATTTAAATTGTACACAATTCAATTGCTCGCTATTTTGTTTGTACTTCCATTCACTCGGAAACTCAAATATGAGCGACAACCTGCTGAGCATCCCTTGCACCACGATCAAGGGTGAACAAAAGACCCTGGCGGATTTCGCCGGCAAGGCCGTGCTGGTGGTCAACACGGCCAGCAAGTGCGGTTTCACTCCGCAGTACAAGGGCCTGGAAGAGCTGTGGCAGACCTATAAGGACCAGGGCCTGGTGGTGCTCGGCTTTCCCTGCAACCAGTTCGGCAAGCAAGAGCCGGGTAACGAAGGGGCGATCTCCGAGTTCTGCGAGCTGAACTTCGGAGTCAGCTTCCCGCTGTTCAAAAAGATCGAGGTCAATGGTGCCGACGCCCATCCGCTGTTCGTGCAACTGAAAAAACGCGCACCGGGTGTGCTGGGTTCCCAGGGCATCAAGTGGAACTTCACCAAGTTCCTGATTGGCAAGGACGGGCAACTGGTCAAGCGCTTCGCTCCGGCGACCAAGCCGCAGGACCTGACCCGCGAGATCGAAGCCCTGCTCAAATGAACACCTTGTCAATCGATTCGCTGAAGCTCGACAGCCAGCTGTGTTTCAAGCTGTACGCGGCTTCCCGGGCGGTGATTCGCGCCTACAAGCCAATGCTCGACCAGTTGGGCCTGACTTACCCTCAGTACCTGGCGATGCTGGTGCTGTGGGAGTGGCAGGAAGCGGCCCCGGAGCAGCCGACCGTCAAGGCGCTGGGCGAACGTCTGGCCCTGGATTCCGGCACGCTGACACCCTTGCTCAAGCGCCTGGAACAACTGCAACTGGTGCAGCGTCAGCGTTCGGCGCGCGATGAGCGTGAAGTGCACATGAGCCTGTCGCCAGCCGGCACGGCCTTGCGCGATCAGGTCGGGCCACTCAAGGCGCGCCTGTTGTGCGACAGCGGGGTCGATCTGAATCGTCTCAACGACTTGCGCGATGGCCTCGATCACCTGTTGGGGCAGATCAAGGCACTGTCGTAGCGGGGATCCACAAATCCAGCAGGGCGGCCAGTTCTTCGCGCCGGAAGGGTTTGGCCAGATAGTCGCTCATGCCCGCGGCACGACAGCGTTCGCGTTCCTCCGACATGGCGTTGGCCGTCAGGGCGACGATGGGCAGTTGAGGCCAGCGTCCGCTGCGGCGGATTTGCCGGCTGGCTTCATAGCCGTCCATCACCGGCATGTTGCAGTCCATCAGCACCAGGTCGAATTCCCGTTGCTCGAGCTGGTCCAGGGCCTCGCCACCATGAGCCGCGGTGGTGACCTCGCAGCCGAGTTTGCCGAGCATGCCCTTGGCCACCAACTGGTTGACCGGATTATCTTCCACCAACAGCACGCGCCCTCGGCGTTGCGGGCATTGCGTGTCGAGCCGGGTCTCGTTGACCGGGTGGGTTTGCGGTTGCAGGATCCGCCGCAACGTCTGAAGCAGCATATTGCGGGCCAAGGGGCGGGCCTGTTGTTGCAGGGGGGCGAGGGCGTTGACCTCTTCGCCGGGCATGAAGTTGCCATACGCGGTAATCAGCAGGATCGGCGCGCTGAGGGTGGGGCGCAAATTGAACAGGCATTCTGGGCAGTCGGTGATGAGCACGTCGGCGGTCAGGCCAAGCAGTGGGTCATCCATGGAACGCCGTTCATAGTCCAGCCCCCAGACAGGCAACTGGCTGTTCAACAGTTCCCCCAGCCCGCTGCTGGCGGCCGTGATGGCAATGACTTTGCCCTTGAGCGAAACAGCAGGCATTGAACGGGTATGACTGGGCAATGGCAAGTCCGCGCAGAACTGGCTGCCAAACCCCGCCTCGGAGCTGATGGTCAGGCGCCCCTGCATGGCTTCGCAAAGGTTGTAGGTCAGGGCCAGGCCCAGCCCGGTGCCGCCAAATTGGCGGGTAATACCGGCGCCGGCCTGGGTGAAAGGCTGGAGGATCTTGACCTGGGCATCCTGAGGAATGCCGATGCCGGTGTCGCACACTTCGATCCTGACGCCGTCGCCGAACGTCGACAGGCGCACGTCGACCCGCCCGAAACGGGTGAACTTGAGGGCGTTGGACAGCAGGTTACTGACGATCTGCCGCACCCGGGTCGGATCGCCGAGCACCAGTGCCGGGAAATACGGATCGATCAGGCAGGTCAGTTCGACGCTGGGGGCGGCGTTCTGCGACAACAGGTTGGCGGTGTCTTCGATCAGCGAGCCCAGGTCGAAGGGGATGTGTTCAAGTTCGAGTTGACCGGCATCGAACTTCGACAAATCGAGAATATCGTTGAGCAATTCCACCAGCACTTTGCCCGAGTCATGGGCGATCGACAGTTGCTGCTGTTGTTCGGCATTGAGCGGTCCGTCGAGGGACAGAGCGATCATCCCGAGCAAGCCATTGAGGGGCGTGCGGATTTCATGGCTCATGTTGGCCAGGAACACCGAGCGGGCTTCGGCCATGTCCAGTGCTGTGCGGCGCGCGACTTCCAGTTCCTCGTTGGATTGGCTCAGCCGGTCGTTGATCGCCTTGAGTTCGGCCGTGCGGGCCGAAACGATGTTTTCCAGTTGGCCGAGATATTCGGTCAGGCGGTTTTCCGCGTTGCGCCGCTGCTGGATTTCGGTGGCGATGTTCTTGAATTGCTGGTTGGCAGCCTTGACCAGCACACCGATCTCATCATTGGCGTGTCCGGAGGGACACACCAGTGAAGTCGGCTCGGTGCTGCTCGGGTCGCGACCGCTGAGTTCACGGATGACCCGCACCAGGGGTTTGGTCAGCATCACATAGAACAGTGCCAGCAGGATGCCGGACAGCAGCAGGCTGCGGGCGAATCCATTGAGCAGGGTCACTTCGGCCCGGCGCAGGAACCGGTCACCGAAGGCGTAAGTGTCGACGTTCAGCCGCAGCGTACCCAGGGATTCGCTGGGTAGATGATCCAGGTAAAGCCGGTCTTCGAACTGTCGGCTGGCGCCGAACAGGAAGTCACTGAGCATCCGGTAACCGTTTTCCACACCGGGTCGCTTGACGTTGGCCAGCACGGTGCCGTTGTTATCGATCAGTTTCGCGCTAGTGATCGCCGGCGATCGCAGCAAACCCAAGGTCAGTTCCTTGGCGAGTTCGGCGTCGATGTTGTAGGCGATTCGCGAGGCCGGGTTGTGGCTGATTTCCAGCAATGAAAGGATTTCACGATTGATGGAGGCGTCTTCACTGGCATAATCGATGCCTATTTGCAGCAGGCTGAGCAGCGTGCCCAGAATGAAACCGACCAGCACGGTAAGCCGGGCTTGCTTGAATGACAGCCGGTTGGTGAATTTGATGTCCATGGGGGGGTGAACCACTTCCGTTTCCTTTCGCTGCTCAAGCATAGTCGATCATGCCTGCCTGCTGATGTTCTCGCGAGGCCTGTACTGCTGGGGCCGCCGCTTGTGTGACGCTGTGTTTCGTCGCTGTATCACCATCATTACTGTGAACGAGCCCGAGGAGAAGTCGTGGATTCCCGATTGAATGCTTTTCTTGAACGCGCCGATGCCGTTCTGGCCCGTATCGAGCCGTTGCTGCCGGCCCCCCGGCCAGCCATCGACTGGACGCAATGCCTGGCCGCGCGCTGGCAGCGTGAGTCACGCGGCGGTTTTCTGATGCCGCTGGAGGTCAGCCTCGACATGCGTTTGTCGGACCTGATCGGCGTCGACCGGCAAGTCGGGCAGCTTGGACGCAATACCCAACAGTTCCTCGACGGCATGCCGGCCAACCATGCCTTGCTCTGGGGGTCGCGCGGTACCGGCAAGTCGTCGCTGGTGCGCGCCTTGCTGGCTGAGCACGCTCAAGCCGGTTTGCGCTTGATCGAGATTGAACGTGATCACCTGGCAGACCTGCCGCGGGTGGTCGAGCAGATCGGCAAACTGCCCCAGCGTTTCGTGCTGTTTTGCGATGACCTTTCGTTCGAGTCGGGCGAGGGTGATTACCGAGTGCTCAAGAGCGTCCTTGATGGCTCGCTGGAACAGGCGCCGGACAACGTTTTGCTGTACGCCACCTCCAACCGTCGACACCTGGTGCCGGAAAAGGAAAGTGACAACGAAAACTGGAAGCGGGTCGACGGCGAACTGCATCCGAGCGAGGCGGTGGAAGACAAGATCGCGCTGTCGGATCGCTTCGGCCTGTGGCTGTCGTTCTATCCGTTTACCCAGGAACACTTCCTCGACGTCGTCGAACACTGGATCGGCCAGTTGGCCGGCAAGGCCGGACTGGCCTGGCAGCGCACCGAGGAGCTGGACATCCTGGCGGTACGCTGGGCCACCGGCCGAGGTAATCGCAATGGGCGTTGCGCCTATCAATTTGCCCGTTATTGGGTCGGGCTGAAACTGTTGGAGCACAAGGCATGATCGATTTGCAGAAGAGCGGCAAGGGCCTCGAAGGCTACGGCATGTTGCACGCACAGCTTGAGTCCTTGTTGGCTGACGAGCGGGATTTCATCGCCAATGCCGCACAGTTCTCGGCGTTTCTTTTCAACCAGCTCGATGATTTGAATTGGGCCGGTTTCTACCTCAACCGTCATGAAGAACTGGTGTTGGGCCCGTTTCAGGGGCAGATCGCTTGTGTACGGATTCCGTTCGGCCGTGGCGTTTGCGGGGCGGCGGCAGCTACCTTGCAGACTCAACGAGTCGAAGATGTGCATGCGTTCCCCGGTCACATTGCCTGCGACAGCGCCTCGAACAGCGAACTGGTGGTGCCGCTGGTCAAGGACGGCCGATTGATCGGTGTGCTCGACCTCGACAGTCCGAAACTCGCGCGTTTCACCGCGCGGGACCAGGCCGGAATCGAACAGCTGGCAGCGATTTTCCTGCGCCTGACCGACTGCTGATCAAGACGCCAGGCCGGCCTTGGCCAGTAGACCCGAGGCGTCCACCGCATCGACCTGCCCGGGGTCGAGGAAGCGCCTGGCGTACTGCAGATAGATCTGTGTCTTGATGAACAGCCCGAATAGCTCCGGGTCGATGTGGGCATCACGGCACATGATCGCCATGATGCCCAGCGCCTCGCTCAAGGTCTTGGCTTTTTTGTAGGGGCGGTCGGCGGCCGTCAAGGCTTCGAAGATATCGGCAATCGCCATCATCCGCGCCGGCAGGCTCATTTCCTCTCGCTTCAAGCGTTTCGGATAACCACTGCCGTCCATTTTTTCGTGGTGCCCGCCGGCTATTTCCGCGACGCTGCGCAAGTGCTCGGGGAACGGCAGATGGTTGAGCATCAGAATCGTCTGAACGATGTGGTTATTGATGACATAACGCTCCTCGCTCGTCAGGGTGCCCCGGACAATGCTCAGGTTGTACAGTTCGCCCCGGTTGTATTTGTGGGGCGGAACGTCGAGTTTGAAGCCCAGGGGATTGTCTTGTGGTATCACTTCGTTTTCGCTGCGCTCGAACAGGTGTTCGGGTTTGTCCGCCAGTAAGGGTTCGCTGACTGGCAGGGTGGGGGTGGGCGTTCGGGCCTGACGCCGGTTTTCTTCCCAGGACACGCCCAGCCGGTCATCCAGGGTCCGGGTCCAGGTGCGTTCAGCCAGACTGCGCAGGCGTTGCAGGTCAGCGTCGGCCATGGCTTCGCCGCCGAGATTGCAACGGGCCACGAAGGCGAAATCATCATCCAGCCCTGCCAGGCTGGCATTGCGCAGTTCCGCCAGCGCTTGCTCGTCGCCGCCCAGGGCGATGGCCTGCCAGTAGCTGATCCAGGCATCGCGCTTTAGTACCTCGAATCGGGTACGAATTTCGTGGATGCGATCGGTCAGGGTTTCCAGTTTCGTGGCTTTGTCGACGACGTATTCCGGCGTGGTGACCTTGCCGCAATCGTGCAGCCAAGCGGCGATGTGCAGTGCCTCCCATTCATCTTCGGTCGGCTGATAGGCGCTGAAGGCGGGCTCCTGGCTGTCTGCCGCCGCCCGGGCAAGCATCAGGGTCAGTTCCGGTACGCGCTGGCAATGGCCGCCGGTGTAGGGGCTTTTGGCGTCGATGGCGCCGGCCAGCAGTTGAATGAAGGCGTCCAGCAGCTGTTTTTGCCGGGCCTGCAGGCGCTGGCTCTCGATGCACACGGCAGCCGCGCCGGACACCGCCTGGAGAAACGCAATGCGGTCCGGCCGCAGGTTGTCCAGATCGCTCTGCTCGCCGCTGTCGGCCAACAGCAATACCAGCAGACCCACGGTTTCGTTGTGGCGATTGTGCAGGCGGATCCCGATCAGATGGACCCGAGGACTTTCCAGGGCGAGCAGTATTTTCTGCAGATCACCCGCCTGCTCGAAACCCAGGTTGCTGACGACAGTGTCGACGTTGGCCAATTGGTGCAGCCATGGGGGGCTTTGCGGATTCTTGAGCGAGTGTCCGCGGATGTCGAAGGCTTGCAGGTTTTCGGTGGTGTTATTGATGACCAGTCCGTGGGGTTCCATGTGCTCGCCATCACCTTCACGCAAATAGATGAGGCCGGCCTGGGCTTGACCGATTTTCACGGTTTCAAACAACACCCGTTCCAGCAGCGGGGCGAAACGGGTTTCGGCGCTGAGGCTGTCTGTGATCTGGAAGAAGCTCGCCAGGGTGTCTTTCATCCGTGCCATCGACACACTCAACTGGTCGACTTCGAGCACCGGCGAGCGACGGGAAAGCGGAAAATTGAAATCGAAACTGCGAATCGCATCGGCCTCCTGCACCAGGGCGCGCAAGGGTTTGACCAGGATTCTTGACGTCAGCCAACCCAGCGGCACGCACAACAGCAAGGTTGCCAGGGTAATGATCGCACCTTGCCAGCGCATCCGGTACGCGTCGACGAGCAACTCGTCTTCCGGTACCAGCAGCGCCAGTTGCAGGCCTTGGGGGCCGCCTTCCTGCATGCTGCTACGGGCCACGATCCACTGCCGGCCGTTGGCGTTCAGGCGATTGCCCTGAGGGGAACCGTTGAGCAACGCACCCAGGGTGGGGCTCAGGTCCGCCGCCTTGATCAGGCGGGAAGTCTGATCATCGATGATCAGCCTGCGGCTGTCGGGATAGGCAATGGCATTGCCTTCGGCATCGAACAGCACGATTTCGGTATTGGGGGTCACGACGTGCTTGGCCAGGGTCGCGCTGAGTTCGGCCAGGGTCAGGTCAGCGGCCAGGATTGCCTTGTCGCCGCTGCGTCGTGCCAGTGTCGTGCCGATGTCGTGGGTGGAAAAGAAGATATAGGGTTCGGTGGTGACCTGGTCATTCTCGCCGCGGGCGCTGGTATACCAGGCACGATTGCGTGGATCGTACGTGTCGTTCAGTTTGTCCTGACGGCTGACAAGCGCCAGGTTCCGATCAAAAAACAACGACTGGGAGTGGGCCTGGCCGTTGCTGTCATGCTCGATGCTCCAGACCTGGTAAACCGCCGTGTCCGGGGCCTTGACCAGGGTTTTGACCTCAGGGGTACGCAGCGGGCGGACCATGAAAAAGTCACCATTGTCGTAGCCCAGGTACAGCGAAGCCAGGTTGGGGTTGTCTTCGAGTGACTGGCTGAACGGTTCGAGCAGTGCCAGGCGTTGGTCCAGATCAGGGGAACGGCCCGCCGGATTGAGTGCCAGCAGGCTCAACAGATGGCGAATGGGGTCATAGGTCGCGTGCAGGTCCAGCCGGACATCCTGCTCAATGCGGTTGAAGAGTTTTTCGCTGCTGGACAAGATGATCTGTGTGGTTTGCCCGTAGTTGAAAAGCCCCAGTACCGCCCCGGTCAGCAACAATAAAAAGGTGAACATCACGCTGATATGGACATGCAGCGGAAACCGGCGTGGATCCGTGCGCAGTGGGTCAGGCATAGCGGGTTTCTCCAACATGGTCAACACACTGCCGAGGGACCAAGCATAGTTAAGGCTCTGGCATTTTGCCTTCGTCATATTGCTCGATCTGATGTAGCAACGCGTCCTCCAGCTCAAGCATGGCGCGTTGCATGGATTTGCAGCATCCGGCCACTTTTTCGCGATCGAAATCTTCATGGCAGGCGGCTTCGAGTGCCTCGCAGCAGTCGATCAGGGGGGAGGCCTGTACTATCCGGGCTGCGCCTTTGATTTTGTGGGCGATGTCCCGCAGCGCCTGGGTATCCCCGGAGCTGGATAGCGACAAAAGCGTTGGCAGATCCTGGCGGTTGCTGCTCACCAGTTCGTTCAGCAATCGTCGGTTCAACACCGGGTTGCCCCCTGTCAGCAGTTTCAACCCGTGGAGGCTGAATGCCGGGGCTGCCTGGGTCGGTTCAATGCCTTGTATCCATTGACTCAAGGCTCCGAGGCTGAGGGGTTTGAACAGGCAGTCGTTCATTCCGGCCTGTTTACAGCGTTGTATTTCTTCCGGTTGAGCATTGGCGGTAAAGCCAAGAACGGTGCAGGGAGGGCGATGGAGTTGTCGCTCATGCTGGCGAATGGCACGGGCCAGCTCATAACCGTTCATGATCGGCATGTTGCAATCGGCGATCACCAGATCAAAAGGCTGGTCTTTCCATGCCTCCAATCCTTCCTGTCCATCGGCCGCGACGGCAAATCGATGCCCAAGAAA
The DNA here is from genome assembly GCF_000282455.1 of Pseudomonas sp. GM74. Classification (GTDB taxonomy): domain Bacteria; phylum Pseudomonadota; class Gammaproteobacteria; order Pseudomonadales; family Pseudomonadaceae; genus Aquipseudomonas. The sequence goes on from NZ_AKJG01000047.1 coordinate 128,897, forward strand.
CTCCAGTTGCTGGCACGTGAGCAATCGATTGGCCGAGTGATCGTCGACGACCAGAACATTCAATGGGGTTGTGGCAACGACGACCTGGGTTTCGACAACCTGGGCCAACTGTTGAAGTGGCAACGCTTCCAGCTGCAACAACACCTCCACTTGGGTGCCGATGCCCGGCTCGCTGTGCAATTGCAGGCTGCCGCCCATCATCTCGCAGAGATTGCGGCTGATCACCAGTCCCAGCCCTGCGCCTCCCCTGGCCGATTGCATGGCGTGGTCGGCCTGAGCGAAGGGTTCGAACAAGCGTTGTTGGTCCTGTTCGCTGATCCCGATACCACTGTCGTGAACCTGCACCCGCATCCGCACACGCCCAGGTTGCGTTGCCGGGTGCAGGTCGACAACGACCCGGACCTGGCCTTGTTCGGTAAACTTGATGGCATTGCTGATCAGGTTGGACAGCACCTGTTTGAAGCGCAATGGGTCCAGCAACACATCGAAGGTCGGTTTTGCCGATGAAAACTCCAGTACCAGTTCGAGCTCCTTCTGTCGGGCCAGGCCTTCGAAAATCCGCACGACCGAGGTTACAAGCTCACCCGGATTAACCCGCTCCGGACTCAGGCTCAAACGTCCTGATTCGATTCTGGCGATGTCCAGAATGTCGCCGATCAATTCCAGCAACCCTTTCGCCGAGTTGTAGGCGACATCGATGGCCGCACGCTCCGGGTGCTGATGATCAAGACGCTTGAGTGTCAGTTCAAGCATGCCGATGATTGCATTCATCGGTGTGCGGATCTCATGGCTCATCGTGGCCAGAAACGTGCTTTTGGCCCGGTTGGCGTTATCGGCGCGTTCTTTCGCGCAACGCAGATCATCAAGCAGTTGCCGCCGTTCGCTGATGTCGATCCAGCCACCGATAATGCCTTGCACTTTTGCGCTGGAATCCCGATAGGGAAGAATCCAGTGATAGATCGTCAGCCGCCGGCCACCAATGTGCAGCTCGCGATCGACGATCAACGGTCTGCCCTCGGCCACCACGCGCTGGTAGTCGGCCTGGTACTCCCGGGCTTCGAACACATTGCTCATCGATCCCTGCATGACGCTTTTGCCGATGACATCTTCACGCCGGGCGCAGAACGCTTGCAGGTAACTGTCGTTGCAACTTTGCAGCAGCCCCTGGCGATCACGCACGTAGATCGGATGGGGCGTGCCATTGACCAGCGATCGCATGAACTCGAACTGATCGTTCAACGCACGCTCGGCAGCCTTGCGTTGCTTGATCTGGCGTCGCATGTAGTCGTTCCACGCAACGGAAATCAGCAATAACACGCCTGCACCGATGACAATTTGGTAGAACAGTCTTTGATAGTTGCGCCAGGTGCTTTGCGAGGACGCCGAATAGCCGCGCCAGCGACTGTTGATGATGCCCAGTTCTTCCGGCGAGATGCTCAGCAAGGCCTTGTCGAGAATGGCGTTCAGCTCTTTGGCATCCCGAGCGGTAGCAAGGGAAAACGCCGCCTGCTTGGTGCCGATGGTGGTGCTGATTTGCAATGAGTGCTCGAACAGCCGCGAGGAAATGAAGTAATTGGCAATGACCAGTGAGTTCACCGCGCCCTCTGCCTGGCCTTCGGCGAGTAACTCAACGGCGCTGAAGGTATCCGGGGTTTCGATCAACTTGATCCGGGGAAACTCTCTGCGCAGGTAATCCATGAGCGGATTGCCGCGGGCAATGGCCAGGCGCTTGTCCTGTAAGTGCGTGAGGTTGGTCGGGCTGTCGGCGGCTTTGCGGGTCAGCAGGACGTAGGAATTTTCCAGAAAAGGGCGGGTAAAGTTCAGCTGGGTTTGACGTTCGGCGCTGGGGAGCAACGCGGCAATCACATCTACCCTGTTGTCCTTGATCTGTTTGATCATCTCGTCATCGCTTCGACTGCTCCGGATATCGAAGCGCAAGCCGGTACGCAGCCTGATCAGCTCAAGCAAATCCGCGGTGACCCCACGAAAATTGCCATTGCTATCGAAAAATGTCAGTGGCGCAAAGGCTTCGTTGACGACAACGCGCACAATCGGGTGGTGGCTCAGCCAGCGTTCTTCCCGGTCAGTGAGCTGCAGCTTTTGATCGGTCAGCAGAATGTCGCTGCCTGCGCTCCAGCGTTTGGCTATGTTTTCCCGTTCACTGGAGGGGATGGCCGTGATCATCGCGTTGATGATGCCAAGCAGTTCGGGGTTGTTCCGGTTGACGGCGAAGCTGAAACCAAAGGCTTCATGTTTGCCGAAGTTGGCCATGCGGATATTGTTCAGGTACCCCTTGTTGATCATGTAGTGAGTTGAAATGGTGTCACCGAGAAACACGTCCGCCTGATCGAAAGCAACGGCATTGATCGCATTCTGGTAGGACGGATAGGAGGTAAGGATCGCCTTCGGGTACAACGCCTTGACTTCCGCCAGCGGCAAGTAGTGATAGACCATGCTCAGGCGCAATCCGGCCAGGCCATCGGTGAGGGATCGGGTTTCCCCTTCGCGGGTCACCAGTACGGGTTGGTCGACGGCATAGGGTATGGACAGGGCAATGTCAGCATTGCCGGCTTCGAATCCATTGGCGGTACCGAGCAGATCGACTTCGCCGTTCTCCAGCGCAGCGATCGCGGCCCCTCGGGAATCGAAACGCTGAACCGTGACGGGCAGACCGGTTACTTTTTCCAGGAGACCGGCGTAATCGGCGGTAAACCCTTCATAGTCCCGGCCACTGGTGGTCAGGTCGAATGGGGGATAGTCCGGGGCCGACGTACCGAGCGTCAGTTGATTTTTTTGTGTTATCCATTGTCGCTGGGATTCATCCAGCCGAACCTCCAGCGCCCCGGCATTCGAGCGGCCGAGCAGCCTGTAGTTTTCATTGCCCGGTGCCCCGAACAACGAGGTGCTCACGCATAGACCCGCGGTCAGTTGAGCCAGATAAACCTTCAAACGGCTGGGCATCCAGGTTCTCATACGAGTGCGTTACGTTTTGCCATCTCGATCAGTTCAACCAGGGATTTGGCTTTGAGTTTTTGCATGAGGCGCTTTTTGTAGGTGCTCACGGTCTTGTTGCTCAGAAACATGCCCTTGGCAATTTCCTTGTTTGTGCGACCCTGGGCAAAAAGTTGCAAGACCATCAGTTCCCGGTCATTTACCGATTTGAACAGTTCCAGTTCGATGCAGCGTGTTTCATCTCCGCGGACGGGGTTCAAGGCCTCGCTCGGGAAATAGTTGTAACCTGCAAATACCGCTCTTATGGCGCTGACCAGTTCACTGATGTCCTCTTGTTTGCAGACATAGCCCGATGCACCCGATTGCATGCAACGAATACCAAAAAGTGTCGGGCATTGTGCTGTCAGTACCAGTGTTTTAAGAGGGGTACTCATTGCATTGAATCGGGATAGCACTTCCAGGCCATCCAGTTTTGGAATGCTGATGTCGAGAATGACCAGGTCCGGCATGCATTCGCGAACCATCTGCATGGCGTCGACCCCATTGTCAGTTTCGCCGACGACTTTGTAACCTTCATGTTCCAGCAGCATTCGAACGGCAAGGCGGATAACCGGGTGATCGTCGACAATAAAAACGGAGTTCATAATCAAGTCCCATGCGAGCTCAAATAAAGCGCGCACCATAGCTCAGATACTTGAAGGGACGCATGAACGGACCGACCTGTAGCAGCAATATAGGAAAAATCCTACAGATTAAAAAGAATAGGACTACGTATTAACTAGGTTTATTATTAGGAAAGCTGAAAAAAGTCCAAGAGCGGGTGTGCTTTAAAAGGAAGTTGTTTGTAAGTTTTTCACTGCGTATTTGTCAGTTTTTATATGTTTTTTTTCTATAGTGGTGCTGAGGTCAACAAGTCTCTAAATTCAGATTGTTTCAGTGGTTTTATCAAGTAACCCAATAATGGCAGCCGGTGTTCAGTGGCTGTTTTTTCAAGCTCATCCAGTTCAGACGACGTCAGGCTGCTCAGAATGATCGCTTGCCTGATCAGCCCTCGCTGGCTGGCGAACCGGACCAGATCCAGTCCCGTCAGATCGGGCAGGCACTGATCACATAAAAGGATGTCGAACGGTTGGTCGGCCTCGAGCAGTTGCTGCAGGGCGCCTTTGGCGCTGTCAGTGGTCGTCAGCCGGGTGAAGCCATAACTTTCCAGCAGGCATTGAGTGGCTATCAATTGGAAGGGATGGTCTTCCACCACGAGGATGCGTAGATCGTCTTTGGCCATGGGGCGCACTTCATCTGTCGAACAGAAGGGAGGGCGATTGTTTCGCGAGAGTACCGGGCAAGCGATCAGTTTGCTCGCCATGTGCTGTAGGGCGATTCGACGAAGTTTGAGTGCTGTTGGATGTTTAATGGGGGATCAGCCATAACGAATGCCGTAATGGCTGATCAATCGTTTCACCTCAGTGGCTGGCGCGGCCGGTCATTTCCAGGGCCATGTCACTGGCATAGCTGTCGGTCATGCCGGCGATGAAATCAATCATGCGCAAAAACGAAGTATGCAAGGGGCCGTGAGGATCGGGTGCATTGTTGCCCAGCAGGTCAAGGATACGGCGGCTCTTGAATGACGGCGTACGCCCGTTGTGCTGCTCCAGCGCAGCACCGCAAAAGGCGTTGAGCAGGATTTCCAGCGTGGTGTAGGCGCCGATCTCGTGCAGGGTCTTGCGCTTGTCCTGGAAGATTTTCTTGCGGGCCATGTCCTTGGCGTTCAGCACGCAACGCTTGGCGGGCCCGTGCATGTGTTCCACCAGATCGCCGGGCAATGTACCGGCCAGCAGCGCATCCTGTTGCTCGACGAAGGCGCGGGCCGCGGCATTGGTCAAGTGCTCGATGGCTTTGCCGCGCAGGATCGCCAGTTTGCGTCGGCGCGAATCGTCGGGACCGAGCTGGCGGTAGGTTTCCGGCAAGTCATCGCCCACCAGGCCCAGCAGCAGGGATTCGACTTCGGCGTATTCGAGCAACTCCATTTCCAGGCCGTCTTCCAGGTCGATCAGCGCATAGCAGATGTCGTCGGCGGCCTCCATCAGGTACACCAGCGGGTGCCGCGCCCAGCGTTGCTCCTCCAGTTGTGGCAGGCCGAGCTTATGGGCGATCTGCTCCAGCAGCGGCAGCTCGCTCTGATAACAGCCGAACTTGTGTTTCTTGTAGCCCAGCGAGTCGGCGTGCCTGGCCGTCCATGGATACTTCAGGTACGTGCCCAGCGTTGCATAGGTCAGACGGGTGCCGCCGTCGAACTGGTGATACTCCAGTTGGGTGAGTACCCGAAAGCCTTGGGCATTGCCTTCGAAATTCAGGAAGTCATTGCGCTCGGCTTCACTCATTGCATCCAGCCAGCCACGGCCGGCGGCTTGCTGGAACCAATGGCGGATCGCGTCTTCACCGGAATGGCCGAACGGCGGGTTGCCGATGTCGTGTGCCAGGCAGGCCGATTGCACCACCATGCCCAGGTCGCTGGGTTCGCACCATTCGGGCAGGGTCCTGCGGATGGTTTCGCCGACGCGCATGCCCAGTGAACGCCCCACGCAACTGACTTCCAGCGAGTGGGTCAGGCGCGTATGGATGTGATCATTGCTGGAGACCGGATGGACCTGGGTCTTGCGCCCGAGGCGGCGGAAAGCCCCCGAGAAAATGATGCGGTCGTGGTCTTTGTGAAAAGGGCTGCGGCCGAGTTCTTCAGGGCTGTGCAGAGGTTTTCCGAGGCGTTCGCGGGTAAGCAGAGTGTGCCAATCCAAGGCGGGTCTCTCCGTCAGGTGTCTGATGGCCTAGCTTCCCGTTTCGCGCCATGACCTGCAAGCGGAACTACAACCCGGCGGCGTCGATATCGAGGCCTCCTTGCAAGATCATTTTCTGGAGGGTGCCTGTTGACCGGGCAGGCGCACAGGATTGCACCCCTCGATAGAGGGGCGCATCCCGTCGACATGGCAAGAAAACAGCCAGAAAAAACTGATCAGTCTTTGCGCGAAGAACCCTGCAAGATCAGCTTGATCAGCGGCCCCAGTGTGGTGCCGAGGCGGACCAGCCGGGTCAGGCTGCTGAGACCATCCCCGTTTTTCGCACCCTTTCCGGTCAGAAAGCCCAGCAAGGTAACGGCAGCCACGCCCCAGAGTGGAGCGTGCTTGATGCCGAAGCCGTCCTGCAGGTTTTGCGTCATCCCGCGCACCCGTTGCAAGGGTTGCAGCAGTTGCGCGGACTCGTGGCGGATTTCCTGACGATGCATTTCCATGCGCAGGCGGATAAGGGCCTTGCGCATTTCCGCGCGCGAGCTGTTTTGTGGCAATTCAGGCAGGCTCATGGCAGCAGGCGCTCCCGATCATTGGCCAACTCTTCCAGGGTGCCATGGAAGGGCGAGGACTCATCGAAAATCGCTGCTCTCAAGCGCATTCCACAGAATATGGCGGCGAGGGAGTAGAACACACAGAGCCCGATGATGGCGGCCAGGCGATAGGTGTCCCAGAACAGGATAAGCACCAGCGTCGACAGTCCTACCAGCAGCAGCAACGCAAACACCAGCGTCAGGCCGGCAAACAGCAACAGGCTGACGGTGCGGGCTTTTTGTTCCTGCAATTCGATGCCGAACAGCTCGACATGGCTGTGCAGCAACCCCAGAAAGGCAGCACCCAGGCGCCGCGATGAGGAGCTTGTACCCGTCACGGACGGGCCGGATTCGCCGATCGACATATCAGCGCCGACTTGCCAGCAGGCCGATCAGGAATCCCACGCCGGCCGCGATCCCGACAGATTGCCAAGGGTTGGCCTGGACATAGTCTTCAGTGGCGGTGACAGCAGCCTTGCCGTGTTCGCGCAGGGAGTCTTCGGTCAGTTTCAGGGTTTCACGGGCACGCAAGAGGCTCTCGTGGATCTGCTCGCGCAACTCGTCGGCCTGATCGCCGGCCAGGGTCGCGGTGTGCTCCAGCAAGCGTTCTGTGTCACTGACCAGTGTCTGAAAGTCGTTCATCAGGATTTCTTGAGCAGTCTTTGCCTGGGGGCGGGCCATGGTGGATCTCCTTAAGTGGCTTTCTGATGCGTTCGAGTATGAGCCTTCGGCGAAGGTTCAGTACAAATGGCTGGTACAACTTTTGCTGGGTCGTGGTGCGCCGGTCCGCACCATTGCGCTATTGCCGGGCATGATTTCAGTAAAACCGTAGGACCAACAATCAAAAACTCGCGTAAACGTCCAGGGCGCGTTTTTCCTGGGCGGCGTCCGCGCCCCAAAGTGGTTCAACGGGATCAGTGCGCTGATGCCTTGAAGCTGCAACTTGGTGCGTTGGCAGTCATCGCGAACTGCTTTGGTGCTTTTTTCTGCCATAAGGTCTGCCCATTCCATGGAAAATCTGCAAAGCGCTGTGGACACCCTGGTCCATAGCTCCAACACATTGTTCATTTTGATCGGCGCGGTCATGGTTCTGGCCATGCACGCCGGTTTCGCCTTTCTCGAAGTCGGAACCGTGCGCCAGAAAAACCAGGTCAATGCGTTGTCGAAAATCCTCAGCGACTTCGCCGTTTCGACACTGGCCTACTTCTTTATAGGCTATTGGATTTCCTATGGCGTGACGTTCATGCAGCCAGCGGCCGTGCTCAATGCCGACCATGGTTATGGACTGGTGAAGTTTTTCTTCCTGCTGACCTTTGCCGCGGCGATCCCGGCGATCATTTCCGGAGGGATCGCCGAGCGTGCCCGGTTTGTCCCCCAGCTGTGTGCAACCGCGTTGATCGTCGCGTTCATCTATCCGTTCTTCGAAGGCATTGTCTGGAACGGGAACCTGGGTTTGCAAGCCTGGTTGCTGGAGCGTTTTGGCGCCGGTTTCCATGATTTCGCAGGCTCCGTGGTGGTGCATGCCATGGGCGGTTGGCTGGCACTGGCGGCGGTGCTGTTGCTCGGGCCGCGTAATGGCCGCTATCGCGAGGGCCGGCTGGTCGCGTTCGCGCCATCGAGCATCCCGTTTCTGGCACTGGGCTCGTGGATCCTGATTGTTGGCTGGTTCGGTTTCAACGTCATGAGTGCACAAACCCTGCAAGGTGTCAGCGGACTGGTGGCGGTGAACTCGTTGATGGCCATGGTTGGCGGTACCGTGGCGGCGCTGATTGTCGGGCGCAACGACCCCGGCTTTCTGCACAACGGCCCGTTGGCGGGGCTCGTGGCAATCTGTGCCGGTTCCGACCTGATGCATCCTGTGGGGGCGCTGGTCACTGGTGCCGTCGCGGGGGCGCTGTTTGTCTGGTGCTTTACCGCGGCCCAAGGCAAATGGCGCATCGACGATGTGTTGGGGGTGTGGCCGTTGCATGGCTTGTGCGGCGTGTGGGGCGGCATCGCCTGCGGCATTTTTGGCCAGACCGCTTTGGGCGGGCTGGGCGGGGTCAGCCTGATCAGCCAGATGATCGGCACCGCGCTGGGTATCACCGTGGCATTGGCCGGCGGGTTTGCTGTGTATGGCGTGATCAAGGCGCTGCATGGATTGCGCCTGAGCCAGGAAGAGGAGTATTACGGCGCGGACCTGTCGATCCACAAGATCGGCGCCGTGAGCCAGGACTGACTCGGGTCTCTTTATCGCCGGTTGCATCAGGGCAGGGAGGGCTCAATGGCTCGACGGTTTTTCGGGGCAGGCCTAGAATGGTCACTTTATTTTCTGGTTGAGCGCTCATGCTTCCCGAATGTCAGCTGTTCGGCACCCTTGGATGCCATCTCTGTGAAGTAGCCGAAGCCATGTTGATGGAGTTCGTCGAGCGCGGCCTGCTGGTGGAACTGGTGGATATCGCTGACGATGAAACATGGTTCGCAGCCTACAGCCTGCGAATTCCGGTGTTGCGACGAGTCGATACCGGCGCTGAACTGGGCTGGCCGTTCAGTGCCGATCAGGTGGTGGCGTTTCTGCGTTGAGCGGTTCTTGTGCTGGGGCATGTCCCGCCTGTCGAACTTTGCGATTGATCCTCTTGGCTTATTCGGTGTTGATCGGATACTGTATGCGCATACAGTTATTTGCGGTGCCTGCCTTGCCGTTCCTGATTTTCGGGAGTGAGCAGGCAAGCCCGGGCGTCAGAGGGATGAATCGTGGTCAATGTCGAACAGTTGAAGAACAGCGTGAACCGGATGTCCGCGGACGTTGTGCGCGAGGCTGTCCTTGAGTTGCGTCTGGATGGTCTGGTGACCGAGGGGAAAACACCCTTCAACAAAACGCATTTCAATACCTGTTTCGCAGAAATCGAAGCCTTGTTTCAGCGCGCGGGTTATCACCGGCAACTGGATGTCGTGGGTTATCAGGGATTGTTGTACGCCCTGTATGACCCCGCTCGCTGGGAGGCGGTCGATGTACTGCGCTGGCTCAAGGAGTACACCGAAGCGGCGGCGCGCGCACAGGTCCCGGCTTGAGGAATCTTGGGAGGAGTTCTCAATTGGTTTTCACGCCGCGCCGGAAAAACTAATTGAGAACGCCCCCTAGGTTCATTCCCCTTGCTGTTGGATAATGCCGCTCTGCACTGAGGTTAGAGCTTTCGTATGTCCACTTCTTCATTTTCCGCGGCACACAGTCAGGCCAGTACGCTCTACTTGCCACCTGGCCCGTGGCAGACCGTTGTCGATTGCCTGTGTGAGCATTTCAGCGCCATCAGTCGTGAACAATGGCTGGACAGGATTGCCCGTGGCCGGGTCCTCGATGGGCAGGGCATTGCGATTGCCCTCGATCTGGCCTACAGGGAAGGCTTGCGGATTCATTATTTTCGCGAAGTGCCGGATGAAAAACCGATCCCGGTGATCGAGTCGATTCTGTACGCGGACGAGCACCTGGTGGTGGCCGACAAGCCACATTTCCTGCCCGTGACGCCGGCTGGCGAATACGTCGAACAGACGCTGCTGCGGCGCTTGATCCGACGCCTGGACAATTCGCACCTGGTGCCATTACATCGCATCGACCGGCACACCGCGGGGCTGGTGCTGTTTTCCTCCAATCCGCAGACCCGTTCGGCTTATCAGTCGTTGTTTCCAACCCGGCAAATCGAAAAACGCTACGAGGCCATCGCAAAGGCGTTGCCCGGCCTGGCTTTCCCGTTGGTGCATAAAAGCCGACTGGTCGATGGCGAGCCGTTCTTCCGCATGCAGGAAGGTCCGGGGGCCAGCAACACCGAGACGGCGGTCGAAGTCAGGGAGAAACAGGGGGATCTCTGGCGTTATGGTCTTTACCCGGTGACGGGCAAGAAACATCAGCTACGGGTACATATGGCGGCGTTGGGCGCCGGTATCTGCAACGACCCGTTTTACCCCGATGTGCTCAAGGATGCGCAGGATGACTACGCCAATCCTTTGAAACTGCTGGCTCAGGGGCTGAAATTTATCGATCCGGTCACCGGCCGGATGCGTGAGTTCGAGAGTGAAATCACCCTGCAATGGTGATCAGGAAGCGATTCTGGAACGCTGTTCTCCAGGCATGAAAAAGCCCGCATCGAGCGGGCTTTTCCATATCCGGCGAGTAAAGGATTACAGCTCCTTGACGGTCCGAACCTGGTCTTTGTTGATGCGGGTCTGTTTGCCGTCGAGCTGTTCGAATTCGTAGAAACCGGAATCCTTGTCGAACTGTGGCGTGTCGACGGCCTGGATTTCTCGACCGTCATTCAAGGTGATCACCGTAGGCGATGCGCAACCGGCGAGGGTGGCAAGGCCCAGTGCGAGCATGAAAGTGGCGAGGGTCCGTTGAGTCATGAGTTGTGTCTCCGAAAAAGAATTCTTTGGTTGCTGAACTTGAGACGTGCACCGTCCACGCAAGTTCCTGATCAATATCAGTCTGACACAGTGTCATGACCGCTTAAAAGTTCCGGCGTGTTGAGATTTGCCAGCCGAGGGTCGTTGTCCGGGCATTGCAGCGCGGTCGCGCCGAGCTTGCGCATCAACCGGCCAGGGCTGCGCTCACCCTCGCTCCAGGCATTCTCAAATGCTGCCCTGTGTAGCACGGGAATCACACACAACAACGGCTCCCAGTGGTCATCATGCCGCACCATCAAGGGCTTGTCCGGATGCAGGTTGGCGGCCTCGCGCATAGTGCCGATCAGCGCGGCATCGATGCCCGGAACGTCACACGGCATGACCAGCAGATGGCTATGGCGAGCAGCTTTCAGGCCTGCGCGAATACCGGCCAGCGGCCCGGGGAAGTCACCTTCATCATCGTGGACCAACTGGTCGGCGTAGGGGGCGTACTTCTCAAGGTTTCGATTGCAGGAGATGATCAGGTCATCGGTCAGCGGGCGGGTCTTGCGATGCAAGTGAGCAATCAGCGGTTCGCCGCGCCAGTCCAGCAACCCTTTGTCCCGTCCCCCCATGCGTTGGCCGCGGCCGCCCGCCAGGAGCAGAATGGAGCAGGGTGGCAATTGTGAATTCGTGGTCATGGCAGGCCTCCATGGGGGCGGCGAAAAAACGGAGCGCTGTGATATAACACCGGGCTGTTTCTCCTACAACTGGACGAGCCTATGAAAGCCAAGGCTGATGTACCTTTCGCACCGCTGAATATTGCAGTGCTGACGGTCAGCGATACCCGCACACTGGAAACCGACACCTCAGGTCAGGCCTTTGTCGACGGATTGACCGCTGCCGGTCATTATCTGGCCGCCCGGGTGTTGCTCAAAGATGACCTCTACAAAATTCGCGCGCAAGTCGCCAACTGGATTGCCGACGATGTCGTGCAGGTGGTGCTGATCACCGGCGGCACCGGTTTTACCGGGCGTGACAGCACGCCGGAAGCCGTCGGTTGCCTGCTGGACAAACAAGTCGATGGATTTGGTGAGCTGTTCCGCCAGATCTCGGTTGCCGATATCGGCACCTCGACCGTTCAGTCCCGGGCGTTGGCCGGTCTGGCCAACGGCACGCTGGTTTGCTGCTTGCCGGGCTCGACCAATGCCGTGCGCACCGCTTGGAACGGCATACTGGCCGAACAGCTGGATTCGCGGCATCGACCGTGCAATTTCGTGCCCCATTTGAAACAGGCCGCGCCTTGTGAATCCCGTGGGTAAGCCTGGCAAGTCCGGCAGCCTGATGCCTGTCGAGCAGGCGTTGGCGCGCTTGCTGGAAATGGCCGAGACCTCGAGGATTGTCGAGCGTGAGCGCTTGCCGTTGGCGCAGGTACAAGGGCGTGTGCTGGCTGAAGATCTGGTGTCGACGCTCGATCTGCCGCCCTGGCCCAACAGCGCCATGGACGGTTATGCCTTGCGCGTGGCTGACTGGGCGGGAGAGCCGTTGCGGGTCAGTCAGAAGGTCTTTGCCGGTCAGGCCCCCGATCCGTTGCAGCCGGGAACCTGTGCACGCATATTCACCGGGGCGCCTGTTCCCGCCGGTGCCGATTGCGTCGAGATGCAGGAAAACGCCGAGGTTCTGGCCGATGAGCGAGTACGTTTCACTCAAACCTTGACCCAAGGCCAGAACATTCGCCCACAAGGCCAGGAAACCACCGTCGGCGAGTTGATTCTGCCGGCAGGTACGCGGCTGGGGCCGATCGAGCAAGGATTGGCTGCCTCCTTGGGATGCGCTGAGCTGGAGGTGGTTCGCAAGGTGCGCGTGGCGGTGCTGTCTACCGGCGACGAGTTGATTGAGCCAGGGCAGACGCTGGGGCCAGGGCAGATCTACAACAGCAACCGGGTGTTGTTGTGCAGCTGGTTGCAACGTTTGGGGTGTGAGGTCGTCGACGCGGGGATTCTTCCGGACAATCTGGAAACCACTCGCTCCCGATTGGGTGAGTTGAAGGATGTCGACCTGATCCTCTCGACCGGTGGCGTATCGGTGGGGGAAGCCGATTTTCTGGGCATCGCCTTGCGCGAAGAAGGCGAACTGACGCTGTGGAAACTCGCCATCAAACCCGGTAAACCGCTGACGTTCGGACATTTTCGCGGTGTGCCGGTGATCGGCTTGCCGGGCAATCCGGCATCGACTCTCGTGACATTTGCCTTGTTGACCCGGCCCTATCTCCTGCGCCGTCAGGGTGTGCAAGACGTAGAGCCGCTGAAGGTGCAGGTGCCGGCGGGGTTTGACTGGCTCCAGCCTGGCAATCGGCGTGAGTATTTGCGCGGACGGCTGGAAAACGGCAGGGCGACGATCTACAAAAACCAGAGTTCCGGTGTGTTGCGCAGCGCTGCCTGGGCTGATGGACTGGTAGAGGTCCTGGAAGGTCGCACGCTGGTTCAGGGCGATAGCGTTTTCTTCATTCCGCTGAGCGAAGTCCTGGGCTGATAGCTTCAGCGGCTTTGTCACGCAAGACCCGGTTGATTGAACCGGGTCTTGCGTGGTTGGCCATTCAATGCGCCAGAAGCAATGAAATGACCTGCTCGAAACGGCTATTGGCGATCCAGCCAAGGAGGCCGAGGATCACGGCTGTTCCGCAGGCGGAATAGACAAGCCGGTGCTTGATGGATTTGACGTCATCCCGGGCTTCTTCCATGTCCCTGCGTATGCACTTGAGGTGTGTTTCCAGCTCGGTGACGCGAGGTTCCATATCAACTTCTCCCGTGGCTTTTGTGCTGTTGCGGCATTCAGCTCGATGGCCTGCATTTTTATTGTCTGTGAGCGGCAAGACCGAAATGGCCGGTGACGCGAGGTTTTGGCATTGCATGGCACGTCCTTGTGATATCCAGCTGGCACCCAAAAATCTATCAATTCAGATTTCCGGTCAATTGAGCCGATTCCTCATGTTTTGTAAGAAAAGTCCTGTTGTGTGAGGGCCAAGACCTTTCGGCTGCAAATAATTCGATTTCTCGCGACTTTTATCGGAGCCTTCGCGGTCAACATCATCCCAGATGCCGTTCAAACGGGGAGTGAAGTGATGAGCGATCGCAAGGCGCTATTGATTCTGCATGGCAAGCAAGCACTCAACGAAGCGGTTCGCACCGCCGTCGAAAACCGGCGTGAGCGAGGTTGGGAACTGGCTGTTCGGTTGACCTGGGAAGCCGGCGATGCGCAGAGGCTGGTGGGCGAAGCGCTGGCGGCCGGGTATCGATACATCATTGCCGGTGGTGGCGATGGCACCTTGCGCGATATTGCCGAAGCCATGGGCGAGCATCCAGAAAAGGCCAGCCTGGTATTGATGCCGCTAGGTACCGCCAATGATTTTGCGCGTGCGGCGGGTGTGCCCCTGGAGCCAGATCAGGCGCTGGAGCTGCTTGATCGCGTGCCGACCGCCATTGATCTGGGGGAGGTCGACGGGCAGATATTCCTGAACATGGCGACCGGTGGGTTCGGCAGTCATGTCACGGCGAACACGCCGGAGGATCTGAAGAAAATCCTCGGCGGTGCGGCGTACCTGTTCACTGGCCTCTCACGCTTCAATGAGCTGCATACCGCCTACGGTGAATTGCAGGGGCCGGATTTTCACTGGAGTGGCGACCTGCTGGCACTGGGCATCGGCAATGGCCGGCAGGCTGGCGGTGGGCGGGCGTTGTGCCCGCAGGCACTGGTTGATGACGGTTTGCTGGATGTCAGCATCCTGCCGGCACCGCAGGAGGTGGTCGGGACCTTGAAAAACCTGCTGACCGAAGGTTTTGGCATCGACAGCATGTTTGTCCGGGCGCGCCTGCCCTGGGTCGAGATCAAGGTTTCGGAAGGGCTTTACATCAACCTTGATGGTGAACCGCTGGAAGGGGACAACCTGCGTTTCTCGGTGCGCCCGGCGGCGTTACTCGTGCATCTGCCCGAGGGTTCGCCGCTGTTACGGGCCAGCGAAGTACCTAGTCATCGAGGCTGATGATTTGTTCACGCACGGCAAATAGCACGAGGCCTGCCACATCGTAGATCTGCAAGCGCTTCATGACCTGCGAGCGGTGAGTTTCGACGGTCTTGACGCTCAGCCCCAGGCCGTTGGCGATCTCTCGGGTGGATTTTCCGCGAACGATCAACCGCAGGATTTCCAGCTGACGTGCCGTCAGGTTGTGCGAGTCGGCGGGTTCGGCTTGGTGCTTCTGGTTTCGGGTCAGCGCCTGGTTGATCACTGTATGGGCAATGGCCGGGCTCAGATAGCGCTCGTTGTTGCGCAAGGCCTCCAGTGCGTGTTCGAGTTCAGTCGCCGTGGTGTCCTTGAGCAGGTAGCCATGGGCTCCGGACTCCAGCGCCTGCATGATCAGGGCCGGGTCGGTGTGCATCGAGAGGATCAGCACCTTGCTCTGCGGGCGCACCCGCTTCAGCTGCTGCAGGGCTTCGAGGCCGCCGGTCTGGCGCATCGAAATATCCAGCAGGACAATATCCGGGGACAGATGGCCGACCATTTCGAGCAGCTGCGAGCCGTCACTGGCCTCACCGATGACGGCATAGCCGGGCAGATCCATTACCAGGGCGCGCACGCCAGCCCTGATCAGCGAGTGGTCATCCACCAGTAGTAAATTACAAGTCAATGCATAACCTTATTCGAACTGGCCCGTTCGAGCGCACGGGGCGCCCAGGGAAAAAGAGCTTCGATTTGAGTGCCTTTGCCCGGCTCGCTGGTCACGGTCAGTGTGCCGCCCAGTTGATCGATCCGTTCCGACATCCCGGCCATTCCGCGCTGCCCTTCACGACCGGGGTCTGTTGCGGGGGCGAAGCCCTGACCATCGTCGCTGATCTGCAACTTCAGGCCTTGGGGCAGGCGCTGCAGGCACACTAGCAGGTTCTTGGCCTGGGCATGTCGCAGGATGTTGGTGACCGCTTCCTGGGTGATACGGAAAGCTGCCACGGCCATTTCCTCCGGTATGCCGGTCAGGCGCTGCTGGCATTCCAGACTCCAGTGCACCGGGGTGTTGGCCAGGGTCTTGAGCAGGTGCGCCCGCAGACTGGCTTCCAGCCCAAGGCTGGTCAACTGCCGGGGATTGAGAATGGCGGATACGTCACGAACCTTGGCCAGGGTTTCTTCCAGCGTGTCGCAGAGGACCGCGCATTGTCCCTGGAGCTCTTCGGGCATCCGGCGTTTGAGCCAGTCACTTTGCAGTTTGGCGGCGGTCAGCAATTGACCGATGTCGTCATGCAGTTCGCGGCTCAATCGGTGACGCTCGTTTTCCTGGACCTGCAACAGTCGGTCGGCCAGTTCCTGGGGCTGGAATTTGATCGATTTGCGCGAGAGGCAGTACTGCACGGCAACACTGGTCAGCGTCGCAACGTTGAGCACCAGCAAAGACAGGGGCAACGGCATGGACAAGCCATAGGCCAGTAGACTGCCGAGGGTCGAGCAGGCGCATAGCGACAGCGTAAATGTGCGTGCATTTTCCCGGGAGGGTGGCCACTTGGCGATTGACTTGAGGCTGGCGTGCATAGCGGATGGAGCCAATGGATGTTCGCTGCGGGCTGACCGGTCATGCTGGCTGACAGGCCCCTTTTTTTTATGTGGAGCGCCGACGAGTTCAGCTGCGAACTGCAGCGAACTGTATCCGGCTGCAATTCACACTGCCATTAATTGGCGTCAACTAACAGGCGGCATAGTAGCACTTAAGATACCGTTGGTCGCGTCCGTATATATGTCCGAAAAGTCAGGAGTCCAGTCGTCTGGACGATGATTCCATAATGGAACAAGTTGGTTGTTGCCGTCGCAAAATGCCGATTACCCCGGGTTTTGTTGATATCAGGGAATACCCGGGTCAAGGCAGGTGCGCAATTGTCGATGGGCAAGAGTGGTTGTTAAAAAAATGTCGCTTTTAGCTATGAAATATTCATTTGCGACATGTGCGCACTCAAGTTATAGCGCGGTATTGATTAGCGGAACATGCCATGCGGCATGCTTTGACAAGTTCAGGCCTGTCGCTCCGAATAGGAGACGAGGGTGAAAGGCCTGGCGTTGACCGGTGGTTGAAACCGGCTTTGCCCTACCTGGAAGGCAAAGGCTTCTATCAGGGTGGCCTGCTCGCTGTCGTCGAGACTGAGTTGTCCGGTGGTCTGGTCGATGAGTTCGAGTTGCCAGGCAATCAGGGTCAGGCAGTCTTTCAGGGCACTGAGCGCCTCGTCGTGCAGGCTCATGGTGTTCTGAGCGTGATTGAGCAGGCCATGAATATGCAGAGAGAATTCAGACACGGCCGCCAACGCCAGGGTATCGGCCTTGTTGGCCAGCTTGAGCAATGTGCTGAGCATGCAGTCGATGGCGTCCTTGTCATTGCGGATCAGCTGCAGATGACTCAGGCATTCCTCGGTTTTAGCCAGGAGTTTTTCAGCCTCGACAAGAAACTCCGGGAGCCGCTGGGCCCACTCTTTTTGGTCGTTCGGCATACTTATCTCCACAACGTCATGTCAAATGAGGGGATATCGTGTGTGTCGACGAGGGCGGTCGGAACCCCGGCATTGCCGAGTCGTCGGGTCAACCGACTGCGGCTGGCCCGGAAGCAGGCTGGGGAACACGAGAAGGTGGTTGGCCACTGACTTGCGATCGCACACAAAAGCCTGACTCCGTTCATGCAATGAGAATGGCGTCACATTAATGGCTATTGGATATTGCGAATATCAGGTTGCACCTGATTGTTGGTAGGGGAATCCCTTACGCAGGGGAACCTTTCGCGAGAACCAGGGTCGCGTGGCGTAGAAGTGCAGCAGATGTAATCACGGCGCCAGTAAAGCATGATGTTAATGTGACATCAATGGCCGGGCGTGGCATTTTAGAGAGGGTCAAGCTTCGGCAAAAACAGCCGATAACCTTCCTTAAGTGAATTCATCCGAACAAGACCTGGAGTCATTGATGGCCGGCATTCTCGACACGGTAGACCAACGCACGCAACTGGTGGGTGAGAATCGCCTGGAAATTCTCATGTTCCGGCTCGCCGGACGGCAATTGTTCGCGATCAACGTCTTTAAAGTACAGGAAGTCCTGCAACTGCCAAAGTTGACACTGATGCCACAGCGCCATCCCTTTGTGTGCGGCGTGGTCAACCTGCGTGGCCAGACCCTGCCAGTGATCGATCTGTCCCAGGCCATTGGCATGCGCCCGTTGGTGCCGGGGCCTGGCAGCACGATTATCGTCACCGAATACAACCGTTCGGTTCAGGCTTTCCTGGTCGGTGGCGTGGACCGGATCGTCAACATGAACTGGGAAGCCATCCTGCCGCCCCCGAGCAGCGCCGGCCGCCAGCACTACTTGACAGCCATCAGCAAGGTCGATGACCAACTGGTGGAAATCATCGACGTCGAAAAGGTCCTGGCCGAAATCGTCCCGTACAACGCCAAGGTCTCCCGCGACAAGCTCGAAGATCCGGTGCTGGAGCGGGCCCGTGGCCGTGAGGTGCTACTGGTGGACGACTCCAACGTGGCCCTGGCGCAATTGCGCGATACCCTTGGGCAACTGGGCGTGAAGATGCACATCGCCAGCGATGGGTTGAAGGCCTTGAACATGCTCAAGGCCTGGGCCGATACCGGCGTGGACATGACCGAAAAACTGCTGATGGTCTTCACCGATGCGGAAATGCCGGAAATGGATGGTTATCGCCTGACCACCGAGATTCGCAACGACCCGCGCCTGCGCGGTTTGTACGTGGTGCTGCACACCTCGCTGTCCGGCAGCTTCAACGACTCGATGGTCAAAAAGGTCGGCTGCGACAATTTCCTCTCAAAGTTTCAGCCGGACAAACTCGTCGACGTGGTGCGCCAGCGCCTGATGCTTGACGAAGTACCGGCCTGAGCGGGTCTGCATAACCTGTGGGAGCGAGCAAGCCCGCTCCCACAGGGTTTACGGTGTCTGATCGTCAGTCTTTGATTCGATCATCAAGCTCGTATAGGGTAGCGTTTTGCCTGACAGGGAGCTGGCCATGTTGCGTCTGAGCGCGCTGTATCGTTATCCGTTGAAGTCCGCCAAGGGCGAGACGCTGCAACAGAGCGGTCTCGATAAACTCGGGCTGGACGGCGATCGCCGCTGGATGCTGGTGGATGAAGCCAGCGGTCGTTTCCTGACCCAGCGTGCGGTGGCGCAGATGAGCCAGTTGTCGGCGCTCTGGAATGCCGAGGGTGGCTTGACTCTCAGCGCGCCTGGCCATTCGCCGATCGACATAGCCTTGCCCGGCAACGATGCACAACTGCGTGGCGTGACGATCTGGCGCGATACCTTGCGAGTCCCCGATGCAGGCGATGAAGCGGGGGCCTGGGTCAGTCGGTTCATCGGCAAACCGACACGTCTGGTGCAAGTGCCGCTGGATCGGGCGCGGATGACGGAGGCCGGCTATGGCAAGGATGACGACCAGGTGGCGTTCGCCGATGGCTATCCGCTGTTGCTGATTGGCCAGGCTTCCCTCGAGGACTTGTCGCAACGGGTCGGGCGTCCGTTGGAGATGCTGCGTTTCCGGCCGAACCTGGTGATCGAAGGCAGTGCAGCGTTCGCCGAGGACGGCTGGAAGCGTATCCGTATCGGCGAGGTCGAGTTCCGCGTGGTCAAGTCCTGTTCACGCTGTATCCTGACCACCATCGACCCGCAGACCGGGGAGCGCAGCGAAGACCGCGAACCCCTGGCCACCTTGCAGAAATACCGCTCCCAGGCGGACGGTGCAATGTTCGGCCAGAACCTGGTCAACGACGGCTACGGTCGACTCGAAGTCGGCATGCCGGTGGAGATCCTCGAGTAACGTTGCGCAGAAAAAAATGCCCGTGTCGAAAAACACGGGCATTTTTTATTGCGGTGAAGTCCGGCGGGTTTAGCCGCGGTATTCGCACAGGTAAGCGGTGTCGACGGCGACTTTCAGCTGGAACTTGCTGTTGGCCGGCACGTTGAACTGGCTGCCGGCGGCGAAGGTTTCCCAGTCGCTGCTGTCTGGCAGCTTGACGGTCAGTGCACCGCTGACCACGTGCATGATTTCACGCTGGCTGGTGCCGAATTCGTACTCGCCCGGAGCCATGACGCCGATGGTCGCTGGACCTTCTGCGGTGCCAAAGGCGATCGACTTGACGGTGCCGTCGAAGTACTCGTTGACTTTAAACATGGGCGATTCCTCGAAAAGGGCTAAAAAGGGCCGGCCAGTATGCACAAGGCCCCGGGAGTCGTCACCTGTCTAAAGCGGAAGAACCAGCGGCAGCAGGCGTGCGGTATTGCGCGCATCTTCCAGCGCCCGGTGTTGCTGGCCGGTGAACTGCAGGCCGGCCAGTTGCAGGGCGCCGTTGAGCCCCAGCGGGCGTTCCAGGCGCCTGGCCTTGGCAAAGCGCTGCTTGAGGTTCATGTGCGGCACGTTGGCCAGCACGCTGGCGAGTTCCAGGCGCTGCCATTCCTGAAGCAGTTGTTTGCGATCGTAATCGCCCCAACTGACCCAGCCTTCCAGTCGCGTGTGGTGTTGGCCGAGCCAGCGTTCAAACGCCGGCCAGACTTCGCCCAGCGGTTGCGCGGCATCGATGTTGGCTTGGGTGATGTGCGTCAGCTCGCGGCAAAACGGCGTCAGTAACGGCCGCCGCACAGGGCGGACGAAGCGCTGGAAGTGGTCCAGTTCGCGTCCCTTGCGGTCTACCAGAGTGGCGCCGATTTCGATGATTTCCATATCCGTTACGGGCCAACCCCCTTCATCGGTGGTGGCCTCCAGATCAATGACCAGCCAATGAGGCATTGCAGGGTTCCTGGTATCCGCGTCCTGTAGGGTTTGAGCGTAGCCAAACCCGACAGTTCCGCCTAGCGGCTTATTCGACCTCCAAAAGAATCTGCCGGTTTTTCACTTGATCCCCGACTTTGACTTGCAAGCGTTTGAGAACACCGTCGACGCCCGATTTCAATGGGTGCTCCATTTTCATCGCCTCCAGCACCACCAGCAGTTGGCCCTTGGTCACCTGGCTGCCTTCATTGACCAGGACGTCGACAATCGCCCCGTCCATCGGGGCCTTGAGGGTGCCGGAGCTGACGCTGGCCTGGCCGGTAACCTGCGCCTGAGTACGATCCACGAACTGCAGGCTGCCCGGTCGGGTAAACAACCAGAGACGCCCGGCCTCCAGGCGATAGGCGTGGCGTTGGCGAACGCCTTCGATTTCCAGGGTGGCCCGACGTCCGTCGCTGTGGATGATCTTCAGTTCGAGGCTGCGCCCGGCGACCTGAATGCGCAACGGCTCGCCCGGGATCGCCTGCAACGCCACCGGCCAGTCCTGATCCTCAAGGCCGATGCGATAGTGCAGCGGCACGCTGGCATTGTTGCGCCAACCGGCAAGAGGGGCCGGATGAGCCTGTGCCGCCGCCTGATAAAACAGGGCGGCGGCGATGGCCAAGTGGTGCGCACCAGGGGGTTCACGATGCATGCAGGGGTGGTCGGCGAAATGCTGCGGGATGAAGCCGGTGCTGAAATCACCGCTGGCGAACTGCGGGTGTTCCAGCAGGCTGGCAAGCAGGCGTTGATTGCTTTGCAGCCCCAGCAGCACGCTGTCTTGTACCGCCCGCAGCAATTTGCGCCTGGCTTCTTCGCGGGTGGCGCCGTGGGCGATGAGCTTGCCGAGCATCGGGTCGTAGAAAGGACTGATGAGCTGGCCTTCGATCAGGCCGTGGTCGATCCGTACGCCGTCCTGCAATGCCGGCTCCCAGGCCACGACGCGCCCTGTTTGCGGCAGGAAACCCTGGGCCGGGTCTTCGGCATACAGGCGCACTTCCATGGCATGGCCGGTGAGTTGCACCTGATCCTGGCGCAAGGGCAGCGGTTGCCCTTCTGCAATGTTCAGTTGCCAGGCCACCAGGTCCAGCCCGGTGATCAGTTCGGTCACCGGGTGCTCCACTTGCAGCCGGGTGTTCATCTCCAGGAAATAGAACTGCCCGCGCGCATCCAGCAAAAACTCCACGGTGCCCGCGCCGACGTACTTCACCGCTCGCCCGGCCTTGAGCGCCGCTTCGCCCATGGCCTGGCGCAGCTCGGCGGTCATCACCGGGCAGGGCGCTTCCTCGATGACTTTCTGATGCCGGCGCTGCACCGAGCAATCGCGTTCGCCGAGGTAAATCAGGTTGCCATGCCGGTCACCGAACAACTGGATCTCGACGTGACGGGGTTCGACCAGTGCCTGTTCGAGAATCAGTTCGCCGCTGCCAAAACCGTTCAGGGCTTCGGAGCGCGCGGTGCGAATCTGTTCCAGCAAGTCGCTGGCGTCGTGCACCAGGCGCATGCCGCGTCCACCGCCGCCGGCGCTGGCCTTGATCATCAATGGATAGCCGATGCGCTCGGCCTCGCGGCTCAGGGTGGCGTCGTCCTGCCCGGCGCCTTGATAGCCGTTGATGCACGGCACACCGGCTTCGATCATGGCGATCTTCGACAGGCGCTTGCTGCCCATCAGTTCGATGGCCTCGGGGCTGGGGCCGATGAAGGTGATGCCGGCATCCCTGCACGCGAGGGCAAACCCGGCGTTTTCCGAGAGGAAGCCGTAGCCCGGATGGATCGCATCCGCGCCTGTGCGCCGGGCTGCGTCGAGGATGGCCGGGATATTCAGGTAAGACTGTTGCACCGGGGCCGGGCCGAGCTTGACCGCCTCGTCGGCCATCCGCACGTGCAGCGCATCGGTGTCGGCATCGCTGAACACGGCGACCGTGCGATAGCCCAGCGCCTGGGCCGTGCGCTGGATGCGGCAGGCGATTTCACCGCGGTTGGCGATGAGGATTTTCTTGAGTCCGGGCATGGGTTGGCTCTCTGGATTTTGCGGTGTTTGTTCGGGCCTCTTCGCGAGCAAGCCCGCTCCCACATTTGAAATGCATTCCAGTGTGGGAGCTGGCTTGCCAGCGGAGCTTTTAAATGGCCCAGCCCGGTTTGCGTTTTTGCACGAAGGCCATCGTTCCCTCGACGCCTTCTGCTCCGGTCACCGCTTCGCTGAACCATTCGGCAGTCTGATCCAGCAGGGCATCCGACGGTTGTCCGGCACTGGCCAGCAAGAGTTTCTTGGTCGCCGCATTCGCCCCCGGCGCGCAGCACAACACATGGGCCAACACCTCATCGAGGCGTTCGGCCAGGGCCTGCGGATCGTGCTCGACAAAATGCACCAGCCCCATGCGCCGCGCCTGGGTACCATCGAAACGCGCCGCCGTCAGGGCCAGGCGCCGGGCCTGGGTCAAGCCGATGCGCTGCACCACGAACGGCGCGATCTGCGCCGGCAACAGGCCGAGGCTGGTTTCCGGCAGGCCGAATTGCGCCTGGTGATCGGCCAGGGCGATATCGCTGACGCAGGCCAGACCGAGACCTCCGCCGAGCACCGCACCCTGCAGCACCGTGATCACCACTTGCGGTGCGTGTTGCACCTCTTGCAACAGCGCGCCGAACACCCGGTTCAGATCCCGGTGCGCAGTCGAGCCTTGAGCGCGGGCGTTGGCCATGTCTTTGATGTCGCCACCGGCACAGAAGTGCCCGCCGACGCCGCCGATCACCAGTGCGCGAACCCCGGGTTTATCGCTTACCGCAGCCAGCACAGCGCGCAACTCGGAAACCATCTGCAGGCTCATCGCGTTACGGCATTCCGGGCGGTTGAGGGTGATGTGCAACACGCCGTTGTGCAGCTCCAGCAGCAAGGTCTGGCAAACCGGCAGGTTGTTCATTTCTTTTTCCCCGGCAGAATACCCATGAGTTTGCAGATGATCCCCAGCATGATTTCGTCGGCGCCACCGCCGATCGACACCAGCCGTACATCGCGGTAAGCCCGGGCCACCGGGTTGTCCCACATGAAGCCCATACCGCCCCAGTATTGCAGGCAGCTATCACTGACTTCGCGGCCCAGCCGCCCGGCCTTGAGCTTGGCCATGGAGGCCAGGCGCGTGACGTCCTGGCCTTTGATGTATTGCTCGGTGGCCTGATAGACCAGCGCCCGCAGGCATTCGATTTCGGTTTGCAGCTCAGCCAGACGGAAGTGGATCACCTGATTGTCGATCAGTGCGTTGCCGAAGGTTTTGCGCTCCTTGCAGTATTCGATGGTGCTGTCGACGCAGTACTCCAGGCCCTTGATCATGTTGGCCGCGCCGAACAGGCGTTCCTCCTGGAACTGCAGCATCTGCATCATGAACCCCGCGCCTTCATGGCCGATGCGGTTGCGCTGCGGCACGCGTACGTTGTCGAAAAACACCTGGGCGGTTTCCGAACTGCGCATGCCGAGCTTGTCCAGGTGGGAGCTCAGGCTGATACCAGGCGTGTTCATCGGCACCATGATCAGCGATTTATTGATGTGCGGCTTGTCGTCCGAGGTGTTGGCCAACAGGCAGATGAAGTCGGCGCTGGGCGAGTTGGTGATCCACATCTTGCTGCCGTTGATCACGTAGTCGTCGCCGTCTTTGCGCGCCGTGGTTTTCAGCCCGGCGACATCAGAGCCTGCGCCGACTTCGGAGACACCGATGCAGCCGACCTGCTCGCCGCTGATGGCCGGGCGCAGGAATTCCTCGCGCAGCTCATCGGAGCCGAACCGTGCCAGCGCAGGCGTGCACATGTCGGTCTGCACGCCGATGGACATCGGAATGCCGCCGCAATGAATGGTGCCGAACTCTTCGGCGGCGACGATCGAATAGCTGTAGTCGAGCCCCATGCCGCCGAATTTTTCCGGTTTGGAAATACCCAGCAATCCGAGGTCACCGGCCTTGCGGAAGATTTCGTGGATGGGGAAGCGTCCGGCCTTTTCCCATTCCTCGACGTGGGGGTTGATCTCGTGCTCGACGAACTGGCGAACGGTGCGGCGCAGTGCTTCGTGTTCCTGGGTGAAGATCATTTTTATTGTTCTCCTTGAGCCGGCCTAGAGCCGGGCTACGCCAAAACTGTTGGCTTGCAATGGCCGCACCTGGGCCTCGTGACAGATATCCAGCAGATAACCGAGCAAGGTCCGGGTATCGCGCGGGTCGATCAAACCGTCGTCCCACAGATTGGCGCTGCCGTAGAGCGCCGTGGACTGGCTGTCGAGTTTCTGCGCGGTGACCTGTTCGAGCATGTCGAGCATTTTCGGATCGGGCACCAGGCCGTCCTTGGCCTGTTTGGCCTCGGTGACGATGCGCAGCACTTTGCCCGCTTGGGCGCCACCCATCACGGCGGTGCGGCTGTTGGGCCAGGCGAAGATGAATCGCGGGTCGAGGCCGCGACCGCACATTGCATAGTTTCCCGCGCCGTAGGAGCCACCGACGACGATGGTCAGCTTCGGCACCCGGGCGTTGGCCACCGCCTGAATCATCTTCGCGCCGTGCTTGATCACGCCTTGCTGTTCCGATTCTGTGCCGACCATGAACCCGGTGGTGTTGTGGAAAAACAGCAGCGGCGTCTGGCTCTGGTCGCACAGCTGGATGAACTGGGCGGCCTTGCTCGCACCTTTGGGCGTGATCGGGCCGTTGTTGCCGATGAAACCACAGGCGCGGCCCTGAATTTTCAGATGACCGCACACAGTCTGCTGATCGAACTCGCCCTTGAATTCAAGAAAGTTCGAAGCGTCGGCAATACGGGCGATGATTTCGCGCACGTCATAGGGCTTTTTCGGATCATCCGGGATCAGCCCCAGCAGTTCGTCGATGGGGTAGAGCGGTTCCTCCCAGCGACGTTCGGGTAGTGGGGGCAACTGCTCGTTCCATGGCAACAGGCTGACGATCTCGCGTACCTGACGCACGCCGTCGGCATCGTTTTCAGCCAGGTATTCGGCAGTGCCGGCGGTTTGTGCGTGCATCTCGGCACCGCCCAGTTCTTCATCGGTGGCGACTTCGCCGGTGGCGGCCTTGAGCAGTGGCGGGCCGGCGAGAAACAGCTTGGCCTTGCCGCGCACCACCACCACGTAATCCGACAGCCCCGGCTGATAGGCACCGCCCGCCGTGGCAGAGCCGTGCACTACGGTGACCTGCGGCAACCCCATGGCCGACATCCGTGCCTGATTGGCAAAGCTGCGCGCGCCTTCGACGAAAATTTCCGCCGCGTAATTGAGGTTGGCGCCGCCGCTTTCGGCAAGGGTGATCACCGGCAGTTTGTTTTCCATGGCGATCTGTTGCAGGCGCAGGGATTTCTTCAAGCCGCTGGGGGAGATGGTTCCGCCCCTGATCGCGCTGTTGTTCGCCACCACCAGCACGCGCACGCCGGACACATAGCCGACGCCCGCAATCAAGCCGCCACCGGCGCAGCTGCCATCCTTGTCGTCATGCAGCTTGTAGCCGGCCAGGCTCGCCAGTTCGAGAAACGGCGCGCCAGGGTCCAGCAGCAGGTTGAGGCGTTCCCGGGGCAGCAACTGGCCGCGTTTTTCGAACTTCGGCCTGGCTTCGGCAGCCTTGTTCAGCAGGTTCTGCTCGAGCACGCGAACTTGCTCGATGGCGCTCAGCATCGCCGCACGGTTCTGGGCGAACGGCTCGCTGTGGGGATCGAGTTGCGACTGAATCACCGGCATGGGTTATTCCTTGTCCTTCAATACGTCGGGTATGTAGGCGCGGTGGAAACCGTTGTACGACTCGCTGTTGGTCGCTTTGTGGATCGGCCAGGCGCGGCCGCCGAGGCTGGCGGCGCCGTCGATGCGCAAGGTGCTGCCGCTGACGAACGCCGCTGCCGGGCTGAGCAGGAAAACAATCGCCGCGCTGACCTCCGATTCGGTGCCGATGCGCTTGAGCGGCACATGTTCGCGCAGGGTCGGGATCACGGCCTTGAAGGCGCCTTCGTAGGTGTCCATGCCGCTGGAGGCTATCCACCCCGGGGCCACGGCGTTGACCCGCACCCCGGCATGACCCCATTCGTACGCGGCGGTCTTGGTCAGATTGTCCATGCCCGAACGTGCCGCGCCGGAGTGGCCCATGCCGGGCATGCCGCCCCACATGTCGGCGAGCATGTTGACGATGGCGCCGCCATGCTGGCTCATGGACTGGTTGAACACTTCCCGGGCCATCAGGAAACCGCCCACCAGATTGGTGCGCATCACGGTTTCGAAACCCTTCTGATTGATCGAGGCCAAAGGCGACGGGTACTGCCCGCCAGCGTTGTTGACCAGACCGTGAATGGGACCATGCTTGCGGATCAGTTCGCTGACCAGGTGCTGCACCGATTCCTCCTCGCGGATGTCGCAAACCGCCCAGTCGGCCTTGCCGCCGTCGTCGGCGATCTCCGCCGCAACGTTTTTCAGCTTGTCGGCCTTGCGCCCGACCAGCAGCACATGGGCGCCGAGGGCCGCCAGTTCGTGGGCGGTGCAGCGGCCGATGCCACTACCGCCACCGGTGACGATGATGTTTTGGCCGGCAAACAAATCGGCTTTGAAAATCGAATCGTAGGCCATGGCGGCAATCCTCTAGTTGAACTGGTCGGCGATGCGCTGCGGCACCGGGATCTGGATTTCCAGCAGTTGCTGGGCGAAGGCCTTGCCTTGCGGATCGATGCGCAGGCTGGCGACACCGCCGCCGCCGAGGGCGTTCTCCAGCAGGAAATTCAGGCTGTGGCTGGCGGGCAAGTACCAGCGCTCGACTCGCCCGTGGACTGGATCGAGGACGTGGCCCATCCAGTCGACGATCACTTCCGGGGTCAAGGCTTCTGCAATCCATGGCAGGAATTCCGGCACGCGGGCCATGACGCCGATGTTGCTGTGGTTGCCCTTGTCGCCCGAGCGGGCGACCGCCAGTTTGACCAGGGCCACGCTGGCGTCGGCCAGGCCAAGCGGTTTCGGTGGCGTGAGCGTGGCTGGCAGGTCCAGCGGGTCAAGCACATCGAGGGCGGGCAGGGCACACGGGTGGCGCTGGCCCATGAAATCAATGTCCAGCGTGCAGGCGGTTTTGTCGATCAGGAACGAGAACAGCCGGATCAGCGGATACACCGTTGGCCGGCCACCGACAATGCCGGTCAGCCCCGGCGCCATGCCGGTGGCGGCTTGGGCGATTTCCCGGGAGAACACGATCAACGCCTGCTTGTCCGGATGGCGCACCGCGAGTTTGATCACCACTTCGCGACTGTCCTGACGCTGGCCGTGGGGGCCATAGGTGGCCTCGCTGCCCAGCAACTCGATACTCACGTCGCTGTAGGGCGCCCAGCCGCGCAGGCGGAACATTTCCGAGGTCTTGTTGATGATCGCATCACCGACCCGCCGCGCCTTGTCGACGGCATCGATGCCGGCGATCAGGCAACTGGCGGTGCAGCGGAAACCATCGGGGTACGTGGCGCTGACCTTGTATTGCGCGGTCGGCGGCAGGCCTTTGGCGCCATGCACCTGCACCGCGTTCTTGCCTTGTTGCAGCAGTTTGACCTGAGTGAAATCGCACACCACGTCGGGCAGCAGGTAGGCACGTGGGTCGCCGATTTCATACAGCATCTGTTCGCCCACCGTCAGTGGCGTGACCAGCCCACCCGTACCTTCCGGTTTGCTGACGATGAACTGGCTGTCGGCGCTGACTTCGACGATGGGAAAACCGATGTGTTCGTAGTCGGGCACGTCGCGCCAGTCGGTAAAGTTGCCGCCCGTGCACTGGGCGCCGCATTCGATGATGTGCCCGGCCAGTGCCGCCTGGGCGAGCTTGTCGTAGTCGTGCCACGACCAGCCGAACTCATGCACCAGCGCGGCGCTGACCACCGCACTGTCGACCACGCGCCCGGTGATCACGATGTCCGCCCCCAGGCGCAGGGCTTCGACGATGCCGGGTACACCGAGATAGGCGTTGGTCGAGACACACATCGATGGCAGGGGCGCGCCACTGAACATTTCATGAATGCCCAGGTTGCGCAGCTGTTTGAATTGCGGTTGCAGGTCGTCACCCAGCAGCACGGCGATCTTCAGCGCCACCCCGGCCTTGTCGCAGGCCGCTTGCAGGGCGGCGGCGCAGGCTTGGGGATTGACCCCGCCGGCATTGCTGATGACCCGGATGTTCTGCTGCGCGAGATGCGGCAGCAAGGGCGCGAGCACTTCGATGAAGTCGCCCGCATAGCCGGCCTGGGGATCTTTCATCCGCGCGCCGGCCATGATCGACAGGGTGATTTCGGCCAGGTAATCGAAGACCAGATAGTCCAGATGCCCGTGTTCGACCAGTTGCGCGGCAGCGGTCGAGGTATCGCCCCAGAAGGCACTGGCGCAACCGATGCGAATTGTTTTAGGCGCAGTCCATTCCATAACCACCTCCAACCGAAGTTCATCGACATTACCAAGCAAGCGCTTGGTTTGTAAATGGCTTGATTATCTTCTGCCCAAGCGCTTGCTTGGTTGCATCCATGCGCTTAAATTGCCCGCGCAACCCCGCTGTTTTCGGGGGGATCTGCGTTATTGATTGAACGACTGTAGGAGAGAACGGGTGGACGAGCAAAAAGCCCTGAGGGTGATGCGCCAATTGGTCGACGATGGCCAACTGACCGACCCGGACAGCGCCCGTGGCAAGCTGCTGCAAGTGGCGGCCCACCTGTTCCGCAATAAAGGTTATGAACGTACGACCGTGCGCGACCTGGCCGGCGCCGTGGGCATTCAGTCGGGAAGCATTTTCCATCACTTCAAGAGCAAGGACGAAATCCTGCGGGCGGTGATGGAGGAGACCATTCTCTACAACACCGCGTTGATGCGTGCGGCCATCGCCGAGGCCGGCAATGTACGCGAGCAGGTGCTGGCGCTGATCCGGTGTGAATTGCAGTCGATCATGGGCGGCAGCGGCGAGGCCATGGCCGTGCTGGTCTACGAATGGCGCTCGCTGTCCGAAGAGGGTCAGGCCAAGGTCCTGGCGTTGCGGGACATCTACGAAGACATCTGGCTGCAAGTGCTGGGTGAAGCCAAGAGCGCCGGGTTTATCCGTGGCGATGTGTTCATCACCCGCCGCTTCCTGACCGGCGCATTGTCCTGGACCACCACCTGGTTTCGCGCCGGCGGCAGCATGAGCCTCGATCAGTTGGCCGATGAGGCGTTGATTCTGGTGCTGGAAGACCGGCAATAAGCTTGTATTGGCCTACATTAAACTGGCTAACTGGACGAAACCGCCTAGCTTAAATGCATTGGTACCGTTTTATTGGGGAGTGGGGGCGTTTTGATGGGTTTGCCAATTCGGACAGCCTCGCGGCTGTTGCTGTCGATGCTTGCGGCGTCAACGATGATGCCGTCCCAGGCTGCGCAACTGGTGCGTATTGGTGCCGCGCACTTTCCGCCCTACACCGTGCGCCCGGAATCCGGGGCCGATACCGGGTTGCTGCCGCAACTGGTCGAGGCCCTGAATGCATCGCAAACTGACTACCAGTTTGTCCTGGTGCCCACTTCCATTCCCCGGCGCTTCGGTGACTTCAAGCAGGACCGGGTCGACATGGCCATCTTCGAAAATCCCGCCTGGGGTTGGGAGGAGATCCCCCACACGGCCGTCGACATGGGGCTGGAGGACGCCGAGATTTTTGTCGCGCAACGCCTGCCCGATCGACAGCAAAGCTATTTTGCCGACCTGAAAGGCAAGCGTCTGGCCCTGTTCAGCGGCTATCACTACGAATTCGCCAACTTCAATGCCGACCCTCTGTACCTCGCGAAAAACTACAACGCCACACTGACCTATTCTCATGACAGCAATCTGCTGATGGTATTACGCGACCGGGCCGACATTGCCCTGGTCACGCGCTCTTACCTGAACGACTATTTTTTGCGCAATCCGAATGTCGCCAAGGAGTTGTTGGCGTCCGATCGCATCGATCAGGTCTATCACCACTACGCAATTCTGCGTCCGACCGCCCCCATCAGCGGCGAGGCCTTCGGCAAGTTGTTGCAAGGCTTGCGGGACAACGGCCAGATGTTGAAGATTTTCGAGCCGTACAAGATTGCGCTGGTGCCGGTCCCGCGCAACGAACCGGCGCCACAAGCCGCCAAATGATGGTCTTTGCCTAAATTTCCCGCCGTGGCTCACGTCACCTCGTTGAACTGTCGACGATTATCGTGAGCCCGACCCATGTCCAATCTGAATGACCTGACTGCCCTGTGCCTGCCGACAGGCAGTCGTCTTGCCGCCGATGAAACCGATTGCCGCCTGAGCCTCAGCCTGGAAGGGCAACCGTTGCCCGCCCTGCGGCTCAGTCGTGGCCCGGAGTTGCGCGTGCAACTGGAGGAGCGTTTCAGTCGCCTTGAAGGGCAGGCATTGTGGGCGGCCTGTTACTGGCTGTTCGCTCGCGACCCCGACTGTCAGCGTCTGATCTGGCAACTGCAAGAGGTACCGACCGAAGCCGTGTCCAGCGGTCTGCTGATTCCGACTCCCGTCAGTGGCCAGTATCACTGCGAGCGCACTGTGTTCTGGCAGTTGTCGCAGCCGTGGCTGGGGCATTCCCTGACCGGCAGCTACCCGCAGCAAATGCTCATTACTGATGGCAAGCGTCATCCACGGCGGCCGGTCAAGCCTCGTGGTGAAGTGTATCGACGCTTCGATGCGCGGCTGGGCGCCCGGGTTTCCCTGCGCACGCTGGACATCGAGCAAGACCTGGTGCGCTTCAACCGTTGGCAGAACAGCCCGCGTGTCGCGAGTTTCTGGCAGGAGGAGGGCAGCCTCGAACAGCATCGCCAATACCTGAGCAAACTCGAAGCCGATCCGCACACACTGACGCTGATCGGTTGTTTCGACGATCAGCCCTTCGCTTATTTCGAAGCCTACTGGGCCAGGGAAGATCGCATTGCACCCTTCTATGAGGCCGGCGATTACGACCGTGGCATTCACATGCTGGTGGGCGAAGAAAATCACCGCGGTCCGCACAAGGTGGCGAGCTGGTTATCGGCGCTGGTGCATTACCTGTTTCTCGATGATCCGCGCACCCAGCGCGTGGTTGCCGAGCCCCGTGCCGATAACGCGAAGATGATCGGGTACATGCAGGAGCAGCGCTTTCACTGCGAGAAAGAGTTCGACTTCCCGCACAAGCGCGCGGCCTTGATGGCGTTGGGGCGGGAGCGGTTTTTTGATCGGTGCGCACTGGCTTGATGCTTGAAGCTCAAGATTCGTTGCGGTCTTGAGTCAGCCTTCGTCGGAACGCCGCCCG
>NZ_AKJG01000048.1 GCF_000282455.1 Pseudomonas sp. GM74
AAGGGGGTAGCCATTTCATTAGGGATAAGCGCCATACCGTAAGATCGAAAAAACCGCCAGACCCCTTCAACAACGGGGCCTGGCGGTTTTTTATGCCTGCTGGAATTCTGAAAAAACCCTGCTGTACTCACTCCAACGTTCTGGAGATGGTTCTGCAGTCCATCGGCTGGATGCTCAAGGCAGCATAATCTCGAAAGGGCACTCTCTTATGTCTCTGTTAAAACGTTCGGCGACTGAGTTGGCAGGTACGTTCTGGCTGGTGTTGGGTGGTTGCGGCAGTGCGGTGTTGGCCGCGGCTTTTCCGGAGGTGGGGATCGGTCTGCTCGGGGTGTCTTTCGCGTTTGGCCTGACCGTGCTGACCATGGCTTTCGCCATCGGCCATATTTCCGGCTGCCATCTCAATCCCGCGGTATCCCTCGGCCTGGTGGTGGGTGGGCGGTTTCCGGCCAAGGAATTGCCGGCCTACATCATTGCCCAGGTCATTGGCGGCGTGATTGCAGCCGCCCTGCTGTACTTCATTGCCAGCGGTAAACCCGGTTTCGAACTGGCGGGTGGCCTGGCGTCCAACGGCTACGGCGAACACTCGCCTGGCGGCTATTCGATGGCAGCAGGGTTTGTCTGTGAACTGGTGATGACTGCGATGTTCATCCTGATCATCCTCGGCGCCACCGATAAACGAGCACCAGCAGGACTGGCGCCGATTGCCATCGGCCTGGGGCTGACCCTCATCCACCTGATCTCGATCCCCGTCACCAACACCTCGGTCAACCCGGCGCGCAGCACCGGCCCGGCGCTGATCGTCGGCGGCTGGGCGATTCAACAACTGTGGATGTTCTGGGTCGCACCGCTACTCGGTGCAGTGGTTGGCGGCGTGCTGTATCGCTGGTTGGGCAAGGAAGAAAGCTGAAACGCTGGAGATCAGCCTTGTCGATAAGGCAAGGCTGACTTCGCCTCCTCTGCATACGCCAGCACCCCCAACCGCTCCTGCTCCAGGAAGTCTTTCACCGCCGCTTTCAATCCGGGATGGCGCAAGTAGTGCCAGGAATGGGTAATGACTGGCTCGAATCCACGAATCAGTTTGTGCTCGCCCTGGGCCCCGGCATCGAAACGCTGGAAACCGTTGGCGATGGCATAGTCCATGCCCTGATAGAAACAGGTCTCGAAATGCAGGCGATCGAACTCCGCCAGGCATCCCCAGTAACGGCCATAAAAGCTGTCACCCCCCACCAGACTGAACGCCATCGCCACTGGCCGTGAACCTTGTTTGGCCAGCACCACGCGAATCGACTCAGGCATGCGTTCGGCCAACAGGCTGAAAAACTCCCGCGTCAGGTACGGTGCTTGCCGGCGCACCGCATAGGTATTGGCGTAGCAGGCATAGACAAAATCCCATTGCGCCTGAGCCAGCTCCCGCCCCTCCAGCCATTCGAACTCAAAGCCCTGCCCAGCCACCTGCTCGCGCTCTTTGCGCATCTGTTTGCGCTTGCGCGAACTGAGCACGTCGAGGAAGTCCTGGAAATCCCGGTAGCCGCGATTCTGCCAGTGGTATTGACAGCCAACGCGCTGCAACCAGCCGGGCTGCTCGCTCAATGCCGCGTCGGTGAACGCATCGGTGAAATTGATGTGGGCGCTGGAGAGCCCTTCAAGCTCAAGGTAGCCCGGCAGGCTTTTCAATAACTCGAAGCCGTCTTCGACCGTGGCCGCCAGCAGTCGCGGCCCGCTGACGGGACTGAACGGCACCGCGCTCAACAGCTTGGGGTAGTAGTCGATGCCGGCACGCTCACAGGCATCGGCCCAGGCGTGATCGAACACGTACTCGCCGTAGGAATGCCACTTGCGATAACCGGGCAGCGCGGCGATCAGTCGATCCCCTTCTACGTGCAATAAATGCTCGGGCTGCCAGCCGGTATGGGGTCCGACGCTGCCGCTGTCTTCCAGTGCGCTCAAAAAGGCATGACGCAGAAAAGGCTGAGTCTCGGGCACCAGTGCATCCCACGTTTGCGGGGCGATTTCTGACAGTTTTTGCAGGCGTTGCAACGGCATCACCATCCTCACTCTTCATGGCGTGAAAGCCCCGCGAGTATCGCCTATCGCTCTGCAATGCACACGGGCAAAACGACGACAGTGCTCTAACTCAATAGTTCACGGCGACTTTGTATCGTCATCGACATGACATCACATTGCCACTGCTCTGTAATAAACCATCGCGATACTGGCGCCTGTTTTTAGAGCGCCGGGTTATACCCGGTCACTGTTTTCCGCCCCTAACGGTCGGTTGTGTCCCGGATGGCTCTGTCATCCCCTCTCATCTTCGGAGATTGATATGCGTCTTGCTTCCACGAAAACTGCGGCGGCCTTGTGCGGTGGCCTGTTGCTGGCCATGAGCGTTCCGGCCAGTGCCGCAGTCGACGCCAAACTGCTCGACATGCTCAAGGCTAACGGCTCGATCACCAACGCGCAGTACAGCGAACTGCAAGCCGAGCTGGCCAGGGATCAGAAAGAACAGCAGATTGCCCGTCAGGCTCAGCAAGAGACCAACGAGCAAATCGCGGCCACCGCGAAGAAAACCGACACACTGAGCGCCTTCGACCAGAAGCTTGCATGGGCGGCAAAGACTCAGTTCAAGGGCGACGTGCGCTTCCGTCAGGAAAACGTCCACAACGATGGCGTGCCAAACAACAAGGACCAGGATCGTCAGCGCATTCGTGCCCGCCTGGGTGCCTACAGCGAAATCAACCCGCAAGTCGACACCGGTATCCGCATCGCCACCGGCAGCAACGACGACGCTCGCTCGACCAACCAGGACCTGAACAACTACTTCGACAAGAAGCAGATCTGGCTGGACCAGGGTTACATCGACTACCACCCGG
The DNA here is from genome assembly GCF_000282455.1 of Pseudomonas sp. GM74. Lineage (GTDB taxonomy): Bacteria > Pseudomonadota > Gammaproteobacteria > Pseudomonadales > Pseudomonadaceae > Aquipseudomonas. Next base: position 2,871 of record NZ_AKJG01000048.1, read on the forward strand.
ATGCGATCAAGAACCTGCACCTGGTTGGCGGCAAGATGCCGCAACAATGGGTGAGCATGGGCGACATCATCTGGGATAGCGACATCAACCCCGAAGGTCTGGCCGTCACCTACAAGTACCCGTTGAGCGGCAGCACCGAACTGTTCGGTAGTGCCGGTCACTACACCCTCAAGGACAACGTCGACGGCGAAGGCGTGCAATTCAAACACGACCTGCGTCTGTACGCCGGCCAGTTGGGTGCGCGCTTCGCCATCACCGACAGCATGAAAATGACCCTGGGCGGCAGTCTCTACGCCTACGACAACGATGACAGCAGCGCCTGCCCGACCTCGGGTACCGTTACTGCGCCATGCGCACTGGCCGTCAACGGCAACAGCCCGGGTGAGCAGTTCAACCTGTACGAAGGTTTTGGTCAGCTGGACTTCAGCAATCTGCCGGTTCCGCTGTCGATCTACGGTCAGTACGTCAACAACACCGATGCCAGCAACGACCAGGACACTGGCTGGCTGGCCGGTGTGAAGTCCAAGCTCTACGGCTTCAACGTGGACTACAACTACCGCGACGTGCAGCGTAACGCTGTGGTGGGTGCCTTCACCGACTCCGACTTCGCCAACGGCTTCACCGGTTCACGCGGCAGCAAGCTGAAAGTGAGCTACGACCTGGACAAGAACTTTGCCCTGGGCGCGACCTACTACATGGCGACCTCGGACCAGACCAACGCCAACATCAAGAAAACCGATTCGGACATCAACACCCTGCAACTGGATGCCGAAGCCAAGTTCTGATTCACCCCGCTACACGACTCGGGCAAGGAAGCCCGGGCCTCTTTTACAGCCTGGCGTTGATATATCGGTCCCCATCATCCTCCGATGCATCAACGCCAGGCTGTTTTCTCTCCCGCAATAACCTCCAACCTCCCGCAAAAAAAAATCGCAGCCTTCGGCAGCTCCTACGCTGACCGGATTCTCCGCGATATCACGTTGAAATCCAGTCCCGTAGGAGCTGCCGCAGGCTGCGATCTCTTTAAGCCGCAGAATCAGCGCTTGCGCAGCAACACGCTACCAATCGAGTAACCGGCACCGAACGAACTGAGCACCGCCAGCGAACCGGCGGCCAGATCGTCCTGGTTCTTGTGGAACGCAATCACGGAACCGGCGGAACTGGTGTTGGCGTAAGTGTCGAGAATCACCGGCGCTTCCTGTTCGGTGGCGTCGCGACCCAGCAGCTTCTTGACGATCAGGTGGTTCATGCTGAGGTTGGCCTGGTGCAGCCAGAAGCGCTTCACGTCGCTGACGTTGAGCCGGTTCTCCTGCAGATGCTCACCGATCAGCTCGGCAACCAGCGGGCAGACTTCCTTGAACACCTTGCGGCCTTCCTGCACGAACAGTTTGTCCTTGGCGCCGATGCCCTCTTCCGCCGCGCGGTTGAGGAAGCCGAAGTTGTTGCGGATGTTGTTGGAGAACTTGGTCAGCAGTTTGGTGCTGACGATGTCGAACTGGTACTTGGACGTCGCCAGGTCGGCACGTTCGATGATCACTGCAGTGGCAGCATCACCGAAGATGAAGTGGCTGTCGCGGTCACGAAAGTTCAGGTGGCCGGTGCAGACTTCCGGGTTGACCATCAGGATCGCCCGGGCCTGGCCCAGTTGCACGCTGTTGGCGGCGGTCTGGATGCCGAAGGTTGCGGACGAGCACGCCACGTTCATGTCGAAACCGAAACCCTGGATGCCCAGCGCTTCCTGGACTTCGATGGCAATGGCCGGGTAGGCGCGCTGCAGGTTGGAACAGGCGACGATCACGCCGTCGATGTCCGCTGCGGTCTTGCCGGCGCGCTGCAAGGCTTGTTCGGCGGCGCCGATGGCCATCTGGCAAAGTACCGACCACTCGTCGTTGGAACGCTCCGGCAGGCGTGGAGCCATGCGTTGCGGGTCGAGGATGCCTTCCTTGTCCATGACAAAGCGGCTCTTGATGCCGGAAGCTTTTTCGATGAATGCGGCGCTGGATTCGGTCAACGCTTCGACTTCACCGCGCGCAATGGCGTCGGCGTTATCGGCGTTGAATTGCGCCACATAAGTATTGAAAGACTGCACCAGCTCTTCGTTGGAAATGCTGTTGGCCGGGGTGTACAGGCCGGTGCCGCTGATGACGACGTTATGCATGGTCGTGTCTCTAATCTGTTCAGGCAGAAAGCATTGGCACCGTCGTACCAACACACAAAGGGTCTATTCCCATCCGGGGGACGCAAACCTGGCATCGCTTTATTCCGTGACGCGACCTGGCCGAAGGCTCTAGGTCGCGAAACCGGCATTTATGGTCGCGAAGTTTGCCATAAACCTTGGGTTTTGGCGCCTTTTTGCTGGATGAACCATTTGCTACAGGCACCATAGCAACCTGTGGGAGCGGGCTTGCCCGCGAATGCGATGGGTCAGTCAACGCTGATGTTGAAACTGACGGCCCCTTCGCGAGCAAGCCCGCTCCCACAGGGTATTGCACCGGCCTCGGGTCTACGGTTCGACCTGGCTCCACTGCTTGTTCAGGCGCTTGTCGGAGATAGGCACCCTGGTTCCCAACTGTTGCGCAAACAGCGAAACCCGGTATTCCTCCAGCCACCAGCGATACAACTCCAGTTGCGGATCGCGCTTGCCTTCCTGGGCGTGTTTGTTGGCGCGGGTCTGGTATTGCGTCCACAGCCCGCTCAATTCGCCGCTCCAGACCCGGTCGCGCTGCACCTGGGCACCGATTTTTTCAAAGCGCTGTTCAATCGCCTTGAGGTAACGCGGCAACTCCTTGAGCCATTGCATCGGCGTTTCCCGGACAAACCCCGGATACACCAGCTGGCTGAGTTGCTGCTTGATGTCGTTCAGGGCCACGGCTTGCGCCAGGTCGATCTTGCCCTTGAAGCGTTTTTGCAGGCCGTGCCATAGCTTGAGGATTTCCAGGGTCAGCTTCGCCACACGCTCGGCGTGCTCGGTCCAGGCACCACGCTTGCGCTCAGCCAGGGACGCCAGACCGGCGCCGTCACGGGGCAACGGGTCTTCGCCGTCTAGAATACAGCTGTCGAGGCTGGCCAGCAGAATGTCTTCCACCAGCGCATCGACGCGTCCCATGTCGCGATACAGCAGGCCTAGTTCGGTCAGGCCCGGCAACTTGCCACGCAGGAACTTGGCAGGTTCGGCCAGTTGCTGCATCAGCAGGCGTTGCAGGGCACGGCGATGCTGGAACTCGGCCTCGGCCGGGGTCGAGAAACGCCCCTCCTTGACTGTGCCGCCCTCTTCCACCAGCGCCGGGTAGACCGTCATCGACAGTCCGGCGATCTTCTGCTGGGTTTTCTCGGCCACGGCGGCGAACACTTTCGGCTCCACCGGCTGCTGGCTCTTCGCGGTTTGCGGCACGGCCAACGCAGCCTGGCTGGCTTCGGCGAAACGCGCGGTGAGCTCGGCGAGATCGCGACCTTCACCGAGGAACTTGCCTTGGGCGTCGACGATTTCCAGATTCATCCGCAGATGACTTTCGACTTGCTGCGCCGCTTCAGCCCAGGCTTCATCGCTGACCCGAGCACCGGTCATGCGCAGCAGCTCGCGACCCAAGGCCTGGGGCAGCGAGCCCTCGGCAAAGGTCATGCGCTGCAAGGCCGCCTTGACGAAGTCCGGCACCGGTACGAAATTCTTGCGCAAGGCCTTCGGCAGGTTGCGTACAAGGGCAATGCACTTGGCTTCGATGACGCCCGGCACCAGCCATTCCAGGCGTTCCGGTGGCAGCATCGGCAACAGCGGCGCCGGCACGCGCAGGGTCACCCCGTCCCGCGGGTGATTCGGTTCGAAGTGGTAGCTCAGGGCCAATTCCAGATCGCCGATGTGCAGCGTATCCGGGTAATGCTGGGCGGTGACTTCACTGGCTTCGCGGGCCAGCACGTCTTCTTCGCGCATGATCAGCAGCTGCGGATCTTTCTGGCTGTTGATCCGGTACCAACTGTCGAAGGTCGCGGTCTGGTGGATCTCCGCCGGCAGCCGCGCGTCGTAGAAGGCATACAGGGTTTCTTCGTCGGCGAGGATGTCGCGACGACGGGCCTTGGCTTCCAGTTCGTCGAGTTGTTCCAGCAGTTGCTTGTTGGCTGTCAGGCACTTGGCCCTGGACTGGATTTCACCGCGCACCAGCGCTTCGCGGATGAACAACTCGCGGGACACCACCGGGTCGACCGGGCCGTAATGCACCGGCCGGCGCCCGACCACGATCAACCCGAACAGGGTGATCTGTTCGAAGGCCACGACCTGGCCGCGCTTCTTCTCCCAGTGGGGTTCGAAATGGTTTTTCTTGATCAGGTGCCCGGCCAGCGGCTCGATCCAGTCGGCGTCGATCTTGGCGACCATTCGCGCATAAAGCTTGGTGGTTTCCACCAGTTCGGCTGTCATCAGCCACTGCGGGCGCTTCTTGCCGATGCCCGACGATGGGTGAATCCAGAACCGCCGCTGACGGGCGCCAAGGTAATCGCCGTCTTCGGTTTTCTGCCCGATCTGGCTGAGCAACCCCACCAGCACCGCTTTGTGCAGTTTCGGATAGTCCGCCGGTTCTTTATTGAGGCTCAACTGCATGTCGCGGCAGATCAGGCTCAATTGGCGATGGGAATCGCGCCACTCGCGCAGGCGCAGATAATTGAGGAAATTCTTGCGGCACCAGTTACGCAACGGACTGGCAGTCAGCGCCTGGCGCTGCTCCTCGAAACCACGCCACAGATTGACCAGCCCGGCGAAATCCGAGTCGGCGTCTTTCCACTGGCCGTGGGCCTGATCCGCCGCTTGCTGACGCTCCGGCGGACGCTCGCGCGGGTCCTGGATCGACATGGCGCTGGCGACGATCAGCACTTCCTGCAAGCTGCCGAGCTTCGCCGCTTCGAGCAGCATGCGGCCCATGCGCGGGTCCACCGGCAACCGCGCCAGTTGCCGACCGAGCGGTGTCAGCTGGCTATTACGGTCCACTGCCGAGAGTTCCTGCAGCAGGTTATAACCATCGCTGATGGCCTTGCCATCCGGCGGCTCGATGAACGGGAACGCGGTGACCTCGCCGAGGCGCAGATGCAGCATCTGCAAGATGACCGCCGCGAGGTTGGTGCGCAGGATCTCCGGATCGGTAAATTCCGGGCGACCGAGGAAGTCCTCTTCGCTGTACAGGCGCACACAAATGCCCGGTTCGACCCGTCCGCACCGGCCCTTACGCTGGTTGGCGCTGGCCTGGGAAACAGCTTCAATCGGCAGGCGCTGAACCTTGGCCCGGTAACTGTAGCGGCTGATGCGCGCCGTACCGCTGTCGATCACATAGCGAATGCCCGGCACGGTCAGCGAGGTTTCCGCGACGTTGGTCGCCAGCACCACGCGACGCCCTGGGTGCGACTGGAAAATCCGCTGTTGCTCGGCTGGCGACAGCCGCGCGTACAACGGCAGGATTTCGGTGTGCTTGAGCTGAGCCTTGCGCAGCATGTCGGCGGCGTCGCGAATCTCGCGCTCGCCGGGCAGGAACACCAGCACGTCACCGGGACTGCGGCGTTCACTGCGCTCATACGCTGCGATTTCGTCGAGGGTGGCGAGGATCGCCTGATCCACCGTCAGGTCGTCCTCGACGCGGTTGCCCTCTTCGTCCTGCTCAAGCGTCAGCGGGCGATACCAGGTGTCCACCGGGTAGGTGCGGCCGGAGACCTCGACAATCGGCGCATCGTCGAAGTGCTTGGAAAAACGCTCCAGATCGATGGTTGCCGAAGTGATGATGACCTTCAGATCCGGGCGGCGCGGCAACAGGGTTTTCAGGTAGCCGAGCAGGAAGTCGATGTTGAGGCTGCGTTCGTGGGCTTCGTCGACGATGATCGTGTCGTAACGTTCCAGATAGCGGTCGTTCTGGGTTTCCGCCAGCAGGATGCCGTCGGTCATCAGTTTGATCAGGGTGCTGGAATCGCTTTGATCCTCGAAGCGCACCTGATAGCCGACCAGCGCGCCCAGCGGCGTGCAGAGTTCTTCGGCCACCCGGCTGGCGACGCTGCGCGCAGCGATCCGGCGTGGCTGGGTGTGGCCGATCAGGCCATGCTGGCCGCGACCGATTTCCAGGCAGATCTTCGGCAACTGGGTGGTTTTACCCGAGCCGGTCTCACCGGCGATGATCAGCACCTGATGTTTTTCCAGCGCCTTCTTGATTTCGTCGCGCTTGGCGGCGATTGGCAAACTGTCGTCGTAACGAATCACCGGCAGGCTGGCGCGGCGGGCCAGCACCTGATCACAGGACGCCTGCATCCGCGTCACCCACTGGCCCAGCCTGGCCTCGTCGGGTTTCTTGCGCAGCTCAAGCAACTGCCGCCGCAGCCGGTGGCGGTCGGCGAGCATGGCGTGATCGAGGTTTTTCAGCAGTTTGTCGATGGAGGGCGATTCGTCGGTCATCGGGTACGCAATTCAGTCGTCTAGTGGCGCAGGGTGCGGATTGTCGCAGATTTGAAGGACGAGCGAGATCCCCCGTAGCAGCTGTCGAGCCTTGGCGAGGCTGCGTTCGGCTGTTCCTGACGCACCGCGATGCCCGGTTTTGCGAGGACTGCGTCCTCGAACGCAGGCTTCGCCAGCTGCTACAAGCTTGTGCGGAGCCGGTTATTCGTTATCGAGGCCCTTGCGGCGATAGGGGAACACGTCGATCACTTTGCCGGCGCGAATCGCCTCCTGCAGGCTCTTCCAGTAATCGGCGTTATACAACTCGCCATGCAACTGATCGAACAACTTGCGTTGCCCCGAATCGGCAAACAGAAACGGCGGAAACTCTTCCGGGAACACATCCAGCGGCCCGATCGAGTACCAGGGTTCGGACGCCATCTCATCTTCCGGCGTGCGCGGCTGTGGAATGTGACGGAAGTTGGCCTCGGTGAGGAAGCAGATCTCGTCGTAGTCGTAGAACACCACCCGGCCGTGACGGGTCACCCCGAAGTTCTTCAACAGCATGTCGCCAGGAAAGATGTTGGCCGCCGCCAGTTGCTTGATCGCCAGGCCGTAATCTTCCAGGGCTTCGCGCACCTGCGCTTCGTTGGCGTTTTCCAGGTACAGGTTAAGCGGGGTCATGCGCCGTTCGGTCCAGCAGTGACGGATCAGCACCGTGTCGCCTTCCACCGACACCGTGGACGGCGCGACGTCCAGCAATTCCTCCAGGCACGCCGGGTCGAACTTGCTCAGCGGGAAACGAAAGTCGGCGAATTCCTGCGTATCGGCCATGCGCCCGACGCGGTCGACGCTTTTCACCAGGCGGTACTTTTCGATCACCGTGGCGCGGTCGACGTTTTTCGATGGCGAGAAACGGTCCTTGATGATTTTGAACACGGTGTTGAAACCCGGCAGGGTGAACACGCTCATGACCATGCCGCGCACGCCGGGGGCCATGATGAACTGGTCGTCGGTGTTGGCCAGGTGATTGATCAGCGCCCGGTAGAACTCCGACTTGCCGTGCTTGTAGAAGCCGATCGAGGTGTACAGCTCGGCGATGTGCTTGCCCGGCAGGATACGCCGCAGGAAACCGATGAACTCGGCGGGCACCGGCACATCCACCATGAAATACGAACGGGTGAACGAGAATATGATCGACACGTCCGCCTCGTCGGTGATCAGCGCATCGATCTGGATGCCGCGACCTTCGAGGTGCAGCAATGGAATTGCCAGCGGCCATTGCTCGTCGGCGGTGTAGATGCGCCCCACCAGGTACGCGCCCTTATTGCGGTACAACACCGAGGAAAACAGCTCGACGCTCAGCTCCGGGTCCTTGCACACCCAATCCGGCAGGTTCTCGCGCAGTTGCGCTTCGAGGCGCTTCAGGTCACCGGACAGGTCGGCGTAATCTTCGCTGAAACGGTAGTCGGCGAAGATGCTGGCGAGCATCGCCGACAATTGGCCTTGCGGCTTGTAGGTGCGGGTTTGCGCGGCCCGGGCACGGCGCAGGCTCGGCCGGGTGGTGTGGATGAACATGCAGCCGTCGCTGATCAGGTCATGGCTGAACAGCCCGCAGAAGATCGAGTTGTACCAGGTCTCGGACAGTTCATCGTCGAAGCGCAGGTCGATCAGGCTGATATAGGCGCTCTTGACCAGCGGCCAGCAGCTGACGTCCAGGGTATCGGCATCAAACGCGGTGCGCAGTCGTTCCACCGTTTCACCGACCTTCTCTTCGTACAGATTGATCCGCGCCGCCGAGGCCGACTGCGTCTCTTGCCACCGGGCCTGTTCGAAGCGGGCGCGAGCGCCGTCGGTGATCTGGCGAAAATGCTCGCGGTAATCGTCAAAGCCATCGAGGATCAAGCGGGCGATGTCGGCGGCTGGCCACTGCTGCGGCATGGAGAGACCTCTAAGGGAATTCGGGATGCTTGAGCTTAGCCAGTGAACCGGGTGCAGGAGAAGCGTAATTTTCCGGGTGAATTAAATGCCCGGTTTTCGGTTGCCATCGATCACACACTCAGCAACACTTTCGCCCCTCCCCCAAGGAAGGACCGCACCGTGAACCCCGTCGATATATTCCGTTTACTCTCCCTGGCGGCCATTTGGGGGGCCAGTTTTCTGTTCATGCGCATCATCGCCCCGGCGATTGGCAGCATTCCTACCGCTTTTTTCCGTGTATCGATAGCCGCTGCCGGACTGCTGGTGATTCTCGGTTTGATGCGCATCAGTTGGGACTTCAAAGGCAAACTCAAGACCGTGATGCTGCTCGGAGTGATCAACTCCGGGATTCCGGCGACGCTCTATTCGGTGGCCGCGCAGGTGCTGCCGGCTGGCTACTCGTCGATATTCAATGCCACGACACCCTTGATGGGCGTGCTGATCGGCGGCCTGTTTTTCCATGAAAGACTCACGGGCGCCAAAGTCGGCGGCGTCTTCCTGGGCCTGTTCGGCGTGGGCGTGTTGACCCGTGCCGGCCCGGTGGCGTTCGACATGCAACTGCTGATGGGTGCCGTCGCCTGCCTGCTCGCGACCACTTGCTACGGATTTGCGGGGTTTCTGGCCCGCCGCTGGCTCGATCAGGCCGGTGGGCTCGACAGTCGCCTGTCGGCGCTGGGCAGCATGCTCGGCGCGACGTTGCTTCTGCTGCCGCTGTTCGGCTACAGCGTGATCAGCCAACCACCCGCGACCTGGGGCGGCTGGAGCGTGTGGCTGTCGTTGCTGGGCTTGGGGCTGGGCTGCACGGCGTTTGCGTACATTATTTACTTCCGGCTCCTGAGCTCGATTGGTCCGGTGAAATCGATGACTACGACCTTTTTGATCCCGCTGTTCGGCGTGCTGTGGGGGGCAGTGTTTCTCGATGAGCCGCTGTCGATGGCGCATATCTATGGCGGGGTGTTGATTGCAGTGGCGTTGTGGCTGGTGTTGAAGCCTGCTGCGGTGAAGCCGGGCTTGGTGGCTGAGCGGTAGAGTTGTTGCGTTGCGGATGACGCCTTCGCGGGCAAGCCCGCTCCCACAAGGACCGCGCAAACCCTGTGGGAGCGGGCTTGCCCGCGAAGGCGGCTGATCAGGTGCCAAAAATCACAAAGGCCCGGAGCATTGCTCCGGGCCTTCTCGGGTTTCCTCGCAATTACGCGGCCTTACGGAAGACAAATACCAGACCGACGATGATCAACAGCATGCCGAACAGGCTCAACATCGCCAGGCGATTGCCGAAGATCAGATAGTCCATCACCGCCGTTACCGCCGGCACCAGGTAAAACAGGCTCGTGACGTTCACCAGATTGCCCCGGGCGATCAAGCGGTACAGCAACAGCGTCGCCAGCACCGACACCACCAGCCCCATCCACAGCACCGGCAAGATGAAACCGTTGTTGTGCTCGAAGTGAAACGGCTGGAAGGGTACGAAAATCCCGCACAACAGCAGTCCGGCCAGATACTGCACCGGCAATGTGCCAAGGGGATTGTCGGTGATGCGTTTCTGCATGATCGAACCGAAGGTCATGCTCGCCAGTGCCAGCAGGCCGAAAAGCATCCCGGCCAGCGACATCCCGGCCAGCCCGATACCCTGATAGACCACCATGACCAATCCGGTCAGCCCCATGGCCAGACCGAACATCCGGCTCCAGGAACGCTGGCGCTCCATCAGCACCACGGTGAGGATCGGCTGCACGCCCATGATGGTCGCCATCACTCCGGGCGTGACTTTAAGGTCCAGGGCCAGCAGATAGAAAATCTGATATGCCCCCAACAACACCATGCCGGTGGCCATCGCATACAGCATCGGTTTGCCGCCCTTGGGCAACTTCAGCTTGAGCAACGGCACCAGCAACATCAGGCCGCAAAGGGCGATGACGAACCGAAACATCAAAAAGGCGAAAGGCGACGCGTGGGCCAGCCCCCATTTGGAGAAAATCGCCCCGCTGCTCCACAGCAGAACGAACAGGCTCGTGGACGCCACCGCGAGCGCGGACTTTTTCGAAAGGACAAACATGAATACCACCTGTAGTCAGGCAAAAAGCCAACTCAGCCGAAGCTGAAATTCAGTCGTTTTTTTTCAGGTTGGCGGGGGGAACGGCAGAAAGCAGCCGATCAGCCCGAAATGCCAACGCCTGGCGGTGAGACCACCGCGCACACTGGCGTGCGACTGACAGGAGGGGGGTAATGACTGACCTGCCCGGGCTGCTGATTCCCGCACGGCACGACGCCAGCGTTGACCGCTGAATCGACTACCGCGTTGATGAGGGATGCAGGCATTGGGCTGATCTTTTTCAGGAGTGGAAAAGCAGGTCATGAACCTGCCGAGGGCTGACTATAACCAGCGAACCAGCGCTGCACAAGAATGGCAATGGATTACGGCGTGACACGACTTGGAGTGCAGGTACGCAAACTTTCAATGAATCAGTGTCGCAATTTGTGCTTTAATTGCGAAATAAATCGAAAACACTCGATAAAACATAATAACCAGAATCCAAAAAAGCAAAATCGACATTTTGCGACAAGGAAGATATCCAGTGGCAAACCCCGATCTTCTTGGCCTCGATGCCCCGGTTGTATGGGATACGCAGCAGGCCTTCGTCCATCTCAATCAACTCAAACAAGCTGACACCAAGCGCACCGCCGAACGACGCTTGCATGAGCTTGCACTTCTGCCCGATACGCTCAATGCGCAAAACCTGAGCGACGAATCCGGACGCAGTCCGACACCCTCGGTTCTGGACTGGGAGATTGAAAAGGCCCGGATCAAACGCAAGCTGGTGCTATATGCCCAACTGCATCGCACTGCAGACGGCACGGACGTCTTGCACGCCAACGACGCCCGAGGGGCGCGCTACTGGTTGCCGCTCGGGATCGAACCGCTTGACGCTCAATCCCTTGGCGCTGCACTGAGTCGCCTGCAGGCCCACATCGCCAAGAGCATCGTCATCTTCCCCAGTGGTCGCCTGGTCAACGCTTGCAGGCAGGCCACTGCGCCAGAACAGGTTGAGTTTGGACTGTTGGGTTACCCGGCCACACTGGACACCAGCAGCCAAATCGGCCCGGTCGATGCACTGAAAGTGCGCACGCCCCACCTCAGGCATCTTGAAGCCGAAAGCCTGCAAATCATCCGCGAAGCGGTGGCCGAAGCGGAAAACCCCGCGATGCTGTACTCGATGGGCAAGGACAGCGCGGTGATGCTGCATCTGGCGCGCAAGGCCTTTTACCCTTCTGCACCGCCACTGCCTTTGCTGCACGTCGATACGCGCTGGAAATTTCAGGAGATGTACCTCTTCCGCGACCTGATGGCGCAGGAAAGCGGTATGGACCTGCTGGTGCACATCAATCCGGAAGCCATCAGCAAGGATATCAACCCCTTTGATCATGGTTCGGCACTGCACACCGACATCACCAAGACCGAAGGCCTCAAGCAGGCGCTGGACAAATACAAGTTCGACGTGGTGTTCGGCGGCGCACGCCGTGATGAAGAAAAATCCCGGGCCAAGGAACGCATCTTTTCGTTCCGCACCCAGAGCCACCAATGGGACCCGAAACAGCAGCGCCCCGAATTGTGGAACCTCTACAACACACGTAAAAAACCGGGCGAGAGCATTCGCGTGTTCCCGTTATCCAACTGGACCGAACTCGATATCTGGCAATACATCTACCAGGAAAACATTCCGCTGGTCCCCCTGTACTTCGCCAAGGAACGTCCTGTCGTGGTGCGCAACGGCATGACCCTCATGGTCGATGACGCCCGCATGCCCCTGTTGCCCGGCGAGAAAATCGAAGCCAGGAACATACGCTTCCGCACCCTGGGTTGCTACCCGCTGACCGGCGCAATGGATTCGAATGCCACCACCGTGGCCGACATTCTGCTTGAACTGCTGGACTCCAGTCACTCCGAACGGCAAGGCCGAGCCATCGACAGTGACAGCTCCGCCAGCATGGAAAAGAAAAAGAAAGAAGGATACTTCTGATGGCCCCTAAAGCCCTGGCAATCGCCCCGCAATCACCCTCGACCATTGAGGCTTACCTCGAACAGCAACAAGGCCAGGACCTGCTGCGTTTTATCACCTGCGGCAACGTCGACGACGGCAAAAGCACCCTGATCGGCCGCCTGCTGTGGGACTCCCGGCAATTGACCGACGATCAACTGGCAACCCTGAAGAACGAATCGAAAAAATATGGCACCCAAGGTGCTGACATCGACTTTGCGTTGCTGGTCGACGGCTTGTCGGCGGAACGTGAACAGGGCATCACGATCGATGTGGCCTACCGGTATTTCGCGACTGCCAAACGCAAATTCATCGTCGCCGATACGCCGGGCCACGAGCAATACACGCGCAACATGGTGACCGGTGCGTCCACTGCCGACGTGGCAATCATCCTGGTGGATGCGCGGCAAGGCGTACTGACCCAGACCCGGCGTCACGCCTACCTGACATCACTGATGGGTATCCGTCACGTGGCGCTGGCCGTGAACAAGATGGATCTGGTCAACTTTGATCAGGACACCTTCCACCGTATCGTCGAGACCTTCCAGGCATTCACCCAGACACTGGGCTTTGAGAAGGTCACGGCCATTCCTGTCAGTGCGCTCAAGGGCGACAACATCACCCAGCGCTCGGCACACACGCCGTGGTACAGCGGCCCAACGCTGATGGGTTACCTGGAAACCGCGCAAATCAATGCACCAGAAGCCGAACGCCTGGTGTTTCCCGTGCAGTGGGTGAATCGACCGAACGCCTCGTTCCGCGGGTTCAGCGGCTATGTTGGCGAAGGCAAGGTCAAGGTCGGCGACGAGATCCGCGTGACCCTCTCCGGTCAAACCGCAACGGTGGCAGAAATTCTCAGCATGGACGGCTCGATGCAACAGGCCGAGCGTGGCGACGCCGTCACCTTGAAGCTCGACCGGGAAATCGATGCATCTCGCGGCGACATCATTTCACTGAGCAAGAACCCGCTGGAAACCACCGACCAGTTTGAAGCAACGCTGGTGTGGATGGACGAAGAAGCCGGGCTGCACGGCCGCAACTACGACATCAAGCTTGCCTCGCAATGGGCCAGCGCCTCCATCACCACCATCAAATACCGGGTGGATATCAACACCCTGGCCCACGACGCCAGCACCCAACTACTGCTGAACGATATCAGCGTGTGTACGCTCGCCATCAGCAAACCAATGGTCTACGACAGCTATCAACACTCGAAGACCCTTGGCAGCTTCATCCTGGTCGATCGCATCAGCAACGTCACGGTTGCCGCCGGCATGATCACCCACAGCCTGCGACGCGCGCAGAACGTGCATAAACAGGCCCTCTCGATCAGCCGCGAAAACCGCGAGAAACTCAACGGCCACAAGGGCAAGGTCATCTGGTTCACCGGCCTGTCCGGTTCGGGCAAATCGACACTGGCCAATGCCCTCGAAGTCGAACTGCACGCCAATGGTTATCGCACCTACCTGCTTGACGGCGACAACGTCCGCCAGGGTCTCAACAAGGATCTGGGATTTACCGACGCGGACCGCGTCGAAAACATCCGCCGAATCGCCGAAGTGGCCAAGCTGATGATGGATGCCGGGCTGGTGGTCATGACCGCATTCATTTCGCCGTTCAGGAGAGAGCGGCAGATGGCACGGGAACTGATCGGGGAGGAGAACTTTGTCGAAGTCTACGTCAGCACACCGTTGGAGGTCTGCGAACAGCGGGATGTGAAGGGGTTGTACAAGAAGGCCCGGGCCGGACAGCTGCCGAACTTGTCGGGGGTGGGGAGTCCGTACGAGGCGCCGCTTGCGGCAGAGATTGAAGTGGGCTCAGACGGAATGACGGTTAGAGAAACGATTGCAAAAGTCGTAGAAACCATAAAAAAATGAACGTGCAGCCCATTGTTCAATAGTGATAATCGAGTCAGGGACGGCAGGCAGCTCCCCTGACTCGATCAGTAGTATCCTTCCATGGCACCTACTCCATCTGGTTTAAAAACTCCTTTGGAAACTTGACGCAACTGTCGACGAAAAGCGCGCAGTAATTTCTATGGGAGGAATCCCATGAAACCCCCTCTTGTCACGTCGCCACTTCCAGGTTTTCGAACGCACGATCCTCATCTTCGGCAACCGGCAAAACTGATAACTCAATACCGCCGATAATGTCGCCACTTGCTTTACTTTTCAATACCAACGGCATACTACAAGGCGTACAGGTCAAGCTGGGGAGCACTTCGAGAGTGATTACACTGAAGTCCTTGGACAATACCGCAGGCAATACATTTCCACCTAGCTCGACCAGGACATCATCTAAAATGCCACGAACCTTAAGCCAAAGAGCTGAAGCTCCATTCTCTTGAGTATTGAAAGGTTGCCCTGCATAAATCTCTTTTGGCCCCCAATCAATAACCTCCAGGCTCGCCCGCATCAAATCAGATTTAAGTTGTGCACTCTCAGCTTTCAGCCGCTGGTTTTCGGCATATAGGCGGGCTACATTACCCGTGCAAACTTCGATACCCTGCTGACTCCGTGAAAAAATATACTCAGCGTCTTGAGACTTGCACAGACGCAGCGCTCCCAGATCCCCATTGGGCGCTATATCTTTATCTTGCAGTAACTGCTGATAGAGTGAAAAAGCCTTTCTAACATAAGGCTTGGAATCGTTAATATTTCCTTCGATGGAAATATCCATTGGCTGCTTATGTCTGGACGAGTTCACCTTGACCGAAAATGGGCCCAGGCAATCGGCCTGATAGTCTTCACCAACAAATTCGAGACACTCCCTGACGACCTGTTCCGGATTCGCAACAATATCATCATAATAAATTCGCTTTACGACGTCGGCGCCGAAAGCTTTCTCTGCAAGTTGGCATGCAGTCACCAGACGCGTCCAGGTATTGTAGGCGTTTTCCTCTTCATAGTCATTGGCGCCTACACCACTGAAGTTCATCAGAGAGCTTGCCACCAGCTTAGGATTGCGCAATACATGGATGAATTTTGCATTGGGAAACATACGCAACAACGAGTACACAAAATGCGCATTTTCTGGTGTCGCATCCAACCAGCGCTTCTTGTCGGGGCTGGTGGAAAACTTGACAAACTCGGAAGCGTCCGCTGCATGTTGCGGCTGTGCAGCATTTTCAACAATATTGCTACGAGACTTGAGGATCAAATCATTGCAGGAAACCCCGGCCGCAATACAATAAGACCTGCGCGAGATGTTAGCCGACAAAAGAAACGAACGAGTCAGGCCTTTTGTCCCGAGATCATACTGTGCTGCCGCATCAGTACTCATTTTATAAATATAATGAGTCTCTTCCAAAGGAAAGATATTAGTATGCTGCCCTAACACCCATCCCATCAGACTTGTTGCGGAGCGATAACTACCGATAACAAATATTGGTTGAACACTCATTTACTACTCCCGAGCCCCTGAAAACAGGGAAAATTTTAAACTTACAAACAGCAATCGCGACATCACCATGTAAAATCCGTCAACATCTCGAAGTCACTAAACCAGTGAAAACCCAATGCGCCTTACAGCATCTTATGGCATTTCCATGGCGACCTCTTCGTGGCATCGCAACAGCCAAAACTGCATTTTTCTTATCTGTTTTTTGCGCTACTCACAAAAAACATCTCATGCAAAACATAAAGCCCGGCAGCTGCGCCGATTACTCTTACAAAGGCGCAGCCCCCAAACCCAAAACATGAAACATGCTAAGTGCTCAAACCGCAAAAATTAGCACTTCTTACCTGCGACAATAAACTCATCCACAATTGAATTATCTTTCTTCAATTTAGCAACGAACTTAACCCCAGGATTCACCCAATTGCCGGTTTTGGCTTCACCTGCCAACCCACCTTCTACGAAGAGTATCGGCTCGCCGACATTTGGCTCAATCCAAATTTGTATTTCTGCGTTTTTTTGCTCGACACCTGGCTTATTGGCATCCCACGCGACATTGACAACAGAGCCGGAACAGCTCAGCTCGACAGAAGAGTCACGAGTCACTTTGATGACACCAAAATTCTGGCCCTCTTTTATTTCGGCCCTGGCGACCTCTGTCTTTTTCGGGACATTATCCCCACCGCATGCAACCAAAGCCAATGTCAGGACTGAGAGTACTAGAATTTTTACGCGCACAAATCACCTCTTTAATTAATAATAATAACTTCAATAAAAACTTACTATTGCGAGCACTTCCAGAATTGCTTAGCCGGCTTTGCACTTCCCACGAAAGCCGAAAAATCATCCGGGTTGGCGTTGACGGATTCGTTGCCACAGGAGCAGTCAAGAATCCATCCACCATTACTGAACCCGCCCGTATTGGTCTTCGAAACGCACAATATCGTCTTCACCCAGATACTCACCGCTTTGCACTTCGATCATCATCAGATCAATAACGCCAGGATTTTCCAGGCGATGTTGGTGCCCCGCAGGAATAAATGTCGACTCATTGGTATTGATCAATCGAGTTTCGCCGCCATTGACTACCTTGGCCATACCCTGCACTACGATCCAGTGCTCACTGCGGTGGTGATGCATTTGCAGTGACAGTGCTGCGCCGGGTTTAACCACGATGCGCTTGATCTTGAAGCGCGGACCCTCCTCGAGCACGGTATAAGTGCCCCAGGGACGAGACACTGTACGATGCAGGCGATAAGCCTGATGGTTCTGCAACTTCAGACGCTTGGCAACCTGTCTTACCTCTTGCGCCCGATCGGCATGTGCAACGAGCACGGCGTCAGCAGTCTCCACCACGATCAGATTGTCTACACCGACAGTTGCAACCAGGCGCCCTTGGCTCTGTACAAAAGTGTTGCGACTATCGATAAAGATTGCATCGCATTGAGCACGGTTTTGCTCTGCGTCAGACTCCACCAGATCGCGAAGTGCGGTCCATGAGCCAATGTCGTTCCAGTCGAATATCCCTGGAACCACCGCTACCTTGGCTGAACGTTCCATCAACGCATAGTCGATGGAAATATCAGGCATGGCCGCAAAACTTTGCGCGTGCAACTCGTGCATTTGCGAATTGGCTCCCGTCGAACGCGGGCTTTGCGCGACACAAGCACGGGCCAGCTCGAGCAGCTCAGGCGCATGCTCTTGCAATTGGCTGATCAGTCCCCCGGTGGTGAAGCAGAACATCCCCGAGTTCCAGAGAAAACAGCCACTATCAAGATACTCTTGCGCAGTGACCTGATCAGGCTTCTCGACGAAACGCAGTACTCGACAACCACCACTTTCATCCAGTCCCTCTCCAGCCTCGATGTAACCAAAGCCGGTTTCTGGCGCGGTAGGGCGAATTCCGTAGGTGACCAGATAGCCTTGTCGAGCCAATGCTACGGCTTGCTCGGTAGCAGCCTTGAACCCGGGTAAATCATGAATCAGGTGATCGGCAGCCATTACCACCATTACCGCATCGTCACCCTGCTCTTCGGCCAGTACCAAAGCAGCCACGGCAAGTGCCGATGCGGTATTGCGGCCTTGAGGCTCCAGCAGAAAACGCGCCTGGTGATGGCCAAGCTTGGTACTGGTGAAATGATCACGGCTCTCGAAGTAGTGTTCACGGTTGGTCACCGTAACAATTTCACCACCCTCGGCAATCAAACTGGCGGCGCGCAGGTAGGTTTTCTCGAGCAGCGTCTGGCCACCCGGTAAACGCATAAAGGGTTTCGGATGATCCTCGCGCGACACGGGCCACAAACGGGTGCCGGCGCCACCGGAAAGAATGACGGGGATAATCATGGGACTTACTCCCTACCAACGCGGCGCAGGTCAGCTTCAACCATCATCTGGATCAAAGTGTTCAAACTGGTCTTTGGTGCCCAGCCAAGTTTCTGCTCGGCCTTGCCTGGATTGCCCAACAACACTTCAACCTCGGCAGGGCGGAAAAATTGCGGATCAATGACAACATAATCCTGATAGTTCAAACCAACATGCTCGAAGGCCAGTTTGCACATATCACGTACTGTGGTGGTTACACCGGTGGCTACCACGTAATCGTCGGCTTGTTCTTGTTGCAACATCAACCACATGGCTTCGACGTAATCACCGGCAAAGCCCCAGTCACGCTTAGCGTCGATATTGCCCAGTCGCAGTTCTTTCTGCTTGCCCAGCGAGATCCGCGCGACAGCATCAGTAACCTTTCGGGTGACAAATTCAATGCCGCGCAGTGGCGACTCATGGTTGAACAGGATCCCGCTGGACGCGTGCAGGCCAAAGCTTTCACGATAGTTAACGGTAATCCAGTGGCCATAAAGCTTGGCCACGCCATAGGGGCTACGCGGATAGAACGGAGTATTCTCGTCCTGGCGTTCGGCCTGAATCAAACCAAACATCTCGCTGGTCGATGCCTGGTAAAAACGCGTCTGCGGTGAAAACTGGCGAATGGCCTCAAGCAAATGCGTAACGCCCAGACCATCTACAACAGCCGTTGTTACCGGTTGGTCCCAAGAGCTACCGACAAAGCTCTGAGCGCCAAGGTTATAGATTTCGTCTGGCTTGGATTTGATTACGGCACGCTGAATCGAACAGGCGTCGGCCAGATCGCCTTCGTGATAACGAATCTGATCCTCAACGCCCAGCTCACGCAACCGCCAGCGCGTATCGCTACTACGTCTTGCCACGAGACCGTGAACCTCGTAACCCTTTTCGAGCAACATCTTGGCCAGGTAAGCGCCGTCCTGTCCGGTAACACCAGTAATCAATGCAGATTTAGACATTTTTAAGTTCTCTTGCTTCCCATTCAGAGAGCACACTCTGAAGAGTTTTCGTGATTGACACTCCAGGCTTCCACCCAGTTTCTTTTTGTAATTTGTTTGAACAGCCA
Source organism: Pseudomonas sp. GM74 (assembly GCF_000282455.1). Taxonomy (GTDB): domain Bacteria; phylum Pseudomonadota; class Gammaproteobacteria; order Pseudomonadales; family Pseudomonadaceae; genus Aquipseudomonas. Next base: position 22,102 of record NZ_AKJG01000048.1, read on the forward strand.
ACGACTCTGCGCTGTTCAGACAAACGCAATCGACTTGCATCCTGTACCAGTTCAACCTCAACTCCGGTCAAACCAGCCATTTGCATGATCAGATCGCGTACTCGCCACTCCACTCCCGAGCAGACGTTGTAAATTTCACCGTTACGTCCATGTTCCAACAACCCCAGATAGGCCTGTAGCACATCACGAACATCGAGAAAGTCACGGGTTACATCAACATCACCGACCTCCAATTGGGCCGGCTGCAAGCCTTGGCGCACACGAATCAGTTGGCGCGCCATACTTGGTATAACGAAAGATTCACTCTGCCCCGGACCGATATGGTTAAACGGACGGGCAATAACAATTCGCCAAGGTTCGCTATAACTCCACTGCTGGCAAAGCAGTTCGGCAGCCACCTTGCTCACTGCATAGGGATTACGCGGGCGTGGTGCCAGGCACTCACTGATCGGCAGATCCTTTTCCTCGACCTGACCATAAACGTCACCCGAACTCACATATAGAAACGTGCCGCAAAAGCCGCGGCGCTTGAGCGCTTGCAGCAAGTTCAACGTACCCAGCAAATTAATCTGCAGTGTCCGCTGCGGATCACGAAATGCCTCAGGAACGAAGGTCTGTCCGGCCAGGTGAACAACAGCATCGGGACACTCCTCCTGCAGCCAGGCATCCAGAGAAGCACTATCCAGCAGATTATAAGGCTTAGGTGCAAGTACCTGCCACGATCCAACTTCAGTTGTCGCTAACAGCGCTTGAAGATGCCCGCCGACAAAGCCGGTCAAACCTGTAACAAGAAGTTTTTTCATGTTGGAGTTTTCACATTTAGTGACCTCATGCGCTTTGAACGCGGCACAATGCACACGCAAAAGTTCTGGGCATATTCAAGACCTGACACAGGTTTGCCCCTCTAACTCGACACTATCCAAGACAGCCCCATTACTTGCATCTTTTAGCGTAAACAAGATGCCAGGGCGAGCCCAAGCCCCCGTATTCCTCTCTCCCGCATTATGCCCGGAAAAAAATAACTTTTCCTTGCCATTGACATCCCTTACCCAGACCTCAGCCGTTTGGCTGACACCACTTTGACCATGGACATCCCACCGCACCTTGACCGTTGCAGCGCCCGGACATGAGCTTATAGATGCCGGGATTAACGATATCATCGAGGCTTTTGCCGGATGCACGCTCCGCAAGTCGGACCTCACCACAGTCGCAACTGTTTTAGCAGCAACATTTAACGTTCCGGCCTCGCGATTTCCGTTAAACCCCAAATATTGATCTAGAGAGTCTTTTTCGCCGATAGCAAGTCGTGCAGCAAACTCATAGGACAAGTGATCTTTATCGTAAGTATATGGAACCTTATTACTATCAAATATTTCGCAAACATCACCCTTGCAAAGTGCTGCCCGCTTACTCAAGTAAAAATAACCGCCCCCACTCACTTCCGACTTCAATACCGTTTCGACGTTATTATCTTTGTCGACCCACTCCGACAGCGCCTTGGAATTGAAACCATAGTCATTGAGTAGTTCGTACATATCTTTTTTCATAACCAGGTAGTCACCAATGACGACAACCTTCTTGATTTCATTCTCTTTGAGAAAATCAAGATACTCACGCAAATACTCAGGTGTATACCAAGTAAAAAGAAGATTGATTACAATATAATCAAACTTTTTCAAATATTCGACATCAAACCTGCTGGCATTCAGCTTCTTACAACTTTCACGACTAGGATAATTAGGCTGCGTAATTTTTTCTATATCGCGATAAGGCGGACACCCACCCAACTCCGACATCACGAAACTGTGATCCGGATATATCCTTTCAAAAGCATTCAATGCATCAATTGCATGGCTATCACCCAGGATCAGCGCATTGACTCGCCCCGGAATCAGGTTATCGCATTCAGCCCAGCCTTTACGAACGCAAATTTCCTGCCTGATTTTAAATCGCTCTTGTTTACCGTTTTTGACAATCTCACTGGAAATGCTGCCCGAAGTAGCCCAGTCACGCCATCCCCAGCCTTCTTGCGCCCACATTGAAACTGCCAAAAAACTGATCGAAAGCGCAACGAACGCACCGCCTGTTAAAAAGCTCGAATTGGTTGCACCGCCTCGTCTGAATGGCTTTTCGATGCAATAATACATAAATATCGCTATGGCAAATGAAGCGACTGTAAGCACACAGGCTTCCAATACAGACACTGCAGAGCCACCGAAACAATATTTATAAAATACAATGACTGGCCAATGGGCCAAGTACAACGAATAGCTGATCAAACCAATTGCCACGAACAATCTATTACTCAGCAATTTGCCCGCAACACTCACATTACCTGCATAAATACACAGTGCCGCGCCAACACACGGAAGCAATGCATTAACACCAGGAAACTGTGTTTTCTCACTATAGAAAAAAATCGAATATATTAATAAAGCAATCCCACCACAGAACAAAAACTCCAAAGCAATCTTGTTCTTTATCTGAACCCGCAACAACCAGACCGTTATAGCCCCAATTGAAAACTCAAACACTCTAAAAGGCATCAAAAAAAACACAGCGTCAGGCTGCTTCGCCAACATCGATTGTGCGAAATAAAGGCTGACCAAGCCCACCGCGACTACCGCAACAGGTGCTAGCCATTTTCGCGGAGCCAACAGGCAAAGAAATATTGGCCAGAGCACGTAAAACTGCTCTTCAACCCCTAGCGACCATGTATGCAGCAACGGCTTCAGTGCAGAGTCCGTATCAAAGTAACCACTATTGGAAAAAAAATAGATATTGGAAATCGAAAAAACAGCGTTGACCAGCGAACCACCAAAGCTTTCCAACAGTTGAGGAGAAAACACAAGAATTGCGAAAAAACCGGAACAGGTCAGGGTAAAAAAGAAGGCCGGCAATAACCGCCTGGCACGACGCAGATAAAACCGTCCGAAATCCAGCTTGCCATTTTCTTCAATTTCGTTCAAAAGAAGTCGAGTGATCAAAAAACCACTAATGACAAAAAATATATCGACGCCTACAAAGCCGCCACTGAAAGCATTAAGCCCCGCATGATAGAGCACTACGGACAAGACAGCGACCGCTCGCAAACCATCAATATCTGGTCGATAGGCATCACTTATAGAATTCAAACTACGCATCAATCCCTACCCACTGCCAATAAGCCAAACAACAGCTCGTCCTTCCAATAAACCTGCACTTCACTACAGGCTGCCTCTACAGAGCTCGCCACTGGCTTCAATGTTTGAGCTGTTCAGTCCCAACAACTCAAACATCGACCAAGCGGCGTAAAAAGATCTACTTTATGCCAAGTTTTTCTCGGCGAACGAGTACGAACTCAGTGGCAGCTGGGAGCGGGTTGTGCTAAATCCGATATCATTAAGAATATTGCTTAGTGATACCCACGCGGCTTCTACTCCCCATTCCTGCAGTGCGAAGCGTTGCCCCGACTCACTCAATTCATCCCAAAGCGATTCATTTTCATAAACCCGTACAATTGCTTCGGCGAAAGCTTGAGCATCGTCGGCCACAAGAATATTTTTATCGGCCGTCAGCAACATTCCCTCAGCCGCCAATGATGTAGCTACAACTGGCAACCCGTGAGCCATCGATGTACCGATTTTGCCCTTGATGCCGGCACCGTAGCGCAGAGGTGCGACGGACACCCGCATCTTGTCCAGCAGTGGTGGCAAATCTTCAACAAAACCGGTGATGATTACGTCTTCACTTTCGAGCGCCAAAATTTCTGCCGGCGGCTTACTGCCAACCGCGTAGAAGCGCACACCTGGCAATCGCTCTCGCAAAAACGGCATGACCTCGGCTACAAAATACTGAACGGCATCGACGTTCGGAGTGTGCTGATAACCGCCAACAAACAGGATGTCGCGTCTAGCCTTGTAGCCTACTTCAGTACCTGTGACGTCCATGATCAAAGGGAACAAATGGATTTTTTCATTCGGCAGTTGAGGGCGCAATAATTCAAGTTCATTTGTGCTGACCACAATTGCAGCATCCGCTCCCTTGATCGCCGAGAACTCCACTTCCTTCATGTCTTTCGCTGCACTGGCCTTTGCCGGATCATCAAGCAACGTGGCCTCGCGCTCCATTCTCAGGAAATGCAGGTCTACCGTATGATACAAGACCTTGGCACGGGGGCAGTGCTTGCGAACCAGGTCCAGATTTCGTTCAACTACTTTAGGGCGCAACAGGTAAACAAGATCATAACGATCCTTGGCTTCCAGCAAATGCTCTTCAACAGTCTTAACATAAGGCCTGTAAAGCACTTCGATGCCTACTCGTTGCAGGGCCTCAGTGTAGCCCGGCATATACAGGAAGTTATCTTCCGGAATAAACGTTACCTGGAAACCCATTTCTCGCAGCAACAGGAACGTATTAAAAGCCAATACCGAGCCAGCATCCTCATTGGGCGTTGGAGTGCAGTGATCCAGAATCAAAACCCGTCGAGTGGCCATACGATCCTTTGCAAGATCAAGGTTTTGCCCGTTCTTTTGATAGGTCTGCAAGCGAGCCTTCCAGCGAGCGAACATTTTTTGCATGTTCACAACCTGATAAGACTTGGCTCCCTGGGTTTCATCTCGCCCCGAAGTCACACCCTCATAATGCACTACGACTGAAAGCGGTTGATAGATAACGCGATAGCCCCGATCCCTGATCTTCAGAGCCAGATCGGCATCTTCACAATAGGCTGGCAAATAATGCTCATCAAAACCGCCCAACTCTTCGAATAGATCTTTCGGGACTAGAATCGAAGCACCTGAGCAGTAATCAACTTCACGCGCATAGTTATAGACAGGCAAGTCCGGATTCTGGTTTCTACCAAAATTCCACGCACTGCCATCTTGCCAGATTATCCCACCGGCTTCTTGCAGAGTACCATCTGGGTAAATAAGCTTCGAACCTGCCAGTCCGGTGCCAGGGAACTCCTGGAAAGTCCTGAGCAGCTCATCGAGCCAGCGAGGCAACACTTTTGTATCGTTGTTCAGGAAACACAAATACTTTCCTTTCGCTGCAAGTGCACCATTATTGCAAGAGCGAATAAAGCCCTGATTAACTTCGTTGCAAACCAGGCGGATTCCGTTCACTGCCTTAAGCAGCTCAACGGAGTTATCCGGCGAGCAATCGTCGACAACGATGACTTCAAAAGGAATTCCAGTGGTGTTTTCCGCTACAGAAGCCAGGCAGCGCAGCGTGTAATCACACTTACCGTAGATAGGTACAATGATAGAGACGAGCGGCTGCAACGAGGTCTCGATGCTTATTTCGCCGAACGAACCTTCTGCGCATTCGGCGAAATCTTCATTCAATGTCGAAGGCTCGATCGAGAGCTGCTTGTATTCAACCTGAACATCTGCCGCCGCAATCACGGACGGAAATTTATTAATCAATAAATTTCTATGTGACGCCCTGGTTTTCGGGCTAAACGGTAATTTCTGATATACCCGCTTAACGTTCCTGAGCAAAAACTTGATGTAACGCTTGATCTGTTTGATCGGCGAAAACACCCAACGGCTAATTTCGCGAAGTGGCAAAGTCAAACGCCAAGAACTGCTACCTTCCAGCTCTGCAATTCGCTCCCGAGCTTCTTTTAGCTCTTCGGTCAACCTCAGTGCCCACTGTCCGCGACGAACGACCTCTTCCTTTTGAGCTTCGTGGTCGACCAGCTTCATATCCAGATCGAGCAACCTCTTACCGCAATCGACTACACTCTGTTCGAGGCGCGCAATTTTTTCAGCACTCGCGGAAATCTGGTTATTCAGGTTGGTAACTTGGGCATCACGCACAGAGCGAGCCTCATTAGACGCTGAAAGATGCTCAGCTTGTTCAGCCAACGCTTGAATGAGGCTTGCAGTATGTGCCTCATGTTCAAGCAATAATTTTTCGAGCGCTTTGAGCTTCAATTGCTCCTCAATCAGAGCTTCACTCGACGCAGACAGATTCTTGTCTCTTTCGGCATCCAGGCTAGCAATTTGCTGATCTTGCTGGAGCAGTAACTCATCGAGTTCCGCCAGTTTTTCCTGGGCATTGCTCAATGCTTGATTGAGTTCCGTCAGCCTGATATCACGTTCGACCAGATTCTGATCAAGACTCGCAACCTGGTTTTCCTTCTCGAGCAACAGACGCTCAAGAACCCTTAGTCGCTCCTGCTCTACGCCTCTGGTTGCGCTCAGGTCGAACAGATTTTTATCCCAAGCGATAAGACTTTGATCAAGGCTGGCAATATGCAGATCACGCTTGAGTAGCGTGTCATTGATCTCGGCAATAGTGCTATCGCGCTGCTTCAACATCGCGCTCTGATCCGACAGTTCGGCTTCCCGGCTTTCGACGATCTGATTCAGATGAATAACTTTCGCATCGCGCTCCAGCACTAAAGCCTCGATCGTCTGAATCTGCGCCTCTCGCTCACTCAAGAGCTGCTTCGATTCCGACAACCTCTGGTCGCGCTCGCCAATGGATTGGCTAAGGTGGTGTATTTGATTTTCAGAAGCCAGTACCGATTCTTTCAGTATTTCAATATGTTTTTCACGTTCAGCGACTATTCTACCCAGCCCCTCGACATTCCGTTCCTTTTCACCGAGGATCTGGCTGAGGTCACCAATCTGGTCTGCCTGCTGAGTAATCGTGGCTGAGTACCTTGATGCAGTACTACTCGAAATTTTTGCAACGAGGTTCAATAGCTCGGCCTGATCAGAGATCAGTTCAATTGAGTAAATCTCGGCGCTAGGAACCTGTATACGATCCAACTCCTCCCACGAGTGAACATCCAGGCACAGGAGCGTTGCCGTTTCGACACCGTTCGTACTGATATTTCGCGACTTGCTTAGACCGACATAAATGTACTTTTCGCTTATGCAGATACCTCGCGCATATCCTCCCAGCGCCCTGGAGCGGAGCAATTCACCTGCCGGAGAGTATTCACAAAGCCCTTGCTCTTCAGAGTTAGCGATCAGAAGGTTCTCACCAAACGCAGTGAGACTGTGGGGTTGTGAAAGCCCAGCGATCAAATGCTTCCCGGTATTCAAATCTTGTACATAGCCCGAGTTCCGGGTATGGCCTTTGTAGCCTCGATGTTCGGCGAATTTTCCGAACGCAGAAAATACAACAGCACCATCCCATACAGCGAGACAGTTTATATGCAGCGAATCATTCTCACCTGGAAAGACCCAGCGCTGCTCTTCTTCACCATCAAGGTTCAACTTGACAATTTCGTTCCCTGTCGTGGCAACGATATAAATATGATTGTCGACGATAAGCGCGTCGTGAATATCATGAAACTTTACAGTCGACTCGGTTACCTCACGTGTCTGCTCGCCGTGAATCAACAACGTGGCAGGTTGCAGCCCTCTTACAAAGTGATTGGAGGCACGCCCCAAGCCCGTTGCACTAGTACCATCCAGCTTATGAACTTTATTTTCATTGACTAAAAACAAACCGCCTTCATTAGGACTGGAAACCAGAAGCCCCGAGAAAAAGTTACTCATTTATCAAAATCCTAGGAGAAAAGCCAAAGTCAATGATTTCCGTCACTATGTCCTGCTTGATCGGCAGCACGCGAAATGCCACCGCATCGATCAACCGATGCAATACCGTTTCATCCTGCCCCTGCGCACCAAATGTTCCGGCATTAAAGAAGTACACTCCCGAACTCAAGATACAATCAAACTCAAATTCCACGTCAATTACTGTGCCGGCGCGGACATAGGGAATAGTTAGATCTTGCGACGGCACCGACAAAACACCACCTAGTCGGAAACCTGACTTTGTCTTTATTACCGTACCAAACCTGACCAACGTCGCTGATTTGGAAAAATGTACCTGATAGCCATATTTGTATTTTCGACCACGCACCAGCGTATTGACCGGACGACCGTCCAGCGTCTTTATCCCTGGATTCTGAATGAGGGCACCTTGAGAGTCCGTTTCAATCATGCAATCGGACTTCAATCCAGCATCGAAATAGTCTTCAGGTTCTTTCACTGGTACCGGCACAGGCGTATCGACACTCAATACAGGAACAGTTGCTGCCAACGCGATACTGGAGCGAATATCGGCCCGATTTTCCTGTGACGCATAGAGCAACTGCTGATATTTACCGATAATCTCTTTTGGCTCGCCCACCAATAGCAACTCTCCAGCGTCCATCAGAATTGCCCTATCGCAAAGCTCCACGACAATATTGCCAGAGTGCGACACAAACAAAATGGTCGTGCCTTTCGCCTTGATACTTTCAATCCGCGAATAGCATTTACGCTGAAACAATTCATCGCCTACCGACAGTGCTTCATCAACGACAAGCACTTCAGGATCCGAGTTGATAGCCACGGCAAATGCCAACCGAACGGACATACCACTGGAGTATGTTTTTACGGGCTGGTCGATAAACTGGCCTATATCGGCAAACGCTTCGATTTCTGCGTAACGGGCATCAATCTCTTTTTTTGTGAGGCCGAGTACAGCGGCGTTCATATAAACATTTTCACGCCCGGTGAACTCAGGATTAAAACCTGAACCAAGCTCCAGAAGCGCTGCGATCCGACCGTTGACCTTGATATCCCCACCGCTGGGATTCAATGTACCGCAAATCATTTGTAACAGCGTTGATTTACCACTGCCATTACGGCCGACGATACCCACGGTCTCGCCCTTTCTGACCTCGAACGAAACATCCTTCAACGCCCAGAATTCACGATAATATTTCTTGAAGCCTCGAGCCAACATCTGCAACAGTCTGTCGCTCGGCTTTTCATAAATTTGAAAGCACTTGCTCAGGTTACTTACCCGAATGGCTACCTGACTGCTCAAAGCGGGAATCAGCGCTGTTTCATCAGGACTGATGCCGGCCTGCATTTTCTCTTCAGAGGACATCGGCAAATCCCTTTCGCGTTTTCTGGAACCAGGCAAAGCCAAGCCATGAAAAGATCAATGCACCAGCAGAATAGCTCAGCAATACCAGGTAATTCGGCCCTTGCCCCCAAATCAACACAGCCCGTGCTTGCTCAATAATTGGCACAAGTGGATTCATCTGCATGATTTGTTGGTATTCGGCAGGCAATGACGAAACGGAATAAAATATTCCCGAGAGAAACATCAGCATTGTAATCACGACACCGATGACTTGCGTAATATCACGCAAATACACTCCCAGCGAAGCCAGAGCCCAAGAGACCCCCATCGAAAACATCAATAAAGGCAACATGACAAAAGGCATAAACAACGCAGTTGAATGAGGCACGCCGAAGAACACGGAATAAAACACCAGCCACACGACAATACTAATTAAACTGTGAAACAGCGCAGCGCCCATCGACACCCAAGGAAGAACCTCTAATGGGAAAACAACTTTTTTCACATAGTTCACATTCGACAGTATCAAGCTTGGTGCACGCCCGACGCACTCCGAGAACACGTTAAAAACAATCAGACCGGCAAACAACACCAGGGCATATTCCGTTTTAGATCCGTCCTCGTGTCCTCCCCATCTTGCATTGAAGACAACGCTGAATACAAAGGTATAAACCCCAAGCATTAATATCGGGTTAAACAACGACCAAAACAAACCAAGACTGGAGCCCCGATAACGACCCAATATTTCTCGCTTGGTAAGCGCGGCAATCAGTGCGCGGTTTCGCCAGAAACTGGCAACCATTTCTATAGGGGAAGTCGAAAAATGTTGCATTAACCAAACACCTCAGCTTGCGCCAACAAAGCACCCTGTGCATCTTTTGCAGACAGTGCCGGGGGCTCATTGATCGGCCAATCGATCCCCAGTGCCGGGTCATCCCAACGTATGCACCGCTCATGGGATGGCGCGTAGAAGTCCGTGGTCTTGTAAAGGAATTCCGCGGTGTCCGAGAGCACGACAAATCCATGGGCGAAACCTTCGGGCACCCATAGCTGATGCTTGTTTTGCGCGGACAAATAGGCGCCGACCCACTGCCCGAATGTCGCGGAGTCACGACGAATGTCAACGGCCACATCAAACACTTCGCCCTGGACGACGCGTACGAGTTTCCCCTGGGGCTGTTGTACCTGATAGTGCAGGCCGCGCAATACACCCCTGGTTGAGCGAGAGTGATTGTCCTGTACGAAATGAACGGAACGCCCCACTACCTCTTCAAAAGCGCGCTGATTGAAACTTTCAAAGAAGAACCCGCGCGGGTCACCAAACACTTTAGGTTCGAACAGCACAACATCGGAGATGGCTAACGGGGTGGCTTTCATCAGTAAATCGTCTCCTGCAGGAGACGCTTGAGATATTGGCCATAGCCGTTTTTCGAAAGCGGAGCAGCGAGATTTTCGAGCTGTTCGGCATCGATCCACTTCTGGCGGAAGGCAATCTCCTCCGGGCATGCGACTTTGAGACCCTGGCGATGCTCAAGTGTGGCAATGAAGTGACTGGCTTCCAGGAGTGAGTCGTGGGTGCCCGTGTCCAGCCAGGCGTAACCGCGGCCCATGATTTCCACGGACAGGTTGCCTTGCTCCAGATAAATGCGGTTAAGGTCAGTAATTTCCAGTTCGCCACGGGGCGACGGCTTGATGCTTTTGGCAATCTCGACAACTTGCTTGTCGTAGAAGTACAGACCGGTCACGGCGTAGTTCGATTTTGGCTTGAGCGGCTTCTCTTCCAGGCTGATCGCCTTGCCCTGAGCATCGAACTCCACCACCCCGTAACGTTCCGGGTCGTTGACGTGGTAGGCAAAAACACTGGCCCCGTCGACCCGTTCCATGGCGCTCTGCAACAGTTCGTTGAAATGGTGGCCGTGATAGATGTTGTCGCCCAGCACCAAGGCGGACGGATCGTTACCGATGAAGTCCTCACCGATGATGAATGCCTGCGCCAGGCCATCCGGCGACGCCTGCACCGCATAGGAAATGTTCAAGCCCCAACGAGCGCCATCCCCTAGCAGTTGCTCGAATCGCGGGGTGTCTTGCGGTGTGGAAATGATCAGGATATCGCGGATACCGGCCAGCATCAGGGTGCTCAGCGGGTAGTAGATCATCGGTTTGTCGTATACCGGCAGCAACTGCTTGGAGATCGCCAATGTTGCAGGGTGCAGTCGAGTTCCCGAGCCGCCGGCCAGGATGATTCCTTTACGATTGAACATATTCACTTCTCTAGAATTTCTGTAAGCATCCGTGCCACACCGACTCGCCAATCAGGCAGGCTCAGCGCGAAGGCGTTTCGCAGTTTATGAGTATTGAGGCGGGAGTTGTACGGGCGTTTTGCTGGCGTTGGGTATGCTTCAGTACCAATCGCTCCGACCTGCGTCGGGGAGACCTTCAAGTCCACGCCTGCCAGCTCGGCTCGTTCGAGCACAAAGCGCGCATAGCGACACCAGGTGGTTTCACCGCAGGCCGCAAGATGGTAGAGCCCGCTCAGTTCAGGGCTTGCGACGGTGCTGCGCACAGCATGGGCAGTGACGTCGGCCAACAGCTCTGCCCCGGTCGGTGCACCGAACTGATCGTCGATGACGTTCAAGCTCTCGCGCTCACGGGCCAGGCGCAGCATGGTCCTGGCGAAGTTGTTGCCTCGCGCGGCATACACCCAACTGGTACGGAAAATCAGGTGCGTGCAGCCACTGGCCTGAATCGCCTGCTCGCCCGCGAGTTTGCTGGAGCCATAGACACTCAACGGTGCGACCGGATCACTTTCCTGCCAAGGGGTTTCACCGTCGCCGGCGAATACATAGTCCGTGGAGTAATGCACCAACAAGGCATTCAGAGCCAACGCTTCCCGGGCCAGTACTGCCGGCGCTTCGGCATTCACCCGATGCGCCTGCTGCGATTCGCTTTCAGCCTTGTCGACAGCGGTATACGCCGCGGCATTGACAATAACGTCGGGCGCAAAGCGCTGTACGGTGGCGGCGAGCCCCCCCAGGTCATTCAGATCGCCACAGTAATCCGGGCTGCGGGAGTCCAGTGCGAGCAACTCACCCAGCGGGGCAAGACTGCGTTGCAACTCCCACCCGACCTGGCCGTTTTTACCGAGCAATAGAATTTTCATGCAGTACGTCCGGCGTAGTTTTTCTCCACCCACTGAAGATAAGCACCCGACTGGATATTGCTGACCCAATCCTGATTATCCAGGTACCACTGGACGGTTTTACGGATACCGGTTTCGAAGGTTTCTGCCGGTTTCCAGCCCAGTTCGCGCTCAAGCTTGCGAGCGTCGATGGCATAACGGCGGTCATGCCCGGGGCGATCGGTCACGTAGGTGATTTGTGCGTTGTAAGGCTGGCCGTCGGCGCGCGGACGCATTTCGTCGAGCAAGGCGCAGACCGTGTGCACGATGTCCAGGTTAGGCTTTTCGTTCCAGCCGCCCACGTTATAGACCTCACCCACGATGCCGGCTTCCAGCACGCGACGAATGGCGCTGCAGTGGTCTTTGACATACAGCCAGTCACGAATCTGCTGGCCATCACCGTAGACAGGCAATGTCTTGCCAGCCAGTGCGTTGACGATCATCAGCGGAATGAGTTTTTCCGGGAAGTGGTACGGCCCGTAGTTGTTCGAGCAGTTGGTCGTCAGTACCGGCAGACCATAGGTGTGATGGTAGGCACGTACCAGATGGTCACTGGCGGCCTTGCTGGCCGAGTAAGGACTGTTCGGCTCGTACTGGTGGCTCTCGCTGAACGCGGCTTCATCCTTGGCCAGCGAGCCATAGACTTCGTCGGTAGACACATGCAGGAAGCGAAACGACTGCTGCGCATCGGATGCCAGGCCCTTCCAGTAAGCGCGCACGGCTTCCAGCAAGCGGAACGTACCAACGATGTTGGTCTCAATGAAGTCTTCCGGACCATGAATGGAGCGATCAACGTGCGACTCGGCGGCGAAGTTCAGGATCGCGCGAGGTTGATGCTCTTCCAGCAGGCGAGTCACCAGGGCGCTGTCACCAATATCACCACGCACAAATACGTGCCGCTCGTTACCGGCCAGGCTGCTGAGGTTATCCAGGTTGCCTGCATAGGTCAGCTTGTCCAGATTGACCACAGTCTCATCAGACTGAGCCAGCCAGTCCAATACGAAGTTCGCACCGATGAAACCTGCACCGCCAGTTACTAAGATAGTCATTGATTTAGATCTTTTTCAGTAAAGTTGCGAGGATCAGCCCCAGGTTTCCAGCGACCGTCTGCCGGTACAGACCGGCACGCTTGAAACCCAGAATCCTTGGTAAAAGTGGTTTGCTACGCGCCGCCTTGAATTGATCAAGCTTCACCCGATGCTCTTGGCTCAATCGATGACGCATAGATTCCAAAGCATGAATATTTTGAGTATTCCATTCGTAAAAAAGCCCCCTGAACGCCATGCGCAAGCGCTTGAGGCGTGCCAACCAACTGGAGTTGGTCCCTACCACGTTTTCATTGTGCTGACGGTATAGCACCGTTGGTACAGGGTCGTAGTGCACTGCGCCACCCGCACCGGAAATCAACTGATACGCCCACCAGTCATGCGAAGGCACATTCAGATTGTCGCCTGCTTCTTGCAGCAACGCGCGTGCGGCCTGGTTAAATACCATTGTGTTGCCCCCCCCGATATTTTGCACGAGCGCATTGGAAAAATGCGGCGCAAGAGCAAATTTTGGAGAGTAGCCAAAAGAAAAACCCGACTCACAAATCAGTTCGGTACGCCCACAGTAAAGGGCCGGCACACCTTCCGGGGCTGACTTCAACCAGGCTATTGCCTTCTCGAGTTTTTCTTGCTTCCAGATATCGTCCTGATCAGCCCACGCATAGAAGTCTGCGTGAATGTCTGTCCGACAAGTGAGCGAAAGGAAGTTTGCGACGAAGCCTCGGCCAGGCCCCTCGATAACCTGGAGACGCCCCGTCCCCCACTGAGCCGTTGTGGCTTGAAGGATGTCCAGCGTCCGGTCCTGGGAGCCATCGTCCGAGACATAGACAGTCCAGTCACAATGAGACTGCTGCTGAAATGACTCAAGCTGCTCGGCTAAAAACGATTCTCCATTGTAGGAACACATCAATATTGCGACTTTTTCAGTTCGGCAATCACTCAACGTGGTACCGGCGCAAGAATGAAGAAAGCTGGATCCCAAGATGCCCACAAAATCTCCTTCCGTGTACATGACAGGTGTAATGTCAATTAGTACTTCTTTATTAAAATCAACACGATAAGGATTCGAATCGTTTTCAGAGCTTGATTATTCAGGCAGTGCAAGAGGAGTCACTACCGCACATCCGAACTCCCACACAACATCCCAAGCAACGCTGCCACCCGGCCATCAGCGGTATCTCCACTGGGCCTGGACTGCGTTCTTGAGCACGACCTTCTTGGCTTTCAGCCTGATTTAGGTGAGGTTTCGAACATCCCGCATGCAAACTCCATGTAAAAAGAACTCAAATTTTAAAGCAAAATGCAGGCCAACAAGGGCACTGAAGCCTGAGACGACATAAATCCGACACAGGGTCACCACTGTGGTCTCAGGGCATTAACGGGGACGAATCGTACTACAAAGCTGTAACAAAGTTCCCACATTACCGAAAGAAAGATCGCCGTTCGGCGGTCTTTTTTCCTAGCCAGCGGGACAGCTCAGACAAACAGCCAATAGACAAGCAAACCAAGTACCGCTATGGCCAGAACCGGCCGCAAAACGCGATACGCCTTGGGGTTACGACGTTTCCAATGCTTGACCACGCCACTGAATTTATCGCTGGAGTTCTTGCTCCAGGCGTAGACCTGGTTGATCCCGCCCACACGCTCGTCGTCCAGGTTCTGAGGGGCGGTGGCGCGGCCCAGCCAGGCGCTGATACTGCGATTGATGCGGGTCATGAAGCGATTGCTCAGCGGACGTTCGATATCGCAGAACAGGATGACGCGGGTCTTTTGCGTTTCATTCTTGACCCAGTGCACGTAGGTCTCGTCGAACATAACGTCTTCACCATCGCGCCAGGCGTAAACCTGGCCGTCGACAAAGATGCGGCAATCATCGGAATTGGGGGTGGAGAGACCCAAGTGATAACGCAGGGAACCGCCAAACGGATCACGATGCGGGTTGAGGTGGCTGCCGCCCGGTAGCAGCGCGAACATGGCGCCTTTGACGCAGGGAATGCTGTTGACCAGTTCCACGGTTTTCGGACACAAGGCTTCGGCAGAGGGCAGCGGTTTGTCATACCACTTGAGATAGAAACGCTTCCAGCCCTTCTTGAAAAACGAACCAAAACCGGCGTCGTTGTTCTTTGCCGCCGCGCGGATATACCCCTCGTCGAACAAATGCATCGCTTCGTCGCGAATCACCTCCCAGTTGTCCTTGAGTACATCCAGCTCCGGGAACTTGCTGCGATCCAGATACGGTTTCGAAGGCACACCGGAAAACAGGTACATCAAGGCGTTATAGGGGGCGAAAAGTGCAGAATGGTTAACGAACTGGCGCAAAACCGGCAGGCGCGCCTTGCCGCGCAAATGCACATAGAGGGTGCTACCGAAAAACAGCAACAACAGCGAGGCCTTCGCGGCAACCGATAAGGTCATCAACAACTCCTTTGAAGATATACGACACTGCACCACGCCTATTGCCCGACGCGGCTACCTGCATGATAAAGACTACCGCCCGGTGAAAACCTGCACTTTTCAACATTCAATGTTAATGAAAGTGCAACAAAGCACTCATTAACATAAGGTGCCTGAACCCTGGCTGATGCAAATCCATAATCAGCCGGACCCGATCAATGGATCGCAACCAGCGACAACACCTCAGCCATCTCCGCCAGCCACGACCCGCCAATGTTCAGCGCTTACTGCTGATTCTCCTGTTCGGTAAACAGGTCACTGAACAGCATGCTCGACAGGTAACGCTCACCGGAATCCGGCAGGATCACGACGATGGTCTTGCCTTGCATTTCCGGGGTCTCGGCCAGCCGAACGGCCACTGCCATGGCGGCGCCGCAGGAAATCCCGCACAAGATTCCCTCCTCCCGCATCAAGCGCAAGGCCATGGCCTTGGACTCTTCGTCACTGACCAGTTCCACCCGATCAACGATCGACAAGTCGAGGTTCTTCGGCACGAAACCGGCACCGATGCCCTGGATCTTGTGCGGGCTTGGCTTGATTTCTTCACCGGCCAGGGCCTGGGTGATCACCGGCGACACCGCTGGCTCCACCGCCACCGAGAGTATCGGTTTGCCCTGGGTATTCTTGATATACCGTGAAACCCCGGTGATGGTTCCACCGGTTCCGACGCCTGCCACCAGCACGTCGACCGCGCCGTCGGTATCGTTCCAGATTTCCGGGCCGGTGGTTTTTTCGTGGATGGCCGGGTTGGCCGGGTTGTCGAATTGCGCCGGCATGAAGTACTTCGACGGGTCGCCGGCAACGATTTCAGCGGCCCTCTCGATCGCGCCCTTCATGCCTTTGGCCGGCTCGGTCAACACCAGTTCGGCGCCCAGAGCCTTGAGCACCTTGCGGCGCTCGATACTCATGGACGCCGGCATGGTCAGCATCAGTTTGTAGCCACGGGCGGCGGCCACGAAGGCCAGGCCGATGCCGGTATTGCCGGAGGTGGGTTCGACGATGGTCATGCCCGGTTTGAGTTTGCCGCTGCTCTCGGCATCCCAGATCATGTTCGCGCCGATCCGGCACTTGACCGAGTAACCCGGATTGCGCCCTTCGATCTTGGCCAGGATGGTCACACCACGCGGCGCAATGCGATTGATCTGCACCAGCGGCGTGTTGCCGATGGAGTGGGCGTTGTCAACGAAAATGCGGCTCATGGCTGGGTCCTTAACGACAGCATTGAAATAGGGCATCAAGGTAAGCCCTCTTGCCCGCAGGCGTCCAGTCAGGTCGAACGTCCGCTTATCAGTGCAGTCAATGGCTTTAGATCGCCAGAGATTTGCCGCCATGAAACGTCGATACAGTTGGCCCCTGGGGACCCTCATCGGCCTCGTTATGTTGCTGATAGCGCTCCATATCGCCTCGCCCTATCTGGTGCGCGACTACCTCAATGAGCGGCTGGCGAACATGGGTGACTACCGCGGCCAGATCACCGACGTGGACCTGGCCCTTTGGCGCGGCGCCTACAAAATCAACGGACTGAAAGTCGTCAAGATCGATGGCAAGGTACCAGTACCTTTCGTCAACGCGCCGCTGGTCGACCTATCGGTCAGTTGGCGTTCGCTGTGGTACGACCATGCGGTGGTGGCCGAGGTGCAGTTCATCAATCCTGAGGTCAACTTCGTCGACGGCGGGGCCAACAAGCAAAATTCCCAGACCGGCGAAGGCACCGACTGGCGTGCTCAATTAGGCAAGTTGCTGCCAATTACCCTGAACGAAGTGCGGATCAGCGACGGCAAGATCAGTTTTCGCAACTTCAACTCCAAACCGCCCGTAAACATGAATGCCACAAAAGTGGATGCCTACATCTATAACCTGACCAACGTGGTCGACACCAAAGGCAAGCGTGATGCGCGCTTCGAAGGCAAAGCCCTGCTGCTGGGGCACGCGCCACTGGAAACCACAGCCACTTTCGACCCCTTGAGCGACTTCGAAGACTTCGAGTTTCGCCTGCGCACCACGGATATCGAGCTAAGGCGCTTGAACGACTTCGCCGCGGCCTATGGCAAGTTCGACTTCAATGCCGGCCATGGCGACGTGGTGATCGAAGCCTCGGCCAGCAAGGGGCGACTGACCGGCTACATCAAGCCGCTGCTACGCGATGTCGACGTGTTCAACTGGCAGCAGGATGTGGAAAACAAGGACAAAGGACTGTTCCGCTCGATTTGGGAAGCCCTCGTCGGTGGTACCGAGACCGTGTTGAAAAACCAGGGCAAAAACCAGTTTGCGACACGGGTCGAACTCAAGGGCAACGTGCATCAGAAAGATGTCAGCGCATTCCAGGCTTTTTTGCAGATTTTACGCAATGGATTCGTCCAGGCGTTCAATGCGCATTATGAGCGACCCAAGCCGGAGGCAGGCTGAGTCACCAAGTGACGCCCCATTCAGAGACTGAATAAGCCGTCTGCGTTCACAGTCGACCGGGCAGCGCGTTATAGTCGGGGCTGACCCTTTTATTGCCCCCCCCGCCCTGCCTCGTTCAGGTCGGCGTTACCGTTCGAGGATTAGCAGATGAAGTTCGAAGGCACCCAGGCCTACGTCGCCACCGATGACCTGAAGCTGGCGGTCAACGCCGCCATCACCCTGGAGCGGCCGTTGCTGGTCAAGGGCGAACCGGGCACCGGCAAGACCATGCTCGCCGAGCAACTGGCCGAATCCTTTGGCGCCAAGCTGATCACCTGGCACATCAAGTCCACCACCAAGGCTCACCAGGGCCTGTACGAGTACGACGCGGTCAGCCGTCTGCGCGACTCGCAACTGGGCAACGAAAAAGTCCACGACGTTCGTAACTACCTGAAAAAGGGCAAGCTCTGGGAGGCCTTCGAATCCGAAGAGCGGGTCATCCTGCTGATCGACGAAATCGACAAGGCCGACATCGAGTTCCCCAACGACCTGCTGCAAGAACTCGACAAGATGGAGTTCTACGTTTACGAGATCGACGAGACCATCAAGGCCAAAAAACGTCCGATCATCATCATTACCTCCAACAACGAGAAAGAGCTGCCGGACGCCTTCCTGCGCCGCTGCTTCTTCCACTACATCGCCTTCCCCGACCGCACCACCCTGCAAAAGATCGTTGACGTGCACTACCCGGACATCAAGAAAGACCTGGTCAGCGAAGCGCTGGATGTGTTCTTCGACGTGCGCAAGGTGCCGGGCCTGAAGAAGAAGCCGTCGACCTCCGAGTTGGTGGACTGGCTGAAGCTGCTGATGGCCGACAACATCGGCGAAGCGGTGCTGCGCGAACGCGATCCGACCAAGGCCATCCCGCCGCTGGCCGGCGCCTTGGTGAAGAACGAACAGGACGTGCAACTGCTTGAGCGCCTGGCGTTCATGAGCCGTCGCGGCACCCGCTAAGAGGCTGATGCCATGCTGCTCAACCTGTTCAATGAAATGCGCGCAGCCAAGGTGCCGGTTTCGGTACGCGAGCTGCTGGACCTGATCAATGCGCTGAAACAGCGCGTGACCTTCGCCGACATGGACGAGTTCTATTATCTGTCCCGGGCGATCCTGGTGAAGGATGAAAAGCATTTCGACAAGTTCGACCGGGCGTTCGGTGCCTACTTCAATGGCCTGGAAAAGCTCGACGACCATCTTCAGGCACTGATCCCCGAAGACTGGCTGCGCAAGGAATTCGAACGCTCGCTGACTGACGAAGAGCGGGCCGCGATCCAGTCCCTCGGCGGCCTGGACAAGCTGATCGAAGAGTTCAAGAAACGCCTCGAGGAACAGAAGGAACGTCACGCCGGCGGTAATAAATGGATCGGTACCGGCGGCACCAGCCCGTTCGGTTCCGGCGGTTTCAACCCGGAAGGCATCCGGGTCGGTGACGCTGGCAAGCGCCAGGGCAAGGCGGCCAAGGTCTGGGACCAGCGCGAATACAAGAACCTCGACGATTCGGTGGAGCTGGGCACGCGCAACATCAAGGTCGCCCTGCGCCGCCTGCGCAAGTTCGCCCGTCAGGGCGCGGCGGAAGAGCTGGACATCGATGGCACCATCGACCATACCGCCAAGGATGCCGGGCTACTGAACATCCAGATGCGGCCGGAGCGGCGCAACACCGTCAAGCTGTTGCTGTTGTTCGACATCGGCGGCTCGATGGACGCCCATGTGAAGATTTGCGAGGAATTGTTCTCGGCCTGCAAGACCGAGTTCAAGCACCTGGAGTACTTCTACTTCCACAACTTCATTTATGAATCGGTGTGGAAGAACAATATGCGCCGCACTTCCGAGCGTACTTCGACCATGGACCTGCTGCACAAGTATGGTGCCGACTATAAAGTGATCTTCATCGGCGACGCCGCCATGGCGCCCTACGAAATCACCCAGGCGGGCGGCAGCGTCGAGCACTGGAACGAAGAAGCCGGTTACGTGTGGATGCAGCGGTTCAAGGAGAAGTACAAGAAGCTCATCTGGATCAACCCGTATCCGAAGGACACCTGGGGCTATACCTCGTCGACCAACATCGTGCGGGATTTGATTGAGGACCAGATGTATCCGCTGACCTTGCGGGGGTTGGAGGAAGGGATGCGGTTTTTGTCCAAGTAGAAGTTCGTCGGCTGTGAAGGCCTCTTCGCGAGCAAGCCCGCTCCCACATTTGATCTGTGTCTTGCACAAAACCAATGTGGGAGCGGGCTTGCTCCGGGCGGCGATCCGACGAAGCTTTTAGCGGTTGCTGAAACGTTGCAAATACTCGACATGCTCACGATGAGCGACATCCTGCACCACCGGCCGTAACCTCACCGATGCACCCGGCAGGCACTGCGCCAGCCGCGCCAGCGACAACGGCGTCAACGCCCCCAAACGCGGATAACCACCAATGGTCTGCCGATCATTGAGCAGCACAATCGGCTGCCCGTCCGGCGGCACCTGGACGGCCCCCAGCGGAATGCCTTCGGAAATCATCGGTTTGCCCTGGTACTGCAGCGCCGTACCCAGCAGGCGAATACCCATTCGGTCGGCACGGCTGTCGAGGTGCCATGCGCTGTTGAACGCGTCGAACAGGCTCTGCCCGCTGAACTCGCCGATCTGTGCACCGAGGACCAGGTCCAACGGCGCATCAAGGTTCAGGTCCGGCCGTTGGTCTGCGCGCAACTCCCGCAGCAACATCACCGGGTTGCCCGAATAGCTCAAGCTCGCCCCTTTACCCAGCGCTCGGCCCATGCCGTCCAGCCCGCCGAGTTCCTCCCGGACCACCGTTGCGCTACTGCCCAGCACTTTCGGTGCATCAAACCCACCCGGCGCCGCCAGATAGGCCCGGGCCCCGAGCAACGGCTGAGTGAATAGCAAACGCTGACCTTTTGGCAGCCTGAAACTGCGCCATGGCGCCAGCGCTTCGCCGTCCACCTGCGCGCCTAGATCCGCTCCGGCCAAGGCCAGCACGCAGTCTTCCTCAGCAACGACGGTGAATCCGCCGAGGGTGATTTCGATCACCGGTGCATCCAGTCCGTTGCCCAATAGCCAGTTGGCCCAGGACATCGAACGCCAATCGGCGGCTCCGCCCTGGGTCACGCCCAGATGCCGCACGCCGAATCGACCGGCATCCTGCAACAGGCACAGCGGCGTACTCGCTTCAATCATCAGACGGCTCATGCCTGGGCCTCCAGAGGCGTATCGTCACCCCCCAGGTTAATGAACTCGGCATGGCCGACCGCTTCGAACCGTACGGTGTCACCGGGTTGCATCAGGCTGTAGCCGTCACGGTTGCGGTCGAACAACCTGGTCGGCGTGCGGCCGATCAGGTTCCAGCCGCCCGGTGACACCACCGGGTAAGCCGCCGTTTGCCGCTCGGCGATGCCGACACTGCCGGCGGCGACTTTCTTGCGTGGCGTGTTCAGACGCGGCGCAGCGAGCACTTCTTCCACCAGCCCCATGAAGGCGAAACCCGGTGCAAAACCCAGGGCGAACACCTGATATTCACGCTCGCAGTGACGACGGATCACCTCCTCCACCGCCAATCCGCTGCGCTGCGACAACAACGTCAGTTCCGGTCCGACACTCAAGTCGTACCACACCGGCAACACATGACAGGTACCGCGGGTACGCGCATTGGGCGACAGATCGATCAGTGCCTGGGCGATCAGTTCCCGTGCCTGGCTCGGGTTCAATGCCGTCAGGTCGTAATGCACCATCAGTGTGGTGTAGGACGGCACCAGATCAATCAGGTGCCCGGCAAATGCCATCCGCAGACTTTCACTGGCAGCGAGCATCCACGGCATGTTGGTTTCGGCAATTTCATCGAACAGGCGCACCATCAGGCAATCCAGCGCCACCACTTCTACCCGCAGCTTCATGACGCGCTCTGCCGGTTCAAGGCTTCGCGGATGTGTTGCACGGCAGCGACCGAACTGGCGTTGTCGCCGTGCACGCAGAGGGTGTTGGCCTGCAAATGCAGGGCGCTGCCATCGCTGGCGGTGAGCGGATCGCCACGGGCAATGGTCAGCGCCTGCTCGATGATTGTTTCCGGGTCGTGATGCACCGCTCCCGGCAGTTGTCGCGACACCAGCCTGCCGGCGCTGTCGTAAGCACGATCGGCGAAGGCTTCGAACCACAGGGGCACGCCATATTCATCGCCCAACTGCTGCGCGGCGCTGTTGTCGCGGGTCGCCATCAGCATCAATGGCAGAGTGCGGTCGTAGGACGCCACCGCTTGCAAAACGGCGCGCAGTTGTGCCGGGTTGGCCATCATGTCGTTGTACATCGCGCCATGGGGTTTGACGTAGCTGACCCGCCCGCCCTGGGCCCGGCAGATGCCGTCGAGGGCGCCGATCTGGTAATGCAGGATGTCTTGAAGTTCCTGGGGGGCATAGGCCATGGAGCGGCGGCCGAACCCCACCAGGTCCTGATAGGCCGGATGCGCGCCAACTTGTACACCGTGGCTGAGGGCCAGGCTGACGGTCTTGCGCATGATGCTCGGGTCGCCGGCGTGAAAACCGCAGGCGATGTTGGCGCAATCGATGAAGGGCATGATTTCCGCGTCCAGACCCATGGTCCAGCTGCCGAAACTCTCGCCGATGTCGCAGTTCAATAGCAGGCGGCTCACACTGAACACTCCTGTAGGCTTTATTCTTTTCAGCTGCGGGACATATCTGTATGACAGCCCCGCAGATTATCAGTTACCGGGCGTCGAGTTGCTTGCCACGGGTTTCCGGCAGGCTCAGGGCCGCAAGGATCACCACACCGTAGGAAACCGCCGCAAAGGCACCGATGCCCACGCTCAGCGGCACGGTCTGGCTGAGCAGGCCGATCAGCAACGGGAACAACGCCGCCAGCGCCCGGCCGATGTTGTAGCAAAAACCCTGGCCCGAACCGCGAATGCGTGTGGGGAACAACTCGGTCAGGAATGCGCCCATGCCACTGAAGATCCCCGAGGCGAAGAAGCCCAGCGGAAAGCCCAGCCACAGCATCACGCCGTTGCTGACCGGTAGTTGGGTGTACAGCAAGACGATGGTGAAGGAGCCGACGGCAAACAGGATGAAGTTCTTTTTACGTCCGAGGATGTCAGTCAAATAGGCGCTGATGACGTAACCGACGTAGGAACCGATGATCACCATTGCCAGATAACCGCCAGTGCCGAGTACGCTCAAACCACGCTCGTTTTTCAGGAACGTCGGCAGCCAGGACGTGATCGCGTAATAGCCGCCCAGCGCACCGGTGGTCAGCAACGAAGCGCGAATCGTGGTGAAGAGCATGCCGGGGGCGAAGATCTCGTAGAACTTCGAAGGATTGCTCGGCGCCTCCTTGGCTTTGGCCTCACGGTAGATTTCCGGGTCCTTGACCAGGCGGCGGACAAAAATCACGAAGATCGCCGGCACGATGCCGAGGATAAACAGTGCGCGCCAAGCGTCTTCCGGTGGCAACACCGAGAACAATAGCGCATATAGAATCGCCGTCAGGCCCCACCCCAGCGCCCAACCGGATTGCACCATGCCAACCGCCTTGCCACGGTCCTGGGCACGAATCACCTCGCCAATCAGCACCGCACCGGCCGTCCACTCGCCGCCGAAACCGAAGCCCATCAACGTGCGGGCGATCAGCAGTTGCTCGTAGCTCTGGGCAAAGCCGCAGAGGAAGGTGAAGAAGGCAAACCACAGCACGGTCAGTTGCAAGGTGCGCACACGACCAATGCGGTCGGAGAGAATCCCCGCCACCCAGCCGCCGATGGCCGAAGCGATCAGCGTGCTGGTATGAATCAGCCCGGCCTGGCCGGTGGTGATGCCCCACATGGCAATCAGGGTCGGCACCACGAAGCTGAGCATCTGGGTGTCCATGCCGTCCAGGCCATAACCGATCTTGCAGCTCCAGAAGGTGCGGCGTTCCTGCTGATTGATGTTGCGATACCAGTCGAAAGGTCCCGGGCGGGCCGATGCTTTCGGAATAGCGGTGGTGTCGGGCGCACTCATGGCAAATCTCCGCGCTGATTTTATTGGTATTGTTCTGAGCCCCGACGACGCCTATCGTGGGAACCGGATGCGTCGATTCTTGGACCCGCACCCCTGCTGAGTCCAACTAATAAAACCCCGCCTTAGGCATAAGAAATCTTTATCCCATGAACCTGAAGTTTCTCGAGACCTTTGTCTGGGTCGCCCGACTCAAGAGTTTTCGCCTGACCGCAGACAAGCTCTTCACCACCCAGGCCTCGATTTCCAGCCGTATCGCAGTGCTTGAAGGCGAGCTTGGGGTAAAGCTGTTTTTGCGGGATTCGCGCGGCGTGAGCCTGACGCCCGAAGGCCTCAAGGTGCTCGATTACGCCGAGCAGATGATGGACACCATGCAGGCACTCAAGCAGTCGATCGAGACCCGTTCGAGCAAGGCAGGACGGGTGCGCATCGGCGTGATGGACACGGTGATCCACACCTGGCTCAGCCCGCTGGTGGCGCAGATGACCGATCACTACCCGCTGGTGGAAATCGAGCTGGTGGCCGATACCTCGCTCAACCTCTGCGATCAGCTGCAAAAAGGCTTTCTCGATGTAATCCTGCAAACCGACCTGCTGCGCCAGGAAAGCGTGCGCAGCCTGGAACTGGCCAGCCACCCGATTGGCTGGATCGTCGCCAGCAACTCGATCTACAACCGCAATTACACGAACGTCGCCGAACTGGCGCGTGAGCGAATCATTACCTACTCGAAAAACTCCCATCCTCATCAGGACGTGCTCAGCCTGATGCAGGCCAATGGCGTGCTCGCGCCACGGCTCAACTGCGTGAACTCGGTGTCGGCGATCACCCGATTGCTGCGTGACGGCTTCGGTATTGGTGCGTTACCGCCAGTGCTGGTCAGCGAAGAACTGGCCCGCGGCGAATTGACCTTGCTGGCAATCGACCAACGCCCGCCCAACCTGCAAGTAGTGGTGTCATGGCGGGTCGGCGCAGAGTGGGTCGAAGAGATCGTGACCTTGTGTCAGAACGTGGTGGAGCACTATGCGCAGAAGGTGGGCGAGCACTACATGGTCTTGAGCAAACCCCAGGCCAGACTCTGAGGAGGATTTCTCCACACCACAAGTAGGAATTACTATCATTTGCATTATAATTTGAAAAATGTATTCTCTGCGCGCATTCAGCTAAACCACTGTCCTGAAGGAGTCGGACTTGATGCGCGCTTACACGCAAAAACAGCAGCAATTGCTCTCGCACTGGAGCGAAGCCCTCGGCACTCAGGCCTTTCAGTCCCACCGCATCACCCTCGACCATTTGAGCAATGCCCTGGAGCCCGCCGCCCAGCGCTGCTTCCAACGCCTGATCCAGGCGCTGTTTCGCGAAGGTCTGATCAACCCCGACGCCTGCGAATACGACAACGACAGCCGTTGCTGGCTGCCGCTTGGCGACGGTGCGCACCTTTGCTTCGATCACCTGTCGGGCGGAAGAATGAACAGCTGGGACGTGCGCGGCAGCATCGTCCTGCACACCCCCGACAGCCTGCCCCACAAAATCCAGTTGCCCAGTGAACTGCTCGCTCACCTCGGCACTCAGCTCAACCCGCCCGCCTCCCCGCAGGTACTGGAACGTCTGGCCTGCGAGCTGGACGATAGCTACAGCAACGACACCCTGTGCCTGGCGTTCCACCATGGATGGACCGAGCGCCTGCGAGAGCAGATCGACACCCGGCACGACAACAATCTGCTCGCCTGGCTCAAAGCCAGCCCCGACCACCAGAACCCGACGTCACTGCTCGAACAGTGGGGCACGCTCGGCCATCCCTGGCATCCGAACTACAAGACCAAACTGGGCTTGAGCGCCGCACAGGTCATCGCTTTCTCGCCGGAATTCGAAGCGAGTTTTCCGATTGTGCTGTGCGCCCTGCACCGTCAGTACACACACGTCGAGTCACTGGCCGGCACCGCCGATTACTGGGACTGGTGGCAAGGCCACTTCCCGCAAGCCGCCGAACAATTGCAGCGCCATTTGCAGCAACTGGGCCTGGAGGCAGCAGACTACCTCCCGCTGCCGTCGCACCCATGGCAAGCCAATGAAGAACTGCCCAATTCGTTCGCCGGCGAGATCGCCGACAACCTGCTGATCATCACCGACATCGTTGCCTTCACTGGCCACCCGACCATGTCCTTCCGCACGGTCGTACCAGAGGCCAGCCGCGTTGCGCCGATGGTCAAACTGCCGGTGGCCCTGCGACTGACCAGTGTGCAGCGCACCGTGTCGCCGCGCTCGGCCCGGATGGGACCGCGCATCAGCCAACTGATACTGCAGATTCTCGATCATGAACCGCAGATTCAGCGCCTGCTGAACATCGTGCCGGAGCGCATCGGCGTCCACTACGCACCACAACCGGCCAATGACGAACGGTCCCGGCATGCCGCTGTGCTGTACCGCGACAACCCGCTGACCCTGCTGCAGGAAGGCGAACTGGCCGTGCCGGTCGGCAGCCTGTTCGCCGTCAACGAATTCGAACAACCGTTGCTGCGTGACTGGGTGCAACTGGCTCAGGGCCGTGACGACAGCGAGGCCATGCTGGCGTTCTTCGATGATTACCTGTCGATTGCCGTCCCGAGCCTGCTGGGCATCTACCTGATGTATGGCGTGGCGTTCGAAGCGCACCAGCAAAACAGCTTCATGGTAATGGGCGCGGACGGGCAGTTGAATCGGCTGTTACTGCGTGACTTCGGCGACATTCGCATTGATCGCAAGACCCTGCACGCCAAGGGTCTGGATATCCAGCTGCACGATCCGAAAATGACCCTGTACGACGACGCCGGATTTGTCCGCGACAAGCTCCTGCACACCACGTTCATGTGCCACCTCGGGGAGTTGACGTTGCTCTGCGCCCGCCACTGGAATGTGCCGGAAAATATCCTTTGGCAGCGCTTGGCTACGCACGTTGAGCAGTGCTTCGAAAGCGTGCGCGAGCACGTCGAACCGGCGCGCTGGGAAAGCGAGCGTCAGGCGCTGCTGGAACAGGATTGGCCGGCTAAATCGTTCATGCGCATGCGCTTGCACGACAGCCACGCCGACATCGTCGGACGCTTGAGCAACCCGCTGCGAACCAACGCCGATGCTCGCTGATGGTCGTGCGTTGCGACTGCTGATCGTCATCCAGTTTGTCTCCATGGGTGCAATGGAAATGAGCGGTCCGTTCTGGCCCTTGCAGATCCAGCATCTGCTTGGGCCAGAGGGCGCCGGCTACACCTCGCTGCTGTCGGCGCTGGTCTATGCCGGCCCGATGCTGGCGGCCATGCTACTGACGCCCGCATGGGGGCGGTTGGGTGATCGCACCGGACACAAGCCGATGATCGTTCGGGCGTTGCTGGCACTTGCGCTGTGCCAAGGGCTGGCGGCCATTACCCTCGACCCGTGGCTGCTGGTGGGCATTCGCGTGATGCAAGGCGCATTGGCCGGGTTTCTCGCCGCCGCGCAAGCCTATGCCCTGGCCTGCTGCGACAGCTCCCGGCGCGGTCACACCCTGGCCCGTCTGCAATCGGCGACCGCCGTCGGCTCGTTGATCGGCCCGGTACTGGGCGGCTGGCTGATGGACATATCGGGGTTTGCCCTGCTCTGTTATGGCGCGACGGCGGTTTGCCTGCTGTGTGCACTGGGGAGCTTTTTCCTGCCGGCCGACAAGGCGCGAGCCTCGACGAAGAAACCGGTTGCGCCGGTGGCCCTGCCTAAAGGCTGGCTCGGTGGAATCCTGTTGGTGATCGTGTTGATTCAAGCCGCGAAGATGATGCCGCAACCCTTCTACGCGCTGTACGTCGCCGACATTCTGCACGCGCCCGGCTGGCTGATCGGCGCTACTTACGCGGCGAGCGCCGCGACCCTGGCCATTTGCGCACCGCTGTGGGGGCGTCTGTTCGACCGCTGGCAGCCGGCTTACACCTTGCGCGTCATCGAAGGCGTTGCCTGGCTCTGCGCCCTGACGCTAGCGGCCACGGCACTGGCCAACGAATGGCTGGGTTTTCTCGTCAGCCGGCTGGTCTGGGGCATCTGGCAAGGCGCACTGCTCCCCGTCGCCTATGCACTGATCGCCAACACCGTGTCTTCAAGCCAACAGGGTTTTGCCCTCGGCCTGGGCAACAGCGCGGCCAAGGCTGGCGCCCTGCTCGGTGCCGTCCTCGGCGGGATCGGCATGGGGCTGGTCGGGCTGGCCCACAGTTTCTGGCTGGTGGCGTTGACCTACGCACTGGCCGCCATCGGGATCCGCTGGGTGCGCTCATTCACCTCCACACCTGCCCCCGCAGTTTTATCTACCCACACTTATCACGACTAAAAAAAAGACCCTCTCATGACCCGAACCAAACTTTCATTGCTGATTCCGCTGCTCGGCTCCGTCAGCGCCCAGACCTGGGCCGAGGACACCGAACAGCAACCCGGCACATTGAACATGCAGGCCACTGTCGTTTCCGCGACGCGTAGCGAAGCGACCATTGCCTCGATTCCAGGCTCGGTCCAGGTGATCGACGAACAACAGATCCGCCAACAGAGTGGCGCCGGGCGTCGGGTCTCCGACATTCTGGGGCAACTGGTTCCCGGCCTGGCGCCGTCCAGCGGCGGGATGAGCAACTTCGGCCAGACCCTGCGCGGGCGCAACATGCTGGTGTTGATCGACGGCGTGTCGCAGAACGCCACCCGTGACAACTTCCGCCAGCTCAACAGCATCGCACCGGCCAGTATCGAACGTATCGAGGTGGTTTCCGGCGCCAGCAGCATTTATGGTGCCGGTGCTTCGGGCGGCATCATCAACATCATCACCAAGCGCAACCAGGGTCAGGACCTTGCCTACAGCAGCAAACTGGGCCTGACCACCGGCAACAACCTCAACAGCAAAGGTTTCGCCTACGAGGCCTTTCAGAGTGCGACCGGGCGCAAGGATGCCCTGGACTGGTACGTATCCGCCGACCTGACCCAGCGCAACGATCAGTACGACGGCAACGGCAATCGCATCCCTCAGGACACATCCCAGGGCAGCAACATGGACACCGAAACCTATGACCTGCAAGGTCGTTTCGGTTACGAACTGGATGCCGATAAGAAACTCAGCCTGTCGTTGCAGGACTACAAGGACCAGCAGGACACTGGCTACACAAAAAACCCGAAAAACCTGCAAGAGGCCGTGGCGGTCAAAGGACTGAAACTCGACGACCAGCCCTACACCCATAACCAGGCAGCCAACCTCAACTACACCGACAACGACTTCTACGGCCAGGGCCTGCAACTGGAAAGCTACTGGCGCCGGGCCGACGCGCTGTTCTTCCCGGACCTGTCGCGGGGCAAGGCCGGGATCGCCGACAACAACAGCGTGCAGGATGTTTACGGCCTGCGTGCAGCCGTCGACACGCCGTTGCCGGCCATCGGCAGCGCCACAGGCAACCTGGTCTGGGGCGCCGACTATGATCACGAACGCTCCCGCCAGCGCGGAGACCAATACACCCTCAAAGGGCTGACCTACACCAAGACTGGCACCACTTACGAGATGGGCCCGGATATCGAAACCACCACCAAGGCGCTGTTCGGACAGATGTCCTGGGACATCGGTGACTGGACCTTGCGTGGCGGTGTGCGCCGCGAATGGATCGAAAGCGAGGTCTCCGACAGCATCGCTTACGGTCAAATCGTCCAGACCGGCGTACGCGCCATCCTGCCCGGTGACACCCTCAAATACGACGCCACGCTCTATAACCTGGGCGCGGTCTATCACCTGAGTGAAAACCAGGACGTCTTCGCCAATTTCAGCCAGGGGTTTTCGCTGCCGGACATTCAGCGCTTCCTGCGTGACGTGAACAGCACCTTCGACATCCAGAGCCTCAACGCCCAGGCCATCAAGGTCGACAGCTACGAGCTGGGCTGGCGCGGTGACTGGGACCAGTGGCAGGCCGACGTCACCGTCTATGAAA
This sequence comes from Pseudomonas sp. GM74, assembly GCF_000282455.1. Lineage (GTDB taxonomy): Bacteria > Pseudomonadota > Gammaproteobacteria > Pseudomonadales > Pseudomonadaceae > Aquipseudomonas. The sequence continues at coordinate 52,025 of NZ_AKJG01000048.1, forward strand.
ACACCTCGGACGTGACCCAGTTCTACGATGCCAATGACCGTGTCTTGCGTCTGATCAACCAGAAGGAACGGGTTCGCGGCATCGAAAACAGCCTGACCTACCGCGCGACCGATCACTGGTCGGTGGGTGGCACCTATGCCTGGGCCAAAGGCGAGACCCAGCAGAACGGGAAATGGATCGATCTGCCGGCAACACGTATTTCACCGGCCAAAACCACGCTGTTCGTCGGCTACACCGAAGACGACTACAACTTGCGCCTGCAAGGCATGCACCTGTCCAGCTACGACGCTGCCGCCAAGGACAACAACGGACGCGACATCGAAGGCTATACGCTGGTGGACCTGCTCGGCTCCGTGTACCTGCCGGTCGGTCGCCTGGAAGGCGGGGTGTACAACCTGACCAACCGCACGTACGTCAACCTGTTCGCCCAGGCCAATGCCAGAGCGCCATACCCCAATGCCGAAGGCCGTACCTTGAGCATGACCTATTCGATTGATTGGTAACCAGGCAGGGAGCCGGCTTGCCGGCTCCCTGACGTTCGACGGTGTTACAAACCGCGTAAATCCCGCTCTTCGATCGGCCGGCTCTGGCGCAGGCGTTTACCGCCCAGCACCACCCAGTCGATCAAGCGATACAGGCACTCAAGGCCAAACGACAGCAGCATTGCGCCACTCATGCCCCAGATCATCGCTTCGGGCGTCAACAGGATCTGGTAGCTGTAGCCATTCCAGGTTTCCTTGCGAATGTCAGGATCGGCAGCCAGCACCACTTGCAGGAAGCGGATGTACCACGGCCCCTGCATCGCCTGGAACTGCTTGTCCAGCGCCAGTTGACGGGTCAACAGGTTGCTCAGGCTGTCGGCGTCGCTACGGAAGATCGGGTCCTCGCTGGCGCTGTAATGGGCCACCAGGGCCTGCATGTCACCCTTGAAGAACTGATTGGCGGTGTTCTGAAAGCCGCTCAACCCGGCTTGCGCCTCGATCAGATGGGCTTCGACACGCTTGGCGTAATCGTTGATGAAGCCCGGCACCTGGACACCGATCAACAGGCCCGCCGCAAACAACACCAGCCGTAGATAACTGAGCAACATGGAAAGCAGATCCTTATTCGGTCTTGCCCTGACTGACGCATTCGCCGCGTCGCCACAGGCTCCATTGACCCGGTTCGTAGCGGGTCCAGGTTTCGTTTTCGGTCAGGGGTTCGGTGGCGATGACGGTGACCACATCGTTGGGTGTGGTTTCGGCCTGAAAGTCGACGATCACGTCGACATCTTTCAAGCGCGCCGGGCCAAACGGTGCGCGACGGGTGATTTGCGCCAGTTTGGTCGAGCAATAGCAGAACAGCCAGTCGCCATCGCTGAGCAGGCAGTTGAATACACCTTTGCTGCGGTACTCGGCACAAGCGGCCACCAGATCCGGCAGCAACGCTTCGATCTCGACCGGTTCGGGGAACGCCGCACGCACACGGTTGAGCAAATCGCAGAACGCCGCTTCGCTGTCGGTATCACCCACGGGGCGATAGAAACTGGCCGCTGGCTGAAAATCCGCCAACTGGCCGTTGTGGGCGAAACACCAGTTGCGCCCCCACAGTTCACGGACGAACGGATGCGTGTTGGACAGGCAGACCTTGCCAACGTTGGCCTGGCGGATGTGCCCGATCACCACTTCGCTCTTGATCGGATAGCGCTGCACCAGGTTCGCGACTTCCGACTCGCTGCTTGCCGCCGGATCCTGGAACAGCCGCAGCCCACGGCCTTCGTAGAAGGCAATACCCCAGCCATCGCGGTGCGGGCCGGTGCGTCCACCGCGCTGCATCAGCCCGGTGAAGCTGAACACGATATCGGTCGGGACATTGGCGCTCATGCCCAATAACTCACACATGCTCGGACTCTCGCTCAATCGCAGGGGCAAGGTTACAGACGGGGTTCGACTCGCATCCGCTGAGGGCTGCTCGGTACGGGCGGACGACCGTAACGATCATCGCCGGCACCACCGAACGGTTGATCGTCCTCGGGCTCGTCGGCACGGACGGAGGCTTTGGCGACGGCCTCACGTTCCTTGCGGGCGTTGGAGGCACGCTCGATGGGGAAACGGATCGCCACCAGCACCAGATAGAGGCCGAACGCGATCATGCCGTACATGAACAGATCGGAAATCGCCCGCCAGGCGTTGTTGCCGACCTTGAACAGCAGGTCGAGCGCGGTAATGGCGACGGCCGGTGCGACTTTATCCTTGACCGGGTCGATGATGGTCGGGCTGAACAACAGCACCGCCATCGCCAGCCGCAGTGGCTCACGTAGCCAACGCCACATCCAGCGGGTCAAGCGCATCCACACCAACAGGCAGCCCAAAGCGGCGAAGGCGTAGAGGCCCCAAGCGATCAGATAGTCGTTCTCGGTCATGGTGTCCATGGCAAGGCAGGCAAAGAGGCGCTTATGATAACGGCTTTTCGCCCATCAGGCTGCATCAATGCCTGACTGTTGAGCGCTATCCATGTGGGAGCGGGCTTGCTCGCGAATGCGGCTTATCATTCAACAATGATATTGACTGACCCAACGCCTTCGCGAGCAAGCCCGCTCCCACAGGTTGCCAGGCCCCTATTTCGCACACTGTTCGAGAGCCCTTCATGCCCCTATCCACCAACATTCAAGACGCTCCGATTGCCCACATGGCTGATGGCTCCGACCCGTATGCCTGGCTGCAAGAGCGCGACACCAAGGCAGTGCTTGACTACCTGAAGGCTGAAAACAGCTATCAGCAAGCGCAAACCGCCGACCAGGCCGAGCTGCGTGAAACCCTGTTCGAGGAAATCAAGGGGCGGATTCTCGAGACCGATCTGTCCCTGCCCTCGCCGTGGGGCCCCTATCTGTATTACACCCGCACCACGGCGGGCGATGAGTACGCCCGGCACTACCGCTGCCCGCGTCCGGCCGATGACAGCCTGACCCTCGACGAAAGCCGCGAACTGCTGCTGTTGGACCCGAACGAACTGGCGGGCGGCGGCTTCTTTTCCCTGGGTGCGTTCAGCATCAGCCCGGACCATCAGCGTCTGGCCTACAGCATCGACTCCAGTGGCGATGAGATTTACACGCTGTTCGTGAAGGAATTGTCCGACGGCCGTGTCAGCGAACTGGAATTCCAGGACTGCGACGGCAGCATGACCTGGGCCAACGACAGCCTGACGCTGTTCTTTGGCGAACTGGATGACACCCATCGCCCGCACAAGCTGTATCGCTATCGCCTGGACGGCACGGCGGCCGAAGAAGTGTTCCATGAGCCAGACGGGCGCTTCTTCATGCATTGCTACCGTTCAAGCTCCGAGCAGCAATTGCTGCTGTCCGTGGGCAGCAAGACCACCAGCGAAGTCTGGGTCCTCGACGCCAACCAGCCGCAGCAAGCCTTTACCTGCATCGCGCCACGGGTCGAGGATCATGAGTACGACGTCGACCACGGCGTACTCGACGGTCAAAGGACCTGGTTCATTCGCAGCAACCGTGACGGTATCAATTTCGCCTTGTACACCGCCGTCGATAACGGCGCCGCTCCCACCGAAGCCGACTGGCAGAACCTGATCCCCCACAGTGATACGGTGATGATCGACGGCATCAGCCTGAACACCGGGGCCATGACCCTGAGCCTGCGGGTTGGCGGCTTGCCGGTCATTGAAGTTCACCCACAAGGCCTGGCGCCTTATCGCGTGCAACTGCCGGATGCGGCCTACAGCCTGCACGTGCAAAACAGCCTGGAGTTCGAAAGCGACCGGATTCGCCTGCGCTACGAAGCCTTGAATCGTCCGGCGCAAATCCGCCAACTTGAACTGGCGACCGGTGAGCAGAAAGTCCTCAAGCAAACCCCGGTGCTCGGCCCCTTCGATGCCGACGCCTATGTCAGCCAACGCCTGTGGGCCACCGCGCCGGACGGCACGCAAGTGCCCATCAGCCTGGTGATCAAACGCGCAGACCTGGGCAAACCCGTGCCGCTGTACCTCTACGGCTATGGTGCCTACGGCGAAAGCCTCGACCCGTGGTTTTCCCATGCGCGCCTGAGCCTGCTGGATCGCGGCATGGCGTTTGCCATTGCCCACGTGCGTGGCGGCGGCGAACTGGGGGAAGCCTGGTATCGCGCCGGCAAGCAGGAGCACAAGCACAACACCTTCAGCGACTTTATAGCCTGCGCCGAGCACCTGATCGCCCAAGGCTTCACCACTGCACCGCAATTGGCGATCAGTGGCGGCAGCGCCGGGGGCTTGCTGATCGGCGCGGTGCTCAATCAACGGCCGCAGCTGTTTGGCGCCGCCATCGCCGAAGTGCCGTTCGTCGACGTGCTCAACACCATGCTCGACCCTGACCTGCCATTGACCGTGACGGAATACGACGAGTGGGGTAACCCTGAAGAACCGGACGTCCATGATCGGATCAAGGCCTACGCCCCGTACGAAAACGTCACCGCGCAAGCCTATCCGGCGACTCTGGTGATCGCCGGCTACAACGACAGCCGCGTGCAGTACTGGGAAGCGGCCAAATGGGTAGCGAAATTGCGTGCGACCAAGACCGACAGCAATCCCCTGCTGCTCAAGACTGAACTGGGTGCCGGGCATGGCGGGATGAGCGGTCGATATCAGGGATTGCGTGACGTAGCACTCGAATATGCATTTTTGTTCAAGGTTCTGGGTATTGCCTGAGGAACCTGGGCCGATGTGCTGGTCTTAAGACCAGCACACCGGGTCCTGTCTTCACACTCCCCTTGTAGCAGCTGGCGAAGCCTGCGTCCGGCTGCGCAGCAGTCGTTTATCCGGACGACGCGGATTAACCGCAATACCGCGGTGCATGTTTTTACGTCTGCTACGCAGCCGGACGCCGGCTTCGCCAGCTGCTACAAGAAATGGTGGACGCCCGAACCCGTAACAGACACAACAAAAAAGACCGTGACGACATGTCTGAACCAACCTTTCTGAACAACGAAATTCGCGACTGGCTGATGGATTGCGGCCTGTTCAATCAACTGCTGCCGGTGGACTTCGCCGCGGCTTCGGGCTACTTCAGTATCAGCACCATTGCCCAGGGCGAGGAGATCTTCCACGAGGGCGATGCGGGCAGTTTCATGTGCATCATCCACACCGGTCAGGTGGCGGTGCAGAAAACCAACGCTGACGGGCACCGAGTGACCATCGCCACGCTGCGCAGCGGCCGCTCGTTCGGCGAAATGGCCGTGCTTGATGGTGAACGGCGCTCGGCCAGTTGCGTGGCCGCGAGCAACTGCCAGTTGCTCAACCTGGGCAAGGACTCGCTGGAAAAGATGCTCAACGACGCACCGAAAATCGCCGCCAAGATCATCCGCGCCCTCGCCGTGTCCCTTTCCAAACGCCTGCGCATGGCCGACGGCCAACTGCTTTCCCAGCAGGTCTAGCCGCCCGGCGACTTGACTTTCGGCGGATTGGGCTCGATCCCCGGCACGGGCTGGTCCTTGGTTGGCGGGCTCGGCATTTCGATCGGCACCAACGGCGGACCGCTACTGCCGGGGCCGACTTTAGGCAAAGGTGCCGGGCTGATCTGCGGGTAGGGCGTGGGCGTCGCGGTGCCGGGCGAACCGGGCATCGGCGCGGGGCTGACGGGAATCGATTGCAGCTGTTGAGCCTGCACTGCAGTTATCGAGAGCGCGGCCAGGGCAATGACCGTTAGAATGGTGCGCTTCATCAATGGCTCCGTTGGCCTTGTCGTCATAAACAGGCTACTCCCAACTGCGTCTGTTTGCCCTCCCGAGTTCTGCCAATTTTCTTCAAGTGAGCCCCATGAAACGTTTCGTTCTGCTGGACACCACCCCCATCCCTGAAAACGGCGGCGCCCTGTGCCTGTTCGAATACGGCGAGGATTTTGTCATCAAGATCCAGGGCGGCGATGGCGGACAACTGATGAACACACGCATGCACGGCTCCGAAGATGCCCTGGCCGAGATCCCGTGTCGCAAGGTCGCCGGTCGAGCGGATTCACGGGTGCTCATCGGCGGCCTGGGCATGGGCTTCACCCTCGCTTCGGCGCTCAAGCACCTGGGCAAGACCGCCGAAGTGGTGGTCGCTGAATTGGTGCCTGGCGTTGTGGAATGGAATCGCGGGCCACTCGGCGAGAAAGCCGGAAACCCGCTTCAAGATCCGCGGACCGTGATTCGCATGGAGGACGTGGCCAAAGTCCTGCAGGCCGAGCCCCAGGGTTTCGATGCCATCATGCTCGACGTCGACAATGGCCCCGAAGGCCTGACCCAGAAAGCCAACAGCTGGCTGTACTCCGCCGGCGGCCTCAGTGCCTGCGCCAAGGCCCTGAGACCAAAAGGCGTGCTGGCCGTCTGGTCGGCCAGCGCTGACCGGCATTTTTCCGACAAACTGAAGAAAGCGGGTTTCAAGGCCGAGGAAGTGCAGGTCTTCGCCCACGGCAACAAGGGCACCCGCCACACCATCTGGATTGCCGAGAAGCTCAAGGGCTAGGCTAAACTTCACCCTATAACCGTCATTAGTCTTTCTACAAAGGTGAACCCATGAGTTCGTCCACCCCGACCAACACCTCGAAGCTGGATCGCATCCTCGCCGACAACCAGCGTGACAAGGAAATGGGCTACCGCGACAAGGCCCTGAAGATGTACCCGCACGTCTGTGGCCGCTGCGCCCGTGAATTCTCCGGCAAGCGCCTGAGCGAACTGACCGTGCACCACCGTGACCACAACCACGACAACAACCCGCAGGACGGCTCGAACTGGGAGCTGTTGTGCCTGTACTGCCACGATAACGAGCACTCGCGTTATACCGACCAGCAGTATTTCGGCGAAGGCTCCCTCAGCACGCCGAAAATCGCCAAGGCCACGCACAACCCGTTTGCGGCGCTCGCCGGATTGATGAAGAAAGAAGACTGATATCTTCAGCGCCTGAACTGACCTCTTCGCGGGCAAGCCCGCTCCCACATTGATCCGCGCCCGTCTGGACACCTCGGTCAACTGTGGGAGCGGGCTTGCCCGCGAAAGCAATCGCTCAGACTCCACAAGTCTTGAATCTGCCCGCCCTCCCCCAATCCCCGTATAATCGCGCTTTTTTCCCGAAAGGCACCCCGCTCGTGGCAGACAAACGGTACAGCTGCATTGGTTTGTATAACCCCAAATCACCGGAGAACGTCGGTTCGGTGATGCGCGCCGCTGGCTGTTACGGCGTGGCGTCGGTGTTCTACACCGGCAAGCGCTATGAGCGCGCCGCCGACTTCGTCACCGATACCAAGCGCGTGCACTACGACATCCCGCTGATCGGCATCGACGACCTGAAGAAAATCCTGCCGCTCAATTGTGTGCCCGTCGCCGTGGAACTGGTCGAGGGCGCCCGCCCGTTGCCGGAATACACCCACCCGGATCGCGCGCTCTACATCTTCGGCCCGGAAGACGGATCGCTGGATAAAGAGATTCGCGACTGGTGCGAAGACGTGGTCTACATTCCGACCACCGGCTGCATGAACCTGGCCGCCACAGTCAACGTCGTGCTCTACGACCGCATGTCCAAAGGACTCAATACCCGCTCCGGGCCAAAATTCCGCTGAATCGCCGCACATCCGATTGAACAAGCTGCCCGCCACGGCAGTCAGCTTGACTATCGACCCCTGAAGCCTGGAGACAGACCATGAGCGAACTCAAACGCGTCGAGCGTATCGAATCCACCCCGTTCCAGAGCCCTTCCGAACAGAACGTGCAGGGCTGGGAACGCGTCGGCTCCCTGGCCGGCGGCGTGGTGATGGTGGGCAAGGGCCTGCGGCGTGGCGGGATCTTTGGCCTGATCCAGGTGGCCATTGGCGGCGTGGCCCTGGCCCGTGGCATTACCGGACACAGCTCGGCGAAAAGCCTGCTGGAGAAAGGCCGTCAGGACATGAACAACGTGCGGGCGAAAATCCAGCGGGCGGGTGAAGAGCTGAAGACGCTGAAGGCCAATGCCGAAGCGGCGACCAAAACTGCGACCGTTACCGGGAATGATTCGTTGAAGTCGCCGAAGGCCGGGGTTTGATCCAACAGTTTCGGTGAGGCTACTGGCCTCTTCGCGAGCAAGCCCGCTCCCACATTGGTTTTGTGTCTGGCACAGATCAAATGTGGGAGCGGGCTTGCTCGCGAATGGCGGTATTACTGAATCAACTCGGTACTGAGCACTTTTGAAGACCCACCGATCACGCTCTCGCTGAGTTGAACAAACGCCTGGGTATCGATATCCCCCAGCCGCATCGCCCCGCGCAACACATCATCCAGCGAACGCTTGTTGTGTGTTTTCAGGCGAATCTCGCGGTCCAGTTCCTGCAGCAACACCACCGCCCTGGCCACCTGCGCCGGGCTGACCTGCTCACCGCGCAGCGTGGTGACTTTCTGGCTGCTCTTGACCAGTTTGCCGTGCAGGTTCTCAAAGCGCTCATCGCTCATGCCGCCAGCCCGGCGCACCAGCTCGATGGCGTAATACTCGGCAAAGCCTTCGCTGATCCAGTCACTGCGCCGGGTGCCGTTGATCCGCCCGAACTCCTGGGCCAACTCACGGACCAGGGCGCTAGTGCCACTTTCGCTGACCAACGGCAGACGGCTGTTGAGATAGATCGACTCGTGGGCCGACTGGCTGCCGCGCCACATTGGGTCATTGGCCCCGACGATCAGCAGTTTGCCCGGGTGTCGCGGATACAGAGCCTGCACTTGCGGCCAGACGAAGGTCAGCAGCGTCAGCACATCCATGCGGCGCATGCCCTGCCCCAGCGGCGAAGCGACGGTGACTTCGGTCTCGCCCAGACGAGTACGGCGGCTGCCGAGCTGGCCTGCGAGCATCCAGCCCGTGGGCCGGTCGAACAGTCGGGAAGGGTTATCGATACGGAATTTGTTCGGGCCGATTCGTGGCCACGCGGTTTCAACGCTTTTCCAGCCACCGGGCAGCTCGAATTCGAGGCGTGCAACCAGTTCGATGCCGTCCAGTTGATCGAGTCTGGCAGCCGGCACCAGATCGTCGCCGCGCATCAACGCCCAGTTTGGCGTCATGCGCGTGTCGACGCTGCCGCTCTTGCGCCCGTGGCTGATGTTCACGCGGTAGGTCAGGCTGGCCTTGTCGGCGGTCGGATACCAGACACCGCGCGCCGCTTTGCCGAGGGTCAGTTGCCATTGGCCGTCAGCCTTGAAATCACTGTAGCGGCTGCCGTCGCCGAGGTTGAAATCCAGGCTGCGTACCGCCGAGCCCTGGGCGAGCGTCAGGCGCACTTCGGCCTGATCGCTCTGGGGCAACAGGTGCACGTGATAATCCAGGTTTACCTTGTTCCCAGCCCATGCGGGCGCCTTCACGGCCAGTAATCCCACGACACATGCCTGCCGCCATCCCACAGTCATACACACTCCTTCGTGAAATGTTGAACCTCAGGCCATCAGCCCGCGCGGAAAATCAGGTGATCTTCCCAATCATCTTCCGGCACGCTGCCTTCGGCGAGCATGCGCCCGGACTGCGAGATCCCCTCGTGATGAACGGCATCGCGATCACCGCACACCAGGTGATGCCACAACGGCAGGTCCTTGCCTTCGCTGACCAGGCGATAGCCGCAGGTCGGCGGCAGCCATTTGAATTCGTCAGCCTTGCCCGGCGTGAGCTGGATACAGTCCGGTACGGAGTCACGACGGTTGGGATAGTCTTTGCACTGGCAGGTTTTCAGGTCCAGCAGTTTGCAGGCGATGCGCGTGTAATAGACGCTGTTGTCGTCTTCGTCTTCAAGCTTTTGCAGGCAGCACAATCCACAGCCGTCGCACAGCGACTCCCATTCCTCCTGATCGAGTTGATCGAGGGTCTTGCGTATCCAGAACGGTTCTACTTTGGCGGCCATGGTTCGAGTATCGACATCAGGTGGTGAAAAGGCCGCCAGTCTAGTGCCCGCAGCCCCGCGGGCCAAGCATTGGCGACTGTCGGTAGAACGGGCTTGTCAGTTATTGCGCTGACAAGTAGGGTTTTGCGTTGCTCCCACTTTCAAACGTAGCCAGGAATCTCTAGATGAGTGCCAACCCACGCGTTGCCGATTACGCCATTCACCCTCAGTTCACCGATCGCTGGTCGCCCCGCGCCTTCACTGGCGAAACGATTCCAGAGCAAACCCTGCTGAGCTTCTTCGAAGCCGCCCGCTGGGCACCCTCGGCCTACAACTCGCAACCCTGGCGCTTTCTTTACGCACGTCGCGACACGCCGAACTGGGAGCGTTACCTGGGCCTGTTGAACGAATTCAACCGCAGCTGGGCGCAACACGCCTCGGCCCTGGTGATCGTGATTTCGAAAACCACCTTCACCGCGCCTGGCGCCAGCGAAGAAACCCCGGCCCTGTGGCACACCTTCGACACCGGTTCCGCCTGGGGTCACCTGGCCTTGCAAGCGAGCCTGAGCGGCTGGCACACCCACGGCATGGCCGGTTTCGACCAGGAGCTTACTCGCAAGGAGCTGAACATTCCTGAAGGCTACGCCCTGCACGCCGCCGTTGCCGTGGGCAAGCTGGGGGACAAGGCGAGCCTGGCGGATTACCTGCAGGCCCGAGAAGAACCAAGCCCGCGTCGTCCATTGAGCGAGCTGGCGGCTGAAGGCGACTTCACCCTCTAAGCCATACTGAAAATCCCTGTGGGAGCGAGCTTGCTCGCGATGGCGGTAGGACAGTCAACATTGATGTTGAATATGCCGGCCTCATCGCGAGCAAGCTCGCTCCCACAGTTTTTGAGGGTGACTTCAGTACCCGCGATCGAAATCCACTTCCCCGCGTAACGCCTCTCCCGCCTGATACGCCCGCAGGTTCTCGACAAACAGCTTCACCATCATCGAAGGCGAAGTCGGTGCCGAGCTGTGGCCGGTCAGCAGCAGGCCCCAGGCCGTCCAGAACGGATGACGCTGGGGCAAGGGTTCCTGACGGCACACATCGATCACCGCGCCCGCCAGATGCCCTTCCTTCAAGGCATCCACCAGATCCGCATCGACCACCGCCACACCGCGCCCGGCGTTGATGAACAACCCGGTCGGCTTGAATTGCCTGAACAGCGCCGCGTCGTAGATATCGTGGGTTTCCACGGTGTTCGGCAGCAGATTGACCACGTAGTCGACTTCACCGACCAGCCGCGGCAGATCCGCCAGTGAACCGACTTCGATAAACGGTACCTGCTCCCGCGCGCTGCTAGCCACGCCATACAACTCGACGCCGAACGGTACGAGGAACTGCGCGACACTTTGACCGATATCACCTGTGCCGACGATCAACACCTTGCGCCCCGCCAGGCTCTGGCCATGGCGACTGTCCCACTTGCGCTCGACCTGGCTGACCAGTCGCGCCAGCACTTCACGTTCGTGACCGAGCATGTACGTGAGCACGTACTCGGCCATGACCTGGCCGAAGATTCCGACCGCACGGGTCAGCCGATAGTGCCGCGGCAAGCCATCGGCCAGCAGCGGCGTGATACCGGCCCAGGTCGATTGCAGCCATTGCGGTTGATGGCCCTGGCGTAACAGTGTCGCCAGCAAATCAGGCTGGCCGAGCCACACCGGGCAATCGGCGGCCTGGCTGGCCAGTTCGGCGGAATCACCGCTGGTCAGCACCTCCAGGTCCGGTGCCGCCTCGCGCAACAGTTGGGCGTACACCGGGTGGTCGTGTTCAGCAATCAGGACGCGCATGCTTCAAACCTTTCAAAAACGGTGCAGACGGCCGCCGACGGAGCAGTGCTCCGTCGATGCCGCCATCGCTAAAATCAATCAATGTTTCATAACCACTCTGAACAGAGCCTGTCTGCCGCTCACACCGGATCGTTGCGACGCAACAACTCTTCCGGCAAGTGCTCGATGTACTCGTCTTCGGCAGGTGGCATTTGCAGGTGATAGCCCTGTTTTTCAAGGTTTTCCAGCACGACCGCGATGTCCTCGCGCGACAGTTTGCGCTCGGGGGTCAGCACCAGATCGAACGCGTGGATGGCCTTGCCGAAGGCTGCCATCAGGGGATCCGGCACGCGCTCCAGAGCATCGCTCTTGAGCACATACAGGTACATTTCGTTTCTCTTCGAGCTGCGGTAGATGGAACAAATACGTTTCAAGGCTGTTCTCCGGCGGTGGCCAGGCTGTCGAGCAGCGCCTGGCCCATCAACTCGCGGCGCCAGCCACGCAGCGAATCAGGCAATTGGTAGGGACCATTGGGGAAGCCGCTCTTGAGCAGCGCTTCCAGGGTTTTCTTGCGCAGCATCAGTTCCGGCGCGATGTTCAGGCGCTCGGCTTCGGCCTGGCCTATGGCCTTCATTTGTTTGAGCAGCGCAGCGGCATCCACCGGCAACGGCTCCGGCACGGCTGGCGGCCACTGATCAGGCGACACACTGCCAGAGCGCTTGATCAGATCAAGCAGAAACTCGCCGTCCTGACGCACGGTACGCGGGTGCATGTCTTCGATTTTCGCCAGGGCGCCGAGGTTATCCGGTTGCGTACGCGCCAGCGGCCACAACGAATGTTCGCGGATAATCCGGTTGCGCGGCAGGTCACGGGCCCGGGCTTCCTTTTCGCGCCAGGCGCAGAGCTCACGCAAAACGGCAAGTTGGGCGCGGGACAGCTTCCAGGCCAGCTTGGCATCGCGATAGACCTCGTACGGATCGATCTCGCGGCGCAGGTTGGCCACCAGTTCGGCGCCGTCTTCCAGGACCCAGGCGTATTTGTCGTCAGACAGCTTTGGACGCAGCTTTACGAAGACTTCAGCCAAATGCACGGCGTCTTCGGCCGCATAGCTGATCTGGGTTTCGGAAAGCGGACGTTGCAGCCAGTCGGAACGGGTTTCCCCCTTGGGCAGGTCGATGCCGAGTACTTCCTGCACCAGTCGCGAATAGCCCATGGAAAAGCCAAGGTTCAGGTAAGCGGCAGCCAGTTGCGTATCGAACAGCGGCGCCGGCAGGCTGCCAGTCAGGCGTAGCAGGACTTCGAGGTCTTCGCTGCACGCGTGGACAACCTTGAGCACCGCCGGGTTTTCCAGCAACGTGGCCAATGGCTGCCAGTTGTCGATGGTCAGCGGGTCGATCAGACAGGCGCGAACACCATCACCGATCTGCAGCAGGCCGGCGATCGGGTAGAAGGTGTCGACCCGCATGAATTCGGTATCGAGGGCAACGAATGGCAACTGTTGCCACTCGGCGCACAACCGTCCGAGGCTATCGTTGTCGCGAATCCAGTGAATATCGATGGCCACACGGCTCTCCCTTGAAGAATGGCGCGCAGTATATATCGCCCCCGGCGATTTCCGCGCATCCACTGAACAAGAGCGTTAGCGAAATTTACTGCGTGACATACAGAATAGTCCGACAAAGTCGGGCTAGCTGGTCTTACCCAGCACGTAGACTCGCATCCGCGCACAACCGGGGAAAAAGTCCTGATGGCTGAGCAAACGAAACCCCGCCTGCCTGAACTCGCTTTCCAATTCGGTCTTGCTCGGCAACGGCCGGGCCCGAACGCCTTCCACACCTGAATGCGCCCCCTTGAAAAGGCCATCGAGGCTTACCGCGACTATCACCGTATCGCGACTGACCCGGTAAAACTCGCCCAGCATTGCCAGACGATGTTCCGGGTTATGGAGGTGCTGGAACAGTTGCATGCAGAAAATGCAGTCAACCGCGTTCTCCGACAAGCCAATCGAGAACGCAGAGCTTTGAAAGGTCTTGACCCGCTTCAACAGGCTCTGCGAATGATGTATCCGGGCATGATCGAGGATGTCCTGGGACGGATCCGTCGCGAGGATCACCCGATTCGCGTGCTCGGCCAGTACTGGCCAAAAGCGTCCCACACCACAAGCCACATCAAGGATCAGACCAGGCTCGCCAGCGACCTTGAGCGCATTGCGCACCAGACCCTCCTCACGCCAGAGCGTCAGGCGCCCGGCCAGACTCGGCGCTTGCGGTTGAAGGCAGACGCGCGCGTGCTCCTGGTCGTAGCGCCGGGCGATCTCAAGCTCGATGGCGGATGGAGGCTGAGCGGACATGTGCAATGGCTCTTGGCAAAGGTTCTACAGGCCGCAGGTCGGCGGCCGCCACGTGAAACAGAATCGGAGCCCTCAATCCTTGGCCAACACGCCGTCGGTAACTGGACCACGACATCCGGCAAACATGTCCAGATCCTGGTTGTAGACCTTGCTGTCGACCTCCAGAAGCCCAAGCATCGAATGGAACAGGTTGTCCTGGCTCAGGGGCTTTTCACGGCCCTGTTGCAGGCAGTGGGTATCTACCGCAAAGGACTTTTTATAGCTGTCGGAGAACCAGGCAAGCATGGCTACATGCTTTTGCTGCTCCGGTGCCAGCATGTAAGGCGTGCCGTGGAGGAACAAGTTGTATTCACCCAAGGACTCGCCGTGGTCAGACAGATACAGCATCGCGGTATCCACTTTGTCCTGGTTGCTGCGCAGCAGATCGATCAGAGTCGACAGCACATGGTCGGTATAGACCAGGGTGTTGTCGTAGCCATTGACGATACTTTCGCGACTGCAATTGTTCAGGGCGTTACTTTCGCAAACCGGGGTGAAGCGCTCGAACTCTTTCGGATAACGCTTGAAATACTCCGGACCGTGACTGCCCATCTGGTGCAATACCAGTACCGTGTCCTTGTCCAGGGTATCGATGAAATGCTGCAGCCCCTGCAACAGGATTTCGTCACGGCATTCGCTGTTGGCGCACAGCACCGGGTCCTTCAGATTGCTGACGTCTTCAACGGTGACGCGATCGCAGGTACCTTTGCAGCCTGACTGGTTATCACGCCAAATCACATCCATACCCGCATGCTTGAGCACGTCCAGCAGGCCTTCTTCGTTCTTGGCCTTGCTGGCGTTGTAGTCCTTGCGCCCCATGTTGGAGAACATGCAAGGCACCGATACGGCGGTTTCAGTACCGCAGGAATGCACATCGGTGAAAGCGATCAGGCCATCTTCCTTACTCAGTTTCGGAGTGGTGTCGCGGCTATAGCCAAGGATGCCGAAGTTCTCCGCCCGGGCACTTTCACCCACGACAAGCACCGTCAGGGATTTGCGTCCGTGAGTTTGCCAGGCCGGATTACGCCGGGCGTCTTCACCGATCCTGACAAAGGGTTGCCGCGCAGTCGCTACTTTCTCGCGCAAAAAACCGGATGTGGCACCAATGTAGTTGCTTGGCACCACCATCATGCGCAACTCGTGGTGATTGCGAAACAGCGAAGACAGGCCTTGATAGTTAACCAGTGCAACACCACCAATGATCGCTGCCGAGGCAAAAGTCACCAGAACTTTACTGAGTAGTTCACGGTGCCAACGACGATAATTAATCGGGGTCTTCCACAACAGCCAGGACGGTAAAACGCCGAGCAGTAAAATATAAACAAACAACTTGAGCGACAGTAAGTCACGCACTTCCGTGGCATTGGTTTCAGCGAAGTTACGCAACATGCCGGTGTCGATCAGAACACCATACTGGCTCATGAAATACGCCACACCCGCACTGGTCATGAACAGCAGGGTCAGGACCGACTTGAGCACCGGCCGGAAGGCCAGCAGGGTCAGCACAATGTTGAAGGCCGCGAAAATCATCACCCCAAAGGCCACGCGCATGACGATGCCCTTGCCATCGGACGCGGTGATTTCGAACAGGTGTTGCCAGAGTACAAAATTGAAGCCAACTAACAAAAATGCACTGGCAATCAGTGTCACCCATTCGGGGCGCACGGCTTTAATCTTAAACATGAGGTTCGGCGAGTCCTGAAAAGAAGTGCCTTCGGTAAATGTGAAAATTTCATTGACCGAGACAATTCTAATTTTAGGTAGCCAACCATCAATTTTTTGTGAAAAAGAAGCCAACAATTAGTTGGCTTATAACACCTGCCAGAAACTTCAGACTATTTGAGAATAGTTCAGCTTTGGTTCAGTTTCGGCTCAAGCCTGGTGCAGGTACCAGCGCCAGTCCTGCTCACCGACCTCCCCCATGAATTGGCGATACTCGGCGCGTTTCACCGCCAGGTAGACCCCGAGGAATTCGCCGCCGAAGGCTTCCCTGGCCCAGCTTGAACCTTCCAGCGATCGCAAGGTGGTCAACCAGTCCGTCGGCAACAGTTTCGTAGCCTGGGCGTAGCCGTTGCCTTCCACCGGCGCACCAGGGTCGAGTTGTTCGCGGATACCGCGATGAATACCGGCCAGTATCGCCGCAGCCGCCAGATAGGGGTTGGCATCTGCGCCACAGATTCGGTGTTCGATGTGCCGGGAATACGCCGGCCCGCCAGGTACGCGCAGGCTCACGGTGCGATTGTCCACGCCCCAGGTGGCCGCCAGGGGCGCATAGCTGTTGGCCTGGAATCGACGGTAGGAGTTGGCGTTGGGGCAGAACAGCAACAGCGAATCGAGCAAGGTACTGAGCATGCCGGCGACGGCCTGCTTGAGCAGTGGTGTTCCATCCGGGGCTTCGCTGGCGAAGAGGTTGTTGCCGCCCTTGTCCGCCAGGCTCACGTGCATGTGCATCCCGGTGCCGGCCAGGTCATCGAAAGGCTTGGCCATGAAGCAGGCTGTCATGCCGTGCTTGTGCGCCACACCCTTGACCAGACGCTTGTAGCGCACCGCTTCATCCATCGCCTGTAGTGCGTCGCAGCGGTGCTCGAGGGTGATTTCCACTTGCCCCGGCGCGTATTCGGAAATGGCCGTGCGCGCCGGAATCCCCTGGAGTTTGCAGGCACTGTAGAGATCGGCCAGGAACGGCTCGATCTGTTCAAGCTCGCGCAAACCATAGACCTGAGTGCCGTGGGGACGCCCGCCATCGACATCCCGTGCCGGCTGCGGTCGGCCATTGCTGTCGCGTTGCTGATCCAGCAGGTAGAACTCCAGTTCCGCCGCCATGACCGGGTAATAACCGTCAGCCTGCAAACCTTCGATGACCTTGGCCAGCAAATGACGAGGATCGGCAATGGTGGCGGGCATTCCCTCCGTCGGGTGCATGCTGACCTGCACGGCTGCGGTCGGTATCAGACGCCACGGCATGCGCGTGAGGCTGCCGCTGATCGGGTAGGCCCGGCAGTCGATATCACCGACGTCCCAGACCAGCCCGGAGTTTTCCACGTCATCGCCGTTGATGGTCAGGCCGAGGATGGTGCTCGGCAATGGCCGCCCGCTTTCATACACCGCCAGCAATTCGTCACGATGCAGCAACTTGCCCCGCGGCACACCGTTGTTGTCGAGGATGAACAACTCGAACATTTCAATATCCGGGTTCTGCTCCAGAAAGGTCAGCGCTTCTTGCCTGGTGGCAAACGAGGTCGTGGCACTACTCATGGGAACTCTCTTTTTCCGTGTCAGACGGGTACACAAAAGCACCCGCACTTTAATCCCGCCATCGAGCGGAATATGTAGGAACAATCAGCGGAAAAAGCAGGGATCCGGCGGGCGCGCATGGCGGCAATGCCACAGCGCCCAAAAAGCCAGTTCAGAAGGAAGTGCAGAGAGGTTTGGCGCGGTGGCGGGCGTGAATCGACAACCAAGGCTCGACGCCCGAGCGTCGATGGATGCCTTGAGGTGGATTGCGACCGGCCAACCGTCCATAGAGAGAACCGCAGAAAACAGATGACCCGCAGCCTCACACGATGGCTTAAGTCGTTAAATCAGGATTTGAAGAACCTTGGGTGTCATTTGGCTAAACATTTGGCTGTTCAGTGGTGCCCCCACTGTGGGAGCGAGCTTGCTCGCGATAGCGGTGTGTCGGTCAACAGACCCAGTGAAATTCATAGCCTCATCGCGAGCAAGCTCGCTCCCACAGGGGGGTCTGCGTCGCAGTGACTTGTATTTAATTCCTAAATACCACGCCAGACTTTCTGATTTGCCGTCTCCAGGCCTCACGCGCCTAATCGGAACCCTACTGTTCAAGGTCCGGTCATGGAAAACAACCGTGATGGTCTTGCGCTTCAACCCAAGGCACTACACCCGCCACATCCATTGATCCGGAGCCAGCCATGAAAACCACCGGTTTCGCCGCCGCTCACGCCAGCATGCTGTTTTGGGCCTTGTTGATCGCCGCGTCGTTTTCCGCAGCGGCGCAAGTCAGCCAGGCCATCGACCCGATCCTGCTGACCGGTCTGCGCCTGCTGTTTTGCGCCTTGGTGTTTCTGCCACTGTTGCTGCTAAAAGGCGATGCCGTCATGACCGCCCGCGCGTTGCTCGGCCACGCGCTGCTCGGCCTGCTGCTGGCGCTGTACTTCGGTTCGCTGTTCGAAGCATTGCGCTACACCTCGGCCGTCAACACCGGGACGATGTTCACGCTGGTGCCGCTGATGACCCTGGGTTTCGAAGCCGTGCTAACACCTGATGGCCATCTGAAACAACGGATTGTGCCGATGCTGCTCGCCGCTGCCGGGGCAGTGTTACTGATCATGAAAGGCACCGGCCCCGGCGAGTTGCCATCGCCCTATGCATTGACGGTGTACGGCATCGGTTGCCTGGCGATGGCGCTCTACGCCCCCCTCAGTCAGCGCCTGAAAGCCGATAGCCTCAATGGACGCGGGCCGGTGCCCATGACGTTCTGGAACATGCTGTTCGGTGCGCTGTTTCTGCTGGTGTTCTGTGGATTGAGTGGCGGTTGGCGTTCGGC
Organism: Pseudomonas sp. GM74; assembly: GCF_000282455.1. Lineage (GTDB taxonomy): Bacteria > Pseudomonadota > Gammaproteobacteria > Pseudomonadales > Pseudomonadaceae > Aquipseudomonas. The sequence goes on from NZ_AKJG01000048.1 coordinate 70,621, forward strand.
ATCATTACTGACGCCCAACGATTTCTATTGGCTGATGTATCTGGCCGTGTTCGCCACACTGGCGACGTTCTGGCTGCTGCACCGGGCCATCGGCGTGATCGCACCGTCCTCGGTGATTTCCTACATCTACCTGAGCACGTTGTTCATCACCTTGTTTCACTGGCTTTGGGGACGCCAGATGCCGCTGCCGCTGGAAATGGCCGGCGCGGTGCTGGTAGGCCTCGGCATGTTTGCGCTATTGATGTCCAGCCGCCGCGCCGTGTCGGCGATCGTCCAGGGCTGACAGGGTCTTGGGCGAAACGTCCTGCAAGGCATTTTCCCTGCTCGCTCATTCCGCTAGGATAATTCACCTACCCTTGCACATGGTCAGTACAAGGGACGTAGCGAGATGGAATGGATGCTCAACAGTAATTCGCTTAGAAAGCTCGACATGCAGGACCTCATGGTGTTCGTCGCCGTGTATGAGCAGAACAGCGTCAGTGTCGTATCCGAGACGCTCTGCGTCAGCCAGTCCACAGTGAGTTACTGCCTGAAAAAACTGCGCACCAGTTTCGAGGACGAACTTTTCGTTAACACCCGTACCGGCGGCATGCAGCCCACCGGTAAAGCCAGCGCGATGTACCCTCATGTGCTGAAAATCCTGGATAGCATCAACCTGTGTCACGCCGGCCTACCGACGTTCGACCCGGGCCTGCAACCCGTGACCTTCAACATTTGCGCACCGGAATATTTCGAGCAACTGATCCTGCCGCGCTTGTTGAAAACCTTCGACCTTGCCGATCTACCGGTGATGGTCAATGTGTTCAAACTCGAAGCCGATATCCCTGCCGAAGCATTGCGCGATGGCAGCCTCGACCTGGTGATGTGTTTCGGCCCGAACTTTCATCGCAGTCACGTCGATTTCAAATCGCAGACGCTGCTCGAAGATGATCTGGTGTGTATTTTCGATAAACGCGCCACGCCGGCGGAACCACGCTTGAGCCTGCAAACCTATGTCGAACGTCGACACGTGTTCCCGACACCCTGGACGTCCGCCACCAACATGGTCGACGGCTGGCTTGCGCAGCAGGCGCAAAAGCGCCAGATCGTCGCACGCGCCAACAGCTACAGTGCAGCACTGAAGCTTATTACCGGCACCGACTATGTCCTGACCCTGCCCCGGCGCATCCAGCGATTGCTGGCCAGTGCAGACACCTTCAATCACTGTGAAGCGCCCGAAGGCTTGCCGGGCTTTACCCTCGACATGCAGTGGAACCAGGGTGTCGATCAGGACAGCGCCAGCACCTGGTTGCGAACGCAAGTGATCCAGGCCTGCATCGAGCAGGAGTCAGCCTGATGTTCAGTTGTTGATGGCGGTCTTGCTGTAGGAGTCGCGATCGATGTCGAGAATTTCCACGCACAACTGGACCTCAATGCTGCTCGGCCATTCACACAGCTCCCGCACCACCGCCAACAGGCTTTCAGACAACTGCTTCTTGATCTCTGCGGAACGACCACTCAACAACGCCAGTTTCACATGCACGAATGCCCGCTCAGCCAGTGCAGTACCGACCTTGAACGTATCGACCTTGACCGCGCGGCTCTTGATATCGAATTCGGCAGAAAACTGACCGGAACCCACCAAGGTATTGTTCAACCGCATCAATGCCACATCGGCATTCAGATCAGTCAGGTTAGCGGTGTATTCCATGTGCAGGTGAGGCATGAGTCAGTTCCTGTAAGTAGGTGGAGAGGTCGAACATATAGCACAGACCGCCCTGTTCATTCGGGCAGTGGCAAAACGGCACGCTCACTCATGAACGCTTCCAGGCGCGAGCGCAACCAGCGCTCGGCAGGATCGGTATCGACATGACTGAGCCAGACCATGGACAGGTCCAGGGTAGGTGTCTGGATGGGAAAGGGTTCCTTGAACAGCACTCCCGATGCCGCCATCGCTTCGGCGGTGTAGTCCGGCAGGCTGGCAATCAGGTCCGTCCCGGCAAGCAGGGCCGGCAAAGAACTGTATTGCGGGACCGAGAGCACCACCTGGCGTGTGCGGCCGATGTCCGCCAGCCACTCGTCGGCGTAGCCACTGACGTTGGCCGTATGGGACACCAGCACGTGCGGTCGCGCGCAATATTCATCAAGGGTCAGCGGTGTGTCGGAGGCATCGGCGCGCAAAATGCTGGGCTGGATGTGCCGCAGCAATTTGCGCTTGGCATTGGCCGGCAAACCACGGGTCTGGCTGATACCCACCGTGATATCGCCGGACGCCAGCAAGTCGGGAATCCGCCAGTAATCGACATGCTGCACAACGAACACCACGCTGGGCGCTTCCTGGCGCAACGCTCGCAGCAATGGCGGCAACAGGCCGAACTCGACATCGTCGGACAACCCGATGCGAAACGACATCGTACTGCTGGCCGGGTCAAAATCATGGGTCAGGCTCAAGGCCACGGACAAGGAATCCAGCGCCGGTGAGAGATGCCTGATGATCTCCTCGGCCCTCGCTGTCGGCTCCATGCGGTGGCCAACCCGTATGAACAGCGGATCATTGAACATCGCACGCAAGCGGTTGAGCGCCGAACTGATGGTCGGCTGACCGAGAAACAGCTTCTCCGCCACCCGAGTGACATTGCGCTCGAGCATCAGCGTTTCGAATACCACCATCAGGTTGATATCCGCTTTGCGAAGTTCATTGCGATTCATCCACTGCCCCCCGATCCCCAAATCTGCTGACAGTTTAGGTAGCGGACGGGACTGCCGTCTATCCGACTCAGGTCCAACAGCCTGACGCGGGGTGAAACGAAGCTTCCTGCGGACAAAAACAAAACCCC
>NZ_AKJG01000049.1 GCF_000282455.1 Pseudomonas sp. GM74
GCCTGATCGAGAATCGCGTGGCCGCTGATGGTTCCGACAAACTGATGCAAAACCACATTGCTGAAGGCGGTTCGGATCGCCTGATCGAAAACCGCGTTGCCGAAGGTGGCTCCGACCGTCTGATCGAAAGCCGCGCCGTCTGAATGCAGTGCTTTACCGCAACACTCAACGAAAAGCCCGGCCTCAACCAGGCCGGGGCTTCTTTGCATCCTTACAACCTTAAACCAGCGCAGCAACTGCCGCGTTGAAGGTTGCGCTTGGGCGCATGGCCTTGCTGATCAGCTCGGCGTCGGCATGAAAGGTTCCTCGATTTATAGTGGGGTGTAGCAGCTGCCGAGCACCGCGAGGCTGCGTTCGGCGGCGTAGCCGTCGTAAACCCTAAGCGCACGATCTGCCTGACACACCGCACAATCTGATTTTACGACGGCTGCGCCGCCGAACGCAGCCTCGCGGTGCTCGGCTGCTGCTACAAAGGTTGCGCAGGCCACAAACAGAAACCACGGCCTCAACAGCCGGGCTTTTTCGTGTGGGTCATGAATGCGCCCGTTGTTCACGCACTTTGGCGGATCGCGAGAGGCCAATCTTGATGCCAACCAGGATGGGCGCGGCAAAGACGAACAGCAAGGCTACGGCGAAGAATGCCGTATCAAAAGCAATCACCGTAGCCTGACCTGACACCGCTTTGCCCAGCAGGCTGGTAGCTGCCCGGCCAGCGGCCACCTGATCCATGCCCTTCCCCGCCAGCATCGTAGTTGTGGTCATCAGCCGTTCGATGAGCGCATGTCCTCCCGGGGTGACGTTGGCGCCGAGGACCACGCCGTTGCTGACAACCTGATGGTCGATCAAGGTCTGTAGCCCGGCGACGCCCATCAAGCCACCCAATTGCCGCCCCGTATTGAACAGGCCGACTCCACTGGCCAGGTTGCGGCTGTTGAGGTGACTGAAGGCGATCAACGTGATCGAAAGAAACAGTAAGCCAAGGCCCAGGCCACGCAACAGAATGGCCGCCATCATGTCGTCGCTGCCGCTTTCGCTGGTGGAGCCTGACAGCATCCACATCGCCCCCATGATCAGCAGGATGCCCAAGGGCACGGTCGCCACCGGCGGCACGCGGCGCACCTTGAACAGATAGGCGGCGATGAGCAGCGAACCGACAAAAAAACCGCCACTGGGCAACAGAAGCAGACCGGCATCGGTCGGTGTGAAGGCGAGTACCGACAGGGCGAACGCCGGGATCAGATAGGCGCTGCCGAACAGGGCGGCACCGGCGACGAAGCTGACGCAAAAGGCAAAGGTGAAATCGCTTGTTTTGAACAGGCTGAAATCGAGCAACCCCTGGCCGTTGGCCAAAACCTGTTGGCCGAGAAAGGCCAGCAGCGCGGCGCCGCCGATCACCGTCATCACTAGAATGCGCGGTTCCTCGAACCAGTCCCAGCGGCTGCCCTGGCTGAGCACGTAGGTGAAACAGAACAGCGCGGCACCGATCAGTGCACAGCCGAGCCAGTCAAACGAACGTTGCCGGCCCCTGGCGAGCATGGGATGGTCAGCAATGAGCAAGAGCCCCGTCGCCGCCAGGGCCAGCGGCACCACGCTGAAGAAGATCCAGGTCCAGGACTGGCTGTCGATCAACCACCCTTGCAGGGCCGGTGCGAGGGTGGCGGACGCGACCACGGCCGCCATGGCGAACAGGGCTTGCAGGATCGGCTGAAGCGCGCGCGGATAACCGCGAAAAATCAGCACCTGACCCGCCACCAACAAAGTACCGCCAGCGAAGCCTTGCAGGATGCGCAGTGCGATCAGCAGCTCCAGCCAGGCGGTAATGGCAGCCACGCAGCACGCCAGGCCCATGACCAGGGTGGCGCCAATGATCACGTTGCGCGCAGAAAACCGCTGCATCAGCCAAGGGGCGAGCATGAACCCGATCAGCTTGAACGCGATGTAGCCGACATCCAGCCAGGCGAACTCGTCAGGCGTGGCATAGGTGTCGCCGATGATGTCGCTGCGGCCGAGGGCCAGCACGGTGCTGGCGATCGCTTCCGTCAACGTTGCCAGCACGATGCCCACCATGAGCAGGACGCCGTTCGTCGTCCTGGCGCCGCTCGGTGTGGCGCAGGCAACGCGGCTCATGAGCCGGCCCCTTGCGAAACCTCTACCCGCGCGGACAGGCCCGGCACGATGCGCCCCGGCAGCGGATTGTGGGCCAGGCGGATCTTCACCGGCACGCGCTGCACGACGCGCACAAAGTTCCCGGTGGCATTGTCGGGCGGCAGCAGGCTGAACGCCGAACCACTGCCCGGGGCAAAGCTGTCGACCACGCCATCGAGTGCCGCATTGGGGTAGCCGTCGACCGTGACGCGCACGGGCTGACCGGGGCGAATATGTTCGAGCTGGGTTTCCTTGAAATTCGCCACGACCCACACATCGTTGACCGGCACGATATCGAGCAGGGAAACGCCCGGCGTTACGAAACGGCCGAGGCGAACCTGACGGTTACCGACCACGCCATCCACCGGCGCATGCACCACGGTATGGTCGAGATCGATCCGGGCGAGATCGCGCGCGGCCTGTGCTTGCGTCACGGCGGCCACGGCAGCCTCGCGCTCGGCCACAAACACCGCGATGCGTTGCTGTTGTGCCTCGACCGTTGCCGAAGCGGCCGAAACCGAGGCCACGGCTCTGGATTGCGCCGTACCGGTTTCATCGACCAGGGCCTGGCTCACCGCATTGCTGACGATCAGCTTGCGGCTGCGGTCGTGGGTCTTGGCCGCCAGGCTCATGTCGGCGGTGGCCGAGCGCCTTTGCGCTTCGGCCTGCCTGATCAGCGCATGCTGAAGCTGGATCTGCGCATCGACATGGGTCAGGCGCGCCTGGGCGGCGCTGACATTGGCCTCGGCTTGCGCAAGTTTGGCGCGATAGTCGCGGTCATCGATACGAAACAGCACATCACCGGCACGCACGGTCTGGTTGTCTTCGACCTCTACCGTCGTGACATAGCCGGCGACCTTGGCGGCCAACGAGGTGACATCCCCGCGGACATAGGCGTTGTCGGTCGAGGTCACGCCACTTGAAAACGCCATGGCGCCCCAAACCGCCACGACCATCAAGGCCGCGACGCACAGCAACAGGCCGATGGTCTTGCGCTTGCTGCGCCGCGCCACGACCACAGGTGCTGCGCTACTTGCACTGGCGGCAATGGCAGCCTTGTCCAGGAGCGAGTTCATTTTTCCATTTCCTGTTCAGTGCCGAAAACTGACGCAGCCACTGGGCGGCAGGGTCTGCCGCCCGGCTGTCGAGCTTTCATGAGCGGGTTGATCGGCTCACTGCTTGATGGGCGTTACGAGTACTTTTTCGTCGGTGTCGAGGACGAACACCGCCAACAGGCGTGCAGGTTGGGTGTCGCTGGCGTTGGCGCTGACCAGGTGCACGGAACCCGGCTCCTCTACGAAGTTCTCGCCGACGTTGTAGACCTTTTCCGGTTCGCCTTTGACCTTGATGCGAAACGAGCCCTCCAGCACCGTTGCATAGATGAAGGCCGTTTTCGGATGGGTGTGGGCCGGCGACGCGGCACCCGGCCCATACTCGACGACCACGCCCCTCATGCTCTTGCCGGGGATGTTGGGAATCGGACGGTCGAACACCACCGTCACCTTGCCGGGGGGCGGCTCGGCGGCCGATGCGGCGCTGATCGAGAGCACGGCGAAGACAGCGGCCATCAGCAATCGGGTAACCATGGGATTTCTCCTGGATTGGTAGGGAAATATGAGGGTGCGATCCGTTACTGCGCCGTCGACCGGGCCAGCCATTCGTCGAAGCGGATCGCCCCCAGGCGTGCGTTCTTGCCGGTGACCAGCGATTGATCGTCGAGCACGGCGCCGAAGTAACGGGCATGTACATCCGGCACAACCTTGCGGTTGTCCTGGGTCGCCCGTAGATAGCGCCTGGCCAGTTCGTCGATCGGCATGGTTTCCGGGCCGCCGACTTCAACGGTGCCATTGAGCGGTGCAGCCAGTACGACATCAGCCAACGCCGCCACCACGTCATCGGACGCTATCGGCTGGATCAGCGCCGGCGAAGCATGAATTTCCTCGCCAACGGCGAACGACTGAACAATGCCGCCGGCAAACTCGGAGAACTGCGTGGCACGCACAATGGTGTAGGGAACACTGGATGCCTTGATAAGGGCCTCCTGCGCGACCTTGGCCCGGAAATAACCGGTATCGGGAAGCCGTTCACTCCCGACAATCGACAGGGCAACGTGATGACGAACCCCGGCAGCGGCTTCGGCGGCCAGCAGGTTACGGCTCGACGTTTCAAAGAAATCGAGAACGGCCTGGTCTTCCCACGACGGCGCGTTCGCCACGTCGACCACCACATCGGCACCATCCATCGCTTCGGCCAGGCCTTCGCGGGTGATGCTGTTCACGCCCGTGCTGGGGCTGGCGGCAAGCGCGTCATGGCCGCGTTCGCACAGGGTGTTCACAAGCTTCGATCCGATGAGGCCGGAGCCTCCGATGACGACGATCTTCATGACTTTTCTCCACTTGTCGACTGCAACCATTGCGTCGGTGTAGAGAGATTGCCTGCGCGCACCAGGCAAGTCCTTGCGCCGGGCTTGGGTTTACCTTGGCGAGCGCTTGGATTTATGTCCAAGGCTACTGAGGCTCCTCCAGCCTCCCTCGCCGCGGACGGTGCAGTGGGTGTCGAGCTGCCGTATCATCTGCCTCAGTTACCAACCGCCAGCCGCCTGGGACACGGAGTTGAGGGCGCTTCGCCAGGGGATGCTCAACTTGCCATTTACGTTTGAAGATTACGTACTCGATCAGGAACGCCGGGAGCTGACCCTGCGCGGGCAGGTCGTGGCCGTCGGACCGCAGGTCTTCGACCTGTTGCTGCTGTTCGTCAACAATCCTGATCGCGTCGTCAGCAAGGACGAATTGCTCAAGGCGGTGTGGAGCGGCCGGATCGTTTCGGAATCGACGATTACCAGCCACATCAATGCCGTGCGCAAGGCCATCGGCGATACCGGTGAGGAGCAGCGCCTGGTACGCACCGTCGCCCGCAAAGGCTACCGCTTCGTTGGCCGGATCAACGGCGACTTGACCGGGGAAGCACGACAGCCTGATATCGATGAACGCTCGACCGTTGCCGCGCAACACCCCCCCTCCCCCATGCTCGTCCTCCCGGACAAACCCTCGATCACCGTCCTGCCGTTCCAGAACCTGAGCGGCGATCCGGAGCAGGAATACTTCGCCGACGGCGTCGTGGAGGACATCATCGCCGCCCTCTCGCGTATTCGCTGGCTGTTCGTGATCGCGCGCAATTCGAGCTTCACCTACAAGGGCCAGACGGTGGACGCCATGGGCGTTGGCCAGGAGTTGGGCGTTCGCTACGTGCTCGAAGGCAGCGTGCGCAAGAGCGGGAACAAGCTGCGCATTACCGGGCAACTGATCGACGCGACGAGCGGGACGCACATCTGGGCGGAGCGCTTCGAAGGCCTGCTCGACGACATCTTCGAGCTGCAAGACCAAGTCACCGAAAGCGTCGTCGGCGCGATCGCGCCGCAACTGGAACGGGCGGAAATCGAACGCGCCAAGCGCAAGCCGACGGAAAGCCTGGATGCCTACGACTACTACCTGCGGGCCATGGCAAAACTGCACAGCGGCAGTCGGGAAGCCATCGAGCAAGCGCTGCCGATGTTCTACCAGGCCATCGAACTCGATGGGGAATTTGCTTCGGCCTATGGCATGGCCGCCTGGTGCCACTTCTGGCGCAAGCTCAATGGCTGGATGACCGATCGGCCTGCAGAAATCGCCGAGGGCATACGGCTGGCGCGTCTGGCAGTGACACTCGGTCGCGATGATGCCGTCGCGTTGACCCGGGGCGGACATGCGCTGGCTCATCTCGCCGGCGAAGTCGACGCCGGCATTGCACTGCTCGACCGGGCGCGCCTGCTCAATCCCAACCTCGCCCCCGCCTGGTTCCTGGGCGGTATCCTGCGGGCGCTGCACGGTGAATCAGACGCCGCCATCGAGCATTTGAACCATGCCGTTCGCTTGAGTCCGCTGGATCCGGAAATGTTCAGGATGCAGGTCGGAATGGCGCTCTCACATTTCTTCGCCGGGCACTTCGATACCGCTGCGGACTGGGCGGAAAAGGCCCTGGGCAACCTGCCCAGTCTGCTGGTTGCGGCGGCATTGGTGGCGGCCAGTCATGCACTCGGCGGTCGAATGGATAAAGCGAATCTGGCGATGCAGCGTCTGCAAAAGCTGGATCCCTCTTTGCGCCTGCGCACCCTCAAGGACTGGCTGCCCATTCAACGGCCTGAGGATCTCACCCGCTTCGTCGATGGATTGCGCCTGGCGGGATTGCCGGAGTAAAGGCAACCACCCTTGACCTGTAGGAGCGAGCTTGCTCGCGATGGACTCAAGAGCACCGCGAACAACCTGCAAACATGCGTAATCGTTAACGACCATCGTCGGATCGCCGCCCGGAGCAAGCTCGCTCCTACAATTGCAACGGTAGGCTAAGCTTTGATCAACTCGTTGCTCATGATGCTCGGTTCTGCAGGTTTTTGGTTTTTCTGGAGAGCGTCTGCAACAGCTATCCCAGACTGGTCCAAACCTTTCACGCAGGATTGCCGTGATGACAGAGCCCCTCCTCAGCTTTGATGAACTCAAGCGCGCCGCGGCTGCCGGCGAAATCGATACCGTGCTGGTCTGCATGGTCGACATGCAGGGACGCCTGGTCGGCAAGCGATTCCAGGTCGAGTTTTTCATCGACAGCGGCCACGAAGAAACCCACTGCTGCAACTACCTGCTGGCCGACGACATCGACATGGAACCGGTGCCGGGTTACGCCGCGGCCAGTTGGAGCAAGGGCTACGGCGACTTCGTGCTCAAGCCCGACATGTCCACCCTGCGGCGCGTGCCCTGGCTTGAATGCACGGCGCTGGTGCTGTGCGACGTGCTCGATCATCACCATCGCCAGGACCTGCCCCACAGCCCGCGGGCGATTCTGAAAAAACAGGTCGAGCGTCTGCGCGAGCGCGGCTATACCGGCATGTTTGCCTCGGAACTCGAGTTCTATCTGTTCGATGAGAGCTACGAGGCGATCCACCAGCGCAACTATCACAAACCGAAAACCGCCGGCCATTACATCGAGGACTACAACATCCTGCAGACCACCCGCGAAGAGCCGGTGCTGCGGGCGATCCGCAAGCACTTGCAGGCCTCGGGCATTCCCGTGGAAAACTCCAAGGGCGAATGGGGCCCGGGCCAGGAAGAGATCAACATCCGCTACGCCGATGCCATGACCATGGCTGACCACCACGTCATCATCAAGCACGCCTGCAAGGAGATCGCGCAGTTGCAGGGCAAGGCGATCACCTTCATGGCCAAGTGGCGCTACGACGCCGCCGGCTCCAGCAGTCACATCCATAATTCGTTGTGGGACAAGAACGCGAAGAAGCCGCTGTTCTTCGACGCGAAAGCCGAATTCGGCATGTCGAAACTGATGCGGGCCTGGGTCGCCGGGCAGCTCAAGTACGCCAACGACATCACCTGTTTTCTCGCGCCCTACATCAACTCCTACAAGCGCTTCCAGGCCGGCACGTTTGCGCCGACGCGGGCGGTCTGGAGCCGCGACAATCGCACCGCCGGCTTTCGCCTGTGTGCTGAAGGCAGCAAGGCCATCCGCATCGAATGCCGCATCGGCGGTGCCGACCTCAACCCCTATCTGGCCTTCGCCGCGCTGATCGCGGCAGGTTTGGCGGGTATCGACGAGAAGCTCGATCTGGCACCGCCGTTCGAAGGCGACGCCTACCTCGACGAGCATTTGCCGGAAGTGTCCAAGACCCTGCGCGAAGCGAGCGCCGCCCTCAAGGCCTCCGCCATGTTGCGCGAGGCGTTCGGCGATGAGGTGGTCGACCATTACGTGCACACCGCCGAGTGGGAACAGAAAGAGTACGACCGGCGAATCACCGACTGGGAACTGCAGCGCGGCTTCGAGCGCTATTGAGAACATCATGACTGCGAAGGTGCAATTGATCTCCCCGGTCGATGGCCGGGTGTACGTCGAACGAGAGATGGCCGATGCGGCGCAGGTCGAGCAGGCGCTGACCGCCGCTGCCAGCGCACAGGCGGCATGGCAACGCCGCTCACTGAGCGAACGCGCAGCATTGTGCAGCGCCGCAGTGGACGCGATGTTGTCGATGCAGGCCGACATCGTGCCGGAACTGGCCTGGCAGATGGGCCGCCCGGTGCGTTATGGCGCCGGCGAACTGCGCGGTTTTGCCGAACGTGCCCGGCACATGATCGCCATCGCGCCGCAAGCGCTGGCCGCTGTAGAGCCGGAGCCTGTGGCGGGTTTTCGACGCTATATCAAGCGCGAGCCGCTGGGCACGGTGCTGGTGGTCGCGCCGTGGAACTACCCCTATTTGACGGCGGTAAACACGATCATCCCGGCGCTGATGGCCGGCAACAGCGTGATCCTCAAGCATGCGTCGCAGACGCTGCTGGTGGGCGAGCGTTTCGCCGAGGCCATGCGCCGCGCCAATCTGCCGGATGGCCTGTTCCACAACCTGCTGCTCGATCATCGGCAGACCGCCGCGATCATTGATTCGGGCCGGGTACAGCAGGTCAACTTCACCGGTTCAGTCGATGCCGGCAAGGCCATGGAAAGCGCCGCCACTGGACGCTTCATCGGCGTGGGCCTGGAGCTCGGCGGCAAGGATCCGGCCTACGTGCGGGCTGACGCCAACCTCGAGCATGCGGTGGAAAACCTGGTGGACGGCAGTTTCTTCAATTCCGGGCAGAGTTGCTGCGCCGTGGAGCGCATCTACGTCGACCAGAAAATCTTCCCGGTGTTTGTCGAGCGCTTCGCCGAACTGACCCGCCAGTACGTGCTGGGCAACCCGCTGGACGAAGCCACCACCCTCGGTCCGCTGGTGACACCGGGTGCCGCATTTTTCGTTCGTGGCCAGATCGCCGAAGCGCTGGCCCAGGGCGCGACGGCGCTGATCGATTCGCAGGCCTTTACCGCCGACGTGCCGGGCAGCGCCTACCTCGCGCCGCAGGTCCTGGTCGATGTCAGCCATCAAATGTCAGTCATGCGCGATGAAAGCTTTGGCCCGGTGGTTGGCATCATGCCGGTGGCCAGCGATGACGAGGCCATTGCCTTGATGAACGACAGTGAATTCGGGCTCAGCGCGTCCATCTGGACCCGGGACCTCGCAGCAGCCGAACGCCTGGGCAACCAGATCGCCACCGGCACGCTGTTCATGAACCGCTGCGATTACCTGGACCCGGCGCTGGCCTGGACCGGCATGAAGAACAGCGGGCGCGGCGTCACCCTGTCGCCACTGGGTTACGAGCACCTGACCCGGGCCAAATCCTTTCATCTGCGTCACGAGGTGTAGACCATGAACCTGACAGGAAACTGGAGCTACCCCACGAGCGTTCGTTTCGGTGTCGGGCGCATCGCCGAACTGGCCGAGGTCTGTCGCAGCCAGGGTATCCAGCGACCCTTGCTGGTGACCGACAGCGGCCTGGCGCGCGCACCGATCACCACGGCGGCCCTCGACGCATTGCGCACCGCCGGCCTTGGCGTGGCGCTGTTTTGTGACCTCAAGCCCAACCCGGTCGAAGCCAACCTCGCCGGCGGGCTCGACGCCTGGCGTGCCGGCCAGCACGATGGCGTGATCGCTTTCGGCGGCGGCAGTGGCCTGGACATGGGCAAGCTCATTGCCTTCATGAGCGGCCAGACCCGCCCGGTCTGGGACTTCGAAGACATCGGCGACTACTGGACCCGCGCCGAAGACAGCCGCATCGCCCCGGTCATTGCCGTGCCGACCACGGCGGGGACCGGCTCGGAAGTCGGTCGCGCGGCGGTGATCATCGACGAGCGCACCCACACCAAACGCATCATCTTCCACCCGAAAATGATGCCGCGCGTGGTGATCAGCGACCCGGCCCTCACGGTCGGCATGCCCGCCAAGATCACCGCCGGCACCGGCATGGACGCGTTGTCCCATTGCCTGGAGGCGTACTGCGCCCCCGGTTTTCACCCCCTGGCCGATGGCATTGCCGTGGAAGGCATGCGCCTGGTGGCCAACTCTCTGGTGAAGGCCGTACACACGCCATCGGACCTTGAGGCCCGCGCGCAAATGCTCGCGGCGGCAGCCATGGGCGCCACGGCATTCCAGAAAGGCCTGGGCGGGATGCACGCGCTCTCGCATCCGGTGGGTGCGCTGTACGACACCCATCACGGCATGACCAACGCCACCTTCATGCCCTATGTCCTGCACTTCAATCGCTCGGCCATCGAGGAACGCATCACCCGCCTGGCGGCGTACCTGCGCCTGCCCTCCCCGGGGTTCGACAGTTTCCTGGCCTTCGTCCTCAAGCTGCGCAAGGACATCGGCGTGCCCCATACCCTGGTTGAACTGGGCGTGGATGACCGGCAGGCCGACCTGATCGCGGACATGGCGATTGTCGACCCTTCGGCAGGTGGCAACCCACTGCCCTTGACCCGGGACGGAGTGGCAAAGATTTTCGACGCTGCACTTCACGGCCGTCTGTAGGAGCGAGCCTGCTCGCGATGGACTTGTGGATGACGCGGGGTGTCAGGCTCCCCGCGTCATCGTTGACGTTCATCGCGAGCAGGCTCGCTCCTACAGAAAACCAAGGTCGAGCCTACGGCGGCTCAGTTCGGCCTGTCCAAAACCTGAAAAGGGGCACACAACAATGAACCCAACAAGCCAGCCGGGCACCGAAGCGCACGACGATGACGTCAAGGTGCTGCACAGCATGGGCTATGCCCAGCAACTCTCACGACGAATGGGGGTTTTCTCCAACTTCGCCATTTCCTTTTCGATCATCTGCATCCTCTCGGGTGGTATCAACTCACTGGCCCAGGGCACCTCGGGCGCCGGTGGCATATCCATCGGGATCGGCTGGCCGATCGGCTGCCTGATCTCCGGGGTATTCGCCATGGCCATGGCGCAGATTTCCTCGGCCTACCCCACCGCCGGCGGCCTGTATCACTGGGGCTCGATCCTCGGTAACCGCTTCACCGGCTGGCTGACCGCGTGGTTCAACCTGCTGGGTCTGGTCACGGTGCTGGGCGCGATCAACGTGGGCACCTATTACTTCTTTTTCGGTGCCTTCGGACCGGCACTGGGCATGGAGGACACGACCACGGTCCGGGTGATTTTCCTGGCAATCCTCACGGGCCTGCAAGCCTTGTGCAACCACTTGGGTATCGGCCTGACGGCCAAGCTCACCGACTTCTCCGGCTACCTGATCTTCGCCACGGCGCTGGCGCTGACCATCGTCTGCCTGATCTCGGCACCCAGCTATGAATTCGCGCGGTTGTGGACCTTCGGCAACTATTCCGGCGAAGCGGGCGGCAACGTCTGGCCGCAGGTCTCCAACGGCTGGGTGTTCATGCTCGGCCTGCTGTTGCCGATCTACACCATCACCGGCTATGACGCCTCTGCGCATACCTCCGAGGAAACCCGCAACGCGGCCATGTCGGTGCCCCGCGGCATGGTCATGTCGGTGGTCTGGTCGTTGCTGTTCGGCTGGCTGATGCTCAGCGCGTTCGTGCTGATGCTGCCGAACATGGACGAGGCGGCCAAGCAAGGCTGGAACGTGTTTTTCTGGGCCATGAACACCCAGGTCAACCCGACCTTGAAACTGGTGCTTTTCGTGGCGATTTTCATCTCGCAGGTGCTCTGCGGACTGGCCACCGTCACCTCGGTTTCACGCATGATCTTCGCGTTCTCCCGGGACGGTGGCCTGCCCTGCTCCAAAGCCCTGGCCTCGGTCTCGCCGACCTTTCGCAGCCCGGTGGCGGCGATCTGGACCGGTGCCACCCTTGCCGTGTTGTTCGACTGGGGCTCGTCGGTGATCTCGGTCGGAGCAACACCGGTCTATACGATCGTGGTGTCCTGCACGGTGATCTTCCTGTTCTTCTCCTTCGCCATTCCCATCGTGCTCGGCCTGTTTACCTACGGGACGTCGAAGTGGCCGACCATGGGGCCATGGAACATGGGGCGATTCTGGTACTCGGTGTTCGCCATCCTCTCGATCCTGTCGATGATCATCATTTTCGTCATCGGCATCCAGCCACCGAACGATTGGGCGCTGTACATCACCATCGGTTTCCTGGTGCTGACGGCCATCGTCTGGTTCGGTTTTGAAGCCCGGCGCTTCCAGGGGCCACCGGTGGGCGACATGATCGTCAAGCGCCAGGCTGAAATTGCTGCGGCGGAGGCGGCGTTGAATAAACAAACCGGAGTTTGATGGCCGCTGCGTGCATTTTGTCCAGTCCTGAATCAGGTTCACGCCTGCTTCAGGACTCGCCCCCGGTACCCACGTATCTCCCGCCGCCCAAAACAAAAAAACGTACAGAGCCACTCCGTCGATCGCGATCGCGCTGACAAATCCGCCTCTAAAAAAGGAAGCGTCCTACATACAAGCAAATTCCTGTGCGTCTTAATCCCCCGTCTTTGGATCTTGCCGGGAACAGGTGCATGCCGTTTCTGGGGCAAACACGGATCGCTGATGCCGCAGGAAGCTTGTTAATGGAACTGACAAAAATATTCTCGCCACAGAACCGGCGTCTGATCAAGTTCACCTCCCCGATTGCAAACCAGCAGGAGCTGCTGCTCGAGCACTTTTCCGGCGCCGAGGGCGTGTCGACCCTATTCAGTTTCGAGTTGTCGCTGATCAGCCAGGATGCGCGCCTGGAACTCAAGTCGTTAATGGGGCAACCGGCATCACTCGAGATAGAATTGGCGAGCGGCGAGGCGCGGTACATTCACGGCTACATCAGTCGATTCAGCCTGCAGAACAGTGACGGCGGCCTGGCTTGCTATTCGGCCACCTTGAGCCCCTGGCTATGGATGCTGTCGCGACGCTTCGACTCGCGGATCTTTCAAGAGCAGACCCTCGAAGACATCCTGCGCACGGTGTTCGCCCACTATGGCGTGCTGCCCAGGTTCGAGTTCCGCCTGGAGCAGCCGCTCAACTCCCACAGCTACATCACGCAATACCGCGAGAGCGATCTGGATTTCGTCCTGCGCCTGCTGGAACGAGAGGGGTTGTTGTTCTACTTCGAGCATACGAAGGAAGAACACCGCCTGATCATCACCGACCATTCCCGCCACCTTGAGCCGCTGGCCCGGCAACCGCGGATCCGCTACCACAGCGCGGCGGTCACCGAGACCGCCGACTCGATCACCCGATGGAGCAGCCATCGGGTTCTGCAGTCCGGCAAGATGGCCATCCAGACGTTCGACTACCGGCAGCCGCGCAATCCGCTGCCGGTCAGCATGCCCAGCCTCAACGTCCAGGGCGATGTCCCTGCCTACGAGATCTACGACTTTCCCGGTCATTACAGCCACGGGATGCCCGCAGAGGGCGAAGCGCTGGTGCGGCATCGACTCGAAGCCCTGGAGGTACAGGGCAAGACGTTTGAGGGCGCCAGCAACTGTCGCGCCATGCTGCCGGGCTACACCTTCGAACTGACCCAGCACTTCGATCACGATGCTGATCCCGTGGATGATCGTCAGTTCCTCCTGCTCAAGGTGGAGCACCAAGGCCGCAACAACTACCTGACGGATCAACCGGCGAGCTACGACAACCGTTTCGTCTGCATCCGCCACAAGATTGCCTTTCGCCCACCGATCATGACCCAGCGGCCGACGATTTCCGGGCCGCTCACCGCCATTGTGGTGGGCCCGGCAGGTGAGGAGGTTTTCACCGACGAGCTGGCGCGCGTGCAAGTGCGCTTTCATTGGCAGCGGGCGCAGGACCCCGCCCAGGGCACGACCTGGCTAAGGGTCGCCATGCCCAGCGGCGGCGCCGGCTTCGGCCATCAGTTCTTGCCGCGCATCGGTCAGGAAGTGCTGGTGACTTTCCTCGGCGGCGACATCGACCGCCCCCTGGTGACGTCGGTGCTCTACAACGCCGACCATGTTCCGCCGCACTTCAGTAACGCCACGGGGTTGCCGGGCAATCGAACCTTATCCGGGATCCAGACCCGGGAACATCAGGGCAAGGGCTTCAACGAACTGCTCTTCGACGATACACCCGGCGCGTTGCGCGCCCGACTGGGCACGACTCATCAGGCCACCGCGCTGAATCTGGGCAAGCTCGTCACGCCGCGAACCGACGGGCAGGCCCAGGCACGCGGCCAGGGCGCCGAACTGCGCAGCGATGCCGCGATTGCCCTGCGGGCGGCCCAAGGGCTGTTGTTGACCACCTACGCTCGCCACGAGGCGCAGGGCTCACAACTGGACCGCGAAGAACTGCTCAAGCTGTTGGCCGAGTGCGGCGAGCTGTTCCAGTCCCTCGGCCAGACCGCCGCTGCCCGTGGCAGCCCGAAGATCGACCCCCAGGGCATCGAGGCGTTGCGCCAGTCGTTGAGTCAATGGCCGGCCCCCGAAAGCAACAGTCCGGGCGAGCCGGTGATCGCGGTGGCGGCTGAAGCCGGCATTGCCAGTGCCACGCCGCGCTCGCAGGTGCATTACGCCGGTGAAAACCATGACACCACCGCCCAGGATCATTTGCAGTTGACCTGCGGCGCGGCCATGCGCCTGCACGCCGGCAAAGGCATCAGCGCCTTCGCCCAGGACGAGGGCATCAGCGCCATCGCCAATCGCGGCAAGGTGCTGGTGCAGGCCCAGGACGACGACCTGGTGCTCAACGCGCAAAAGAACCTGCACCTGTCGGCGGCCGAAGGCGAGGTGCTCATCACCGCCCCCACCATCCGCCTGGTGGCCGATGACGGCAGCTACATCAGGATCGGTGGCGGGGTCGAGATCGGTACCCAGGGCAAGGCGATTGTGCATGCCGGCGAGCATGACTGGGTGGGGCCCAAGACCGACAGTGCCTCGATGCCCACGTTTGGTCGTGACCCCGCCGCTCAACGTCTGGCCTTTCACTACCCCGGCCACGACGACGGCAGCGCCCGACTGGCGGTCGAGCATGCTTACCAAATCAAACTGGAGGATGGCAGTACGGTGCAAGGACTGACGGATTCAAGCGGACTGACCGAGCAGCTGGAGCGCGAGCAGATGTATCAGGCGCAAACGGCGGCGATGCGTGACAAAGGCCCGAACGGTGGCCGCCAATGAGTAGCGAAGAGATGTACTGCGTGGCGCAACTCACCACCCGCCTGATGCCCAACTGCAACACCGTGCGCAAAATGGAAGTGCCCGCCGACCTGCCGGGGGTGGTGATCTTCCTGCATGGCGTGAATGATCCCGGGGCGTCCTATGAGTCGGTGGAAACCGGGTTGTGCCAGGGGGTTAACGAGCGGCTGGATCGGCCGGATCTCAAGGCGGGGCGGTATGGGGCCAAGTACAACGAGGCTAACAGTACGCCCAGGAAGGCGTGGAAGGACAACGAGGGGCAAATACTCGACGATCCGGATACTTACCTCTACCAGCGCGACACCGAGGCCCCCAAGACCCGCAGCCTGTTGATCCCGTTTTATTGGGGCTACCGGGCCGAACCCGGAGAGATAAAACGCGATAAAAATGGCGATCCGGCCCGGTTGCGCGATCAATTCCTGGACCGGTTCGACAACCGTCTGGACCGTCACTTCGCCAAGGGCGGCGGATTTTTCGCTAACGCCACCAACAATTTGCTGGAGATGTACGAAGAAGGGTTCGCCAAATGGCTGCGCCATTGGGTTCAACCCACCATGCCTAACTCCCTGTACATGGGCAAGGCGCCGCATCGACGGTATTTCGTGCTGGCCGCGACCCGGCTGGCGATGCTGGTCAGCGAGATCCGCCGCGTCTCACCCGATGAAACCATCACCATCATGGGGCACAGCCAGGGCACGCTGATCACCTTGCTCGCCCAGGCCATGCTGGTGGATCGCGGTGAACGCTGCGCCGACTGCGCCATCATGGTGGCCTCGCCCTATTCGGTACTGCCAGATGCGACGCCGAAAAATATGCGAACCCTGCAGACCCTGATCGACATCGTGCAACACACCACTCAATCCCCCCATACGCACCCACCCCTCAGTGCCGTGCGCTGTGGCGTACCGGGTTATGGCGGTCGCACGGGGCCGCGCTGGTCACCCGAACAAGGCCGGCGTCTTGGCGCAGACGGGAAAACCCTGGTGTTTCCCGAGCGCGACAACCGCGGCAAGGTTTACCTGTATTTCTGCCCGGACGACACCACCGTAGCGCTGGATGATGTGCAAGGCATCGGCACTTACGGCGTGCCGGACGAGCTGCCCGATGGCCAGCCGGCCATGACCGCGTTGCAGTCCATGCGTTTCTACCAGCGCCTGTGGACCAAGCGCCTGCGTGACGGCGAGCCGGTACTGGTTGGCAAACCGCCGCAAGCGGACTTCACCCGTGCCGAAGGCGAGCCGCGTTATCCCGGTGGCTGGTCAGTGGCCGCGATAGCCTCGCAAACAGGGATCCGTGAAGGCCAGGAACGCAACATCAACGCCGAACAACTGCACCCACCCCATGCACCGCAGATGTTTGGTGGCGAAGCCGTGACGGGGTCTACCCATGAGGCAGGAAAGGATCGACCGGATGCGGTGTCGCAAAACGCGGCATTGGGCAACCCCGGCGCCTCTTTCAAATGGATTTATGTGACCAACAGTGACAAGCGACTCGACCTGGACGATGGGCTTGTTCGCTGGAATCACGGCAAAGAGCCCGACGACCAGACCCGGGCCCTGCGCCAGACGCCAGTGTCCGGCAACCCGATGCTCAATCGTAAGGACCACTACCGCATCTACCGTGAGGAAACCCCTAACGAAATCCGTGCACGCATGCAGGTTGACCAGAAGGAATGGACTGACAACAGCTATCACTCGGCGGTATTGCGCAGCCCGGAGAACCATCGCTGGGTGACGGCGATGGATATTGCGATTGGGCAGGCCAGGTGTCTGGATGATCCGGTGATGCGGGAGGTGTTGGTGGCGATTGCGGATTGGAAACTAGATGAGGGGCGATTCGATAAAGTCATGAAAATGGAAGGTTGGTCGCGACTGAGCGCTGAGGCTCAAGCATTGGTCGAGGCCAGCTATCTGTATTACGACCAGGGCAAGTTTCCTTCAACCGAACTGGTTTCGCTGACACCGCCGCAACTGGTGATGGCGTCATTGGGAAAAGGAGTACACCCATGAGGGATCGCTGGCAGGGCAAGTCACAGCGACCGCGGTTGAAGGGTTATCTCTGGACTGCCGGAGTACTGATAGCTGTTTGGCTTGTTTTTTTGCTCGTCATCATTTACTTGGCACAGGCTGAAAACAGGGAGCTTAGGGACATGGGAGCCGTTATGCGTTGGGGAGTCGCGAGTATTTTTGGCACGCTGGCAATGATTTACAGCTGTCACTGGCTCGGCAAGACCGAAGCCTACCAAGACGCAGAACGGGAGGCCTACAAATCAAAAGTCATGGCCGAAAGAGTCGAGCAAGCCGCTACCCAAGAGCGCACCTATGCGCTGGAAATACGGGGTACGGGGCTTGCCATTGATAATTGGCATCAATCTTCAATTTGGAGAGAAATCAAAAAGACCAACAGCAACTTCACCTCGATCTATTCGCAAAATCCGAAGGATTACGACACTACAGTGAGCTCTCGAGAGATCACTCAAAAAATCAATATACGCGTTGCGTTCAAGCATTCGGCCAGTGACTCAGTAGCCTATTGGCCAATTCCAGTGTTTGCGATAGCACCACCCAAGCAGCCTGAGGACGCTGGAGCCCCGAACACTATTCTCAGTGGACGCAATGCCGCTACTTTGGGTGTCACGCTGTTCCTATGGCAGGACGCAGACAATACCACTCACGCCCAGAGCATGATCGAGCGTCTATTCGAGTTCTTTGATGACAACCCACAGGTGCCCCAGGCACTGATCGTGAGTCGAGACGGCGATGTCACTCGAGACGGCTATCGCGTGGCGGGCACACCGGGTCTGCAAAATTTCCATGCCGTGCCAACGGTGTACGAAAGCATGACTGGTCTACTGGTCACCCGGTCGGATCGGGTTGACCGCTACATCCGTCCCTTTGCTACCCAGGACTCCGAAGACAACCAGATCACAAACACCGACATGGGCAAGTTGTGGGCGTTTTACTGGAGTCGTGATGATGCATTTCTTGATTGGCATAAAGAGAGTGAGCGTGCCAAAGGCAGTAAAGGTCATATTCGTCCTATTACCACCATGTCCTCCACCTACTGGCAATCCCAACTCCCCACCCTCTGGCAAACCCTGAGCAACCGAGGCCCCGGTCATTTCGAACCCTCCGCATGGCTACCGGTGCGCTGGGCCGAGCATCAAGTCAAGGAGTTCGATAAAGCCCCGGTGTTGGGCTACCTGCACCGCCCAATCAAAGTCCTGATGCACGACGACAAGGGCAAACCGTTCAAACCCGCATTACAAGCCAAGGCCCTGCAAGCAGGCTGGCAGCAGGCACTGGAAACCCTGCCCAAAGGTGAAAAACCGGCGCGGGTGTTTTACGACAGCACCGACAACACCCCTGGCGAAATCGCCCTGACCATCGCCTTGCACGGCCTCAATGTCGATGGAGCCGGTCTCGAATTGGGCAATGTCGACGAGGGCTACGACATCGGCCGACGCTTGGGCAACACCGGCGTCAGTAGCGCCTTGGTCGAAATCAACCTCGCCACGATTGCCAGCTATCAGGAAGGTGGTGTCAGCGCGGTGGTGTACACCGGCGAAGACGGCAGTGTCACCGTGCAAATGGTCCGCCCGCCAGACGAAGCCCGCAAAGCGAAGAACCAGCAAACCCACGGCGCCGATCCGTTCAGATTTCGTATGCCGGGAAACAAACCATGAGCCATCCCATTTGCCTGGGCGACACCACCAGCAGCGGTGGCACCGTGGCTTCCTGCCAGCTCGACGGCACACATACCCTCAATGGAAAAACCCCGGCGGTGTTGGGCGACAAGGCTTCCTGCCCGCTGCATCTGGGCGAGTTTGCCTTCGTCGAAGGGCATCCGCGCCGGCGTATGAACGGCATTCCGGTCGTATTGCAAGGCCATCTCCTGGCCTGCGGTTGTCATGCCGTGGCGAGCCATGCTTTGAACGTACGGGTTATCTGACGTGGAACTTCGGGACATCAACCCAGTACTGCGCTGGGGAATCGCCGCTATTCTGGGGCCCTTGCTGCTGATTTTCAGCACTCACTGGTGGGGCAAAGCCGTGGCCAGTGAAAAGGCGGGGCTCGCCGCCTATAAAGCCAACGTCATGGCGCAAATCACCGAGCAACAGGCCACGCAAGCGCGGACTTATGCGTTGGAAATCCGCGGGGTGGGGCTTGGGATCTACCAGGACCACCAATCGGAGATCTGGCAATTCATCAAGAAGAAAAATAACAACTTTGCGTCGATTTACTCACGGGCCCCCAAGGATTACACAGACTCACTAGACTCCCGAGAGATCAGCAGAGATATCAAAATCCGAGTCGCCTTCAAACATTCGGCAGGCGCGTCAGTGGCGTACTGGCCAATCCCGGTATTTTCCATCGCACCGCCCAAGCAACCTTCAGATACCGGGGCTGCGAGCAATATCCTCAACGGTCGCAATGCCGCCACGCTTGGTGTCACGCTGTTTTTGTGGCAGGACGCGGAGAATACAACCCACGCCCAGGGCATGATCGAGCGCTTGTTCCAGTTCTTTGATGACAACCCCGAAGTGCCCCAGGCCTTGATCGTGAGCGAGGACGGCGATGTCACGCGAAACGGTTTACGCGTGCCTGGCACCCCTGGGTTGCAGAACGGCCATGTCGTCCCCACGGTGTACGAAAGCATGGCGGGGCTGCTGGTCACCCGTTCGGATCGGGTGGATCGGTACATTCGCCCTTATGCTACCCATGAGCCTGAGGACAACCAGAACAAAGACACTGATTTGGGCAAGTTGTGGGCCTTTTACTGGAAGCATTCGCGTGAGTTTCTAGAGGTGTACGAAGAGGCGGAACGTGCCAAAGGCGCTCAAGATCCCTTAGCTCCTGGCACCATGTCCACCGCCTACTGGCAATCCCAACTCCCCACACTCTGGCAAACCATAAACAACCGCGGGTCAGGCTATTTCGAACCCTCCCCATGGCTACCCATCCGCTGGGCCCAGCATCAGGTCAAAGAGTTCGACGCCGCGCCGGTGCTGGGCTACTTGCACCGACCAATCAAGGTTTCGATGCAGGATGAACACGGTCAGCGGCTGAAACCGGCCTTGCAGGCCAAAGCCCTGCAGGCAGGCTGGCTGCAGGCCCTGGAGACATTACCCAAAGGGCAAAAGCCGGTCCGCGTGTTCTATGACACCACCGACAACCGGGACGCTGAAATTGCCCTGACCAATGCCTTGCATGGCCTGAATACGGACGGCCATGGGATCGAGCTGGGCAATGTCGATGAGGGTTACGACATCGGTCGGCGTCTGGGCAATACCGGGGTCAGCGGGGCTCTGGTGGAAATCAACCTGGCGACCATTGCCAGCTACCTGGACGGCGGAGCGAGCGCGGTGGTCTACGCCGGTCAGGACGGCAGCCTGACGGTACAGATGATCCACCCACCGGACGAAGCGCGCAAAGCCAGGAACCGCGAGAACCGTGGTGTCGACCCTTTCAAGTTCGGCGCCCCAAGTGGCGGTGTACCCAGAACATGAGCCATCCCATTTGCCTGGGTGATGCCACCAGCAGCGGCGGCACCGTGGTTTCCTGCCAGCTCGAAGGCACGCATACCCTCAATGGAAAAACCCCGGCGGTGTTGGGCGACAAGGCGACATGCCCACTGCATCTGGGCGAGTTTGCCTTCGTCGAAGGGCATCCGCGCCGGCGTATGAACGGCATTCCGGTCGTATTGCAGGGCCATCTCCTCGCCTGCGGTTGTCATGGCGTGGCGAGCACTGCTCAGAATGTGCAGGTGGTCTAGGCCGAAACGCCGGGTTGTTTCTTTGTTGCAGGGCCGCTGGTGGCTCGCGGCGTGAAGCCCGGCCTCACGAGCCGGACTTTTTTGCAGGCTAATGATCTATCCTGTGCCTCCCCGATTTCACCCCGGAGACACCTGTGCCCGCCCTCACCGCCCGCGAGGTTTACCAGCCGTTGCGCGATGCCGCCCAGGGTATTCGCACCTTCAAGCGTATCGATGAATACTGCACGTCGAACCTTGTACGGGTCGACATCGACGGCTGGCGCCTGTTGCTCGATGTCGACGCCGGCCACTTGCGCCACTGCCTGCACGGCCAATGCCCCGATGGCCGCGAATATGCGTTCGACAACGGGCAGCGCTTCGGCACCGACCCGGTC
Organism: Pseudomonas sp. GM74; assembly: GCF_000282455.1. GTDB lineage: Bacteria > Pseudomonadota > Gammaproteobacteria > Pseudomonadales > Pseudomonadaceae > Aquipseudomonas. The sequence goes on from NZ_AKJG01000049.1 coordinate 21,310, forward strand.
AGTTTGCTCAGCACCTGGGAACTGGCGCAGATTGAACGGTTGCTGGCCTGAATCATTCGCAACCTGTCGTTCCCTGGCCGCACTTGTGATACACAAGCCGGAGTGATTTCTGCGTCCAAGGAGATTCCGCCCATGCCCCGTTCCCCACGCCTGCCGCACTGGCTGGTCTACGCCCTGCTCGGTTTGCTCGCCGGCAGCGCCCAGGCCGGCACGACGCCCCCGGCACCCGATGCCCTGCAACCCTTGCTGGCGACGATGAATGAGCGGTTGTCCATCAGTGAGCTGGTGGCGCTGACCAAGTGGGACAGCGGCAAACCGGTCCAGGACAATGCCCGGGAAGCGCAAGTCATCGCCAACGCCAGGAAGCAGGCGACCCAGCGCCAGCTTGACCCCGACGATGTCGCCGACCTGATCGCCGCCCAGATCGAAGCCAGCAAACTGGTGCAATACGGTCGAATCGCACAATGGCAAGCGGCGCACAAGGCACCGGACACGCCACGACCGGACCTCGTTAACGACATCCGGCCCAAGCTCGACACTCTGCAAAACCAGCTGCTCACGCAGTACGCCGCGTTCCTGCCCTACCGTAACGACCCGAACTGCCCGCAATGGCTGGCCACCGAACGCTCGGCGCTGATCAAGGATTACCTGCATGGCCAGGCGATGATTCGTGCGACCGGGGAGCTGTGTATTGCGGGGGCGATAACGTCATATGAGCCGGGTTGAAACCCTCGCCAAAATCCTCCTCGGCCCGTTGTTGCTGATGCAGGGCCTGTACACGCGGCGGGTGACGCCCAAGTTGCCGGAGGCCGAAGGTGAACGCCAGGGCGAGGCCGGCAGCGGCGGCGTTCTGCGGTTGTTGATTGTCGGCGACAGCGCCGCGGCGGGTGTGGGGGCGGCGACTCAAGGTGAAGCGCTCAGCGGTCGGCTGGTCGAGCGCCTGGCCGAGGATTATCAGGTGTCGTGGAAACTCTGGGCGCGCACCGGTCTGGATTCGCAAGGGTTGCTGGAGCTGCTCGAACAGCATGCCCCCGAGCCGTTCGATGTGGCGCTGTTGTCGATTGGCGTCAACGATGTCACCAGCTCGCTCACCCTGGATCAGTGGCTCGCTCGGCAACAGCGATTGATGGCGCTGTTGTGCGACAAGTTCGCGGTGAAGCAGGTTGTGGTGTCGCCGCTTCCGCCGATGCACCTGTTCCCCGCCCTGCCGCAGCCGCTGCGCTGGTTTCTGGGGTTCAGGGCGCGTCGTTTCAACACACGGCTTGCGGATCTGGCCGCCGGCATGGATCAATGCACGATGCTGACCACCCCGCTGGCGCCCGAACCGGGCTTGATGGCCAGCGATGGTTTTCATCCGGGGCCGATGCTTTATCGTCAATGGGCCGACGATGCCGCCAGGGTTATCGACCAACGCTTTCGCACCACAACAATAAAAACAGGAGTTGAAGATGTCTGAGCTGAACCTGAACCCCAACGTCGCCGCGTCCCTGAAGCAGTGGCACGCGATGCTCGGCAACCGCGACTTGAGTGGCTTGCCCGAATTGCTCGATCCGCAAGCGGTGTTCCGCTCGCCGATGGCGCACTCGCCGTATCCGGGGGCGCCGGTGGTGTCGATGATCCTCAACACGGTCATGAACGTGTTCGAGGATTTTGCCTATCACCGCGAGCTGGCGACGGCGGATGGCTTGAACGTGATTCTCGAATTCAGCGCCAGGGTCGGCGAGAAAGAGTTGAAGGGCATCGACATGATCCGCTTCAACGAACAGGGCAGGATTGTCGAGTTTGAAGTGATGGTGCGGCCGCTGAGTGGCTTGCAGGCGTTGGGTGAGGAAATGGGGCGGCGGTTGGGGGCTTACCTGAAGGCCACAAAAGCCTGACTCAGCAAATTACCCTGTGGGAGCGGGCTTGCCCGCGATAGCGGTGGGTCAGTGAGCAAAACGCTGACTGACACTCCCTCATCGCGGGCAAGCCCGCTCCCACAGGTTTTGTGTTTAGTCTGAAATCGGGGACAAGCCGTTAAACCATCGGCTGCTGACTGGTCACGCAGTGAATTCCGCCACCGCCCGCGGAGATCGCGTCGATGTCGAGTTGCACCACTTCACGGTCCGGGTAGAGTTCGGACAGCAGGTCGAAGGCCTTGGCATCCGCTTCCTTGTCGCCGAATTGCGGCGCGATGATCGCGCCGTTGATCACGAAGTAGTTGATGTAGCCGGCAGCGAAGTCCGGGTTGTCCTTGCTGAACCGGCTGTTGCGCGGGTTGAGCGGTGGCGAAACGGTATGCACCTGCAATTTGCGGCCATCGGCATCCGTGGCGTTTTCCAGGATCTGCAGATGGGCGCGAGTGACCTTGTAGTCGTAGGACTCGGGGTCGTTGTCGAGGTTGGCGATCACCACCCCGGGCTTGACGAAGCGCGCATAGAAGTCGACGTGGGCGTCGGTGATGTCCTTGCCCTTGATGCCCGGCAACCAGATGATTTTGCGCAGGCCCAGGCGTTCCTTCAGCTCCTCTTCGACCTCGGCCTTGGTCCAGTCGGGATTGCGGTTGCGGTTGATCCAGCTGCTTTCGGTCATGATCCCGGTGCCGTGGCCGTCCACTTCGATGCCACCGCCCTCGCCCACCAGTTCGCTGCGCCGGTAATCGGCCTTGGCGTTTTCCGCGACCAGGGCGGCCAATTGCGCATCGTCCTCATGCTGCTGTTTGTTGCCCCAGCCGTTGAAGTTGAAGTCCACGGCGCCGAGGTTGCCGTTGTCATCGACGACAAAATTGGCGCCGATGTCGCGCATCCAGATGTCATCCAGCTCGGTGATCACGAAGGTGGTGTTGTGGCTGCCACATTTGCTTTCGGCCAGGCGCCGTTCGCTTTGGCGACAGAACACCGTGACCGGTTCGTATTCGGCGATGCTGCGGGCGATCCGGCCAAGGGCGTCTTGCACGTGGGGCGTGAAGTCCTCCCAGATCGCGGCCTGGGCGCCGAAGGCGATGAAGGCCCGCTGGTGTTTGTCACCTTCATCGGGCATGTACCAGTTGCCTTTGCCGGCCGCGCGCACCGGCAGAGCGGCAAAGCCCAATCCCATGGACGCCACTGCGCCCAGCCCGGCGATGACCGATACCTGCTTGATGAATGTTCGACGTGTCGGCATGTGCTTTCCTGAAATCCGGGGTTTGGCCGGCCCGTGGGCCGGCCGGTGATCAATTGACCGTAGCGGTCTTGAACTTGGTCCAGGTGCGCATGCGTGCCCGCATGTCGGCCTGGGGAATGTCCTTGCCGGGAATCAGCCGCGCGTAGGTGGCTTCATCGATGTAGATGTCCGGGTTGTTGCGCATCGCGGCATCGACGTCCGGCCGCGCCTTGGCGTTGGAGGTCGGGTAGCCGGTGAAGTTGCTGATGGCCGCCATATTTTCCGGGCGCATCACGAAGTTGATGAAAGCGTAGGCGTATTCCGGGTGCCGGGCGTCGACGGGAATGGCCATGGTGTCCATCCACACCGTGGTGCCTTCCCGGGGAATGCGGTAGTGGAAGGTGGTTTTCTTGCCGGTGCTGTCGGCCGTGCGCTGCGCCTGGGTCATGTCGCCGCTGTAGCCGAGGGACATGCACAGGTTGCCATTGACCAGATCGGTCACCGGTTGCGACTGGAATTTGCGCACGTACGGCCGCAACTTCATCAGCAACTCACTGGCCGCCGCCAGGTCCGCCGGTTTACCGCTGCGCGGGTCGCGGCCGAGGTAGTTGAGCACCACCGCCAGCACCTCGTCCGGCGAGTCGATCATCGAGATGCCGCAATCGGCAATCTTCGCCGCCAGCTCCGGCTTGAACAGCATGTCCAGGCTATTGACCGGTGCGCCCGGCGCACGCTGGGCGATCTGGTCGGCGTTGTAGGTCAGGCCGATGGTGCCCCAGGTGTAGGGAACCGTGGCGTTGCTCGAATGCTCATAGCGCGAGCGCAGCTTCTGCAATCCGGGTTCGACGTCATTCAGGGCCGTGAGCCTGGACTGATCCAGCGGTTGCAGGCTGCCGGCACGCATCAAGCGTTCAGCCACGGTGTCGCCGGGGAAGATCAGGTCGTAACCGCTGCCGCCGGCCAGCATCTTGGCCTCAAGGGTTTCACTGCCGTCCATGACATCGTAGATCACCTTGATCCCGGTTTCGGCGGTGAACCTGCTCAGGGTGTCCTCGGCAAAATAATCCGCCCAGTTGTACAGCCGCAGGGTTTTCTCCTCGGCATGCAGCGCAGGCACCGCACAGGTCAGCGCCAGCCCCATGGCCAGGCACAGCTTGTTGATCGTGTTCATGTCACACCCCTTGGGTTGCCCAGCGTGAGTGGATCTGACGACCGTCCTGGGTCAGCAAGGCGCCGTACATGTCCGGACGGCGGTCGCGGTAGATGCCCCAGGTCAGGCGGTCTTCGCGCATGGCCGCCAGGTCCAGGGTGTGAACCAGCACGCCGGTGCTGTCGCGGTCGGCTTCGGCGAGCAATTTGCCCTTGTGATTGCAGATGAACGACGAGCCGTAGAAGCTCATTTGCAGGGTCGGGTCGGTGGTCGCCGCTTCCCGGCCGACGCGGTTGGCCGCCACCACCGGCAGCAGGTTGGCGGCGGCGTGGCCGCGCATGGTCATCTGCCAGTGATCCCGGGAATCGAGGGTGGCGCAGCCAGGTTCGGAGCCAATGGCCGTGGGGAACAGCAGCACTTCGGCGCCCATCAGGGCCAGGCAGCGCGCGGTCTCGGGGAACCACTGGTCCCAGCAGATGCCCAGGCCGATGCGCCCGAACGCGGTGTCCCAGACCCGGAACCCGCTGTCGCCGGGGCTGAAGTATTCCTTCTCTTGATAGCCGATGGCGTTGGGGATGTGGGTCTTGCGGTACACGCCCAACAGGCGCCCGTCGGCGTCGGCCACGCTCAACGAATTGAAGTAGGCATTGCCGGCCTTCTCGTACCAGCTCAGGGGCAGCACCACGCCCAACTCTTTGGCCAATGCGGCAAAGCGCTTGAGCACGTGGCTGTCGCGATACTCCTCGGCCAGGGCCAGGTGCTTGTGGTGTTGCTCGATGCAGAAGTACGGCGTGGCGAACAGTTCCTGCAACAGGATGACCTGCGCGCCCTTGGCCGCTGCCTCGCGGACCAGTTGCTCGGCCTGGTCGAGGTTGTGTTTCAGGTCCCAGGTGCAGGGCATTTGCGTGGTGGCGATGGTCAGCAGTGTCATGGCATCAACCCCGCACCGGCCAGGCCGGCTGTTGCTGGGTGATGCAATGCACACCGCCGCCGCCATGGGCCAGATGGTTGATCCGCACCGGCACCACTTCACGACCGGGGAACGCCTGCGCCAGCACTTCGGCGGCGACCTTGTCGGCATCAATGCCGTAGGCCGGCATGATGATCGCGCCGTTGGCGATGTAGAAATTGGTGTAGGAGGCGCAGAACACTTCGGCTTCGGTGTCCACCGCATCGGTGGCTTCATAGAGTTCGATCAGCTCGAACTGGCGACCCTGGGCGTCGGTGGCCAGTTCAAGGGCGCGACGGTTCTCCCGGGCCACTTCGGCGTACACCGATTGTTGGTCGTGGGTGGCGTCCACCAGCAACACGCCAGGTCGGGCGAAGGCGCACACGCCATCGACGTGGCCGTCGGTCATGTCACCGGTCACGTAGTCCGGATCACCCGGCAGCCAGATGGTTTTCTTCACGCCCAGCAGACGGCTGAAGATCTCTTCGATCTCGGCCTTGGTCACGCCCGGGTTGCGGTTGGGGTTGAGCAATACCGACTCGGTGGTGATCAGCGTGCCCTCGCCGTCCACATGGATGGCGCCACCCTCATTGCTCAGCGCCGTGCCGAAACACTCCAGGCCCAGATGGTTGAGCGCGCGGCGGGCCAGGCTTTCGTCCAGATCATGGGCCGACTTGCCGCCCCACGCATTGAAGCGCCAGCTCACACCGGCCAGGCCTTGCTGCGGGTGGCAGACGAAGCTCGGGCCGGAGTCGCGGCACCAGCTGTCGTTGACCGCCAGTTCGATCAACTCGATGTTCGGCCCGCACAAGGCTTTGGCGCTGGCGATCGCTGAAGGATCGACCACCAGTTTCACCGGCTCGAAACGGGCGATGGCGTTGGCCACGCGGGCGAAGTCCTCTTGAACCTGTGGCAGCGTCACCCGCCAGCCCGACTCCCACAGGGTCTTGTTGTGCGGCCAGACCATCCAGGTGGCGGCGTGGGTGACCCATTCGGCCGGCATCGTCCAACCGCTGTTTTGAATACCGTTCTGCTGCATGACAAGTACCTCTGAGTTAAGTCATTGTGTTCAATGAAAACGCCCTTGGCGGTCTTGGCATGCATGCTACGGCTGGTAAAACGGGCAAACAAACGATGGATTTTGCAGGCAACTGATTAGAGGAACTTATCGATATGCTCAAGCACTGGCCGCCCATGAGCACCCTGCGCGGCTTCGAAGCCGCCGCCCGGCTGGGCAGTTTTCACAAGGCCGCCGAAGAGTTGCACCTCACCCAGTCGGCGATCAGTCAGCAGATCCGCAGCCTTGAGGCGTACCTGGAGCAACCGCTGTTCTATCGCAGCGGGCGCAGCGTCAGCCTGACCGATGCCGGTCACGATCTGCTGAGCACCACCCAGGCGCTGCTGCAGCAACTGGCCGTGGGCATTCGCCGGCTGGGGCAATACCAGAAACCCAATCAACTGGTGCTCAACACCACCCCGGCGTTTGCCCGGCACTGGTTGTTGCCACGCCTGGGGGATTTCCGTCGACAGCATCCGCAGGTCGATCTGTGGATTTTCAGCACCGATGAAGTGCCGGACATGGCCAGCCAGACCATCGACCTGGCGGTGCGCGACGACATCAGTTCCCAGGCCGAATGCAGTTTCAAGGTGCTGCACGCCGACCGCCTCTACCCGGCGTGCCGCCCGAACCTGTTGGCCGTGCCGGTGCAACAGCGCACCACCCTGCATGGCGAGCGGGAAATGGACTGGAGCCACTGGGCGGTGGAATCGGGCATTGATGTGGGGCAGATGGATCAGGGGCTGAATTTTTCCGATCCGGGGCTGCTGCTGGACGCCGCCTGCACCGGGCTGGGCATTGCGCTGGTTAGCCAGTTGCTGAGTCGGCAGGCGCGGGCCACCGGGCTGTTGCAGCCGATGGTGGAGCAAACCATCCGCGGCCCGAACTGGGCGCTGCTGACCCACCGTGACAGCGAGAACACGGTGATGGCACGCAGCTTCACTCAATGGCTGGTGGAGAACCTGGGCGAGTGATTACTGTGCCGGAAAAGTTTGCAGATAGGCCAACAGGTCCTCGATCTTTTCCGGGTCGCTGAGGCCCCAGAAAATCATGCGCGTACCGGGCACCACTTTCTTCGGCGCTTCAAGGTAGGCGATCAGGGTGTCGCGGTCCCAGATCAGGTTGGCGGATTTCATCGCGTCGGAATACACGTAGTCCGTGGTGACCGCAGAATGGCGACCGATCACGCCATTGAGTTGCGGGCCAAAGAAGGCGCGAGCCGATTCGCCGATCTGATGGCAGCCGCTGCAGAGGCGCTTGTAGACTTTCTCCCCGGCCTGGACATCGCCCGCAGCCAGGGTGGGCATGCTGAACAGGCCAGCGCTGAGCGCCAGGGCGAGGGTCAGGGCGGCGATTTTCTTCATGTTGCGTTTCCAGTCTGCGAATGCTCGCTATTGGAACATGACAGCTGAGCATATCCAAAATGGTCAGGTGGGCACGGCCCCCTGTGGGAGCGGGCTTGCCCGCGAAAGCGATGTATCAGCCACCTTCTCTGCTGGATGTGATGACCTCTTCGCGGGCAAGTCGGATCGCCGCACCGCCGCTCCCACAGGGACTTGCGCATGGCTTACTTTTTGTTGAGCTCAATGGCTGCCTGAATCAACGCCGTCAGCGCCGCTTCATCGATCTGCTCGTCCTCGCGAATATCGATGGCACGGCGGGTATTGCCTTCAAGGCTTGAATTGAACAGTTTCGACGGATCGTCCAGCGACGCCCCCTTGGCGAAGGTCAGCTTCACCACTTGTTTGTAGGTCTCGCCGGTGCAGAGGATGCCGGCACGGGACCACACCGGCACGCGCCACTTCCACTCTTCGATCACTTCGGGGTCGGCCTGGCGGATGATCTTGCGCAGGCGGACCAGGGTTTCGCCGCGCCAGTCGGCCAGTTCGCGGATTCGCTCGTCGATCAGTGCCGAGGCTTCGTTTGTTTCAACCTTGTCCGTTTTCATTACCGTCTGCACCCTCATCATGATGGTTGTGACCGATGAGGGTAGACGGTGTTCGAAGGTTTTCAGGAATCGCTGACTGACGGCGCCTGGGGCACGGGGCGGGTTTTCACGGTGACGAACATTTTGATGCGGTCGCCGATTTCCTGGAGGGTATGGCGGAACGGGTCGTGCCTTTCGCTGGTGGTCGGGTCTTCGAAGCTCCAGACCATCACTTCAGCGGTAAACGGCATGCGCGCGGCCTCTTCGGAGGACTTGTCGCACAGGGTGATGACGTAGTCGAATGCCATACCTTCGAAGTCTTCGAGGGACTTGCTGCGCAAGCCACTGGCATCGACGCCGATGTGTTCGAGGGATTCGAAGGTACGTGGATCGATCTCGGTGGCCTCAAGCCCGGCGCTGAAGGCCTGGAAGTCGGCAGGATCGGTATGGCGAAGCAAGGCTTCGGCCATGGGTGAGCGGACATCGTTTCTGGCGCAGACGAACAGCACGCGACGGGGGTCGGTCATGGGTTTACCTCGACTGGCGGACTTTAGTGTTTGCTCATCAATCCATGCAGCACGCCGAACCGCAGACCCGGTTCAGACGCAATCATGTGCGTGATCCCGAACACCTTGAACGCCGCCAGCATCACCACCAGGCCGCCGGGCAAGATGCTCAGGCGATGGGTGGGCAAACCGGCCAGCTTGAGGTGTTTCACATGTTTGACTTCCAGCAGGCGCAGCGACAGGCGCAACAGGCCGCCGTAGGTGATGCCGCTTTGGCCGTCATCATTGAGGCCATTGGCCTTGAGCACCTTGGCCAGCATCCGCGCTGTCCCGGAAGAACCGACAGCCTGCTGCCAGCCCATGGCGCGATAGCGGCGGGCAATGCGTTCCAATTGCACGGTGGCCGCGCGTTCGGCTTCCAATAGCGCTTCGGCCACGATCCGCCCGCCATGGAAGTAACGCGCACCGAAGGTACCGCTGCCGATGGCGATGCTCTCGGTAACCAGCAGCTGGTCGCCACGGCCGATGATCATCTCCGTAGAGCCACCGCCGATATCCACCACCAGCCGCGTGGTTTGCGCTGGCAAGGTGTGGGCCACGCCGGCGTAGACCAATTGTGCCTCTTCGTGGCCGGAAATGACGTCGATGCGAAAGCCCAGGTGCCGTTCGGCACTGGCCAGGAACAGAGGCGCGTTGTCCGCTTCGCGCACGGCACTCGTGGCCACCGCCCGCACCCGCCCGGCCTCGAAACCGCGCAGTTTCTTGCCGAACCGCGCCAGCGCCTGCCAGCCACGGTCCAGCGCCAACTCATCGAGCGCCCCACCCTGCAGGCCTTCGGCCAGACGCACCGGTTCACGCAGGGTTTTCACTTCCTGGATGACCATTTGCTGGTTCCGCCTCACCGACTGGCCAATCATCAGGCGAAACGCATTGGAACCCAGGTCGATGGCGGCAAACAGCGGGGCGTCTTTCATAGGGGGTTCCTTGCACATTCATCTGCCGGCGGACTGGCGGCCGTCGGGCACTCAAGACGGATTGCGAGGATCTTGCCATGGCTTCGATGACGCCCTGATGACACCACCGGGCATCACCACTTCGTAACAGGCTGTGACTGGCGTCGGCTGTGCCACCCATGACGCGAGTGTCTCACCATGCTTTCCAATCAGGACACCCTGATCCAGCGCATCACCCTGCGCCTCAACCCTCGGGTCTGCCGGGTGGCCGTCCTGCCTGCGCCCAACGACCGAGAACGCACGCAATGGTATTTCCAGCGCTACGTATCGCACTTGCCCGCCGCCGGGGAAATCGTGCTGTTCGACCGCAGTTGGTACAACCGCGCCGGGGTCGAGAAGGTCATGGGGTTCTGCAATGACGACCAGTACGAAGAATTCTTCCGCACCGTGCCGGAATTCGAGCGCATGCTCGCCCGCTCCGGCATCCAGCTGATCAAGTACTGGTTCTCGATTTCCGACCAGGAACAGAACCTGCGCTTTCTCAGCCGCATTCATCACCTGCTCCGCCAGATGCCCCGGCGAGAGCGCCAGAAGGACTATTCACGGGGGCCTGTACCGCAGGAAATCATCGTGCCGGAGATTTACTGAATTCAGTTTGACCCACACCACAATTAGTCGGCAGCCAGCGAATTGAACGCATCCTGATGAATGTCCATCAAGTTGTCATCGAATCGTCATGAACCAGGCGCCATACTTAAGTCATCCAATGCGTGCTTTAACTTTCTGCTGCCAGTCCCGGCGGCTTTTTTTTTGCCTGAAATTGCGCTTACAGACACTCCTGCGCCGCACGCTCGAAACTGGACGGCACGAAGGTCGACGCCAGCAGCTTGCGCTCGTACAGGAATACCTTGCCGCCGTTCGAAGCCTTGTAGGCTTCAAGCACGTTGTCCGCCGCCACTTTGCTCGATACGACGATCCGGTAGCTGCGCTGGGTCTGCGACACTGTGGGCGCCAGTGCATCGTGCTGCAACTTCGGCACCACGCAATGGGTGTACTCCTCGGGCGACTTGCTGGTCTGCAAGGTCAGCGTCGGATTGTTCGGCGTGGCACAACCGGCCAGCAACAGCGAGGCGAAGGCCAGGGTCGGGGCAAAAAAAGTGCGCATGAATCAGGTCCTGAAAAGCAATCTATGGTGAATTGGCTGGTTAATTGGTTGCTGCGGTCAATCCGGCGGAGACCAGCGCCCTCAACGACGCATCGAACTGTTTCAGCGCGGTCAGTTGCAGGTCGCGTTGCTGTTCGATTTGCGCGGCGATCTCGGGCGCGGTCTTGTCATGCACCCACACCGACGGCAGCTGTTTTTCCACCGCGCCTTCGGCCTTGCCGATGTATTGCAGGCCGGCGTCGTAGAACCGCGCGGCGAAACGCGCCTCGACCCGGTCGTTACGCCGGGTCAGCAACTGGTTGTGGGTATCGAGCATCACCACGACATCGGGATGGGCCTGCACCAGGGCATCGAGGTTGTCGTAGACCGTCACCGACAGAAAGCTCTTGCGCAGCGAACTCAGCAGCCAATCGATGGCCAGTTGCGGATCGGAGCTGTCGACGAAGGCCCGGCGAATTCGCGCATCCAGTGCGTTCTTCGCGCCATTGACGGCCACCGAGTGGTATTGCTCAAGGTATTGCAGGTTTTCCACGGTGTTTTCGCTGTACAGCACCCCAACCGTCTGCCCGTATTGCAGCCCGCCCTGGCTACCCGTGACAGGCGGCAAATGGCAGGCGCGTGCGTCCTCGGCGTAGGCCGATACGGTGGATGCAACACTGCCCAGCAACAGGGCAATCACAGCCAGTCGGGTCAAGATTTTCATCGCGCAGGTTCCTTGAGCAGCGTGTTCAATGCAGGCAATTTTCCGCCTTCGCGCAAAAAACAGAACTTGCGATTCTTGATGGTGACTATTGACTGAACCAATAGTGCGGCGGCGCCAGCGCATGCCTCTGGCGCAAACTTACCGGTCAATGTCGAACAAGCGGCTGTGCCGGGCACCCACTGTTGATTACAGTGGCGACTGCCCTCAAAACCTGATCAAGGAACGAAACAATGGTGACCTGCTACCTGAAATACGTGCTCGACCCCTACCAACTCGACGCGTTCGAACACTACGGCAAGCTGTGGATTCCCCTGGTGGAAAAGTTCGGCGGCCAGCACCACGGCTACTTTTTACCGTCGGAGGGCGCCAACAACATCGCCCTGGCGCTGTTCACCTTCCCCAGCCTGGCGGCGTACGAACATTACCGGCAGCAGTCGATGAACGATCCGGAATGTATCGCGGCGTTCAAATACGCCGAAGAGAAAAAATTCATCCTCAGCTACGAGCGTTCATTCATGCGGCCGGTGTTTGGCGAGCAGGATCGCTGAGTCAGTCTTTTTTCAGATCCAGGCAATAGGTGTAGTACCCGGGGTCGCGCACCCAGCCCAGGGATTCATACAGGCGCTGGGCGGTGAGGTTGTCGGTGGCCGTTTCCAGGGTCATGCCTTTGCCGCCGGCCAACTTCGCAAAATCCCGGGCGGTGTTCATCAGCAGTGTGCCGACGCCTTTGCCCCGGGCGGCGGGCGTGGTGAACAGATCAGCGAGCAGCCAGGTGCGATGGGCGTCGATCGAGGAAAAGGTCGGGAACAGCTGGACGAAGCCAAGGTTTTCGCCGTCGCTGTCCTGGGCAAGAAATATCACCGATTCATCCCGGGCGAGTCGCTCGGCAATGAAGGCGCGCGATAGCGCAAGGTTCGACGGCTGCTTGTAGAACATCCGATAGGCGTCAAACAAGGGGGCGATCTGGTCGATGTGCGATGCGTCGGCGCGCAGGGCCTGAATAGCCATGAGGGTGCTCCATTGCGGTCTCAAGGACTTACAGACTAGCAATGGCCAAGAAACAACGACGCACTATTTTCCTGAAAGCACCGTGGCCCATTGTGAGAGCGGGCTTGCTCGCGAAGAGGCCGTGTCAGTCGACATAAATGTTGAACGACACACCGCTTTCGCGAGCAAGCCCGCTCCCACATCAGGTTTCCACATTAGATTGCCGATTGTGGTCAAACCCGCACATTACGCCCCGGCAACGAAGTCCGCTGGCTGCTCTCCCAGCCCTCCACCAACCCCACCGGCACATCCGCTGACGGCAGCATCTGCACGCCACGCACCAGATCGGACGCCCGCTCAGCCAGCATGATGGTCGGCGCATTGAGGTTGCCGTTCGGCTCGGTCGGGAACACCGACGAATCGATCACCCGCAGACCGGCGATGCCGCGCACGCGCAATTCGGAGTCGACCACCGCCATGTCGTCCTCGCCCATGCGGCATGAACCGCAGGGATGGTAGGTGCTTTCCAGGTTGTCGCGCACGAAGGCGTCGAGGTCTTCATCGCTGGTCACCTGCGCGCCCGGGGCGATTTCGCCGTCGCGGAAGCGGTCCATGGCTTTCTGGCCGATGATCTCGCGGGTCAGGCGAATGCAGCGGCGGAAGCCTTCGCGGTCCTCTTCCCGCTCCAGGTAGTTGAAGCGGATTTCCGGATGCTCGTACGGGTCGGCCGAGCGCACGCGCACGTAACCACGGCTTTTCGGTTTGTTCGGCCCGGTCAGCACCATGAAGCCATGGCCCTTGATCGGCTTGTTGCCGTCGTAGCGCATCGCTGCCGGCAGAAAATGGAACTGGATGTCCGGCCAGCGCAGGCCCTTCTCGGAGCGAATGAAACCACCGGCCTCGAAGTGGTTGGTGGCGCCCAGGCCGTCCTTGAACAGCAACCAGCGCAGACCGATCATCAGTTTGCTCAGCGGGTCCATCTTGCTGTTGAGGGTCACCGGTTCCTTGCAGCCGAACTGGATGTACACCTCGGCGTGATCCTGCAGGTTCTCCCCTACTCCCGGCAGGTCATGGCGTACGCCGATCCCGGCCTTGCGCAGGACTTCGGCCGGGCCGATGCCGGAGCGTTGCAGCAGGTGCGGCGAGCCGATTGGCCCCGACGAGATCAACACTTCACGGTTGCAATACACCTGGTGGGTCTGGCCACCGTGGTCATACATGACCCCCACCGCACGCTTGCCTTCAAGAATGATCTGGCGGGTCATCGCATGGGTGACCACCGTCAGGTTCGGACGGCCCATGGCCGGGCGCAGATAGGCGTTGGCCGTGGAGCAGCGCACGCCGTTCTTCACGGTCATGTGCATGGCGCCGAAACCTTCCTGCATGTAGCCGTTGCAGTCTTCGGTCTTGATGTAGCCCGCCTCCGCGCCGGCTTCGACCCAGGCGCCGTACAGCGGGTTTTTCATGTGGTTGCCGTTAGTGGTGTGCAGCGGCCCGGTTTGCCCGCGATAGCTGTCACCGCCCGACTCGTAGCTCTCGGCACGCTTGAAGTACGGCAGGCAGTTGCGATAGCCCCAGCCTTCGGCACCCAGGGATTCCCACTCGTCAAAGTCCAGCGCATGGCCACGGATGTACACCAGGCCGTTGATCGACGACGAACCGCCCAGCACCTTGCCCCGTGGGCAGTGAATGCGCCGGCCGTTGAGGAAAGTCTCCGGCTCGGTCTCGTAGCGCCAGTTGTACTTCCTGGTGTTCATCGGGATCGAGAATGCACTGGGCATCTGGATCACTACGCTCTTGTCACTGCCGCCGAATTCCAGGACCAGCACCGAGGTGGCCGGGTCTTCGCTCAGGCGGTTGGCCAACACACAACCCGCCGAGCCTGCGCCAATGATGATGTAGTCGTATTTTTGCGTAGCCATTTTTTGCGTGGTCATTCTTTGCGTGGTCATAGTTATCTCCCGACCGTCGATTCAGTGAATACCCGCGGTGGCTGCTGTTTGTGGGTCAGCGTGTCGCCGGTGGTGTATTGCGGGGAGGTTTTTTCGATCTGCTGGATCACCGTTTCTTCCCGCTTGAGGTCGATCGAGCGGCTCAGCCAGTAGTACGCCAGGCCCGAGACGATCAGCCCGACCAGCCAGGCGATGTCGATGCTGCCCAGCGCCTTGGCGAGCGGGCCGACATACACCTCGCGCTGTTCAACACCATCGAAGATGTAGAAGAACGGGATCATCGAGATAAAACCGATGGCATAGGCGGCGATGCCGCGCAGTCCCCAGCTGCCGTAGATGTTGCCGTGGGGCATGAAGAAGTGCGGGATGGCATAGCGGCCCTTGCGCACGAAGAAGTAGTCGGTGAGGTTGACCGAGGTCCAGGGCACCAGGAAGTACAGCATCACCACCAGGTAGATCCCCAACACCGACAGGCCTTTGCCCGAACTCTGGATGCTCAGGGCCACGCCCAGTTGCAGCAGGATCACGAAGCCGATCGCCAGGATGCGTGCCTTGCGGGTGGGTTCGATGTGTTTGATCGAGTCGACGCAGGTCAGCGTGGTCAGCTTGGCGCTGTAGATGTTCATCGCGATCACCGGCAGGAACGCCAGGATAGTGACGACCACCACCGCCGTGCCCATCAGTGGCGATACGGTGTTGCCGACCTGCCCCAGGGCCACCAGCACGTCAGTGGAATGCAGGTGATCGGCCAGCCAGCCACCCACGGAAATCATCCACGCGCCGGACAACGAAGCCCCGAGGAACACCACGGCGATCAATTTGCCGCTGGAGGTGTTTTTCGGCAGGTAGCGCGAGTAGTCGGACACATAAGGCGCATAGGCGATGTTGTAGCTGGCGGCCGCCGCAAACTGCGCGATGAAACCGGTCCAGTTGAAGCCCAGCGGCTCACGGGCCACTTCGCCTTCCGCGAGTGCCGGCAGCACCGCATCCGGCACCCAGCCCATCAGCACCGCCACGGTCACCAGGCCATACAGCGGCAACGACAGGAACAACGCCCATTTGAAGCTGCGGTGCATCCAGTCATGGCCGAGGATAGCCAGCACCGCCGCCGGTATGGTCACCGCCACCGCGATCACCGCGGGGTTGAACCCGAACAGCGTGTGCAGCCCCTGCATCATCAGCACCAGGTTGACGATGTTGAAGCCGGCGAACACGAACAGCGTCGCCAGCAGCACCAGGATCACCCCGCGATAACCGAACTGCGCACGGGACTGGATCATCTGCGGCAGGCCCAGGTGCGGGCCTTGCGAACCGTGAAACGCCATGAACAGCGTGCCGAACATGATGCCCAGCGTGCCGGCCAGCGTGGTCCAGAGCGCGGTCAGGCCGACGCTCGGGCCAACGAAGCCGATGGTCATGGTGAAGAAGGTGAAATTGCCGAGGAACCAGAACGGGCCCTGGCTCGACAGTTTGTCGGTGCGCTCGTTCTCGGGGATGAAGTCGATCGAATGCCCCTCGACAACGGATTTTTCGTCGAGGCTGGACACGCTCGTGGCGGACTTGGCGTTAGTGTTCATGATGGACTCTTATTGTTGGAAGATCATGACTGAGTAACTGCATTCTTTTGGGTGAACGACACCCGGGTGCCTCCTTGCCGTTCCCTTTAGAGTGTGAGCGCCACCGCGCACTTTGTAGCAACCGCCGGAGGCGGCGTTCGGCTGCGCAGCAGTCGTAAACCTGGATCGCATGGTTTACCTGACACTGCGCGGCCCTCTGGTTTTACGACTGCTGTGCAGTCGAACGCAGGCTTCGCCAGCTGCTACAGGTTGCGGTGAAACGTTCAGCCGTGGCTCAGGGCAGCGTGATCCAGACTGCCTTGGTTTCGAGCAGGTAATCGAGCTGCTCGGCGCCCAGGTCCTTGCCGAACCCGGACTGCTTGTAGCCACCGAACGGCATCGACGGATCGAGGGTGCCGTGGGCGTTGACGTAGACCGAACCGGCCTTGAGGCGCGGGATCAGGCTGTGCACCTTGCCCAGGTCGTTGGAATACAGTGCCGCCGCCAGGCCATATGGCGAGTCGTTGGCCAGGGCCAGGGCCTCTTCTTCATCGTCGAAGGGTGCGGTGACCAGCACCGGCCCGAAGATCTCTTCCTGGACAATGCGCATGTCGTTGCGGCAATGGGCGAAGATGGTCGGCTCGACGAAGAAACCAGGGCCATCGACCGCTTGTCCGCCGTAGACCAGTTTGGCGCCTTCGGCCTTGCCGGTCTCGATGTACTCGGTCACGCGCTGCTTTTGCAGGGCCGATACCAGTGGGCCGATGAAGCAGTCCGGGTCCAGTCCCGGGGCCATTTTCAGGGTGCGCGTGTAGGCGATCAGCTCGCGCAGGAATTGGTCGTAGACACTGCTATGAATATAGGCCCGTGTACCGGCGTCGCATACCTGCCCGGAGTTGAAAAACACGCCGTTGGCGACCGCCTGGGCGGCGGCCGGGATGTCGGCGTCGGCGCAGACGATGACCGGTGATTTACCGCCGAGTTCGAGGGTCAGGCGCTTCATGTCATCCAGCGCTGCACGGCCGACAGTCTGGCCGACCGGGGTCGAGCCGGTAAAGGTCAGTTTGTCGATGCCGGGGTGGATGGCCATGGCGGCACCGACCACGCTGCCGCGCCCGGTGACGATGTTGATCACGCCGTCGGGAATGCCCGCTTCCTGCACCAGTTCAGCGAAACGCAGGGCCGACAACGAGGTCAGCTCGGCGGGTTTGACTACCACTGTGCAACCGGTGGCCAGTGCCGCGCCGAGCTTCCAGGCCATGGTTTGCAGCGGGAAGTTCCACGGCACGATGGCGCCGACTACGCCCACCGCTTCCTTGCGGGTATAGGCCAGGTAGTTGCCCGGCAACGAAGGTTCGACGGTACGGCCGTGCAGCTTGGTGGCCCAGCCGGCGAAGTAACGCAGGGTATCGACGGTGCCCTGGATGTCCACGTCCTTGGCGAAGGCAACCGATTTGCCCATGTCGATGGATTCGATTTCCGCCAGCTCTCCGGCGTTCTGCTCGATCAGGTCGGCCAGGCGCTGCATCATGCGCTCGCGTTCGGCCGGTTTGGCCTGACGCCAGGCGCCGCCATCGAACTGCGCGCGGGCGGCTTGCACGGCGCGGTCCAGGTCATCGGTGGTGCCCATGGGAATGCGGGTGATCAGGCCTTCGGTCGAAGGTTCGATCACATCGGAGGTCTGGCCGTCGCTGGCTTCGACCCAGGCGCCGCCGATGAACATTTTCTGGACCTTGCCGAGGAAGGTCTGGGTGGCTTCGCTGACGCCGAATTTCTGCAGGTAACTCTTGACGATCGTGTCCATTTTTATTCTCTCTGCCCGGCAGTCAGGTCCTGCCGGGGCTCTGGTTTCTGAGCTTTGTGGTTTCGATATCAGGCTGGAGTGGTTTCGCTCTCGGCGGCCGCACGCACCTTGCCGCGCTCGTGGAAGATGAAACCGATGCTGTTGAGCAGCAGTTGCGCGGCGAGGATCGAGGTCATGCCGGTCGGGTCGTACACCGGCGCCACTTCCACCAGGTCCATGCCGACGATGTTGCCCTTGCTGCGCTTGGCCAGGGCCTGGATGATTTCCAGCACTTCGTAGTAGAGGAAGCCGCCGTGGCTCGGGGTGCCGGTACCGGGGGCGATGGACGGGTCGAAACCGTCGATGTCGATGGTGATGTAGTAGTTGATGTTCTGCGGGATCAGCGCCAGCACGCCCTCTACACCAAGGCGGCGCACATCACGCACCGAGAGGATTTTCGAGCCGGCTTCATGGGCCGCTTCGTAGTCGTCGCGGTTGGACGACGACACGTTGCGGATGCCCATCTGGGTCATGCCGACGATGTGGTTCATTTCCGAAGCGCGGCGCAGCGGGTTGCCGTGGCCGTAGCGCACACCGTGGCGCTCGTCGACGAAATCCAGGTGCGCATCGAAGTGGATGATGTGGATCGGGCCGCGGCCTTCGAAGGCCTTGATCACCGGCGCGTGCACCGAGTGGTCGCCGCCGAGTACCACCGGCATCACGCCGGCATCGAGGATCTTGCGCACGGCGTATTCGGTGTTCTTGTTGCTGGTGGCCATGTCGGTGTGGACGATGTCGGCATCACCGACGTCGACCATGCGCACATCCGATGCGGTGAGGTACATCACGTCATCTTCATGATCGTAGGCGCCGGCGTGGCCGAAGGAAAACAGCGTCGATGCTTCACGAATCCCGCGGGGTCCGAAGCGTGCGCCGGAGCGCCACTGGGTGCCCATGTCGTTGGGCACGCCGAGCACCGCGACGTCGGCATCCAGTGCATCCCAATCGGTGCACACCGGGGATTTTCCAAAGGTGCAATGACCCACGAATGGCAGGTTCAGGCGACCGGATTCATAACCGTTGTTCGACATTTCTAGCCTCTCCACTTCTTGTTATCGGCCTGGCGGACTGCAAGGCGACCGCCGTTAGAGAGACTATGGGCGCAGGTTTTCGTGGAAAAAATGCTAAACATCAGATACTCATATCGGCATTCCCGATGCGTCCACAGGCCGGAGGTCCAAGATGATCCAGCTGCACGATGTCGACCTGAAACTGCTCAGGGTGTTTGCCACGATTGTCCGCTGCGGCGGCTTCTCGGCCGCGCAGGCGGCGCTCAATGCCGGGCAGTCGACCATCAGCGAGCAGATGACCCACCTGGAAACCCGCCTCGGGGTCAAACTCTGCCAGCGTGGGCGCAGCGGCTTCCGTCTGACCGAACAAGGGGTGGCGATTCATGAGGCCACCCAGCGCCTGCTGTCGGCGGTGGAAAATTTCTGCATGGACGCCGACGTGCTCAAACAGCACATCAGCGGCAAACTCAACCTGGGGATCATCGACACCACGATCACCGACCCCGACTCGCCGATTCCCCGCACCACCCAACGCTTTGTTTCGCGTGGGCATGATGTGCACCTGAACGTGTACGTCGGCACCCCGGCGGAACTCGAAGAGCGGGTGCTCGACGGTCGCCTGCACCTGGCCATCGGGCACTTCCCGATCCATGTGCCGGGGCTGCTGCAATCGCCGCTGTACCAGGAAGCCCTGGGCTTGTATTGCGGGCGGCGTCACCCCTTGTACGGCAGCCATGCCGAAGGTGAGGAACTGCTTGAAGAAGTCGCTGCGGGGCGGATCGTGGTGCGCGGCTACATGCAGCAATACGACCTCGAACACTTGGGCGTGAGCAAGGCGGCCGCCACCGTGGACAACATCGAAGCCACGGCGATCCTGATCATTTCCGGCGCCTACCTGGGTTTTCTGCCTGAGCACTTCGCCGCCCAGTGGGTCAAGAGCGGCGAGATGCACCAGTTGGCACCCGCGAGCCTGCGCCTGAAATCGCCGTTCGACGTGATCACCCGACGCGGCACGGCACCGCCACCGATCCTCCAGGCGTTCCTCGAGGACCTGGCCGCCAGCGCCCGTAAAACCGGCCAGCCGTGATGTGACACTCGCCAAATTCAAATTTTGCCGGGCATACTGATTCGGTTCGCCAACCTTGCAGGCCCGTCATGCGCATCCACGTCACCTTCATCGACCGCGTCGGCATCACCCAGGAAGTGCTGGCTCTGCTCGGTGGTCGCAGTTTCAACCTCGACGCCGTGGAGATGGTGCCGCCGAACGTCTACATCGACGCCCCGACCCTCGGCGCCGAGGTGCTCGAAGAACTGCGCGAAGCGCTTTTCGATGTGCGCGGCGTGCAAGCGGTGACCATGGTCGACATCCTTCCGGGGCAGCGCCGGCGCCTGCAACTGGACGCGTTACTGGCAGCCAGTTCCGACCCGGTGCTGGCAGTGGATGACCGTGGTCATGTGCTGCTGGCCAACCCGGCGCTGATCGCCCTGTGCGGCCGCGAACCGGCCGGTGAATCGCTGACCGCGCTGTTCGACGATGCCGATTTGCAACGCACCCTGATCGCTCAGCATTTCCGTCTGCCGATGCACGAGGTCAGCCTCGGCGGCCAGACCTTGCTGCTCGACGCGATGCCGATCACCGACGCCGGCGCCCTGCTCACCCTGTATCAACCCAATCGCATTGGTGAACGCCTGTCGGCGCTGCACCATGACCATGCCGAAGGCTTCGATGCGCTGCTTGGCGAATCGCCGCCGATCCGCGCGCTCAAGGCTCGCGCCCAACGGGTGGCGGCCCTCGATGCGCCGCTGCTGATCCAGGGTGAAACCGGCACCGGCAAGGAACTGGTAGCCCGCGCCTGCCATGCCATCAGCCCACGGCATGACGCGCCGTTTCTGGCCCTGAACTGCGCGGCACTGCCGGAGAGCCTGGCCGAAAGCGAGCTGTTCGGCTACGCCCCCGGCGCCTTCACCGGCGCGCAACGGGGCGGCAAGCTCGGCCTGCTGGAACTGGCCGATCAGGGCACGGTGTTCCTCGATGAAGTGGGGGAAATGTCGCCCTATCTGCAAGCCAAGTTGCTGCGTTTTTTGAGCGATGGCTGCTTCCGTCGGGTCGGTGGCGACAAAGAGGTCCGGGTCAATGTGCGGGTGCTCAGCGCGACCCACCGCGACCTGGAGAAAATGGTCGCCGAAGGGCGTTTTCGCGAAGACCTGTTCTACCGCCTCAACGTGCTCAACCTGCAAGTGCCGCCGCTGCGCGAGCGCGGGCACGACATCCTGCTGATGGCCAATCACTTCATGCAACAGGCCTGTGCGCAGATCCAGCGACCGCCGTGTCGTTTGGCACCGAGCACCTTCAGCGCCCTGCTCGGCAACCGCTGGCCGGGCAACGTGCGGCAACTGCAAAACGTGATCTTTCGCGCGGCGGCGATCTGCGAGAATCCGCTGGTGGACATCGACGACCTCGACATCGCCCGCACGGCGGTGGAACGGCAAAACGACGGCGAAGTCGGCAGCCTGGAAGAGGCGGTTGGCGACTTTGAGAAGAACCTGCTGGAACAGCTTTACCGCAGCTATCCGTCCAGCCGGTTGCTGGCGGCGCGGTTGCAGACGTCCCATAGCGCCATTGCGATTCGCCTGCGCAAATACGGAATTCCCAACAAGCCCTGAGTTATCTGTCGGAACACATTGTCACCGACAACACATTCCCCTGTGGGAGCGAGCTTGCTCGCGATGAGGGAGTGTCAGTCAATATCAATGTGACTGTCATGCCGCTATCGCGAGCAAGCTCGCTCCCACAGGGGACTAAGTCGTGCGCAAGATCGTCGTTCGCAAATCGATACAGCGTAGCGAAATCAAGACAAAACCTTTCCCACCCGCAATTACGGCGTCTGCGCCCACTGCCCTGTTTGCTTGTATTGATTTCAATACGGACGAAATCTCTCACGCTTAATAAAATCACTTCAAGCCATTGATTTAAAACAACTAATAAACCTTGGCACCGCCCTTGCTATCACTCCTCCAACCCCGCTCGTCGCCCCGCCACGAGCCTTAAAACAATAAGGAGTTGAGATGAGCCAATTGCGTTTTACCGTCGATCACGAATGGTTGCGCCTTGAGAGCAATGGCCTGGTCACCGTCGGCATCACGGCGTTTGCCCAGCAGGCGCTGGGGGATGTGGTGTTCGTTCAGGTGCCTGAACTGGGCGCCTTCGATGCAGGCGCTGAAGTGTCGGTGCTGGAGTCGGTGAAGGCCGCCAGCAGTATCGGCATGCCGCTGGACGGTGAAGTGGTCGAGATCAACGCGACGCTGGAGAGCACCCCGGAACTGGTCAACGAAGACCCATTGGGCGAAGGCTGGTTCTTTCGCTTCAAACCGGTCGATGTCGAGGCGCTGGGAGATCTACTGGATCAAGACGCCTACGAACGCCTGACCGCAGAACACGCCGACGCTTGAAGCCCCCCGGGCATTTCCCGAATCCGCAAAAGGACCACACCATGTTCAGCAAGCACGACCAGATCAAAGGCTACGACGACGAACTGCTGGCGGCGATGAACGCCGAGGAGGCGCGGCAGGAACACCACATCGAACTGATTGCCTCGGAAAACTACACCAGCCAGCGGGTGATGGAGGCACAAGGCAGCGGCCTGACCAACAAGTACGCCGAAGGGTATCCGGGCAAGCGTTACTACGGCGGCTGCGAGCACGTCGATGTGGTCGAGCAACTGGCCATCGACCGCGCCAAACAGCTGTTCGGCGCCGACTACGCCAACGTCCAGCCCCACTCCGGCAGCCAGGCCAACGCCGCGGTTTATCTGGCGTTGCTGCAAGCGGGCGACACCGTGCTCGGTATGAGTCTGGCCCACGGCGGCCACCTGACCCACGGCGCCAAGGTGAGCTTTTCCGGCAAGCTGTACAACGCCGTGCAGTACGGCATCGACACATCCACGGGCCTGATCGACTACGACGAAGTCGAGCGCCTGGCGGTCGAGCACAAGCCGAAAATGATCATCGCCGGGTTCTCGGCCTATTCGAAGACCCTGGACTTCCCGCGCTTCCGTCAGATCGCCGACAAGGTCGGCGCCTGCTTCTTCGTCGACATGGCCCACGTCGCCGGCCTGGTGGCCACCGGTCTGTACCCGAACCCGCTGCCCTACGCCGACGTGGTCACCACCACCACGCACAAGACCCTGCGCGGCCCCCGTGGCGGTCTGATTCTGGCCAAGGCCAATCCGGAGTTGGAGAAGAAGCTCAATGCCGCGGTGTTCCCCGGTGGCCAGGGTGGCCCGCTGATGCACGTGATCGCCGCCAAGGCGGTGTGCTTCAAGGAAGCGCTGGAGCCGGCATTCAAGACTTATCAGGCGCAGGTGATCCGCAACGCCCAAGCCATGGCGCAGATGTTTATCGAGCGCGGTTATGACGTGGTGTCCGGCGGTACCGACAACCACCTGTTCCTGGTCAGCCTGATCCGCCAGGGCCTGACCGGCAAGGACGCCGACGCCGCCCTCGGCCGTGCCGGCATCACCGTGAACAAGAACGCCGTGCCCAATGATCCACAGTCGCCGTTCGTGACTTCGGGCCTGCGCATCGGTACGCCGGCGATCACCAGCCGTGGCTTCAAGGAAGCGCAGAGCATCGCGTTGGCAGGCTGGATCTGCGACATCCTCGATCACCTGGGCGATGCCGACATCGAAGCCAATGTCGCCCGCCAGGCGGCGGCCCTGTGTGCGGACTTCCCGGTCTACCGCGACTGACCCTCCACCGCACAACCTGTAGCAGCTGGCGCAGCCTGCGTCCGGCTGCGCAGCAGTCGTAAATTCGGGTGACGTGGTTTGTCTGATTCACCGCGAATTCCGGTTTTACGACTGCTTCGCAGCCGGACGCAGGCTGCGCCAGCTGCTACAGGTTGTGCGTTTTCCCTTTGCTCAAAAGGACAAAGTACATGAGCACTATTGTGGAACCGACTGGTGCAGGCCCGATGAAAATAGAAATCGGCACCAAACTGCGCGGCGCGGAAAAGGTCGCGCGGATTCCGGTGAAGATCATTCCCACGGATGAATTCCCGCGCAAACCCGACTGGATTCGCGTGCGCATGCCGATCTCGCCGGAGGTCGACCGGATCAAGCAACTGCTGCGCAAGCACAAGCTGCACAGCGTCTGCGAAGAAGCGTCCTGCCCGAACCTCGGCGAGTGTTTTTCCGGCGGTACGGCGACTTTCATGATCATGGGCGACATCTGCACCCGTCGCTGCCCGTTCTGTGATGTCGGCCATGGCCGGCCCAAGCCGCTGGATGCCAATGAGCCAATGAACCTGGCCGTGGCCATCGCCGAGCTGCGCCTGAAGTACGTGGTGATCACCTCGGTGGACCGCGACGATTTGCGCGACGGCGGTGCCCAACACTTCGTCGATTGCCTGCGGGAAATCCGCAAGCTGTCCCCCGGCATTCAACTGGAAACCCTGGTGCCGGATTATCGTGGACGCATGGACGTGGCCCTGGCGATCACCGCCAATGAGCCGCCGGATGTGTTCAACCACAACCTGGAGACCGTACCGCGCCTGTACAAGGCCGCGCGGCCGGGGTCGGACTTCGAGTGGTCGCTGGACCTGTTGCAAAAATTCAAACACGCGGTGCCCCGTGTGCCGACCAAATCCGGCCTGATGCTGGGCCTTGGCGAAACCGACGAGGAAGTCATCGAGGTCATGCAGCGCATGCGCGAGCACGACATCGACATGCTGACCCTCGGCCAATACCTGCAACCTTCGCGCAGCCACTTGCCGGTGCAGCGCTTCGTGCACCCGGACACCTTTGCCTGGTTCGCCGAAGAAGGCACGCGCATGGGCTTCAAGAACGTGGCGTCCGGCCCGCTGGTGCGTTCGTCCTATCACGCCGATCAACAACTTCATGGAGGTACGGACGGTTTCAAGCCATGATGGAATGACTGGTCATGCATGGAGCCGTTTCCGATGTTTCGTTCACCCTGTCTGCTGTTGCTGTGCCTGAGCCTTGCCACGCCGTGCATGGCCGACGCGTCGAAGCCCGGGCACATGGTGTATGTGCGCAGCGTCGACCCGGGCATCGAGCAGGACATCCGCTATGCCAGCGCGCACAATTTCACCGGGCACCCGCTCGACGGTTACCAGGCGGCGCAGTGCCTGCTGTCGGAGGACGCTGCGAAGGCCCTGGCCCGGGTGCAAAGCTCACTGAAAGCCGAAGGCTACGGCTTGAAAGTGTTCGACTGCTATCGCCCGACCCGCGCGGTGGCGGACATGGGGCGCTTCGCCACCGAACCTGGCGACCCGCTGAAGACCGAGTTCTATCCACGGGTCGACAAGCAGGACTTCTGGCGCCTGGGTTATGTGGCGCGGGTGTCCAATCATTCCCGGGGCAACACCGTCGACCTGACCCTGACCGGCCCCGACGCCCTGCCCGCCGACATCTGGACACCTGCTGCCACCCCAGTGGATTGCACCGCCCCTTATGGCCAGCGCTGGCACGACGGCGCGCTCGATATGGGCACCGGTTTCGATTGCTTCGATGAGCGGGCGCACACCGACTCGGCGCTGATCAACGCCACGGCCAAAGCCAATCGCCAGCGCCTGACCAGTGCCATGGCCAAGGAAGGCTTCGTGGGTTATTCGGCCGAGTGGTGGCACTTCACGTACAGCGGGAATCCGCCGAAGCCGGACGTCATGGACTTCCCCGTCACGCCGCTCGTACCATGAACATTCTGCTCAAGGCCCTGTTGGTGGCGTTTTTTCCACTGGCCGCAATGGCCCAGGGACTCGACGGCAGCGACCAACTGATCGTGGTCACCAGCAAAAACTGGGATGACATCCAGGGCACTGCCCAGCGCTATGAACGACACGGGCAGACCTTCCGGAAATTCGAAGCGCCCTTTGCAGTGGTGCTCGGCAAGAACGGCATGGGTTGGGGCAAGGGACTGCTCGATATCGGGCAACCTGAAGGGCCGGTCAAACATGAAGGCGACGGCAAGGCGCCGGCTGGAATGTTCAAGCTGGGCACGGCATTTGGTTACGAGCCTTCGGCCGACACCCGCCTGCCTTATCTCCCATTGATGCCGACCATCGAATGCGTGGATGACAGCCAGTCCACGCGTTACAACGAACTGGTCGACGGAGCGGTCGTCGAAAAGGACTGGAACAGCTCCGAACGGATGCGCCGCTCGGATGAGCTGTACCGCCAAGGCATCGTCATCCAGCACAACACCCCGGCAACTCCCGCTGCCGGCTCGTGCATTTTCTTCCACATCTGGCGCGACCCCAGTGCACCGACCCGTGGCTGTACGGCCATGGACCCGGCGAACATCGCGCGACTGTTCGACTGGCTGGACCCGGGCAAATCTCCGGTGCTGGTGCAACTGCCCGAAGCGCAGTACGAGCAGTTGCGTGAGCGCTGGAAACTCCCAAAGCGCTAGTCAACGCCGGACCCTGTGGCGAGGGAGCTTGTCGGATCGCCGCACCGTCCCGCTGGGGCGCGAAGCGGCCCTAAAAGATGGGACTGCTACGCAGTCCAGCGGGAGCAAGCTCCCTCGCCACAAATGCTAGTCTCTCCTGGTCGTGTTAACCCCGCTCAACCACCACGCCACTCATCGAAGGCTTGGCCAGCGCGTAATAGATCACCCCCGGCACCAGCAGCCCGACGATCCAGGAAATGTCCACGCCACCCAGCTGCGCAACCATCGGCCCGGAGTAGAAATGGGTGTCGACAAAGGGCAACTGGATCAACACGCCGATCACATAGACGCTGATCCCCAGCACGTTCCAGCGACCATAGCGCCCGTTCGGATCGGACAGCGCCGGGATGTCGTAACGCTCCTTGTTGATGAAGTAGTAATCCACCAGGTTGATCGCGCTCCACGGGGTGAAGAACGTCAGCAAGAACAGGATGAAGTACTTGAACGAGTTGAGGAACGAGTACTGCCCCAGCAATGCCAGCGCGGTGGACGCCGCGACGATCAGCAGCACAAACAGCATGCGCTGGCGGGCGGTGATTTCCAGGCGACGACGAAAGCCACTGATGATGGTGGCGATGCACATGAAACTGCCGTAGGCGTTGAGGGTGGACACCGTGACCTTGCCGAACACAATGCTCAGGTACAGCAAGGACGCGATCACACCGCTACTGCCCAGGCCGACAATGGTCGCCACTTCGTGCCCGCGGAAATTGGCCCCTGCCAGTGCGGCGGCGAACACCCCCAGCACCATCGAAGTCTGAGCCCCCAACACTGTGCCGAGGCCCACGGCGGTGAAGGTTTTCCACGATGAGGTCTTGCTCGGCAGGTAGCGCGAGTAGTCCGCCACGTAGGGGCCGAAGGCGATCTGCCAGGACGCCGAGAGCGAAACCGCCAGCAGCAAAGTGCTCCAGGCAAAATGACGATTGTCGAGCAGCAGGCCGATGTCGTTGAGGGTCATCAACCGGGTGAACAGGTAGGCGAAGGCGATGATGCCCAGCACGCTGGCCACCCGCCCGACCAGGTGAATCACCCGATAACCGAAGATCGTCAGGAACGCGATGCACGCCGCGAAAATCAGGATGCCGGTGCTGTCGCTGACACTGATCAATTGCGCGATCGCCTGCCCCGACAGCACTGCGCCGGTGGCGCTGAAACCCAGGTACATCAGGCACACCAGGACAATCGGGATCGCCGCGCCATACACCCCGAACTGCACGCGGCTGGAGATCATCTGCGGTAAGCCAAGCTTTGGCCCTTGCGCCGCGTGCAGCGCCACCACGGCACCGCCGAGCACTTGCCCGATCAGCAAGCCGATCAGCGACCAGAACACATCGCCGCCCAGCACCACGGCCAGGGCGCCGGTGACGATGGCGGTGATTTGCAGGTTGGCGCCGAGCCACAGGGTGAACTGGCTGTAGAGACTGCCGTGTCGCTCAGCCTCGGGAATGAAATCGATCGAGCGAGTCTCGATCAGGGGACTGCGTTGCACACTCATGAGGGTGTTTCCTTTGTGGAACTGTTTTTGTTGTCAGGGACGGAACTTAAAAGGTCTTGGTGGCACTGGCTACAACTGTCGCCGAACAGAGGTCGTCATAGCCGTACCAACTGCTGCACTCGCTTTTCGACAAGTCGGTATCGACATAACTCAGCCCCCAGGTCACGCCGACGAAGTCGCGTGTCAGCTTGGCTTCCCACTCGTAGTAAGACTCACGGCTATCGCCATTGGCGGACCAGAACGCGGGGTCATTCACATCGTTGCGCCCAAAGCGCAGGTCCAGGCCGACTTCAGCCGGTAGATCGATTTTGTAGCTCAGGTAGGTGTAGAGGGTGTCCTGGTCCTCGCCGAAGAAGTTCGGCGTGTCCTTGGAGTAATAGGCACCCAGCTTCACGCCGTACAGGTCAAGGACGGCGTAGACCTCGCTGAGGTTGAATTCGGAATTTTTCGGGTAGTCGTACTTGATGTAGCCCAGGTCCAGGCTGATGGCGTCCGTGGCCTGCCAGTAGTAACCAGCGTAGTACTCAAGTTCCTGACGAGTGTCGAAGCCGCCACCGAAATCCACGTTGGAGGTCCAGGCGCCGATGTACAGGCCACTGCTGTGCAACAACGTAGCCCCGCCCTGCACGGCCGGATCACCCAGGGTTTGCGAGATGCCACGGGTACGGTAGTCGCTGACCACGCCCAGGGTCATGTCAAGGCTGAAGTCATCGTTGAGGGCCAGGGCGTGGCTGCTCAGGGGGGCCAATGCCAGTGCGGCGAGGGTCAATGCTGAAAGTGCGTTCATACAGTTCTCTTGTTGTTATGGCGTACGGGGAATTTCAGGCATGGCGATGCCAGGCCCCTCGCGCGACGAGGGGCTGGCGGTTTTTTGCGGGTGCTGGGTGTACGCAGGTCAGGACGCGGGGGCGTAGACCTGCTTGCCGGCGAAGAAGGTGTTCAGGACTTTGGTTTCGAACAGGTCGTCATCGCTGACCTTGAACACGTCCCGGTCGAGGATGATCAGGTCAGCCTGCTTGCCCGGTGCCAGCGAACCGATCTGCTTGTCCAGACCCAGGGTTTTCGCCGCGTTGAGGGTGTAGGCATAGAACATGGTCTGGCGGTCGATGCTTTCCTTGGCATTGAGTACGCCCAACGGGCCTTTGCGCGTGCTGGCCTGGGCAATGGCGTTGAACGGATTGGCGCTCGACACCGGCCAGTCGCTGCCACCGGCAATCGTCGCGCCGGCGTTATGCAGGGACCGTGCGGGATACTGGTAACCGTAGGCAAAGGCGCTGATGTAGGGCTTGACCAGTTCGACGGTGTAGGTCTCGCCGGTGGCCCACAGCAGTTGCATCGAGGCGATCACGCCCAGTTCCTTGAAGCGTGGAAACTCCTTGGGATTGACCAGTTGCAGGTGCGCGACGCTGTGGGGTACAGGCGTCGGGCTGAGCTTGCGCGCATACGCCACGCCATTGAGCGCTTCGCGCACTGCGCGGTCGCCGACGGCGTGCATATGCACGATCCAGCCGCGTTTTTCCGCCGCCACCACCAGTTCGCCGAAATGCGCCGGGTCGGTCAGCAACTGACCATTTTTATGGCTGTTCTTGAACGGCACGATGACCGCTGCGGTTTGCCCCGGGAATTCGAGAATGCCGTCGACAAACACCTTGATGCCGGGGAAGGTCAGGTTAGGCACGCCCTCGAACTGCTTCATCACCGTGGCGATCACTTCCAGATCGGCGGGCTTGCTCTTCGGGTTGGTGACCATCAACGCGGCGACGTGGGCGCTGAGTTCGCCGTTCTGCGCCAGCGCCTTGTACAGCGGCAGGACGCCGACGCTTTCGGCGGTGGCATGGAAATCGAACAGTGAGTCTTCACTGCCGCCGTTCGCCGCGGCGTCCATCCACGCAGTGATGCCGAATTGGTTGTTGACCCGCACCGCCTCTTTCGCGGCCTTGAGCATGGTCTCCTGGCTGGGCGCGGGAATTGCGCTGCGCACCACGTCCCAGCGTGATTCGGCAAAGTAGCCATTAGGCGTGAAGTCCGCTTCATGGCCGACGTAACCGCGCTCTTTCTCCGGCAGGCTCTTGACCAGTGCAGCGTCGATGTTCAGACGCTTGAGCATCGCGTTGTTGGCCCAACCGGTGTGGCCGTCGATGCCGCTGAAGACGATAGGCTGATCGGCCCAGCGCCCCTGATTGAACACCTTGCCCAGTTCACGGCTTTTTTCCCAATAGGCCGAACTGACCCCGGCGACGCTGATCACATCGCCAGCCCGGGCACGCCCGGCCTTGTCCTCTTCAATCAACCACTGCTCAAGTTCGGGTAGTGGTTTGACTTCGTCCAGCAGGTTGGCCTTCATGCTGTCGAACGCCCCCACCACCGGGTGGCTGTGGGTGTCGATCATGCCTGGCATCAACACTTTGCCCGCCAGGTCGATGCGCTGGGTCTTGGCGTCGGCCAGGGCATTGATTTCGGCATCGCTGCCCACTTTCAGAATCTTGCCGTCTTGCACCGCAACAGCCTGCACCAGTGCCTGGCCGGGTTCGGCGGTAAAGACCTTGCCGTTGAACAACACCAGGTCAGCGGCGGCCATGGCCTGCACCGACGACAAGGCCAGCGCGGCGGCCAACAGGTTTGGAATCAATCGCATCGGAACGCTCTCTGGTTTTTATAGGGCGGATCGGGAAGTAACAGTTTGAGAAACCGCGTGTGGCGCAAGGCTGAGGAACGGCACCTTGGCCCACACGACCTTGCCGCCGACCAGCGTCAGCAGCACGTCATTGCGGCCCAGTTCCTCCTCGGGCACCTGCATGAAGTTCTTGTCGAGCACGATCAGGTCAGCGAACTTGCCGACTTCGACCGAACCCAGCACCGCGTCCAGCTTCAACTGTTCGGCGGAACTGAGGGTGATGCTACGCAGCGCTTCGGCTCGCGACAGCGCCGGATCGGCGTTGAGTCGCCCGGCATACTTGGGGCCATAGCTGTGCGGGTTGGTCGGGTCGCCGGAACGGGTAACGCCGACTTTCAGCGCCAGGAACTCATCGAGGGGGTCGACCGGCCAATCGCTGCCAAACGCCACTCGGCCGCCGGCTTGGGCGATGCTGCCTGAAGGTTCCATGCGTTCGAATCGCTCGACGCCAAGGTGATCACTGGTGCCGTCGACCGTGGATGGTGCCTGCTGAGCCCACTGGAACGACATGGTGGCCGTGACGTCCAGAGCCTTGAAGCGTGGGTAGTCGGCAGGGTCGACCGACTCGGCGTGGGCGATGGCCGGGCGGAAGTCCTGACCGGGCAGTGCCTTGCGCACGTAGGCGACGCTGTCCAGTGCGTCCCGTACCGCGCGCTCGCCGGTGGCGTGCAGGTGCGGATCGAAACCGGCCTTGACCGCTTGCAGCAACAGCGGATTGAGCACCTGCGGCGGGAAGTACAGTTCGCCCAGGTTCTTGCCCGGCGTCCACTTCGGCGCCTGTTCGGTGCCGCTGTTGTGCAGGTACGGGGTCAACATGGCGCCGGTGTCCGCCGGGGCATTGATGATGCCGTCCATGAACAGTTTGACGTGGCGCATGTTCACGCCCGGCGCGACATGCACTTCGCCCTGGTCGTAGGTGTTGGCCAGGGCCTTGGCCTCGGCGATGGTTTTCACCGGGTCGGCGGCAGCGGCGGCCGGGTCCAGCTTGATCGCCAGCAAGGCCCGGGCAGTCAGTTCACCTGATTTTTGCAGGCGGGTGAAGGCCTTGCCGCTTTCCGGTCCCGACAGGGCATCGAAGAAACTGGTGATGCCTTGCTGGCGCATGGCGTCGAGGGCTGCACGGGTCTGGTTGAGTTTTTCTGCGTCGGTGGCGGGCGGCACCACGGCGGCCAACGATTCGGCGGCGCCGTCTTCGCAGATGCCGTTCGGGTTGCCGGCGCTGTCGCGTCGGTATTTGCCGTCTTCGGGGTCGGCGGTGTTCTTGTTGATGCCGGCCAGTTCCAGGCCGCGAGAGTTGGTCAGCACGGTGTGAAAATCGGTGGAGCGCACCTGGATCGGACGCTTGGTCTTGAGCGCGTCCAGGGTCGATTTGTCGGCGTCGCCGTCAAGCCCGGTCATGCCCATGCGATCCCAGCTGCCGACTTCCAGCCAGACATCCGGGCCCTTGTCCTTCTCGGCATCGAGACAGGCCTGGATGCTCGTCTGAAACTGCGCGCGGGTCATGGTCTGGTATTTCAGGTCGCACAGCGTCATGGCGCGACCGCCATCCCCCGGGTGCATATGCGCATCGACGAAGCCCGGCATCAGCATGCGCCCGGCCAGGTCGATCAGTTGTGTTTGCTTGCCGATGTAGCCGTCGACCCCGGCATTGCTGCCGACATAGACGATCTTGCCGCCCGAAATGGCAATGGCCTGCTGCACGGAATTCTGGCCATCGACGGTGTAGACGTAGCCATTGCGCATGACCGTGTCAGCCGGTGTCGCGCCCCATGCCACGCAGGAAAACGCCGTTGTCGACGCAACGGCGATGAACAACCTGGAAAGTCTCAAATGCCTCACCCCTGTTCTTATTGTTTTGAAGCGGTCCGAGGCGACTGCGCCAGCCCCTGATAGACAGGGCCTACCCTATAGGGCACAGCGTTCGAATGGACCTCTGCAAATGAGGAGGGGTAAGACAAATAATTGAAACGACTGGGATTAATCCCGGCGCACGGACTCCGACAACGCACCCGGCGAACGCAGAGCCGAACCCAGCTCCACCTTGCTTTTAACACCCAGCTGCAAATAGCAGTTACGTAAATAGGTGCGCACGGTCGCCGGGCTCAGGGCGAGCATTTTGGCGATTTCCTTGTAGGAATGGCCGGCGGCGAACAGCATCGCTGCGCTGCGTTCCCGTGGTGCCAGGCCATCACCGCCTGACGGCGCATCGAGGGACAGGATGACGTGTTCGGCGTTGGGGCTGAGGGTCAGGGCGCAGCGGCCCAGGCGGATCACACAGGGGGCTCTGGACAACTGCGCGATCACCTCAGGTGGCAGCGTGGAACCGCTCCAGCCGGGCAGTTCGCGCTGGATGGCAACACACAACCTGGCCCCCACATAGAGCAGACTGCCGTCCATACGCGCGATGCCACAATCACTCGCGCCGTTTTCGCTGTCGAAGCGAATCATGTCCTGCACTTGAAACCGCCACAGCTGGAACAGGTGATCGCAGAACGCCAAAAACAGCTCGGCTTCGTTCTCCTCGAACGCCTGTTCATCCTGACCACGGTAGAGGCAGACGAAAAACATCAGGCCGCTTTCGGGCAATTCGTAGGTGATGCTCATCAAGTGATAGAGATCGAAGCGCCGGGCGAAATCATTGACTGCCTCGCAAGGGTCGTTGAAACCCTTGTCGCACACCACCTCACCAGGACGATTGAGCGTGGCGTAGGAGAACTGATCGTTGGCCGCCACCGGATGCCATTCGCAGGCAAAGGATTCAGGAAGATTGATGCTGCCATGCATCCAGCTTTGCATGGGCACATCAGGACCTGGCGCAGACATTTCGCCCCACCAGGCAGAGGCGAAGGGCACCAGTTGACCGAATGCCTGCAGGCCATCGGCGATGAATCGCGACGCCCCGCTCTCCCGCGCCAGCCGGCCAAGGTGCAGTACGCAATGATTGAACGCCTTGAGCGTGACCATCGTTGCGTCACCGTCGAGTTTATTTCCCTCCCCCATCATTGCGATCCCATTCACTGCATGGCCTTTGGTTTCGACGATGCCATAGGCCCGTGACGGGCGTCCAGTGCGCAATGACATCAACGGTTACAAAGCGCTGTGCAACCCGTACAGCTGTGGCCTGCGGTCCTGATGCAGGTCGTTGCGCGCGCTGATGCGCTTGTTGCGCGCTTCGGCGAGGCTCAGCGTCGCCAGCAGGATTTGCTCGCCGCCCTGCTCCGCCGGCCCGGCCAAGGGGTAACCGTCAGCATCGACGA
The DNA here is from genome assembly GCF_000282455.1 of Pseudomonas sp. GM74. Classification (GTDB taxonomy): domain Bacteria; phylum Pseudomonadota; class Gammaproteobacteria; order Pseudomonadales; family Pseudomonadaceae; genus Aquipseudomonas. Next base: position 55,084 of record NZ_AKJG01000049.1, read on the forward strand.
TGACCGACCCTTGCACCCAGCCGACGCCACGCTCATGGCCATAGCGATCGCATGCTGCAATGAACATGCGGTTCACCGAGGCATTGGCCTGCACTCGCAGCACTTCAGCCGGGCGCTCGGTTTGCGGCCGCGGACCGTCGGGCCAGTTGACCGGCGCGCACAACAGATCGGCGCCGGCCAGCGCCGCAAGACGCACCCACTCGGGGAACTCCAGGTCGTAGCAAATCAGCATGCCGAGTCGTCCATGCACCGTTTCGACCACCGGCGGTGGCGCATCGCCAGCTGTGAAGATGTCCTTTTCGGCATCCCACAGATGCGCCTTGCGGTATACCGCACGCAGGCCATTGGCGTCGATCATCGCCGCGCTGTTGGCCAGCTCATCGCCGGGCAGGCGTTCGCAGAAGCCGCCGACGATCACCAGGTTCAGCTCACGGGCCAGGGCCTGCCACAACTGCAAGGTTGGACCGTCAACTGTTTCCGCCAGGCTCAGCGCTTCATCACGGTCGGTGAACAGGTAGCCGCTCTGCACCAGTTCGGGCAACACCACGACCTGCGCCCCCTGAAAGGCCGCCTGGCGAATCGCGCGTTCGGTGAGCGTGCGGTTGTGGGCCAGGTCGCCGATTTTCGGCGCCAGTTGGCAGCAGGCGACCACGGTATTTTTTGCGCTGTTCAACGCCCTGCCTCCGCAGATGAATGGGTCATGGCGACGATGTCGCTCTCGCTCAGTGCATCGATCACCCGGCGTTCGGCAGCCAGATCAATCGAGCGGCTGAGCAGGTAATAGGTCAGCCCCGACACCACCAGGCCCACCAGCCAGGCGATGTCCACGCCTTCCAGCACTCGCGCCAGCGGGCCGACAAACACCTCTTTACCGGCGGCGGCATCGAATATGTAGAAGAACGGCACCATCGCGGCGAAACCGATCAGGTACGAAACGATGCCGCGAAATTGCCAGGCGCCGTAGATGCCCTTCGGCGTGAAGAAATGCGGGATCGCATAACGGCCCTTGCGCACAAAGAAGTAGTCCACCAGGTTGACGGCGGTCCACGGCACGAGGAAGTACAGCAACAGCACCAGGAAGGTGTTCAACAGCGCGATGCCGTCCCCTTTGATCGACAGCACGCAGGTCAACAGAATCACGCTGATCACACTGATCGACAGCACACGGGCACGGGGTGTCGGGGCGATTTTTTTGATCGAGTCGACACCGGTCAGCAGTGTCAGCATGGCGCTGTAGGTGTTGAGCGCGATGATCGGCAGGAAGCCCGCCACCGAGACGATCACCAGCAGATTGCCCAACCCCGGCACCATGGAAGAACCGACCTGATTCAACGCCACCAGTGCATCCGCTGCTTTCAACTGCTGCGCCAGCCAGGCGCCGAGGCCGATCATCCAGCTGCCGGACAACGAGGCACCGATGAACACCGCCGCGATCAGTTTCACCCGGCTGGTGTTTTTCGGCAGGTAACGGGAATAGTCGGACACGTAGGGCGCATAGGAAATGTTGTAGCTGGCACCGATGGCGAACAGCGTGGCGAAGGCCACCCAGTTGAAGCCCAGATCGGTCGCCGGCGTGACGCCTTCCTGACCCGCACCGAACATCAAGGCGATGGTCACCAGGGCGTACAGCGGCAAGGTCGCCAGCAAGGCCCACTTGAAGGCCTTGTGCATCAGGTCGTGGCCGTAGATCGACAACAGCGCACCGATCAGTACCACGGTGACGGCGACGATGGTCGGGTCGATGCCGAATACATGTTCAAGGCCGTTCATGATCAGCGAGATATTCACTACGTTGAATCCGACGAACACGAACATCGTCGCCATCAATGCCAGGATCACCCCGCGATAGCCGAACTGGGCGCGGGACTGGATCATCTGCGGCAGGCCCATTTCCGGGCCCTGGGAGCCGTGGAACGCCATGAAAATGGTGCCGAACATGATGCCCAGGGCACCGGCGAGCATGGTCCACAGTGCGGACAAGCCGAGGCTCGGGCCAACAAAGCCGATGGAGATGGTGAAGAAGTGGAAGTTGCCCAGGAACCAGAAAGGCCCCTGGCTGCTGAGTTTGGCGTGGCGTTCGTTTTCCGGGATGTAGTCGATGGAGTGGCCTTCGATAGCCAATCCGCCGCTCGCCTCGGCGGCGTGCGCAGACACTGGGGAACCTGACATACGATTGTTCCTATGCTGTTGTTTGTTGTTTTTGTGGGCACAGCGCTCGCTACGACGTCCAGTTCAGGTGAAACTCCATAAAAAGCTGACGATGACGCTGGTTTCACGGCAATGTAGGGCGTGGGTTCGGGCAGTAAAATATCGCAGGCACACTGTTTACATAGATCACCATCTATGTAGGCGAGAATCGGGAGCCCCCATGCTGGGAACTGTAACGGAGCTGGATCTGCGCCTGATCCGGGTATTTCTGACCGTCGTCGAGGCGGGCGGCATCTCGGCGGCTCAAACCGCCCTCAACACCACACAACCGACGATCAGCGCGCAGTTGGCGACGCTGGAAGCCCGGGTCGGGTTCCGCTTGTGCGAACGCGGGCGCAGCGGGTTTTCCGTAACGCCCAAAGGCACGCAGTTCATCGAGGCGGCCCGACGCTTGCTCGCGGCGGCCGAAGGATTCCGGGTCGAGGTGCAGCACATCAACCGCAAAGTCTCGGGCAGCATCAACATCGGCCTGCTGGGGCAAATCGATCCGGTGGCGAACAAGAAAATCGGCCAGGCCATTGCCCGTTTGCGCGCGCGGCACGAGGGGCTGTACTTCCACTTCACCGAACTGTCGTCGTCACTGCTGGAAGAAAAAATCATCAACGGCCATATCGACCTGGCCATCGGTTACTTCTGGCATCGCTTGCCCGGCATCGATTATTTCCCGCTGTTCCCGGAAACCCAGATCGCCTACTGCGCGCCCTCGCATCCGTTGTTCGGGCAAGTCGGCGCACTGACCCGGGAAGATGTCAGCGGGTACGACTGGGTCTGGCCGAGCCATCCGCTGCCGGAAATGCCGGCCCCCACGTCCATCGAGCGCCTGACCGTGCTCACCGACAGCATGGACGGTGCGGCCCTGCTGATCCTGTCCGGCCAGCACCTGGGGTTTCTACCGCAGCACTACGCGACCCGGCATGAACAGCTGGGGCAATTGCACCCGCTGAATCCGGATCTGTTGCGCTATGAGGTCAGCTTTCATGCGGCGGTGCGGCATTCGGCGCGACAACGGGACCTTGTGAGCGCGTTCCTCAACGAGCTGATGGAGATTTTCGGAGCGGTGTAGATCTTGTGGGAGCGGGCTTGCTCGCGAAGGCGTCGTTACAGTCAATATTGATGTTGACTGACCCACCGCTTTCGCGAGCAAGTCGGATCGCCGCACCGCCGCTCCCACAGGATTAGCAGGTGTACGCAAAATCTGCGGGCAACCGGGATTACTGTGGAATGCGGTGGTTTCAGAAATGGATGTCCTTGGCCGGTATCACATCGATCCGCGCCACGGAACCGGTCAGGCGCTTCAGGTCCTTGTTGTGCTCGGCGATGATGTCTTCGGCGGTCAGGTTGCCGTTGTCGACGGTGGAATGCGCATCGCCCGCCAGCACCACGTCGTAGCCCAGTTTCAAGGCCTGGCGCACGGTGGCGTTGACGCAATAGTCAGTCTGCAGGCCGCAGATGACCAGGCACTCGAAGTCCTCTTTCGGCAACAGTTTTTGCAGGTTGGTCTGGTAGAACGAATCCCCGGTGGTCTTGCGCACGCGGTGGTCCTTGGGTGAGGTCTCCAGCCCTTCGGCCAGTTGCCAGCCGGCAGCGCCATGGGCCAGCGGGCTGCCCGACTCTTCGTGCTGGATCAGCACCACCGGCACTCCCGTCTTGCGCGCCCGGGCAGACAGGTCATTGATGGTGTTGATGACCCGTCCAATCTCGAAGCACTCATACTCACCGGAACACAAAGCCTGTTGGACGTCGATGATTAGCAACGCAGTGGCCATGATTTCCTTCCTTGAATTGTCGAGGGTTCAGGGGACGAACATAAGCCCGTCCCCCTCCGGACACAACCCTCAATAGCCCAGCGACAACCCGGTGTTACGCCGTGGGTCGTTCGCCCCGTAGAATCGGTTCTTGCCTACCGGCTTGCCACCCAGCGATGGTGCGCCGACCAGGATCGCCGCCAGGTGGTTGGCATCCTGTGGACCGGCGAACTTGTGCCCCCAGCTTTCGAGGATTTTCACCGTATCCGGGCTGGTGGTGAAGGCTTCCAGGTTGGTTTCCTCCGGCAACCACTGCTGGTGGAAACGCGGTGCATCCACCGCTTCCTGGATGTTCATGCCGTAGTCGATCACGTTGAGCATGGTCAGCAAGGTCGCGGTGATGATGCGGCTGCCGCCCGGCGTACCGACCACCATTACCACTTTGCCGTCCTTGGTGACGATGGTCGGGCTCATGGACGACAGCGGCGCCTTGCCGGGCGCGATGGCGTTGGCCTCGCCCTGCACCAGACCGTACATGTTCGGTACGCCGATCTTCGAAGTGAAGTCGTCCATTTCATCGTTGAGGATGACCCCGGTCTTGCTCGCCATCACGCCGGCACCGAACCAGTCGTTGAGGGTGTAGGTCACCGACACCGCGTTGCCCCACTTGTCGACGATGGAGTAATGGGTGGTGTTGTTGCCTTCATGGGGCGCTACACCGGGTTTGAGCTCGCTGGATACCGCTGCTTTTTGTGGCTTGATCGCGTCGCGCAGCTTGGTCGCGTAGTTTTTATCCAGCAGGTGGGCAATCGGGTTCTTCACGAAGTCCGGGTCGCCCAGGTAGCTGTTGCGGTCCACATAGGCGTGGCGCATCGCCTCGATCTGATAGTGCATGCCCTGGGCCGAGTGATAGCCCAGGTCCTTCATCGGATAGCCTTCGAGGATGTTCATGATCTCGCAGATCACCACGCCGCCGGAGCTCGGTGGCGGTGCGGAAACCACGTGGTAGCCACGGTAGTCGCACTCGATGGGCGCCAGTTCACGGGTCTTGTATTTGTCGAGGTCGGCCTGGGTGATGATGCCCTTGTTGGCCTGGCTGGAGGTGACAATGGCGTCGGCCACCCAGCCTTTATAGAAACCGTCGGTGCCTTTCTCGGAGATCTCCCGCAAGGTCTTGCTCAGGTCCTTTTGCACCAGTTTCTGGCCGACTTGCATCGGCTCGCCATTGCTCAAGAAGATCGAGCCGGAATCCTTGATGTCCTTCTTGAACATGTCAGTGGCGTAGTCCAGCAGATCGACATCACCCTGTTCCAGCACGAAACCGTCTTCGGCCAGCTTGATCGCCGGGGCGATGATTTCCTTGCGCGGTTTGGTGCCGTACTTGGACAGCGCCAGTTCCATGCCCGAAACGGTGCCCGGCACGCCCACGGCCAGGTGGCCACGGGTACTCAGATCGGGAACGACGTTGCCCTCCTTGTCCAGGTACATGTTGGCGGTAGCGGCCAGCGGCGCTTTTTCACGGAAGTCGAGGAAGGTCTTGCGCCCGTCCGCCAGTTGAATGGTCATGAAACCACCGCCGCCGAGGTTGCCTGCCGCGGGGTACACCACCGCCAGCGCATAGCCGACCGCGACCGCCGCATCCACGGCGTTGCCGCCGTTCTTCAGTACATCCACGCCCACATGGCTGGCCAGGTGCTGGGCCGTGACCACCATGCCGTTTTCCCCGGTAGCCGGGGCCACGGAGGCGGCATGGGCGGTCAGGCAGCTGAGCGCCAACGAGGTCGCAATCAGCGATTTGGCAAAAGGTTCGTACTTCATGAGTCGGTCTCTTCTTGTCATTAAACAGGGGAACGTTTCAAAAGCCGTTGCCAAGTATGGTCGGGATTACGGTTTGCGCCTCCCCGTCGAGACAGTATCCTTAACGCCTGTTCAGCAATTTCGCGCGAGCCCTGGCATGACCTATACCTGCACCACCGTGGCTTCACCCGTGGGCCAGTTGAAGCTGGTCGCGAACGGTTCACGACTGGCGGCCATCCTCTGGGAAAACGACAAACCCGGCCGGGTGCGCCTGGGGCCCATGAGCGAAGCGCCGGACAATCCGATTCTGGTGCGCACGGCTGCGCAATTGCGCGAATATTTTTCCGGCACCCGCGATCGCTTCGAACTGGATCTGGATTTTGCCGGCACGGAATTTCAGAAGAAGGTCTGGGCGGCGCTGCTGACCATCCCGTTCGGCGAGACCCGCAGCTACAGCCAGATCGCCGAACAGATCGGCAACCCGGCGGCGGTCAGGGCGGTGGGTGCGGCCAATGGCAAGAACCCGATTTCGATCGTGGCGCCGTGCCATCGGGTGATTGGCGCGTCGGGCAAGCTCACCGGGTTTGCCGGTGGGCTTGAGGCGAAGGAGCTGTTGCTGACGCTGGAGGGCGGGCAATGGCCCGGCACCGCGCGCCTGCCAGGCTTTTGATCATGCTTGGGCGAAGAGGTTTTTCATCGCCGCATACTGCAACAGCATGATGGTCTTGGCGTCGCAGATTTCGCCGCGATAGAACGCTTCGAGCGCGTCGTCGAACGCCCACTCCAGCACTTCCAGCTCTTCGGTTTCCGCCTCCAGCCCGCCACCGTCGCTGACTTTCGACTTCGCGTCGTATTCGGCAATGAAGAAGTGCAGTTTTTCCGTCACCGAGCCGGGGCTCATGTACGCCTCGAAGACCTTCTGCACATGGTGCACGCGATAACCCGTCTCTTCCTCCGCTTCATCGCGGATGCGGTCTTCAGGCGCCGCGCCTTCCAGCAGCCCCGCCGCCACTTCGATCAACAGGCCATCGTGGCCGTTGACGAACACCGGCAGGCGAAATTGCCGGGTCAGTACCACGGTTTTCTTTTCGCGGTTGTACAACAGAATCGCCGCGCCATTGCCTCGGTCGTAGACCTCCCGGACCTGGCGTTGCCACTCGCCGTTGTTGCGCTGGTAATCGAAGGTGATTTTCTTGAGCAGGTACCAGTCGTGGGACAACACCTGAGACTCAAGGATGATGACCCGCTCGGCTGTGTTCGACATGACAACGCGTCCTGTTATTTGTCTGAGGGTCCACATGTTAAGTCAAAACGGACAGCCCTTGCCTCCTCAGGCAAGTTGCGCGTTGGCGACGGTTCAACTTTTCCGCAGGATGGAACAATCGCTGCAACCGGGATAGGCTGCGGCTTCAATGCCATATGGATATAGCCATGAACCTGCGTATCGAACTGTCGCAAAACCCCACGGAAGAACAACGCCAGGCCATCCTCAAACCCTTGCGCGCCTACAACGGCTCGAAGGCCGAAGGTAACGTGCCTGAGCACATCGCCCTGCTGGTGCGCGACGACAACGACGAGATCCTCGGTGGCCTGCATGGCCGATTGTTTTACCAATGGTTGTACATCGACTTGCTGGTGGTGCCGGAACAGGCTCGGGGACAGGGCCTGGGTTCGAAACTGATGCAGATGGCCGAAGACCTGGCGCGGGAGCGGCGCTGCGTCGGATTGTGGCTCGACACCTTTGAATTCCAGGCCCCGGAGTTCTACAAGAAATGCGGCTACAGCGAGATCGGGCACATTGCCGATTACCCGCCGGGCCACAGGCACTTCTTCTTCCAGAAGCGCCTGATTTACTGACTCGACACAAAAACCAATGTGGGATCGCCGCACCGCCGCTCCCACAAGGGTACTGCGTTAATTCATCACTTCTTACAAACAAGTCGCCAACGCCGCCAACCGGCGTTTGGCCACAAAATCGTCCTTCTGTGCGTAGTAGCTCAACACCGTGCCCGAGGCATCGCTGGTCACGTCGACGAAGGACTCCGCCGAACGGGTGTAAACGGTCGTGCCGCCCTTCTCCCCTGGTTGCAGATAGGCAGCGGCATCGACGCCGAACACGGCCTCGTCCTGCCAGGAAAACTGCACGCACTGGGCGACGTCTTTTCCCGGTTTTTCCGAGTTCAGGGTCTTGTACGGGGCCTTGGTGCGGGCGTCGTTCATCGCCGAGCCGGCGCATCCGGCCAGCAACGTCACGGCCAGCGCCGCCATCAGAATTCGCATTGCATTCACTCATCGGGAAAAAGCGGACTTTATCACCCCGGCAGCCCGTATCGTTCTGCTTTACTGCATTTATACCGCGACAGCACGCAACGATTCGCGCACCCTGTCGCGCCAATAACGCCCCATCGCACCCCTGACTGGAAATCTGATGACACCTAATGCCGAGTTCTACAAACCGAGCACTGAATATGCCGACAAGCTGATCAGCCAGATCGGTCAGACGCCCTCCTGGATCGCCAAGCGAATCGGCGTCACCGACAAGCGGATTCGCTACATCCTCGACGGCGAAAGAACCGTCAAAGGCGAAACCACGCCGATCCAGATGACCTACACCGAACAGTTTGCCCTCGAATGCCTGGCGGCAGCGGCCAAGGCCGGCAAGAAGCAATCCTCGTAATCCGTTCTCAAGGAGCGACCATGGCGGCAACCGAACTGCAGCATGAGCAAGCACTCAAGAGGTTTCTCGATGATCGCCCCGAGTTGCGCGAAGAACTCGACCACCTCAACCCGCTGTTGGCCCAGGCCAAGGGTGAAACGGCGGCTCAGTATCGCGAGGAGCGTCTGCACGAAGCGTTTGAAGCTGAAGCAGAACGCCAGCAGTTGTTCGCCTGGGAACTGACGTTGCAGTTAACCACCGCCACGCCCCAGGACTACGAAGCGCAGCGCCTGGAAGTGCACCGGGAAGTGGCGGAAATGGCCGGCATGGACTGGCTGGAATATTGCGAGTTGAATGGGATAAAACCCTAAGCACTGTTCAAGGATGCCGTCGCCGATGCTACCCAACACCGCCAGGACCCACGCCAGCCCCGGTCACTTGCACACACAGAAATGGCGCGGGCGCATAGGCCTGAGCCTGGTGGCCATGCTCTCGGTACTCGCCGGCATGACCGACGCCATCGGCTTCATGGCCAGCGGCGACTTCGTCTCGTTCATGAGCGGCAATACCACCCGGATGGCGGTCGCCATCAGTGCCGGCGACCTTGGGTTGACCCTGCGCCTGGTGATCCTCGTCGCCACCTTCATCGTCGGCAACGCGCTGGGCATTATCGTCAGCCGCCTGGGCAGGCGCCGGGCCCTGCCCTTGTTGCTGTGCATTGCCGCCCTGCTGTGCGCCGCCGCGGCCTGGCCCTATGACGCGCAACTGCCGGCCCTGCTGGCGGCGATCATCGCAATGGGCATGCTCAACGCCGCGGTGGAAGAAGTGAACGGCCTGCCGGTTGGCCTGACCTACGTCACCGGTGCCCTGTCGCGTTTCGGCCGCGGGCTGGGCCGCTGGATGCTCGGCGAGCGCCGTAACGGCTGGCGCGTGCAACTGATCCCCTGGACCGGCATGTTCGCTGGCGCGGTACTCGGTGCCGTGCTGGAACATCACCTGGGACTCAAGGCGTTGTTTGCCAGTGGCCTGCTGGCTGCCGCGCTCGGGGTATTGTCGTTGAAGATCCCGCGGCGTTGGCAGTTGGGGTATATGCCGCGCTGAGTCTTGTGTTGTCTGTGCGGGCCTCTTCGCGGGCAAGCCCGCTCCCACAGGTTTTGTGGTCATACCGCAATCGTTGGCATGGCATAGATCACTGTGGGAGCGGGCTTGCCCGCGAAGAGGCCCGCACAGACAACATCCATTTAGCCGCCCCGCCGATAAAGCTTTATCATGGCCGCAGTTTCGCTGATCGAGTGCACCATGAAGTTCGCCATCGCCGTGTTTTGCGCCGCCCACGCGCCCTCCTCGCGCCGCGCCTTGCTGTTCGCCCAGGCCGCGCTCGCCGACGGGCACGAGATTGTCCGGCTGTTTTTCTATCAGGATGGCGTCTACAACGCGTCCGCCAGCGTGGTCACGCCCCAGGATGAACTGGATTTGCCCAAACAATGGCGCACCTTTGTCAGCGACCATCAACTTGATGGCGTGGTGTGCATTGCCGCCGCCCTGCGTCGTGGCGTGTTGAACGAAGAAGAAGCCAGGCGCTATCAGCGCGAGGCGGTAGCCGTCGGTGCGCCGTGGGAGTTGTCCGGCCTCGGCCAATTGCATGACGCCGCGCAGGGTGCCGACCGTCTGATCTGTTTCGGAGGCGCATGACATGGCCAAATCCATATTGATCATCAGCCGCCAGTCGCCATGGTCCGGCCCTGGCGCACGGGAAGCGCTGGATATCGTGCTGGCCGGCGGCGCCTTCGATCTGCCGATCGGCCTGTTGTTTCTCGATGACGGCGTGTTCCAGTTGGCCGCCGGTCAGAACGCCAAGGCCCTGCAACAGAAAGACCTGAGCGCCAACCTGCAAGCCCTGCCGATGTTCGGTGTCGAGGAGCTGTTCGCCTGTGGCGACAGTATCGCCCAGCGAGGCCTGGACCCCAGCGGCCTGTCGCTGCAAGAAGCCCAGGTGTTGGCCGCCCACGAAATCACCGCTCTCATTGACCGTTACGACCAGGTGATCACCCTCTGATGTCGACTTTGCATGTGTTGTCTCATTCCCCGTTCGGCGACGAACGCCTGACCAGTTGCCTGCGCGTGATCGGCGCCAACGACGGTTTGCTGCTGTCCGGTGATGCCGCCTATGCGTTGCAGCCAGGCACCGCGCCATTCACGACGCTCAGCGCACGCGGCCTGAAACTGTTCGTGCTGGCCGAAGACGCCCAGGCCCGCGCGCTTGCGGTTCCAGACTGGGCCAAGGCCATCGATTACCCGGCCTTCGTCGAACTGTCGATCCACTACGACAAGGTCAACTGCTGGCTATGAAAGCATTGACGGTCGGCGCCCGCGCCATCGAACTGGACAAGGACGGTTTCCTGGTCGAACTGAGTGACTGGTCCGCCGATGTGGCCAGTGCCCTGGCGGCTGCCGAAGACATCGAGTTGACGCCCGAACACTGGGAAGTCCTCGAACTGCTGCGCAGTTTCTACACCGAGTTCCAGCTGTCACCGGCCACCCGCCCGTTGATCAAGTACACCGCCCTGAAACTCGGCCCGGAAAAAGGCAACAGCCTGCACCTGAACCGACTGTTCAAAGGCACTCCCGCCAAACTCGCCGCGAAACTGGCGGGCCTGCCCAAACCGACGAATTGCTTATGACCGACTACCCAGCACTGACACTCGAAACGCCCGCCGAGCATCCGTTCGCCCAGTTCGTGCGGATCCTTGGCAAAGGCAAGCGCGGCGCCCGTGACCTGACCCGGGTCGAAGCCCGCGAAGCCATGGGCATGGTGCTCGATGAAAAGGTCGAGCAAACCCAGCTCGGCGCATTCCTGATGCTGTTGCGGCACAAGGAAGAAAGCGCGCAAGAGATGGCGGGCTTCACCGAAGCCTTGCGCGAACGCCTGAGTCCTCCGGCACTGGCGGTGGATCTGGACTGGCCGACCTATGCCGGCAAGAAGCGGCACTTGCCCTGGTATTTACTGGCGGCCAAGTGCCTGGCGCAAAACGGCGTGCGGATTTTCATGCACGGTGGCGGCGCCCACACGGCCGGTCGCTTGTACAGCGAGCAACTGCTGGGCGAATTGAACATCCCGCTGTGCCGCAACTGGCAACAGGTGGGTTCGGCGCTGGATAACGGCGGCCTGGCCTTCATGCCATTGATGGACTGGGCGCCACAGCTGCAACGCATGATCGACCTGCGCAACACCCTGGGCCTGCGTTCGCCGATCCACTCCCTGGCGCGGATTCTCAATCCGCTGGGCGCCCGTTGCGGCCTGCAGAGCATTTTCCACCCGGGCTATCAGGCGGTGCATCGCGATGCCAGCGGCCTGCTGGGTGACACCGCCATTGTCGTCAAAGGCGATGGCGGCGAGATCGAGATCAACCCGGACGCCGACAGCCACCTGTACGGCACCACCGGGGGCGAGAGCTGGGACGAGGAATGGCCGCAGTTGTCGGCGCAGCGTCACGTCAAACCGGCCTCGCTTGAGCCTGAACATTTGAAAGCGGTCTGGCGTGGCGATGTGGTCGACAGCTACCCGCAAATGGCCCTGATCTCGACCATGGCCCTGGCCCTGCGCGGCCTGGGACAGAGCCGCGAACAGGCCTTCGAAACCGCTGAAAAATACTGGGCCGCGCGGGACAAATCGATTTAATCGATCATTTGCGCCCGAACTTTGCGCTTTTTGTGCGAACTCATCGGAATAGACTCGACTCCATCGATTACGGGTTTCGGGAGTCTTGAACATGGGTTTGTTAGTGGATGGCCGCTGGCAGGACAAGTGGTACGAGAGCAGCAAGGACGGCGCGTTCCAGCGCGAACAGGCGCAGCGTCGCAACTGGTTGACCGCTGACGGCAAGCCGGGAACGACCGGCGTCGGCGGTTTTGCGGCCGAGCCCGGGCGCTATCACCTGTACGTGTCCCTGGCCTGTCCGTGGGCCCATCGCACGCTGATCCTGCGTAAACTCAAAGGCCTGGAAAATCTGATCGACGTTTCGGTGGTCAGCTGGTTGATGCTGGAAAACGGCTGGACCTTCGACCAGCCCCTCGGTTCGACCGGCGACAAGCTCGATCACTTCGACTACATGCACCAGCGCTACACCGCCGACACCACCGACTACACCGGCCGCGTCACCGTACCGGTGCTGTGGGACAAACAGCACAAGCGCATCGTCAACAATGAATCATCGGAAATCATCCGCATGTTCAATGGCGCCTTCGACGATCTGACCGGTAACGACCTGGACTTCTACCCGGCGCCGCTGCGCGGTGAGATCGATGCGTTGAACGAGCGGATTTATCCGGCGGTGAACAATGGCGTGTACCGCGCCGGATTTGCCACCTCGCAACAGGCTTATGAACAAGCCTTCGATGAGGTGTTTGCCGAACTGGACCGCCTGGAGCTGCTGCTGGGCGCCAACCGCTATCTGGCTGGCGAGTACCTGACCGAAGCGGACATCCGTCTGTTCACCACGCTGATTCGCTTCGATGCGGTGTACTACGGGCACTTCAAGTGCAACCTGCGGCGGATCGCGGATTATCCGAACCTGTCGAACTGGCTGCGGGAGATTTATCAGTGGCCGGGGATTGCCGAGACGGTGGATTTTGAACACATCAAGAACCACTACTACGCCAGCCACCGCACCATCAACCCGACGGGTGTGGTGCCCAAAGGTCCGGCCCAGGACTTCACCGTGGCCCATGATCGGGAGCGGTTGAGCGGGAAAGGGGTTTGGCGCAAGGCCTGAGCTTCACACTGGCTTTGAGGGCCTCTTCGCGAGCAAGCCCGCTCCCACAGGGGATTTGTGTCGTTCACGAATCCAATGTGGGAGCGGGCTTGCTCGCGAATGGGGTCGACTCGGTCTCTAGACCTGCCCCTGAGCCCCTTCAAACCACGCCAGTTTCTCGCGCAGTTGCACCACTTCACCGACGATCACCAATGTCGGCGCATGCACTTCATGCTCCGCCACCAGGCGTGGCAGGTCCGCCAGGGTGCCGGTAAACACGCGCTGGTTGACCGTGGTGCCCTGCTGGATCAATGCCGCCGGGGTATCGGCGGCGCGGCCATGCTTGATCAACTGCTCGCAGATGATCGGCAAGCCCACCAGCCCCATGTAGAACACCAGAGTTTGCGCCGGGGCCACCAGATCGGCCCATGGCAAATCGCTGGAGCCGTCCTTGAGGTGGCCCGTGATGAAGCGCACCGACTGCGCATAATCGCGGTGGGTCAGCGGAATCCCGGCATAGGCCGCGCACCCGCTGGCCGCCGTGATCCCCGGCACGACCTGGAACGGGATGCCATGGGCCGCCAGTTCTTCGATCTCCTCACCCCCTCGACCGAAGATGAACGGATCACCGCCCTTCAATCGCACCACGCGCTTGCCTTGCTTGGCCAGGTCCACCAACTGCTGGTTGATCTGATCCTGCGGCACCGCGTGATCGGCTCGGCGCTTGCCGACGTAGACCCGCTCGGCGTCGCGACGGCACAGTTCGAGAATCGCCGGTGCCACCAAACGGTCGTAAAGCACCACGTCGGCTTGCTGCATCAGACGCAATGCCTTGAACGTCAGCAGGTCCGGATCACCTGGCCCTGCGCCCACCAGATAGACCTCACCGGTCGCCACTGGCGCTTCGCCGTCGATTTTCGCCTGGAGCAACCGCTGGGCTTCACCGCCCTGCCCGGCCAGTTGGCGGTCGGCAATCGGTCCCTGGAAAACATCTTCCCAGAACGCCCGACGCTGCTGCACATCCGGAAACAGGCCTTTGACCTGATGGCGAAAGCGCGCAGCCAGCCCGGCCAGGTGACCGTAGGTGGAAGGAATCCAGGTTTCGATCCTGGCGCGGATCAAACGCGCCAGCACCGGCGCATCGCCGCCGCTGGACACGGCAATGATCAACGGAGAACGGTCGACGATGGCCGGGAAGATCACGCTGCACAGGGCTGGCGCGTCCACCACGTTGACCGGCACGCAACGCCGATGGGCATCGGCGGAGACTTGTGCGTTCAGCGTTTCGTCGTCGGTGGCGGCAATGATCAGCCCGCAACCGTCCAGATCCGCCTCGGCATAGCCACGTAACAGGCACTCGCCACCGCTGCCGGCAACCAGTTCGCGCAGTTGCGCTTCGATTTCAGGTGCAACCACCCGCAGCAGCGCACCGGCATCGGCCAGCAGGCGGGATTTGCGCAAGGCAATCTCCCCCCCGCCGACGACCAACACACGACTGCCGCGAAGGTTGTGAAACAGCGGCAGATATTTCATTTAGCCGATGACCTCGAGGCCACCCATGTACGGCTTGAGGACTTCAGGCACGCGGATCGAACCGTCGGCCTGCTGATAGTTCTCGAGCACCGCCACCAGGGTACGACCCACTGCAAGACCGGAACCGTTCAGGGTGTGCACCAGTTCCGGCTTGCCGGTTTCCGGGTTGCGGAAACGCGCCTGCATGCGGCGGGCCTGGAAGTCGCCACAGTTGGAGCACGACGAGATTTCGCGGTACTTGTCCTGGCTCGGGATCCACACTTCCAGGTCGTAGGTCTTGACCGCGCTGAAGCCCATGTCGCCGGTGCACAGCGCCAGGGTGCGGTAAGGCAGTTCCAGCAGTTGCAGGACTTTCTCGGCGTTGGCGGTCAGGCCTTCCAGCGCTTCCATGGATTTCGACGGCTCGACGATCTGCACCATCTCGACCTTGTCGAACTGGTGCTGACGGATCATGCCGCGGGTGTCACGGCCCGATGCACCGGCTTCACTGCGAAAGCACGGCGTGTGGGCAACGAACTTGATCGGCAACAGTTTCGAATCGACGATTTCGCCGGCGACGATGTTGGTCAGCGACACTTCGGCGGTCGGGATCAGGTACAGGTCGGCTTCGCCTTCGCGTGCGATCTTGAACAGGTCTTCTTCGAACTTCGGCAACTGGCCGGTGCCTTGCAGCGCGGGAGCCTGAACCAGATAAGGCGTGTAGGCCTCTTCGTAGCCATGTTCGGTGACGTGCAGGTTGATCATGAACTGCGCCAGGGCGCGATGCAGACGGGCAATCGGGCCACGCAGCAGGGCGAAACGGGCACCGGACAGCTTGGCGGCGGTTTCGAAGTCCAGCCAGCCGAATTTCTCGCCCAGGGCCACGTGGTCCTGAACCGGGAAATCGAAGGCCTTCGGAGTGCCCCAGCGGCGCACTTCGACGTTGCCGTCTTCGTCTTCGCCGACCGGTACCGATTCATGCGGCAAGTTGGGGATACCCAGCAGGATAGAGTCCAGATCGGTCTGGATCGCGTCCAGTTCGACTTTACCGGCGCTCAATTCGCCCGCCATGCGCTCGACGTCCGCCATCAACGGCGCGATGTCTTCGCCGCGCTGCTTGGCCTGACCGATGGATTTGGAGCGCGCATTACGTTCAGCCTGCAGTGCTTCGGTGCGGGTCTGGACGGTCTTGCGCTGTTCTTCCAGCGCTTCGATGCGCGCAACATCCAGGGTATAGCCACGGGATGCCAGGCGGTCCGCTACGTCCTGAAGGTTGCTACGTAACAGTTTGGAATCGAGCATGTCGGTTTCTCGTTTATCAAAGTTTGGTCAAGGACAGGCCGGCCCAGGTGGCAAGCAGCCCGCCGAATACGCTGAGCGCCGCATAGCCCAGGGCCAGCGGCACTTGCCCGCTTTCCAGCAGGCGTACCGTATCCAGTGAAAAGGATGAAAAAGTCGTCAGCCCCCCGAGGAAGCCGACCATCAACCCGGCGCGCACCTCGATGGGCACCTCCGGGCGTATCAAAAACAGACCGTATAGAACGCCGATCAGCAAACAGCCCACGATATTAACGGCCAGCGTCGCGGTATAGAAGTGCCGCGGCCAATTCGCGTTGATCCAGTTGCCCGTGGCGAAGCGCAACAACGTGCCGGCCATCCCGCCGACGGAAACCGCAACGATCAAGGGAAGCACTATTTTCTCCGCTGCCTTGGGCTTAAACGGTCGAGTTTCGCCAGGTGATTGAGTTTTTCGCCGATCTTCAACTCCAGGCCACGGGGCACGGGCTGATAGAACGGGATCGGGTCGAGTTCTTCCGGGAAATAGTCTTCGCCAGCGGCATAGGCGTCCGGCTCATCGTGGGCATAACGGTATTCATCGCCGTACCCCAACTGTTTCATAAGCTTGGTCGGCGCATTGCGCAGGTGCAGCGGCACTTCCAGCGAGCCGTGCTCGGCGGCGGCGCGCAATGCGGTCTTGAAACCCATGTACACCGCGTTGCTCTTTGGCGCGCAGGCCAGATAGGTGATGGCCTGGGCCACAGCCAACTCGCCCTCTGGGCTGCCGAGGCGCTCCTGCACTTCCCAGGCCGCCAGGCACAGGCTCAGGGCTCGCGGGTCGGCATTGCCGATGTCTTCGCTGGCCATGCGCACCACGCGCCGGGCCAGGTACAGCGGGTCGCAACCGCCGTCGATCATGCGCGCGAACCAGTACAGCGCGCCGTCGGGGTTGGAGCCACGCACCGATTTGTGCAGCGCGGATATCTGGTCGTAGAACGCTTCGCCACCCTTGTCGAAGCGTCGACGGGTGTCTCCGAGCAGGCTTTGCAGGAACTCGGTGCCGATTTCGCTGTTGTCTTCGGCCAGGTCAGAGGCGTTTTCCAGCAGGTTGAGCAGGCGTCGACCATCGCCGTCTGCAGCCGACAGCAGCATCTGGAAGCCTTCATCGCTGAGGGTCAGGTTGCGCTTGCCCAGGCCCCGCTCTTCGGTCAGCGCGCGCTGCACCAGTTTGCGCAGGGCCGCTTCGTCGAGGCTTTTGAGCACATAGACACGCGCCCGCGACAGCAAGGCGTTGTTGAGTTCGAACGAAGGGTTTTCCGTGGTCGCGCCGATGAAAATCAGCGTGCCGTCCTCGACATAAGGCAGGAACGCATCCTGCTGGGACTTGTTGAATCGATGCACTTCGTCGACGAACAGGATGGTGCGGCGGCCGTACTGCGCGGCCTGCTGCTTGGCGATTTCCACCGACTGGCGGATCTCCTTGACCCCGGCCAGCACCGCCGAGACCGTTTCGAAATGCGCATCCGAGACTTCCGCGAGCAATCGCGCCAGGGTGGTTTTGCCGACACCGGGCGGGCCCCAGAAAATCATCGAGTGCAGGGCACCCTGCTCCAGCGCTTCACGCAAGGGCTTGCCGCGAGCGAGCACGTGTTCCTGACCGACGTACTCGTCCAGATTGGCCGCACGCAGTCGGGCGGCCAATGGCTGGGCGATGGGGGTGCTGCGAAACAGGTCCATGACTACCTATGAAACCTCACTGGGTTCTGATGCCGATCAACTAAATACTGAACATCACGATCCCTGTGGGAGCGGGCTTGCCCGCGATGGGGGCATCACTTTCAACATCAGTGCTATCTGACCCGACGCCATCGCGGGCAAGCCCGCTCCCACAGGTTCGGTGTTTTACTCCTGAATTACATCGGCACCCTTGGGGATGTCGAACTTGAATTTGGACGCCGGGATCGGCTCGTTGGCCTTCACCCCGGTGAACAGGATATTGGTGCGCTGGCCGACGCTGTCGATCAGTTGCATATCATTGACCAGGCCATTGCGGAACGACAGGCGCAGGCTGTCGAATAGCGTGTCCTTGGTCTTCGGCTTGAGGGTGAAGTCGATCACGCCGCCGGCTTCCTTGGCACTGATGTCGAAGCTCTGGCTGATCTTGGACACGTCACCGGACAACAGCAAGGCCGGGGTCTGGGTCAGGCGCTGGTCGAGGTTCTTGATGGTGGCCTGTTCCAGGTCCGGGTCCCACAGGGTGACTTTCTTGCCATCGGAGATCATGGTCTGTTCGGCCGGCGCATCGGTGTGCCAGTAGAACAGGCCCGGACGCTGCAGGGACATCTCGCCGGCGGTTTCCTGCAACTGGGTGCCGGTGCCATCAAGGGTCAGTTGCGAGAAGCGTGCGGTCAGGGTCTGGGATTTTTCCAGCAGTTGGGTCAGGCGTGCCACGTCCTTGTCATCGGCGTTAGCCTGGAGCGTGGTCAAGGCCAGTACCGGCAGCAACAGCATGCGGATCAGACGCATGGGAGTCCTCATAACATTCGTGGGAGTGCGGGCGGCGCCAAAGGCACCACCCCTTTCATACTCGGGTCAGTCGCGCACCGGGCCAGGGGCCAGGACTTCACGCGAACCGTTGGTGTTCATGGACGTCACGACCCCGGCCATTTCCATGGCTTCGATCATGCGCGCGGCGCGGTTATAGCCGATCTTCAGCTTGCGCTGAACCGCGGAAATGGAGGCGCGACGGCTTTCCAGCACGAACTGGACCGCTTCGTCGTACAGCGCGTCGGCCTCGGGATCATCACCGTCGCCGCCACCGCTGCTGCCTTCAAAGCCGCTGCCCGCCTCTTCGACGCCATTGAGAATGTCGTCGTTGTATTCCGGCGCGCCCCGCAGCTTCCAGGCTTCCACCACGCGGTGAACCTCATCGTCGGACACGAAAGCACCGTGAACACGAATCGGCAGACTGGTACCCGGCGGCATGTAGAGCATGTCACCGTGGCCCAGCAGTTGTTCCGCACCGCCCTGGTCGATGATGGTCCGCGAGTCGATCTTGCTCGACACCTGGAACGCCATGCGAGTCGGGATGTTGGCCTTGATCAGACCGGTGATCACGTCCACCGACGGACGCTGGGTCGCGAGGATCAAGTGGATACCGGCCGCACGAGCTTTCTGCGCAATACGGGCGATCAGTTCTTCGACCTTCTTGCCGACGATCATCATCATGTCGGCGAATTCGTCGACCACCACCACGATGGTCGGCAGCTTTTGCAGGAGCGGCGCTTCGTCGTGGATGCTTTCGCGCTTGTACAGCGGATCGCTCAACGGCTCGCCGGCGTCCTGAGCTTCCTTGACCTTGGCGTTGAAGCCCGACAGGTTTCGCACACCCATCTTGGCCATCAGCTTGTAGCGTCGCTCCATCTCGGCAACGCTCCAGCGCAGCGCGTTGGCGGCGTCCTTCATGTCGGTGACCACCGGACACAGCAGATGCGGAATGCCTTCGTAGATCGACAGTTCAAGCATTTTCGGGTCGATCATGATCAGCTTGGCGTCTTCCGGGCCGGACTTGAACAGGATCGACAGGATCATCGCGTTCACACCCACCGATTTACCGGAACCGGTGGTACCGGCCACCAGCAAGTGCGGCATTTTCGCAAGGTCGGTGATGACCGGCTTGCCGCCGATGTCGTGACCCAGGGCCAGGGTGACCGGCGACTTGAAGTTGTCGTACTCGGGGGTCGACAGCACCTCGGAGAAACGCACGATCTGCCGGTCTTCGTTGGGAATCTCGATACCGACCGTGGTCTTGCCCGGAATCACTTCCACCACGCGCACGCTGGTCACTGCCAGGGAACGGGCCAGGTCTTTGGCCAGGTTGGAGATACGGCTGACCTTGACGCCAGCGGCCGGCTGGATTTCGTAACGGGTGATCACCGGGCCCGGGTGAATCGAATCCACCGCGACTTCAACGCCGAATTCCTTGAGCTTGATTTCCAGCAAGTGGCCAACCGCAGCCAGGGATTCAGGGGAGTAGTTGAGCTGTTTCTTTTCCGCCGGATCGAGAATCGAGATCGGCGGCAAGGTGCCTTCCACGGCGCTGTCGACGAACAGCGGCGCCTGCTTCTCTTTTTCGACGCGTTTGCTCGGTGCGGCAGGCTTTGGCGGCGCGGGCGCAATCACCGGCGGCACCTGCTTCTCGCGCTCGGACATGTGCTTGCTCAGGGCTTGCTCACGTTCGATCAGGCGCTCCTTGACCTTGGCCTGCTCGCGCTTGTCGGTGACGGTCGGCGCGACCACTTCATCCATGCGGTCGTCGACTTCACGCAACTGGGCAACCAGTTGTTTGCGCTCGGTACGGGCCGCCCACCAGCGATTGGCGGCGCCCTGGAACAGTTCGAACAAGTCGAGGGTGATCTTGCCGGTGATGTCCATCACCTTGAACCACGACAGGTCGGTAAACACGGTCAGGCCGAACAGGAACAAGGCAATGAACAACAGCGTGCTGCCCTGGATATTCAGGGCGTTCCTGGCCAGTTCGCCGAGGCTTTCCCCCAGCGCACCGCCCGCACCGGCCGGCAGACCGGTCGCGGCATGGAAATGGATATGGGCCAGCGCGGCGCCCGACAGCACCAGGAACACAAGGCCGATCAGGCGCCAGGAGAACAACCAGCCGCTCCACTGCCACGGTTCGTGACGTTGGCGGAAGATCTGGTACGCCTTGACGGCCAGCAGCAACGGGAAGATGTAGGCGAAGTAACCCAGCACCATGAACAGGATATCGGCGCTATAGGAGCCCGCTGGCCCGCCGAAGTTCTGCACGTCGTCGATCTTGCTGTTATGACTCCAGCCCGGATCGTCCTTGCCGTAGGTCAACAAGGCCATCATCAGGAACAGGCACAAGGCACCGATGGCAATCAGCGCACCTTCCTTGAGTCGGTAGTGCAAGTGCTGGCGCCAGAGCGGTACGACGGCTGGTTTAGGTGCTGCGGTGGATTTCTTCAAAACGCTTCTTTTCCTGCGCCAGTGGCGCGTCCATCTGGTGAATGTCTATAAAAGCTGCCAAAAAACCGCGAAAAAACTGCCCAATCCAGGCAGGTAAAAAAGTTAACACGCGTTACCGGGACTACTTTTAACACTGCGCCCCGGTTTTTATAAACATGGTGCGCACTGAATATATGTAACACGCAGGGCATTGTACGGGTTTGTACGCACGACGCCATGCTTGAGACCCTTGGGTGTAGCATAGTCAACAGCACATGACATGCTGTTCAATTTGAGCATGCATTCTCTTTTGTGACAAAGGCTTATGAGGTGTTTTTATGAGCGAAGCGAAGCATTCACGCCTGATTATCCTGGGCTCCGGCCCCGCTGGTTACAGCGCGGCCGTTTATGCCGCCCGCGCCAACCTCAAGCCCGTTGTCATTACCGGCATCCAGGCAGGCGGCCAACTCACCACCACCGTCGAAGTGGACAACTGGCCAGGGGACGTTGAAGGCCTGACCGGACCGGTGCTGATGGATCGCATGCAAAAACACGCCGAACGCTTTGCCACCGAGATCGTTTACGACCACATCCACACCGCCAAGTTGCAACAACGGCCGTTCGAGCTGATTGGCGATGGCGGCACCTACACCTGCGACGCCTTGATCATTGCCACCGGTGCATCCGCGCAATACCTGGGCCTGCCGTCGGAAGAAGCGTTTGCCGGCAAAGGGGTGTCGGCATGCGCGACCTGCGATGGGTTTTTCTATCGCAATCAGGTGGTTGCGGTGGTCGGCGGCGGTAATACGGCGGTCGAGGAAGCCTTGTACCTGTCGAACATCGCCAAGGAAGTGCACCTGATTCACCGCCGCGACAAGCTGCGCTCGGAGAAGATCCTCCAGGACAAACTCTTCGAAAAAGCCGCCAACGGCAATATCCGCCTGCACTGGAACCAGAACCTGGACGAAGTGCTCGGCGATGCCAGCGGCGTGACCGGCGCCCGCCTGCGCGACAGCCATACCGGCGAAACGAAGGAGCTGCCGCTGGCCGGGGTATTTATCGCCATCGGCCACAAACCCAATACCGACCTGTTCACGGGCCAACTGAAAATGCGCGACGGGTATCTGCTGGTCAAGGGTGGCAGCGAAGGCGATGCCACCGCCACCGCGATTGCCGGGGTGTTTGCCGCCGGCGACGTGGCCGACCACGTTTATCGCCAGGCGGTTACGTCTGCCGGGGCTGGTTGCATGGCGGCGCTGGACGCTGAAAAATACCTCGACGACATTCCTGCCGTTTAAAGGCAAACTTTATGGCGGGCCAAAGCCCGCCACTGCCCTCCCCTTCTGCAAGCCCGGATGCCATGCTGACTTGGTTACAACGCAACACCTTGCATTTCCCACCGCTGGAAAAGGCCATGCGCGACCCCAACGGGCTTCTGGCTGCCGGTGGCGACCTGTCCGCCGATCGGCTGATCTCGGCTTATCGCCACGGCTGCTTCCCGTGGTTTTCCGAAGGCCAGCCGATCCTCTGGTGGTCGCCGGACCCACGCACGGTTCTGTTTCCCGACGAATTGCACGTCTCGCGCAGCCTGAACAAACTGCTGCGCCAGCAACGCTACCAAGTGACCTTTGACCAGGACTTCGCCGCCGTCATCCGCGCCTGTGCAGCCCCCCGGGAATACGCTGACGGCACCTGGATCACCGAGGCCATGCAGGACGCTTATATCGAGTTGCACAGGCGCGGGCATGCGCACTCGGTGGAAGTCTGGGACGGAGATGAACTGGTCGGCGGATTGTATGGCCTGGCAATGGGCCAGTTGTTTTTCGGCGAGTCCATGTTCAGCCTCGCTGACAACGCCTCGAAATTCGGCTTTGCCACACTGGTCCGCCATCTGAAAGACTCAGGCTTCGTGCTGATCGATTGCCAGATGCCCACCGACCACCTGCACAGCCTGGGCGCCCGAGCGATACCCCGCCGCGAATTTGCGAGCTATCTGGTCAGGCACCTGGACCAACCCAACACCGCCACCTGGGTTTGCTGAGCGACTTTCTCCCGTGTGGCTTACACTTATTCAAAAGCATTATCCCGAGGGTTGATCATGACCGAGTTGGCGCGTTTGAAGTTCTATGCCACTCAGCCGCACTCTTGCAGTTATCTGCCCGAGGAGCAGGCCACAACCCTGTTTCTCGACCCTAGCCAGCCCATGGATGTGCATGTCTACGCAGACCTGTCGGAGATGGGGTTTCGTCGCAGTGGCGATCATCTCTATCGGCCGCATTGCCAGAATTGCAATGCCTGCGTTCCGGCGCGCATTCCCGTGGGGCAGTTCACGCCCAACCGGCAACAGAAACGCATCTTCAAGCGCAACATGGATTTGCAGGTGCGTCCGGCCAGGCCCGGCTTCAACGAAGAGTACTTCGACCTTTACCAGCGCTATATCGAACAGCGTCACGCCGATGGGGACATGTATCCGCCGAGTCGCGACCAGTTTTCGACATTCCTGGTGCGGGACCTGCCGTTTTCAAGATTTTATGAATTTCGCCTGAACGGCCGACTGCTGGCCGTCGCCGTGACCGATTTGCTGCCGAACGGTCTTTCGGCGGTCTACACCTTCTACGAACCGGCCGAAGAGCGCCGCAGCCTTGGGCGCTATGCGATCCTCTGGCAAATCGCCGAGGCCCGGCGACTGGGACTGGAAGCGGTCTACCTCGGCTACTGGATCAAAAACTGCAAAAAAATGAACTACAAGACTCAATATCGCCCTATTGAGTTGCTGATTAATCAGCGCTGGGTGGTTCTAAACTAGAGCAGGCCCTAAACCCCTTGGCTTAAACCCCACTTTTCGGGCACAATGCACGCCGCTTTTGCCTGGCGCAGTTGCACCGGGCCATTCATTGGACACCGAGGGCTTTACTGCATGTCGAAAGAAGACAGCTTCGAAATGGAAGGCACTGTCGTCGACACCCTGCCCAACACCATGTTTCGTGTGGAGTTGGAAAATGGGCACGTCGTAACCGCGCACATCTCCGGCAAGATGCGCAAGAACTACATCCGTATTCTTACCGGCGACAAAGTGCGCGTAGAGCTGACTCCCTATGACTTGAGCAAAGGGCGTATCACTTACCGCGCTCGCTAATCAAGTCAATACAAGACGCCCGGCTTATGCCGGGCGTTTTTGTTTGTGCGCGATTTAGCTGCCATCACACCAAGCCCGCTCCCACACTGGATTTGTGTATGACCTACAGACAGCAAAAAGGCGCCAACCGGCGCCTTTTTGCTTTATTGCGGTTTAACGTCAGGCCATCTCGGCCGTGGTCTCGAACTCGAAGGTCAGCTCGCCGTCCTTGATGTCGATGTGTACCACACCGCCATGCTCGGCCAGTTCGCCAAAGAGAATCTCCTCCGCCAGCGGACGCTTGATCTTGTCCTGGATCAGGCGAGCCATCGGGCGAGCACCCATCGCCGCGTCGTAACCACCTTCGGCCAGCCAGTTGCGGGCCGCATCGGTGACCTCCAGCAACACGCGCTTGTCCTCCAGTTGCGCCTGAAGTTCGGTAAGGAACTTGTCCACCACGCTCTTGATGACCTCATGGCTGAGGCGACCAAACTGGATGATGGTGTCCAGACGGTTGCGGAATTCCGGCGTGAAGCTCTTCTTGATCACTTCCATCGCATCGGACGAGTGATCCTGATAGGTGAAACCGATCGAAGCACGGGCTGCAGTCTCGGCACCAGCATTGGTCGTCATGATGACGATCACGTTACGGAAATCCGCCTTGCGCCCGTTGTTATCGGTCAACGTACCGTGGTCCATGACCTGCAACAGCAGGTTGAAGACTTCCGGATGCGCCTTCTCGATCTCATCGAGCAACAGCACGCAGTGTGGCTGCTTGGTGATGGCTTCGGTCAGCAGACCACCCTGATCGAATCCGACATAGCCTGGAGGCGCACCGATCAGACGCGATACGGTGTGGCGCTCCATGTATTCGGACATGTCGAAACGAATCAGCTCAACACCCAACGCTTTGGCCAACTGACGCGCCGCTTCGGTTTTACCGACACCGGTAGGCCCTGCGAACAGGAACGAACCGACAGGCTTGTCAGGGGACTTGAGGCCGGCACGGGACAACTTGATCGCGGTTGCCAGGGAGTCGATCGCGGCATCCTGACCGAACACGGTCAACTTCAGGTCACGCTCAAGGTTACGCAACAATTCCTTGTCGGAGCTGGTGACGTGCTTAGGCGGAATCCGCGCGATTTTCGCGACGATGTCCTCGACCTGAGGCACTTCGATGCGTTTAACGCGCATTTCGATCGGTTGCAGGCGCTGGTAGGCACCCGCCTCGTCAATCACATCGATCGCCTTGTCCGGCATGTGCCGGTCATTGATATAGCGCGAAGCCAGTTCAGCAGCGGCGCGCAAGGCTTCATCGCTGTATTCGATATTGTGATGCTGTTCGAAGCGCCCTTTGAGGCCGCGCAGGATACCGATGGTGTCTTCCACCGAAGGCTCCGACACATCGACCTTCTGGAAACGCCGGGCCAAGGCACGGTCCTTCTCGAAGATGCCGCGAAATTCCTGGAAGGTGGTCGAACCGATGCAACGGATATCACCCGAGGACAGCAGCGGCTTGAGCAGGTTCGAGGCGTCCATGACGCCACCGGACGCGGCACCCGCACCAATGATGGTGTGGATCTCGTCGATGAACAGGATCGCCTGCGGACGCTTTTTCAGCTCATTGAGCAACGCCTTGAAGCGCTTCTCGAAATCGCCACGGTATTTGGTACCGGCCAGCAAGGCACCCAGGTCGAGTGAGTAAACCACGCTGTTGGCCAGCAGGTCCGGCACCTGGTTGTCGACAATGCGCTTGGCCAGGCCTTCGGCAATCGCGGTTTTACCCACGCCGGCCTCGCCCACCAGCAGCGGATTGTTTTTACGCCGACGCGCCAGGATCTGCGCGACACGCTCGACTTCCAGCTCACGCCCCACCAACGGATCGATACGACCCTGGCGCGCCAGTTCATTGAGGTTGCTGGCATAAGCATCCAGGGGATTGCCCGAGGAAGAAGACTCACCACCCTCGTCGTCCTGCATATCTTGCTCACCTTCAGAGTGATCGCCATGCCCCGGCACCTTGGAAATGCCATGGGCGATGTAGTTGACGACATCTATACGGGCAACGCTCTGCTGTTTCAGCAGGAACACCGCCTGACTCTCTTGCTCACTGAAGATCGCGACCAGCACGTTGGCACCAGTCACTTCGCGTTTGCCCGAGCTCTGTACATGAAACACAGCACGCTGCAGTACACGCTGGAAGCCCAGGGTTGGCTGGGTTTCACGATCCTCGTCATGAACCGGGATCAATGGCGTGGTGGAGTCGATGAACTCCTGCAGGTCATGCTTGAGTTTGTCGAGGTTTGCGCCGCACGCACGCAAAACGGTGGCGGCAGCCTCATTGTCCAATAGGGCCAGCAAGAGGTGTTCGACGGTCATGAACTCATGACGCTTCGAACGGGCCTCCTTGAAGGCAAGATTGAGGGTGACTTCGAGCTCGCGGTTTAACATAGCTTCACCTCATACCCAAGTGGTCGGCGATTAACCGTCCTTCTCGATTTCACAGAGTAGCGGATGCTGGCTTTCCCTGGCGTACTGGTTGACCTGCATGGCCTTGGTCTCCGCGATGTCGCGGGTAAACACTCCACATACTGCCCGCCCTTCCGTGTGGACGGCCAGCATGACCTTGGTCGCCAGCTCGCGATTCAGGTTAAAAAACACCTCGAGCACTTCGACGACGAAATCCATCGGTGTGTAGTCATCATTGAACAAAACCACCTTGTACATCGGCGGCGCCTGCAGTGCAGGCTTTGCCTCCTGAACAGCAATGCCCGTGGAATCGTCGTCGTGTAAATCAGGGCGATCCTGATTGAATGTTAGTCGAATCTGGCTGATTGCATGCATGGAAAGAAAGGTTCGTCAGTGGTTCAAATACAGTGGTGGGGGCGGCTATCAGCGTTTTCAACTCCGACTGCCGGGTCAGCTTGACTATCGGCAAAAGGGTGTTACAACCAATAGAGCCCACAGTGGGTAAAAAAGGTCCGCGGAGTCAATCTTATTTACAGATTCGACTGCGGATGTACTGGATGATACTCCAGTGATGGAGTCTGTTGCAGAGGGAGTTGGGTATGGCTGTCGGCAAGGTGAAGTGGTTCAACAATGCCAAGGGTTACGGATTCATCAACGAGGAAGGCAAGACAGAAGATCTGTTTGCCCACTACTCAGCTATTAAAATGGATGGTTATAAAACCCTGAAAGCCGGGCAAGCTGTCGTATTCGATATCATCCAGGGCCCCAAAGGCCTGCACGCGGTCAACATCGGCAATCCGGTGGATGCCTCGAAAACCGCGACACAGTTACCTGAGCAGACTGTTTCGGTTTAACACCGCCGCGTCAACCAGCCATAAAAAAACCGCCTGGCTCAACTTCTTGAATCAGGCGGTTTTTGTGTGCCTGCGTTTTCTTACATGTGCGAGATCAGCGCATCACCGAAGCCGGAAGACGACACCAGTTTGGCGCCTTCCATCAGACGTTCGAAGTCATAGGTCACGGTCTTGGCGGAAATCGCGCCGTTGGTACCCTTGATGATCAGGTCGGCCGCTTCGGTCCAGCCCATGTGGCGCAGCATCATTTCAGCGGACAGGATCAGCGAACCCGGGTTGACCTGGTCCTTGCCGGCGTACTTCGGCGCGGTACCGTGGGTGGCTTCGAACATGGCCACGGTGTCGGACAGGTTGGCGCCTGGCGCAATACCGATACCGCCCACTTCCGCCGCGAGGGCATCGGAGAGGTAGTCGCCGTTCAGGTTCAGGGTGGCGATCACATCGTACTCGGCCGGGCGCAGCAGGATCTGCTGGAGCATGGCGTCGGCGATGGCATCCTTGACGATGACGTTCTTGCCGGTTTTAGGGTTCTTGAACTGCATCCACGGACCGCCGTCGAGCAGGGTCGCGCCGAACTCTTCAGCCGCCACTTCGTAGGCCCATTCCTTGAAGGCACCTTCGGTGAACTTCATGATGTTGCCTTTGTGCACGATGGTCAGCGAATCGCGATCGTTGTCGACCACATACTGCAGGGCCTTGCGCGCCAGACGCTTGGTGCCTTGCAGGGACACCGGCTTGACGCCGATACCGCAGTTCTCGTCGAAACGGATCTTGGTGACGCCCATTTCTTCTTTCAGGAACTTGATGACCTTGGTGGCTTCCGGCGTACCGGCCTTCCACTCGATGCCCGCGTAGATGTCTTCGGAGTTCTCGCGGAAGATGGTCATGTCGACATCGCCTGGCTTCTTGACCGGGCTAGGCACGCCTTCGAACCAGCGCACCGGACGCAGGCAGACGTACAGGTCGAGTTGCTGACGCAGGGCCACGTTCAGGGAACGGATGCCGCCACCGACCGGGGTGGTCAGCGGGCCCTTGATGGAAACCACGTAATCCTTGACCGCGTCCAGGGTTTCCTGAGGCAGCCAGGTGTCCTGATCGTAAACCTGAGTCGCTTTCTCCCCGGCGTACACTTCCATCCAGGAAATCTTGCGCTCGCCACCATAAGCCTTCTTAACAGCAGCATCGACAACCTTGATCATGACCGGGCTGATGTCGACACCAATGCCGTCACCTTCGATGAAGGGGATGATCGGGTTATTAGGAACATTGAGAGAATGGTCTGCATTGACGGTGATTTTGTCGCCGACGGCTGGAACCTGAATCTTCTTGTAACCCATGCTGAACTCCATTGATTGGATTGAACATCTGGCTTGGTTCGAGCGTAACCCAGTTGAATCGGCGCGCAAACCCTATGTTCCATCCATCTGCCGCAAAGCCTTGCAACTCGCGAGCTACAAGCCTGAAAGCAAAGGGAAAAGCGCCAAACTCAAGCACGACGAATGACCATACGCCCTGCTCGCGCCTGCGACCTTTAGACCAATGGACGACATTCGTTGCGTATGAACCATCGGCAGATTGCCAGCTACCTATGTATAATGCCGCCGCTGACTAAAGGGTCACGACGGGCGAAACAGCTCTACGATGAGTGTTTACGCCTGATAAGCCGGTCTGTTACCGCAGCCCGACTGCTTGACGCCCTACTGATGCACCCAACATCACAGCAACGAAACCTCGATATTCGGCTCATGGATGACTTTGAACGAACGCGCTTACCCGGCGCCCTCGAGTTTCTGCGCACGCTTTAGCAAAGAAGAGAGAGTTAATCCGAATATGCCCACCCGCTCGAAGATCATCTATACCTTCACCGACGAAGCTCCTGCCCTCGCCACCTATTCACTGTTGCCTATCGTAGAGGCGTTCACCGCCTCGGCTGATATCGCCGTTGAAACCCGCGATATCTCTCTTGCAGGGCGCATCCTGGCCAGCTTCCCCGAGCAACTGGGTGACAAAGCCGTAGCCGACCACCTCGCCGAACTGGGCGCCCTGGCCGTTACGCCTGAAGCCAACATCATCAAATTGCCGAATATCAGCGCCTCGGTTCCGCAACTGCAAGCCGCGATCAAAGAGCTGCAAGCTCAAGGCTACGCACTGCCGGACTACCCTGAGACCGTTACCAGCGACGCCGACAAAGAAGCCAAGGCCCGCTACGACAAGATCAAGGGCAGCGCCGTTAACCCGGTTCTGCGTGAAGGCAACTCCGACCGCCGCGCACCGCTGTCGGTCAAGAACTACGCGCGCAAGCACCCGCACAAAATGGGCGCATGGGCCAAGGACTCCAAGTCCCACATCGCGCACATGAGCACCGGCGATTTCTACGGCAGCGAAAAAGCCGCCCTGATCGACGCCGCTGACGCCGTGAAAATCGAACTGATCGCTCAAGACGGCACCGCCACCGTCCTGAAAGAAAAGACCAGCGTACAAGCCGGTGAGATCCTCGATTGCGCGGTACTGAGCAAAAACGCCCTGCGCAGCTTCATCGCGGCCGAAATCGAAGACGCCAAGGCACAAGGCGTGCTGCTGTCGGTTCACTTGAAAGCCACCATGATGAAGGTCTCCGACCCGATCATGTTCGGCCAGATCGTTGCCGAGTTCTATAAAGACGCACTGACCAGGCACGCTGACGTGCTGGCACAGATCGGCTTCAACCTGAACAACGGCATCGGCGACCTGTACGCTCGCATCAAGGCTTTGCCTGCCGAGCAGCAAGCGCAGATCGAAGCTGACATCCAGGCGGTCTACGCCGTTCGCCCTTCCCTGGCGATGGTCAACTCCGACAAAGGCATCACCAACCTGCACGTGCCGAGCGACGTGATCGTCGACGCCTCGATGCCGGCGATGATCCGTGACTCCGGCAAGATGTGGGGCACCGACGGCCAGTTGCACGACACCAAGGCCGTGATCCCGGATCGCTGCTACGCCACCATCTACCAGGCTGTGATCGAAGATTGCAAAGCCAACGGTGCGTTCGATCCGACCACCATGGGCAGCGTGCCGAACGTTGGCCTGATGGCGAAGAAAGCCGAAGAGTACGGCTCCCACGACAAGACTTTCCAGATCAAGGCTGACGGCGTTGTTCGCGTCACCGACAGCAAGGGCAACCTGCTGATGGAACAGGCTGTCGAGGCCGGCGACATCTTCCGCATGTGCCAGACCAAAGACGCGCCGATCCAGGACTGGGTCAAACTGGCCGTCAACCGTGCTCGCGCAAGCGCGACCCCGGCGATCTTCTGGCTGGACCCGATGCGCGCCCACGACGGCGTAGTGATCGAGAAAGTTCAGGCTTACCTGAAGGATCACGACACTGCCGGCCTGGACATCCAGATCATGGCACCAGTCGACGCGATGAAGTACACCCTGCAGCGCACCCGCGCAGGCAAAGACACCATCTCGGTAACCGGCAACGTACTGCGCGACTACCTGACCGACCTGTTCCCGATCATGGAACTGGGCACCAGCGCCAAGATGCTGTCGATCGTGCCGCTGATGAACGGCGGTGGCCTGTTCGAAACCGGCGCCGGCGGTTCGGCACCGAAGCACGTACAGCAACTGCTGGAAGAAAACTTCCTGCGCTGGGATTCCCTGGGTGAATTCCTGGCCCTGGCCGCGTCCCTGGAACACCTGGGCGTGACCTACAACAACCCCAAGGCGCTGGTTCTGGCCAAGACCCTGGACCAGGCCACCGGCCAGTTCCTGGACAACAACAAGTCGCCATCGCGCAAAGTCGGCAACATCGACAACCGCGGCAGCCACTTCTACCTGGCGCTGTACTGGGCCCAGGCCCTGGCTGCCCAGACCGAAGACACTGCACTGCAAGCGCAGTTCGCAACCCTGGCCAAGACCCTGACCGAGAACGAGGCGACCATCGTTGCCGAACTCAACGCTGTCCAGGGCAAGCCAGTGGACATCGGCGGTTACTACCACGCCGACGCCGAGCTGATCAGCA